>JBGSVJ010000021.1:0-560239 GCA_041753015.1 Anaerolineae bacterium
CCAGCCCGCGCCCCGCGACTGCGACGCGAACTCCTTCACCGCGCCCTGCAACCGCGACACGCACACCTACACCGAGCGGCGACGGCGTGATCACGGCGACGCTGCCGCAGGGGTTCGTCGCGCAGCGCGGCTTCTGGCAGGTGTATTTCACCGCCCCGACTGGCAGCCGTGACAGCAGCATGTATGTCGGCGGCGTTGACGAAGTGCTTGCCGCCGCGATTGCGTCCGCCCGCCAAACCATCGATATGGTCGCGTATGAGTTCAACCTGCCGACGCTTACCCGCGCCTTGTTGGATGCCCACGCGCGCGGCGTGCGTGTGCGTATGGTGGTTGACCTTCAGGACGGACTGGAAGACGAAGACACCACGCTCGATCAGTTGGTCGATGCGGGGATTTCGATTGTGCCGGACACGCGCAGCGCACTGATGCACGACAAATTCGTGATCATCGACAGCACGTTCGTATGGACAGGCTCGATGAACTTCACGATCAACGACGTGTACCGCAACAATAACAACGCCATCGTCTTGCGGTCACGGAATGCCGTTGCGAATTATCAAGCCGAATTTGACGAGATGTTCTTGAATAACAGCTTCGGTCCGCGTTCGCCAGAAAACACGCCAAACGTGATGTTTACGCAAGACGGCATCCCGATTGAAGTGTATTTCGCACCTGAAACGGATGTGCTGCCCGTTTTGGTGCGTGAATTAAACGCCGCCACCGAGTCGATCCGCTTCATGACGTTCTCATTCACGCTTGATGACATGGGCGAAGCGATCCTCGACCGCTTTGACGCGGGCGTGAGCGTGCAGGGCATTTTCGAGACGGTTGGCAGCGAAACGCAGTTCTCGGAACTCACACCGCTCTTCTGCGCGGGAATCGACGTGCGCCAAGACGGGAACACGTTCGTGCTGCATCACAAAGTGATCATCATTGACGACGAAACCGTGCTGACAGGCTCGTTCAACTTCTCCGCCAGCGCGCTGGAAAGCAATGACGAAAACCTGCTCATCATCCGTGACCCATCGCTTGCGACTCAATACCTTGCGGAGTTCGCGCGGCGTTGGGCGGAAGCAGGCGCGCCGAGCGGTCTTGATTGCTAAGAGCAACAATTCGCCCCGCCCCTCATTTTCGGGAGCATTCGGGACGGGGTGAATTGTCCTATACTGGAACACAAACTCAGTTCACACAGGATCGATTATGTCGTTTATCGAAGCGCCTACAACATTCTATTTGGGTCGTCGGTATGATCCTTCGACCCAGAAGCTGACTTCGGATGTGGTCTACTACGACTCGCGCGATCTCGTAACCCACGCGGTCGTCGTCGGGATGACGGGCAGCGGTAAAACCGGGCTTTGCATCAGCCTGTTGGAAGAAGCCGCGCTCGATAACATTCCCGCCATCATCATTGATCCGAAGGGCGATATCACCAATCTACTCCTCAATTTCCCGGAAAGTCGCCCGGAGGACTTCGCGCCTTGGGTGAACATCGATGAAGCCCGCCGCGCCGGAATGGATATTCCGCAGTATTCGGCAGATGTGGCGCGGCGTTGGCGCGAAGGCTTGACCAGTTGGGGGATCACGCAAGACCGGATGCGCTGGCTCAAGTTTGTCTCAAACCGCTTCAGCATCTATACACCCGGTTCTGATGCGGGCTTGCCCGTGAGCATCCTTGCCTCGCTCGCCGCCCCCACCGAAGGCTGGGACGCAAACGAGGAATACAACCGTGAGCGCATCACGGCGATTGTGACCGCGCTGTTAGGCTTGGTTGGGCGCAACGCGCAGCCCATAATCGACAAAGAACATGTGTTGGTCAGCAACATCTTCGAGTATGCATGGCGGCGCGGCATCAACTTGACGCTGGAAGACATCATCTTGATGGTGCAGCGTCCCCCATTCGCCAAGCTCGGCGTATTCCCAATTGATGAGTACATCAGCGAAAAACAGCGTGCCAAACTCGCGCTTGACCTGAATAATATCGTCGCCGCACCCTCATTCCAGTCGTGGATCAGCGGCGACCCGATGAACGTTCAGAATTTGCTCTACAAACCCAACGGCGACCCGCGTGTTTCGATCTTCTACATCGCCCACCTCAGCGACTCGGAACGGCAGTTCATGATGACGCTGCTGCTCGAAAGCATCATCGGTTGGATGCGTACCCAAAGCGGCACGACGAGTCTGCGCGCTTTGCTCTACATTGATGAATTGTTCGGCTATTTCCCGCCCTATCCGTTCAACCCGCCGACGAAAGAGCCACTGCTGACGCTGCTCAAACAGGCGCGCGCCTACGGGCTTGGTTTGGTGCTGGCAACGCAGAACCCCGCCGACCTCGATTACAAAGGCTTGAGCAATGCCGGAACATGGTTCATAGGGCGGCTGCAAAGCGAACAAGACCGCCAGCGCGTGATGACCGGCTTAGAGGCGCTCGTTTCCGTCAATACGGAGATGAATCTGAAAGAGGTCGGACGCTTGATCGCGGATATTCCGCCGCGCGTGTTCTTGATGCACAACGTCCATGACCGCGGCGGTCCGGTGATGCTGCATACCCGTTGGGCGATGAGCTATCTGCGCGGACCGCTCACCCGCCAGCAGATTCAAGGCTTAATGGTGTCACAAAAACAAGCGCTGCATGCGCAAGTCGGCGCTGCACCGCAGTATAACCCACCCACGCCCACCGCACTCAGCGGCGGCGGCTATGCGGCTCAAGTAGCGAGTTATGCCCAATCTGCGCCGCTCCCGCCCATGCCGAATCAAGGCTACCGCACGAGTTCAGCGCCGCCGCTCCCATCTGCGCTGCCGGAAGCACCGCCCTCGCTGCCCGAATCTCCAACCGCGTATGCGCCAACGCCTGCCGCGCCGTCGCCCGCTGCATCGAGCGGACAATCGCAGTACACACGTTCGCACAATATTGACGGTATCGCCGCGCCGCCGGGTTTTGCGGTGACACAGCCGCCGCTCTCATCCACCGTGAGTCAATATTTCCTGCCGAACGACTTGACGGGCGAACAAGCGATGCGCGCCTACGAGCAGCGCACGGGAATTATCTCGACCGGATTCGGCGGCGCTGTGCTGGCGTACCGCCCGATCTTGATCGCCCAGTCAACGGTGCGCTATCAAGACCGCAAAACACAGGTATTCACCGCGCGCGAATATGCCTTTCGTGTGCCCAACGTCGAGCGCGCCGGGATCATCCGTTGGGAAGAACACACTTCACCCCCAATTGACACCCGCCGCGTGAGCGGTGAGCCGTTCCAGCGCGCCTTCTTTGGCGATCTGTCGTCCGGCTTAACGGATGCAAAGCGCCTCACCCAGTTGAGAGGCGAACTGCTTGACGTGCTTTATACGACCGCTCGGCTGGTGATCCCCTATAACGCCGCCCTTAACCTGTATGGCAGCCCGGATCGGGACTTCTCCGAGTTCAGTTCGCTGGTTCAGCAGTCCGCCCGTGAAAAACGCGATGCCGAAGTTGATGAGCTGACTCAGAAATACGAGAAAATTCTCGATAGTCTAGATGATAAGATGCGCACCAAAGCGCAGCGTCTGGAAGGCGAACGCCGCGAACTCGCCACCAACCGCCGTGAAGAATTGTTCACGACAGGCGAAGCGCTGCTCGGCTTGATGCGCGGTCGTACGGCGTTCACACTTTCGCGCATGAGCCGCGCCGCCACATACAAGAATCGCACGAAAGGTCAGGTGGATCTGGGAGAATTGGGCATCCAGCAGATCGAAGAAGAGATCGTCGAAGCGCAGGAAGAATTCCAGCGCAAACTTCGCGAGATCAATGACAAGTGGGCAAAGGTCGCCACGCAGCGCGACGACGTGCAGATCAGCCCGTACAAGAAAGATATGGTGGTCGATCTGTTCGGGATCGGCTGGATACCGTTCTGGTACGTGATCCTGAACGGTCAAGGTGTGCTCATGCCCGCGTTGAACGGGTAACAGCCGCCGTAGGTTTCTGTCTCCCTGCTTACGTGGGTTCACGAGACGCGGCTTTTCCTCGATCTACTGCTACCCACCCCCTACCCCTCTCTAACCGAAGGTTGGAGAGGGGAGAAAAACAAGTGCTTTGCTCCCCCTCTCCATCGGAAGCGATAGAGAGGGGGTCGGGGGGTGAGGAGCTTTTAAGGATTGACTACGGCTGTGAGGATGGTTTGTCTTTCCCCGCCCGGTTGTGGTTCAATTAGATGCGTGTTCTTCTAAAATCTGCCGCATTTGGAGAAAATCGCTTAATGCCGCCGACTTCCCGCGTGATCCACGCCAACGATCAGCAGATCGCCGCTTACGAATGGGCGGGCAATTCACCAACACTCTTTTTTGCGCATGCGACCGGATTTCACGCCCGCTGTTGGGATCAGGTGATCGCGCATCTACCCGGATACCACAGCCTCGCCGTCGATGCGCGTGGGCACGGCAAGAGCAGCAAACCCGCTCCGCCGGAGGGCTACCAGTGGAAAGCGAACGGATATGATCTGACAGCAGTCGCGGAAGCGCTTGATCTGCGCGGCGCGGTCGGGATCGGGCACTCGTGGGGTGGTTACGGCATGGTGATCGCCGCCGCTCAAACCCGTGCCGAACAGCGGTTTTCACGCTTAATTCTGCTCGATGCGGTGATCATGCCTGAAGCCATGTATACGGGCAATCAAGATGGCTTTCATTTTGCCGCCAAACGCCGCGCCGATTGGAGTTCTCCCACCGAGATGATCGAGCGCTTCAAAGATCGCCCGCCGTTCATGCGCTGGCATCCTGACGTACTCCGCGATTACTGTGAATACGGACTGACCCCTAAACCCGAAGGCGGGTACACGCTCGCTTGCCCACCTGAAATCGAAGCGAGTATTTACCCGCAGTTCAGCGGCATGAATCCGTATGCCGAAATCGCATCGGTTGATATTCCTGTGCTCGTCGTGCGCTTTGGCGGACGCGAATCGAGCGCGATCACGGCGGATTTCAGTGCCTCCCCGACCGTACCCGATTTGGCGAGCCGCTTCTCACACGGGATTGACCATGTGATGGAAGGCGTCACCCATTTTGCGCCGATGGAAGACCCGGCGCGTATTGCACAAACAATCCGCGATTTCATCACTAAATCGATTACCTAAAAGTGACGTTGCAGCGCCGAACACGATTTTTGTTTCTTTGTGTTCTTTGTGGTTCAAAGGTTTGACTTAAGGAGTAACCGGACGTGAGCAAGCACATCATCTTCACGATTCAAGAAGGCAACGCGATCACCTATGAGGCGGATGTGCTGGCGCTCAAGTATGCCGGAACATTCTACGGCGTCGATCACTCGGTGGCGGCGCTGCTGGTGCGCAGCGGTATCGCGGGTGATCTGAACGACCTCCGCGCCCGGACGGGCTTAAAACTGGTGGACACGAATGGCGCGATTGCTTCGAAAAAAGCATTGTTCATCGCTACCCCACGCCCGCGCGAGTTCACGTATGATGCGGTGCGCGAATTCTCCGCGACCATGCTGTATCAGCTTAAGTTCGCGGTTCAGCCGCCGCCGCGCATCGCCGCGACCACGCTGCACGGGATCGGCTTCGGGCTGGACGAGATCGAGACGATTAGCGCGCAGTTCGCGGGCATCGTCGAAGCGATCCGCGCCGGTGATTACCCCGACTCGCTCGAACAAATCACCGTGATCGAGTTGGAATCGCGCCGCGTCCAGCGCTGCCGCGCCGCCATCGACCGCTTCTTGAAAGACGAGCCCGCCATCACCCCGCTGACCGGGGAAGGTTGGGGCTACGCCATTGACGTGAACAAGCTGCGCGGAATTCCTGAAGAAGAAATGCAAACCGCTGACCGGAAGCGTGCCACCGCCCCCGCGCCTGCACCCGCTCCGGCGATCACGCAGATCGAGCAGGAAGCCGCCAAAGCTGACACCGAAAAGCATGTATTCGTCGCCATGCCGTTTAACAGTCAATTCGAGGATTTGTGGGAGTTCGGGATTTATATGCCGATCCGCGAATTGGACTTGCAAGGCGTTCGCATCGACCGTGAGGTGTTCAGCGGCGACATTTTCGACCAGATTCGCTACCGCATCGAAACCGCCGCTGCAATCGTCGCCGTGATCGACAGCCTCAACGCCAACGTGATGCTAGAACTCGGCTACGCGATGGGCAAAGGCGTTCCCGCGATCATCCTCGTCAGCAAGGCAGTGATTGACGAAAAGAAGCTCCCGTTTGACCTGCAAAGTCAGCGGTGTTTGGGCTATGCGAATATCAAGGATTGCAAGCGGCTCCTACAAGCGGAACTTGACGAGTACCGCCGTCAGGGAATTCTTTAGCGTCGCTAAATTTTCTGGTATGCTTTGCACTGCGAATTTGCTTTCCAAGTGGGATGCCTATGCCATTCATCGTAATCTTCATCTTCGGCGCGGTCATGATCGGCGCGGGGGCGATGCTGTCGCCTGCATGGAATACCCATCAACCGCGAGTCGGGTTAACAGCAGCGCTGGCATTGGCGCTGGTGACAGGCGGCGCGGTGTTCTGGGCGATGCTGTTCGGATGGAATACGCTCGTCGTCGATTATCTCCTGTTCGCGCTCGTCACGGCGATCTTCTTGTTTGGGACGCTCAGTTTTGGTCAAAAACGCGCCGAAGCGCGCGGCGAAGAACTCGCGGATCAAGATCAAGGCTGGTTAGGTCCGCGTGACCTGTTCCTGTTCGGGCTGGCGGCGCTGATATTCGTGCTGCCCGTGCTGGTGCTGCCCGTGCCGCTCGATACCGATGCACAGGGCTTCGGCTATCTTGGGTTAGCGGCGCGCATGGGCGGCGATTTCCGCACGCTCGGCGTATTCCATCCCGAAGTCACCTATTTGTACGCGCCCGGTTTCAGCGCACTGACCGCTTACCTGAGTGATCGCCTCGGTCAAGGGCTGCATGTGGTTCAGTTCGGCGTGGCAGCGATTTTAGGCTTGATGTTCACGCTGCAAGCGTATGATCTCGGCGCGGAGATGGGTCACGAGGGGCGTGATAAACGACTCGGTCGAGCAATGGCGCTTGCAGCATTGTTTGGCGGCGGCATCCTTACCGCATTTATGGATTCGCACTTTACCACACTGCTGGCGATCAATTTCGCGCTGGCGTGCATTTTGTTCACGCTGCGCTATTTCCATCACGGCTACATCGCGGACTTGATCGGCGCAGGGCTGCTGCTCGGCGCGACCGTATTGAGCCACCCCGACACAACGATCATTTTAGCTTTGGGCTACGTGCCGTTCTTGGTGACGATCTGGTTCAGCAGTCAACGCCCTCAGTTCCGCCGCTGGATCGCCGTCGTAATCGGTGTTCCGTTGATCGCGTTGATCGGCATCTCGCCTTGGCTGCTAAACATCCGTGATCTGCTCGGCTCGGATATCGCATCGCCGTTCGCCCGCAGCGCAGATTACTGGCGCACCATGCTGATCTTTCACCTGCCCGTGCTCCCATTCGCGCTGATCGGCGCGGTAGTTGGGCTGCGCCGCCGCGCACCGCTGGCGATTCTGGCGGTTGGTTGGCTGGTGTTCGCGCTCGATTTTTCGACCACCGGCATTATCGAAAGCATTCTGCCGGGGGTATTCGGCATTATCGAAAAGTACGACTACCCGTTCAGCATCGCATGGCACGCGCCGATCATCCCCTACACGATCCTCGGCGGCATTGGGCTGTTGTGGCTGTGGGATCGCTTCGGAGAAAAACGACTCGGCGCGGCGCTGCACCGCTTCGCCCCAATGCTGACCGGCACAGCGGCGGTGATCTTGGTGATCGGCGCGGTGATCAGCCCGACGCTGTTAAGTGCCAGTAAAGGCATACTCACGTCTTATGGCGCATTCTCATCGTATGATGATGTCGCCGCGATGAATTGGCTCAAAGAAAATACGCCGGACGATGCCCGCGTGTTGAATCACCCCGCGCCGCATGAAGCGGATTGGGTAGCAGTGATCGCAGAGCGCGATGCGGTATACTTCCGCCCGCAGCCGTTCTTTCAAGGCACGGAAGCCATCGAAGCCGAGCAGCAGTCGCTCGCGGTATTCTGGCAGAATCCCGCCGATCCTGCGTATGAAGCACTGCTGCGCGAAGCCGGCATCGATTATGTGATCGTGCCGCAGGTGATCGGCAGTCCTGCCGCGTTTGATCAAATGTGGCGCTGGCAGCGCCCGTTCACCGACGCTTTCCCGATGCAATCAGCGGTGAGCGATGCGCCATACCTGACGCTCGTCTTTGATCAAAACGGCGCGCAAGTCTACGAGGTGAGGAGCGAGTAAGCCCGAATGAGTGACGATCCGCGTATTCCGCCGGATGACGACGCCGCGTTCCGCGAATGGAAGAAGAGCCGCCCGAACGAACCCGACGCGGCTTCGCCGTCCGCGACCTTTTTGGAGATGATGCGTCAGGCGGCGGCACGTTCGCAGGACGACCCCGACGACGACGGATCGTCTGAAGTGCCGCCCGCTCCGGCGGACAAGGCACGCCGCCGCCGCACACCGCCCGCCTTGACGAGCGACGACATCAGCGCAGCGGTGCGCGCCGCTGGCGAGAGCTTCAACCGCGCCGCCGATCCAGCGCCTGAGCCGCCGCAGGAAAAAGAAGCGGACCGACCGCCCACGCTTTCACGCCGCCCGCGTTTAGTCGCACCGCCGCTCCCGTCCACACGGGGTGTGGACGCGGAAACCAAAGCCGAAGCGCCGCCCGATGTGAACGCGGAAACCGCAGCCGAAGCGCCGCTCCCGTCCACATCTGACTTGGACGCGGAAACCGAAGCGCCCGATGATCCCACGAACGACGAAACGATCATCGAAACGCCGGGGGATGCCGTGATCCGCGCGCAAATGCGCCAGCGCATGATCGAAGCCCGCCGCGAACGCGCCGCCCGTCGTCAAAAACCGACCAGCGCGCTCGGCGGCTTCATTCGTTCTTTCATCCTCGTGTTCGCCGCCGCTGGCTTGATGGCGACGATCTTTACGTGGTGGACGCCGCCGCGCTTCATCAACGAAGTCGTGAGTGACCAACTAAGCCTCGCCGCTATCGAAACGCGCGTCGCCTTCGACGCCGTGCAGCCCACATCCGATGTCACGCTCACTCCGATATCCACGCCCAATTGGGCACTCCGCATCGGCGTCGTGAGCGGGCATCGCGGCAACGACTCCGGCGCGGTCTGCCCGGATGGACTCACCGAGGCATCGATCAATTTCAATGTGGCGACGATGGTCGTGCGCGATCTGCGCGCTTTCGGCTACACAGTCGATCTGCTTGACGAGTTCGACCCGCGCTTAAACAATTATCAAGCCGTCGCGCTCGTCTCGATCCACGCGAATTCCTGTCAGGATTACGGTTATACCGCCTCCGGCTACCTGATCTCGGCGGCGGCGGCACGCCCGACCACACGCAGCGTCGATGATCTGCTGGTGGAATGTGTCGCCCGCGAATACGGGAACGCTGCCGCAATCGAACGGCTGCCGGGGGTCACAATCGACATGACCGATTATCACGCCTTCCGCGAGATTCACCCGCAGACCCCCGCCGCAATCCTCGAATTGGGCTTCATGCTGGCGGATCGTGATCTGCTGACGAATCAAGCCGAGCGGCTGGCACAAGGAATTGTGCAGGGCGTGTTGTGTTTCGTTGAACCCGCCCGCGATGTGCTTGCACCGACCGCGACACCGACAATTGCGCCGGAAGTCACAGCGGAGACGGGGTAATTCCTCCATTGATTGCACCTTAAAACGGGATCACAATCATGAAATTCACGACATCATGGCGATAAGGTAGCGGATAATGGCAGACAAGCAGCAAGAAGTGGTGATGTATTCGCGCTCATTCGGCTGTCCGTTTGTGACGGTGGCGAAGCGCGTTTTTGCCGATTACGGTGTGAGCTATCGTGAAGTTTTCATCGACCGCGACCCGGACGCGAAGAAGCGCGTGGTCGAATGGACAGGTTTTCAAAGCGTGCCGACGATCATCGTCGCGGACTTGGGATCGAACATGCCCAACGCGCCGTTTGATCCGCTGCCGGGCGGGATGAGTCCGCGCGGAATCGACCGGGGCGCGATGATCACCGAACCCAGTTTTGACGAACTCACCGCATGGCTGCTCAAGCACGGCTTTATTCAAGAGGTCGAAGCGGGGTAAAAGATTGCCCCCTCTCTGGTCAAAAAAGCTCCTCACCCCCGACCCCTCTCCAACCTCTGGTTAGAGAGGGGAGAAAAACAGAGGTTCTGCTTCCCCTCTCTATCGCTTGCGATGGAGAGGGGGTCGGGGGGTGAGGAGCCTTTCCGCGTGCGTGCGAGAGAGCGCGACGACACGTTTTTTCCCCTGCACAAAATTGCGCGCGTTTGTTATACTCACCATCAAGCCATTGGAGAGGTCGCATAGTGGCCTAGTGCGCTCGCTTGGAAAGCGAGTAAGGTGCAAGCCTTCGCGGGTTCGAATCCCGCCCTCTCCGAACAGACTTCGTTACCTGCACACTATCCTAAATCCTCTGCTTGCATTTCTGTAAACCGGCGCATTGCCGTTGCGAAAAGCACAACGGAAATTCACAATACGGTCGTCTATGAAACACCCACCGCGTAGCACTCGGTATTCTGCGGCAACAAGTGGATCATCTGCGCCTGTTTCATACTCTGTAAAACACCATTCCCAAATATTTCCTGCCATGTCTACATTCCCAAAGTAGCTATCGCCCTTGCCTTCGTATTTCCAAACAGGGGTCGTATGGGTTGCAATTGTGCCTGCTACACTATGATTACATCGCAGTGCGTCCCACGTATCGCCCCATGGAAACCCGCGATCATCATCACCTTGAGCAGCATACTGCCATTGTGCTTCAGTAGGAAGCGTGATGGGTTCGCCGGTGATCTCACTTAGCCAATTGCAGAACGCCATTGCTTCAAACCATGATACGCCGACTACTGGTTGATGTGTTCCACTGAACTCACGACTCTTCCAGTGACGGGGCTGAGTCCAAGGCTTGCTAGATGGTGCCCATTCCTTTTTTCTATTTATGTGCCAGCCTTTGCCGCAAGCATCCCATCCCTCTTCCGTCCACCATTTCGGCTGACGATATCCGCCCGCATCCATAAACACCTTATACTGCGCGTTCGTGACCGGATACTTGGCGATCTTGTAGGGTTCACCTGTCCATTTCTTGCCAATCTTGCCGGGAATATCGACCCACGCGAACGGCGGCGGCATCAATTCAAGGCTTGATACACGTTTGATGCTCGGCGCGGGCGGAGGCGTTCGCACCGCATCAGACGCGCTATCCCCCCTCTCCTCGCTTGCGTGGGAGAGGGGGGCAGAGGGTGAGGGGTCAACGACGGCAGGAATTGAGAGAGTTTTCTCCTCAATCCCAAGCACGCCGCACAACCGAGCCATGTACTCGGCGCTGCGCTCAAACGCGCGGCGGTGCAGCTTACCTACAAAGAACAGCGGACGCGGAATCGCCGTGTCATCTAGCGCAATCGGCGTGATCGGCTTGTCATTCTCAAAGGCGTGCTGAAGTTCTATTTTCACCCATTTTGAACCGACGGAATGTTTACTGACGAGGAACAGCACTCGATCCCGTTCTTCAACTTCGCGGGCGATACGCTCAAAGAAATCGTCACCATCATCAATACTTCGATAGTCAATAAACACATCCACGCCGCGCTTGGTCAGTTCCTCATGAATGAACTTGGCGATCTCGGTGTCTTTGCTGCTGTAGCTGATGAAGATGCGCGCTGTCATGCGGAGCAAGCCTCAACGTCAAAGATAGTCCTCCGGAAAAGATACCACATCTAACTATACGGATCACGTCGTTCGCTCCTCCACATTGCCCCGATCAGCAACCCGTATACCAAAGATTTCACCCATTCGGTGCATGCGACCAAAGTGGAATACAGTACAATCGTGAACATCGAATGGACGAGGTTTGAGATGAGACAACTCGTAAAACGATTGTTCGCGCTTCCGATGATGGTGCTGTTGGCGGCTTGTGCCGGGGACAATGGCAGCCAGTCCGTTGAAGTCGGTGCACAGGCACCCGGCTTCACACTGCCAAACGCCGCTGGCGGTCAGGTTTCGCTGTCGGATTACGCGGGTCAGCCGGTGCTGCTCTACTTTCACATGGCGGTTGGCTGACCGCCCTGCCTACAGCAAATCGTGGATTTGCAAACCGATCCTGAGTTCCAAAATTTGAATGTCGCCTTTGTCAGCATCGCCTTTGACGATCAAGCCGAGCAGACCGCAGCGATCGCCGAGTACGGGATTAGTGGTGTCCCGATGCTGATTGATGCCGATCACAGTGTTTCGCAGGCTTATGATGTGCTCAAATGGGCAGTACGCACGGGTGAACCGGGGCACACATTCATCTTGGTTGACGAAAACGGCGAAATCGCGTGGATTCGCGATTACGGCTCCCCGGATTTACCAGATCAGACGATGTATGTACCGCCGTCTGATTTGGTACAGCAGATACGCGACAGCCTGCAAAGTTAGCGAGGTTGATCAAGTGAGGGAGCGGATAGAAAGTTAATCCGCTCCTTCGTATCACAGGGGAGCACCTAAAAGAACAGCTTCGCCAGCCGCAGCGCACCCTGATTCCAAGGGACGCGGTGCGACACGCCGCTCTGCCCCTCAAAGTGGCTCAGGTTATCCAGATACCAGCGGTAGTTGCGAATCAGCGCGTCCTTGTTGCTGTACTTCGGCTTGTAGCCCAGCACCCGCTCCGCTTTCTCGATGCTCACGAACGAGTCCTTGCCCGCCGTCTCGTACACCCACGCATACAGCGGCGAGAGCTTGAGCTTCTCAAGGAACTTGAGCGCGAGGATCACCGGCGCTTCCGGGAACGGGCGAATCTTCTTCTTGAAGCCCGCGTAATCCAACACCGCTTGATAATCCTCGCGCATCGTCGTAAAGTCCTTCGCGCCGATGTTGAAGGTATCGTTCACCGCGTCGCGGTCGAGCGTGGCGCACAGGTAAATCGCGTCGCACAAGTCTTCCACGTCCAGCAGTTGATAGCGGTTGTTGCCGCTGCCGATCATCGGGAAGCCGCGTCCGTCTTTCGCCCAGTCGTAGAACAGTGCGAACACGCCTAGCCGTTCCGGTCCGATGAACGATTTCGGGCGGATCACCGGGACGCACATACCGTCTTCGCGTGCGTCAAAGCACAACTGCTCCGCTTGAATTTTCGCCTTGCCATACGGACCGACGCCGCTTACTTGGTCGGTTTCATACAGCGGGTGATGATCCGGCACGCCGTACACCGCTGTGCTGCTGATGTGGATCATGCGCTCAACGCCGTGCGCCTTTGCCGATTCAAGAATGTTGCGCGTGCCGTCGATGTCGGTGCTGAAAATGTCGGCTTCGCTGTACAAGGGGAGCGCCGCCGCCGTGTGAACGACGATATGCACGCCCTGCATCGCCCGGTCAACCGCCGCGCGGTCACGGATATCGCCCTTGATCTCGGTGATCTGGCTTTTTTCCGGGTAATCGAAGTCGGCAATATCAAGCGATACGACGCGATTCCCGCGTGTGAGAAGATAACGGACAAGATTGATCCCCAGAAAGCCAGCGCCCCCGGTGATCAAATACGTTTTCGATTGGGTCATCAGTTTCGTTCCTGTTCAGCCTCTTTGTGAAAAATTGCGCAGGGATTATACGTCAATCTCGACCTGACCGATTACCTGCTCATAAAAAAGAATCTCTGAGCGGCGGCGCTTGTACCCCATCGGGATCGGCGGCGCGGACTCCAATAAATGATTAACGGTTGTGCGTAAGTATTGGTTCAACGGCGTATAGCGCGCGCCGAGTTCAAGCTTGCTCAACGTATTATCGAGTTCGCTCATCCAGCGTTCGCTAAACGGTGAGCAGTCCGGCACGAAGCCGTTGCCTTCCAGTTTATCGCGGCGCACACGTACGATCAGCGGCTCGACGTTCATGATCGCGCCGATCATGCCGAGGTATTCATCGAGCGTGACCGTCTCCTCTTGCGATAAGTTGTACGCCCTGCCAATCCCCGCTCCCGTGCTAATCAACTGCATCATGATCGACACGACATCGCTGCTGTACACATGGCGCAGCGGGTGATTCGGCGTGGACGGCACGAGGATCGGACCGCCGTCTTTCAAGCGCAGCACGTAGCCGTACAATCGCCCAAAATGATCGCGTTCGCCTGTGACCATCGGCAGCCGCAAAATCGTCACCGGAAAGCCGCGCTCTTGATGCGCCGCCATCAAGCGATCCTCAGCGGCGCGCTTATTCATCCCGTACAACCATTCCTCATATTCGAAAGAACCATTTTTCGGGGCGGGCATCGTGCGACCGGGATACATCGCTTCCGTGAACGGGCGCTGCACACTTTCGCGTACCAGATACACCTGCCCCGTGCTGATGAAAATATACTGCCCAGTGTGTCCTTTGAGGATATGAATGATGTCGTCGGCTTCTTCGCCCGTATAGAGTGTCGTATCGATGACAGCATCAAAAACGCGATCTTTCAGGGCGTTGGTAAGCGACTCCCGTTCCGTCCGGTCGCCGCGCAACCGCTCGACCGCTTCGGGCAGTTCATCGCGGGTCTTGCCGCGATTGAACACCGTCACCTGATGCCCACTTTCGACCAACTGCCATGCCAGTAAATGTCCTAAATTTCGCGTTCCGCCAATGATGAGAATTTTCATACGTGCTGCGTTTCGGCGCATGTGCCCCAAACGCTTAACCCCTTCCTCGAACCGATAACCGCGTTTTATTTAGGATGCACAAAATAGCATCATGCCTCTAGCAGATTTATACAACCGCCGCGCTCAGGTGCGCAGTGATTAACCTCAGTGCATCGTCCCGCCGATCCGCCCCGAACAACTCCGCCGCATTCCGTGACCGCCGTTCGCACACGCGTACTGCCCGGAAATTCCACCCATGATTTTTTGTCTGCTCACTTTGCCACCGCCGTTTGCTGCTGTTTCTGTTCGAGCGCGGCGCGCTTGTTGAGTTCAGGAAGCATCACAGATGCCGTTGCCGATATAGAAAACGCGAACACGACCACAATCAGCGCCGCGCCGCCCGCCGCCGCCGCCTGAGCCGCGAAGGTATCGTTTAGCGCATTGGTTCCTATAAAGCCGATCAGAGTTCCCGCTTGGCGCGCCATCGAGAACACCCCCATCGCACCGATGGGCAGCACCAACGCCAGCGTTGTGATCTTGATCGTCAGTGCGGCACGCATGCGACGAAATGCCCGGTACAGCGGACCGAATACGCCGCCGACCGCCGTCAGCGCCCCGTAAATTGTCAAGATTTCGAGCGGTCGCACCGCCGGATTCCACTCCGCGCCCAAAATCGGCGGGATCAAGAACGGTGCGACAATCGCCAACGAGCCGTACACCGCGATTGCGCCGCCCGCCAAGATCACGATCACGCGCAGCATATTCCGGCGCAAGCGGCGATACTCCCCGCGCCCGACGGCTTGAGGGACAATTGCCCGCACATTTTCGAATACCGCCGTTGTCAGCACGCCCGCGTTGGTGATCCCGCTCAGCGCGAGGCTCATATAGCCCGCCGCCGCTGATCCACCGACGATCCCCGCCAGTTGGAGCGGGATTTGTACGAACAAGGACGACAAGTTTTTGTCGAGTGCGTTGGCAAAGCCGAAACGCCAAAAGCCGCTCCAGTGAACTGTACGCAGCCGCGCCGCGATCTGACTCAACGCGGGTAAGCGCGCATACGTATACGCTCTATGATAGACGACAAGTGCGATCATGAGCGTCAATATTGAATAAACAAGCCGCCCAAACACGAGTGCTTCGGCGGCGGGCACAATCAGCGCCGCACCGATCCAGCACACCGACAGCACCACCTGATTCACCACTGCCAGCACAGCAAACCAGCGCATCTGACGGCTGGCGCTTAAGGCGGTGATGATGAACCCATAAATCTCGTCAAACACGTAACCGGTCGATAAGACAAGCGCAAGCCCACCGATCCGCGAGCTGCCGTAGATTGCGTGCGAGATAGGAACGCCAATGACGAGAATCAGCAGGGTGATGGCGAGAATAGTCAAAATGCCGAGCCGCGCATACCCGGCGATCACATCAAGGGCGGCGGTGTCATCCTTCGCGCCGAGCGCGATCCCCAAACGGGTATACATCGCTGTCGAAGCGCCTGTGAGATCAAGTTGAGTCCACAGGAAAAAGAAGGACTGCGCTTGCGCGTACACGCCGAATTCGCTGGGCGTCATGAAGCGCCAAACGATCAGCGACGACAGGAATGCCAGCCCGGTTGACATCCCGCGCGCAAACTGGATGGTGAGCGTATCCTGTACGAACTTGCGACTGAGAAGCCGTCGAAACATCCTCAATGTTGGTATACCTCAATCCACGCCTTCGCAGCGCGATCCCATGTCAGGGTTTTCGCCCAAGTTCGCCCTGCCGCAGCCATCCGCTGCCGCTTTTCGGTATCGCTCAAGAGGTCGATCAACGCCGCTGCCAGCGCCGCTGAGTCCTTTGGCGGGACGAGTATTCCGGTTTCGCCGTCGCGCACCGCATCTTCGACGCCGCTGCCGGATGCCGCGACGACGGGCAGCCCCGCCGCGCTCGCTTCCAACGCAGCCAACCCGAATCCTTCAAACTTCCAGTCGTCGCTGATCGACGGGAACGCGAATACGTCCGCCTCCGCGTATGCGCGCATCAAGTCATCCATCGGGACGCGCCCCGCCAGTGTGACGACTTCGCCCAACTTCAAGCGCTCGATCTCCGCCCGTAGTGATGCGACATACACCGGTTCAAGATCAAGACTGCCAATAATATGACACTGCGCCGTTGGGATCGCGGCGCATACTTCAGGCATCGCCTGAATCAGCGTAAGCGTGCCTTTGCGCGGCTTAACCGCCCCGACGGTCAAAATCGTGTTCCCCTGCTTGTTAAGAACCGGAAGCGCGGCGAAGCGTTCCGAATCGACACCGTTGAGGATCACGAACGGACGCGCACCGGGGATGCTTCGCGCAGCAGACCGCGCCGTGAATGCGCTCACGCACCCGATCTGCGCCCGCCGGAACGCCCAGTGATAGATCGGGCGGGCATAGCGCGGGTACGCGGATTCGATTCGCACGTAGCTCCCATGCCCGGTAACGAACACCCTTCGCCTACCCGCAACCGCCGCTGCTAACGGGAGGTACGGTTCGGCGTGCGCGTGAACAATGTCACAGCCGCGCAAGAGCCGCCGCGTTTGCGGAATCAACGCCGCCAACTGCCCGACCATGCCGCGTGCGATCGGCGTGACAGGCGGCAGCACCGGATAAATCGACAGATCGCGCAGATCATCCGGCGGGTTCGATCCGCGCGGCGTTAAAATCACCATCTCGATCCCGTGCGTCCGCAAAGCGCGGATCAGGCTGGCGCTGTAATGCGCCCACCCGTGTTGATGGCTGAGTTCCGATGCAAGAATTCCGACGCGCACAACCGCCCCTTGTTGATACTGCCGATCCCGCACACAATTCTACACGCGCTCGTCAACAGGATACCCGTATGAATCCGCCTAACCGCCGCCCATTCTTCTTTTTCGTGATTGTGATCGCCGCCCTGCTCGTGATCGCCGCCGCGCACACACTGCGCCTGAACGGGCTGAACATGAACGGCGATGAAGTATGGCACATCTGGCAGTCGTTCGGCACCCCGGATCAAATCGTGTCGTGGACGCCGTACGACTGGACGCCGCTTTATCCAATCGTGTTGGGCGGTTGGCGCTTGATCGCCGGGATTCATCCGTTCGCGTTAAAGATACTCTCGATGCTGGCTTCGCTGATCGGCGCGGCATTCGCTTACAAAACAGGGGCGAAGATCGCCGGACGTTGGGCGGGTGTGCTCACCATGCTGAGTTGGTCGGCGTTCGCATACAGCATCTTTTTGAGCGGCTATGTCCGCCCATATGCGATCGCACACCCGCTGATCCCGATGGGGCTGTACTTCACGCTCCGGTATTTCGAGGCAGCTCAAGCCAACATGCGCACCGTGATCGGCTGGGGCACGGCGCTGACGGTTACGCTGATCGTCTCGTTTTACACGATCCTGACCACGCCGTTATGGGCGGCGCTGTTCGGGCTGTACACGCTGATCGTGTACCCGCTCCGCCGCGTGATTCTTCGCTGGCTGCCCGTCGCAGCGCTGTTCGTGATCGCATCACTGCCCATCGTGATCGCGTTTCAACGGCAGTTCGGGCGCTCATTAATTCTGGAGGCGATCCCGTTTGCCGAAGGCATGACGACGATCTTGGGCGATTATTTCGGGAAGTCGCTGTGGATATGGGCGGCGCTGCTGGTGATCGCTGTGATCGCATGGCTCGTCCGGCGTTCCCACACCCGCCCGGTGATCGCTTTCGCACTGTGGTCATTCGGCGGCTTGCTGGCGATGTTCGCGCTGCATCCCCGCTTAGGGTTTTTCCTCCCTAGCTATTCGTTTTGGACGTTGACCGGCTTCGCGCTGCTCGGCGGCGTGCTGCTGGCGGCGCTCCCGCGCATCGGGCGGATTGGCGCGGCACTGGTGATCACCGCGGTGATGTTTGTTCCCCTGCCGCCTTCGCTTGAACAGAATTACGCCCCGCCGGGTGTCGCCAACTTCACATGGCTGCGCGACCATGTCCGCGCCGGAGATGAACTCATTCTCGATCCCGGTTTCGACTGCTTGGCGGATTTTGAACTCGACTATTACGCCCGCGCGTTCTTCCCGGAAGGGCTGGTGATCCGCCGCGAACCGTCACAGGCGCGGCGCGTCTGGGTTGCGACCAATCAGAACACGGTCGGCGCGGAATTTCACGATGAGGTGACGTTTGGGCGCATCCCGTCGATCTTCGTCGGAACGCCCGTGTGTTTGTTCCGGCTGTACGAAGCGCCGCCCGATCCGGTCGGAATCGCCTTTGAAAACGGGATGCGCTTTCACGGCGCGGAAGTAATCGAACAGATCAGCGATCAAACCGTGCCGCTCACGCGCCCGCTTGCCGCGCGAGAAGGCGAGACGATCCGGCTGCGGCTGTGGTGGTCGGCGGATCAAACGCCGGAGCGGGATTATAGCGTCGGATTGTACGTGATCGGCGCGGATGGAATTCCGGTCGCGCAGTCGGACAGCGCCCCGCAAACGGATCCACCGGAAACAAGCCGCTGGCTAAGCGATGCGCTTTACGTCGAAGAACGGACAATCACGCTGCCAAACCCGCTTCCACGCGGCAGTTACCCGATCACGATGGCGGTGTACGGCTGGTGGGATCAGGCGCGCATCCCCGCACAAGGCGAAACGCTGACGATTCCCCTTATGAACCTGTCGATCATGTCGTGGTGAGCCGCGCAGTGATTCGGCGCGCGCGCGCCGCCCACGTGAACTCCGCCATCACCTGCGCATAGGCATTTTCCGCCAGCCGTTCGCGCAGTACGGGATCGGCTTGGAGCCGCCGCACCGCGTCCGCGAGGGCGTTGGCATCACTCGGCGGGGTCAAAAGCGCATTTTCGTCATCGGTAAGAATTTCGCGGAAGCTCGGTAAGTCCGTAGCAACGATCGCCCGCCGTGCCGCCATATATTCGAACAGCTTGAGCGGCGAGGCGTAATAGGCGAAATGCGGCGTAAACGGGAGCGGCATCGCGCACACATCAAATGCGGCGAGATGACGCGGCACATCATCCGGCGCGACCTGCCCGGCATACAAAAAGCCTTCGGGATCACCGCCGCGCTTGATCCAGTCCTCGCGGAAGGCGTTCGCCATGTCGTCCGGTCCGCCGACCAGCGCAATTGACGCGCCGGGGACTTGCAGGAGGGCATCGATCAGCGTGCCGACGCCTTTTTCCATATTCATCGTGTGCAGTCGACCGAGATAACCGACGATGAAGCGATCCGCACCCCAACCGATGTGCGCACGCACCGCCGCTTGATCCGGCACATCCGCGAAGCGCGCAGCGCGCACGCCATCCGGCACCACCGTGATCTTGTCACGTGCCGCACCTTGAGCGATCAAATCGTCCGCGAGTTTTTGCGTCACCGGGAAGATCGCTGCCGCACGCTCTGACGCCCAATTTTGCAGCGTTCGACCGATACGCCCGGTCGAAATCGTATGCGGCTCGTAACCGACGCGGCGCGCAAACAACCCGCACGCCACCGCGATCAGCGAATCACGGGTATAAATCGCATCCGGGCGGGTGACGATCACGCGGAGCGCGGCGATCAGCGTAAACGTCAGCCATTGAATTCCGAAAATGATCTGCGCCAGCTTATCCGAGCGTCCCGGCACGAGCGGCAGTAAGTCGAGCGTGGGAAGCAAAATCAGCCGGAAGTTCTGTTTCACGCCGTAATGCGCGAACGGATCAGTGATTGCACGCATTTCCGGCGTATTCACGCGCCGCGCCGCCCATAATTCGACGACTGCGCCCGCGTCCGCCAGCGCTTCGGCATTCTGAAAGATTTGCAGACCGTGCGCTTTTTCGGTGGGCACGCGGATATTGGCGATGTAGACGAGTTTCACGGTTCGCCCTTTGTGAGGATGTGGATCAGCCGCGTGATCAACCCATCAAGATTGTGCGCTTCGATCACCCGTTCGCGCAGTTCCGCGCCGGTGCGCTGGCGCTCATCCGGCGATTTCCGCATCAGCGCGGTGAGCCGCAGCGCAAGCGCGCCGTGATTATCCGGCGTCGGAATGCTGAGAAACGGCATTTGATCGCGCATGATCGGCTGAAATGCGGTGCTGCTCACTACCGTCGGCAGCTCAACCGCCATACTTTCGAGCGCGCCTTTATCGAACAACCCCGGCGGACTCAAGTTGACCGCCGCCGCTGACCGTCTGAGCCAATCGCGCACGCCTTCGGCGCTTTGCGCCCCCACGAACATGATGCGGTCGCTCACGCCTAACTTTGCCGCCAGCGCCTCAAGCTGAGTTCTGTAATCGGGATCGGTTTGCGGCGGGACATCCCCGACAAACACAACATGCAGCTCCGGTACAGCCGCCGCCGCGCGGATCAGCGTTTCTTGATGCTTGATCGGCATCAAGCGGGCGACATGCGCAACGCGAAACACATCCGGCGCGAGTGCATCCGGCGCGGGCGAGAAAAAGTCAGTATCAATACCATGACCGATCACGCGGAGCTTAGGGGTTTTGAACGGGAAACTGTCCACCGCCGCCGTGACCACACGACGACTCACTTTTTCGGCAAGCTGAAGGATGCGCGAGTTCTGGCGGTGCGTATACCACAGCGTGATCGGGATCCCGCGCAGTCTGAGGATCGGCGCGCCCAACACCGCGAAAAGCGGCATCATGTGGGCGAAACAAGCATCATACCGCCGCTTGTCGATCAACCGGATCAGGATGCGGTAGAACTCGGCGGCGCGACGGGCTTCGCTGTAGCCTTTTTCTTTGCCGACGCTGTACACGGTGACGTTGGAGGCGACCGCGACCCGTCCAGCGCGCATCGTGATCACGTCGACATGGTCAAACGTCGGCGCGAGGCGGTTGATCCATTCGGTGGTGAATCCAAGGATCGGATCGTCGGCGTCGGTCGCTAAATTAAACAGCAGCAGATTCATCTCAGTCCTTTTTCGGCGGTGCGCTTCCACACTGATACCCAGCGATCTGGGTAGCCCGCCGCATCATATTGAGACAGCGCGACCGTTTGTGCGCGTTCCCCTAAACGATGCGCCAACGCTTTGTCATTGAGCAGATCAAGCACAGCGGCGGCAAAACCATCAAGATCGCCTTCGCGGATCAAACGCCCTGCCTCCGAGGTGATCACCTCGCTCACCCCCGGCACCTCAAAGCCAACCGCCGGAAGCCCCGCCGCTCCGGCTTCAAACAAAACGCGCGGCAGTCCTTCGTAACTACTGGTGAGCGCGTACACATGCGCCAGCGCGTAATAGGCGGGCAGTTGATCATGAGGGACGGGCGGCATAATCGTGACGCGGGGCGCGATCCCGCGACTCTGTGCCAACGTTGACAATGCTTCGGTCAGCGGTGGTTTCACGCCGATCAGGATCAGCCGTGCATTGGGCTGATGCTTCAGCACACGCTCCAGTACATCAAATAACAGATGCACGCGCTTAAATGGAACGGGATAACCCACCCACAGGATTAGGCGGTCATCCGGCACAATTTCGAGCACTTTCCGCGCCGCTTCGACGCAGTCAAGCGGGGGATCACGGAAGGCGGGCGAGGCTGTCCCCAGCGGCAGCACAGCGATTCGATCTTGCGGGAAGCCGCGCCGGATCAGTGCCTGCCGTTCGTGATCATTCACCGTGCGGATGAAGTCCACGCGCTTGATCACATATTCGGCAAGGCGGCGCATCACGAACGCACGGCGCGGTTTTTCCGCCAACCATGCGGGATTATCAAAGACGGCGGTGTGACTCTGCGCCAAAACAGGCGCTTTGAGCATTCGCCGCAAGCGCAAGCCGATCAGTGCGCTCAAAAACATATCTTGTGTGATGATGAGATCAACGGGATTGGTCACCGCACGCGCCGCGCCGATCATGCGAAACAAGTGCAGCGGAGTCGGCGCATATACAGGAATCACCATCAGCGCGCCGTCGCGGATCACCGCCGCGCTTTGAGTCTTTATAGGGACGAGAATCGTCAGGTGATCGACACGATCCGCGAGTGCTTTGTGTCGGCGGTAAGCGTCAGAATCGGGGATCGCCAGCGCCCGATCAAGGCTGATCATCAATGCGTTCATCATGAAAGCTGGATAACCACAAAGAACACCAAGAGGCACAAAGTAAAAGCATCAATGCAAAGGCGCAAGAGCGCAAAGAAGACTCTGCATTCTCCTTCGTGTTCTTTGTGGTTCACATGTCCTTTTTCTTTCTTTGTGGATTCGCGTTAGCTACGGCGTCATGCCGAAATACAATTCGAGAATATCACGCGCAATCGGCGCGGCGACTTCCGACCCCTGCCCGGAGTTTTCAACCATCGCCACGACGGCGATCTCCGGGTTGCTGCGCGGCGCGTATGCCGCAAACCACGCATGTGAGTTACGCGGATCATCTTGCGCTGTGCCTGTCTTGCCGCAAACACCGTAGCTTTGCAGCGGCGAGTCTTCAAACACAAATGTCGCCGTGCCAGAACTCGCCGTCGTCACCGCGCACAACCCTTCGCGGATCGTCGCCAGCACTTCGGGACGGAGATCAGTCTGAGTCAAAATGGGTTCGTATGCCGTCCGCATCGGATCACCGAGCAAGCCAATTTGCGACACCAAAATCGGACGCGGGAGTGATCCCCCGTTGGCGATTGCCGCAAACCAGCGGACGACTTGCAGCGGCGTCACCTGCACGTAACCTTGACCAATCGCCATATTGACTTCTTCGCTGTACGTCCAAGGCAGTCCGTAAGTGGTCTGCAGCCAATCAGCATCACCGATCAAGCCCGCGCTTTCCGGCAGATCAGGCAGTCCGGTCACGTCGCCAAAGCCGAGCCGCCGCGCATACGACGGCAGAATCGCCGGATCGACCATACTCAACTGGTAGCCGACTTCGTAGAAATACGGATTGCAGCTTTGTGTCAGCGCTCCGGCAAGATCAACCGTGCCGTGACCAATCGGAGTCCAGTCATAGCGCGTGATGTCTCGATTCCACGTGGCGATACAGGTGTAACGCTGGTCGAGCGCATATACGCCGCTGTCAGCAGCGGCGGCGGCGCTGACCGTCTTCATCACCGAACCGAGCGTATACACACCCTGCGTCGGGCGGTAGAGTTCTGGTCGCGCGGGGTCTGCTTGATACGCTTCGATCAAGGCATTCGCGGCATCGCGTCCCATCGTCGGGTACACGGTATAGGCGTTGTTATCGAATGAGGGATACGTCACCATCGCCAGAATTTCGCCGGTGTCGATGTCCATCACAACGGCGGACGCGCCCGCTGAGGTTTGCGCCCAACTATCTTTCGCTGCTGTGAACGCGTCCGCGACAATCTGCGCAACGCCCTGCTGAAGCTCCGCATCAATCGTCAGCCACACGCTTTGACCCGGCTGCGCGCTGGCGCGGGCGATCTCGCGCACGATTGCACCGTCCGCCCCGGCGATCACGAGCCTGCCCCCCGGCTGACCGCGCAGTGTCGAATCCCACGAAAGCTCGACACCCGCGCGCCCCAAAATCGTATCTTGCGCGAAACCTGCCGCGCTCAGGTCGTCGACCTGCGACGGATTAGGGTAGCCGACATAACCGAGCATATGCGAGAAGGCTTCGCCGCGCAGATAGCGCCGTGCCGGACGATCGCTGAAGCTGGCATCACACGCGCTGATCAGCGCCGCCGATTGATCGAGATAGGTTTGCGCTTCGATCACACCGACATCGATCAGCCAATCAGCGGGTTCGGATTCGATGTCGGCGGCGATCTCTTGCGACTCCCGATCCAGCGCTTCACCGAGCGCGATATAACATGCTTGTACTTGCGGAATCTCTTGCGGTACCAAGCGCACCGTCACGACGCGCCCGTTTTGATCCGCCAAGATTTCGCCGTTCCGGTCATAAATATTGGCGCGGTTCGGGATGACCGGGTCAAAACGAAGCTGACCGCCATCGTCCATCGCCGCGAAAATATCCCCCGGCGACCATGCCACGCGCCACGCGCCTACCTGTTCATCGACAACGAGCCGCAGCGTGCGACCGGGATCGCTAAATTCGCCCAAGAGTCGGCTTTCAAATACGGCGTCATACGTAAACAGCGCAATCGAGTCCTGCTGTGTATCGCGCTCAATCGTGAGCGGCGTGGTTTCCAAGCGGTTGAGGCTCATGATGCGGTGGGCATTTTCGTAAAGCGCGCTAAATTCCTCGCGCGGGGTCGCTTCTTGAGCCGTGAAGCTGATCAGCGCGTACATGCCATCAAAATCAGCGGACTGCCAACGCCCAAGAAAATCCCGCGCCGCCCGCTCCGCGTCCTCCAACCGGTACGCCGAAGGCAGACGCATGATCGTCGGCACGACAATATCCGCCTGCCGAGCCGGAACACACGATGCCGTTAGCATGAGGAGCAGAATCAGAACGATTTTCCTACCGCGCATACATCACCATTACTTCGTCAGATAGGCACACGATCATACTCGACATTGGCGGATCGCGCATCACTTGGCACGGCGGTATACTCGATAGGTGTCGATGCTTAAGGGAGGATAGTCAAGATGGTGAATGTAGAGAACAGCACCCACCGTACCGGTGTAGTCGACAGCCTTTGCGCCAATGAATTCGCGGTTGAACTTGACGGTCAGCCGGTCACGGGCGTGTTTAAGATCGAAGGATTTGTCCCGTTTCGTTTGGTCACTGCGCCGCCCGCCGCCGGATCAAACCATCCGGGGATGCGGCTTGATACCCCGCCATTTCGCATCAGCCGCATGGTGCAGCGCAATGCTGACCTCCCGTTCAATAAGTGGATTCAGGCGACCATCGAAGCCGTACCAACCGGCACTTTTCCGCAGAAAACGCTGACGATTATCGCGTTGGATGACGGAACAGCGACCCGCCGCTGGACGGTGGAAAAAGCCATAATCACCGAGGTCGCCTACTCCGATTTCGATACAGGCAGCGGCGCACTTGTTGAAGAAACCTGTACGATTCAGTATGGGTCGATCAAGATCAACTGGAGACCGTAGGAATAAGTAAAATCGCCGTGTCAGTAGGGCGGCTTGCGAGCCGCCCAAAACCTCGGCGGGGGCGTCACGACGCCCCCCTACAGCATCGCCTCAAGCTGATCGATCTCGCGCATGAGCAGATCCGCCGCTGCGCCGACTGTCTCCGGTGTAAATGCGAAACGCGCTCCCGCCGCTGCATAAAGTTCCGGCAGGGTTGCCGTACCACCCATCGCCAGCGCGTGCTTGTAGGCGTTCAGCGCGGAGGGCTGATTTTGCAGCATATTCGCGTAAATCTGGATCGCGCCGACCTGCGCCATACCGTACTCGACGTAATAGAACGGGTACGTGAAGATGTGCAGCTTGCGATGCCATCCCGTCACTTTGAAATCTTCCAGCCCGCTCCAGTCCTCCGCGCCCATAAAGCGATCCCACAGCGCGCCCCATGTCGCATCACACGCCGCCGGATCAACCGCTTCGTCCTCGTGCGTGTAAACCCAATGTTGGAAAGCGTCAACCACCGCCATATACGGCATAAATGTGACGATCTTCTCAAGGTGATCGATCTTCGCGCGCGCCGCTTCTGCCTGCGTGTAATAGCCACCCTTGTCGCGCTCCCAATACGGGAACGTGAGTAATTCCATCGCCATTGATGCGACTTCGTTGAATTCCGCTGTGTTCATGCGCTGCTGCCCGTAGGGAAGCGCAAATTTCTCGAAGGCGTGGAAGGCATGCCCGGACTCGTGGATCAGCGTGCGCACGTTGTCATTCACGCCGACCGCATTCATGAAGATGAACGGACGCTGACTCGCGGGCAGTGTCGAGCAATAGCCGCCCTGCCGCTTATTCGGACGGCTGAGGAGATCGAGCATGTCATGACTGCGCATCTCACGGAAATAATGCGCCAGTGCCGGATCAAGCTGATCGAAAATTCGCTGCGTCTGCTGGATAAATTCTTCTTCGCTGCGGAACGGTACAAGCGGCTGGTCAGTGTACGGATCGACCACCAAATCCCAAGGGCGGGTTGTGCCAAGCTTGAGATGTTTCGCCTGCCGTTCGCGGAGCGTTTTCGCGGCGGGGACGAACGTCTTTTCAATCGCATCATGGAAGGTCAAGCAGTCGTCCGGCGTATAATCGAAGCGGTAGCGGGTTTGCCATGCGTAATCGCGGTAGTTGGCAAATCCGGCATTCGCCGCCATTTGACGACGCAGCGAAAGAAACTGCTTCCATAACGCGTTGAGCGTCTCACGATCCGCCAAGATGCGCTGGTGTGCCGCGCGCCATGCGCCTTCACGCACCGAACGATCCGGATTTTGGAGCAGTTTCGCCAAGCCCGCGATCGTCGTCTCAACGCCTTCCCACAAGAAAGTCTGCGCGCCGCTGATCTTGTCGTACTGCGTGCGCATCTTCTCTTCTTCGACTTGCAGCGGCAGATTTTCGACGCGGAAGATCGCAGCGTCGGCGCGCATGTTGCGGAGCGGAATATCAAATCCGGCGGGTTCGAGCTTGCTGGCGAGAAGTTTCTCTTTGAGTGCGTTCGCCGCTTTGCGCGCATGCGGGCTGACTTCGCCCACGTAGCGGTGATAGCGCTGTTCGGCTTCAGCATCGGCGGTATTGCGCGACACGGTGATATTCAGCCGCGCGCCGATTTCCATCACCACATCCGATAGCCGCGTCCACTGCGCGAGCCATTCCTCGACGTTATCGGCGGTGAGTTCCGCCGCCAAAAGCTCGTTAAAGTACGGCTCGAATGCGCTCCAAGGCTGATCCATCAGCGCGGTGTAGTCCGGCAGTTTGCTAAACATGAGTCCTCCTAAAGTGACCTATCACAAATCTGTTGAACACTGAAAGCGCTTTTCTCTGTTTCTTTGCGTTCTCGGTGTTCTTTGTGGTTCAAAAGTCTTTTGTGGTTTGACTTAAGAACCCAGCGTTTCCAACGCAAACGGCGGGCGCGGCGCAGAAGTGCACGCATAATACACGCGGTACATGCCCACCTCTGCCTGCGTACACGTGATCGTGTTCGCGTCGAGCCATGCCTCCAGCGCCTCCGTAATCACCGCGACATTCGGCGAGGTTTCCGCGATAATCAGCGCGGGATTTTCTGCCGCGTCTGCCGCCGCGCGATATGCGGGATAACGTTCATCCATCGGGGTATACCGCAAACTCGGCAAGTATGGGAGTGCCGCGCTCAATTGGACTCGTTCCCCGGTCAAGAATGCCAACCGCAAGCTGATCCAGTACTGGCTGTACCCGCGTGTGATCCCGTGTTCGTCCAGAAACGTGATCAGCGCCGCGTCTTGATCGTTCGGGATGTGGGTATCAAGATTGAACTGCGTCGTGAAACCGGGTTCGGTGGATGCCGTTGTGATCTGCCCTGCCGCTTGATACGCGAGAACCAGCGCCAGCGTGCTAACCGCAAAAATGCGCCGACGCTTCCAAGCCGCGCCGACTAACGCGCCGATCACGAGCGCGACGGGCAGCACAAGCGGCAGGAAATAACGTCCCGTTGGGTCAAAGCTGAAGCGCGAGACGAGATATACGACGGAAAACACGATCACCAGCGCGGCGATTAAAAGCTGACCGTGTGACGTGAGCAGCGTTTTCCCGCGATAGACACGAACTGCCGCGTAAATCACCACTGATGCGACTAGCAAGCCGATCAACGGCGCGAAGTAGCCGGGATTCCAAGGGAAACGCATTCCGATCAGCGTGGGCAGCCCGATGAAGAAATAGCCGATCAACCGTTCGCCCAACGGCAGCGAGAATACGTCCGTCCCCGCAAACTCACCGCCCGGTGAGCCTCCGGTCAAAAATGCCAGCGGCGCGAAGTCGTTTTGCAGCGCGAACACCCACCAAGGCGCAGCACCGATCACAAAACCCGCCGCGCCGAGCAGCACCCCCCAGCGGATCGGCGCAAGCGCACCCCAGAACGGGCGCATCACCTCACCAAAACGGAACGCTTGAAGCGGAATTTGACGCAAGTACCGCACCGCTGATCGGAACGGCTCCGCGAGAATGAGCAGAATCGCCGTGAGCGCGTACACGGCGATCAATCCGTTCGTCCACCAGCCGATCCCGACGATCAACCCAAGCAAGAGCCAGCGTCCTCGTGAGCGGGCATGATCTCCCGCCAGATCGAGCGCGATAATCAGCGTCAGATTGCCGAGCAAAAGTGACTCGTTGTAGCCGCCCAACGTCGCGGCGGAATACGTCGCAAACAGCACGGACGGAATCGCAAGGATCAGCCCGACAGCGGCGGCGGTGATCCGGTCATGCGAGGCTTTCCACGCGACGATAAAACCGCTAGCGACGATCAACAGATAAAGCGCGCCCTGCACGAGCCGGATCGCTGTGACGGTTTGACCGAACAGCGCGAACCCGACCGCCACCAACCACGCATCGAGCGATCCCATGTACGCCTGACTGTAGAAAAATGTCGGACGCGCCCCTTCGAGGATGTGCCGAGCCATCAATGCGACAACGGCTTCGTCGGAATGAAAAGAGACGGTATTCGAGGCAATCAGCAGCACACGCCCGATCAAAGCGACCGCGACGACGAAAATCAACAGGGGAAGCGGAAACGATTCAGCGCGTTTCATGGGGGTGTGATGCTCTCCAAGACTTGCACGATGATATCACCTAGAAGGGCACGATCATTTGAGCGCCCGGCAACTTGGATATACAAGCCATCCATATATTTAACTAAGGTTGCCGTTGCGCGCTGCTCCAAAGGAATCCCCTCGAAGCACTCTAAAGGGGGGATCGGTGCGCTGTCGGATAGGAACGGTGCGGGTACATACGGAACATACAACAAGGCAATAGAAATCGTGGTGCAGTTCCCCGGTGCGGCAAAGATCACTCTATATCGGTTGTTTTCGGCGGCGGCGCTGAGAATCGTACGCCATCCGTAGGGGCGCATCACCGAGAAGAACTCATTTGTCACGCGATCTTCTGTAACAACCACATGCGCGCCGGGCGTCGCGCTGAGAATCTCCGGCGGTTTGCTCGGCACGCATGCGGTCAGGAACAAGAAGGCGAAAAGCATCAACGCGAAGACGCGAAGGCGCAAAGGCGTAAAGCATCTCTCCCATAGGTTAGGATAGTGCTTACGAATCGTTTGAATGTAATGCATTTCTAAACGATTTACCGACATAAACCGACATAAAATCCGAACGGGTACACCCCCGTGCGCCATTGCGTTGATGTCCTTGATTCTCGCTCTGCGCTCTCTCCGGTTCAAGTCTTTACGGCGCGACATTCGGCGCATCCGGGTTGCCAACCAGATTTTGTGAGCGCTCGTCTGTGCAGGGAATCCACCCCGCCCATCCGTTGATCAAATGGCGATCCTCAAGCGGTTGAATGCGCACAAACACGCACATGCCAACCTGCCCTAACCCCTGTTCGTACTGTGCGACAATATCGATGTTCCAGCCGCCGAACGCATCTTCCGTCCCGCTCACGATGGCGCTGACGAACGCGCCCCACTCATCGGGAATCAAGACGTTCAAACAGGTGGCGATCTGCCCCTGTGGGCAGTTGGTCGCCACCCATTCGCGCAGCATCGGGTGAATCAAGCGCTGCACGGCGAGATTATCCTCGCGCCCCACCGCTTCGATAAACTGAACCGCCGCAGACAGCGCCGCAGGATTTGGAGTCGAAGTTGGCAGCGGTGTTTCGGTGGGGATCGGCGTATCGGTTGGTAAGGGTGTCTCGGTTGGCGCAACTGCTGCCGTCGGGATCGGCACATCCGCTAGACCGCTCAAGTTGACGCGGTTGGGCGCTTCAGGGTTGCGCTCCATATCGCGCGAAAGTGGATCGGCGCAGTGAATCCAGCCCGCCCACCCCGCGACTTTCCATGTAGAGTCAGCTTGTTGTTCAACACGGTTGTAGATACAAATCCCGCTGAAGCCGACGCCCTGCTCGTACGTGGCGATCAATTCGACGTCATAGGCATTCGCGCCATCGGGCGCGGCACGCCGAAAGACCACACTGATCAAATTGCCCCATGCGGGATCAGCCAACCGTCCCAAGCACGCGGCGATCCCATCCGGGCAGTTGATTCCCGCCCACTGAACAGCAGCAGGGCTGAGTTCAGCCGATGCCGCCGCATTATCGCCACCGCCAACCGCACGTGAAAAAGCCAGCGCCGCCGCATACGGCGGGAAGCTGTCCGGGTTTGAGCTTGCGCTCACCAGCAGAATCACAAGGAGGATCACCACCAATACTGCGCCGCCGATCAACAGCAGTCCACGTTTGGAGCGCATCACTTCGCTTTCTCCTTTTCCCGTTCTTTCAGGATGCGATCGCGGGCTTCGCGCAGCGTATCGCGCATCCGAGCGCTTTCACGCAAGAAGTCCACTTTCTGCATCCCGTGTTTGCCGGGGATATTCATCATTTCGACACAAACAGCGCTTGAGTAGCCGCCATTGATCAAATCCGCGACCACACGCGCCACATCAATTTTGCCTTTTTCCCAAGGCGTTTGAAGCTGATTTTTTGCCGCCTGCCGGATTTGGATATGCCGTGCATGCGGCAGAAGGCGCAAAATCTCATCATGCTGTATGTTTTGACACACCATCTGCGCCCAATCGATCGTGATACGCAGACTCGGCACTACATCGACCAACTTGAGCGCCTCCGCCGGGGTTGCCGCCATCGAATCAAGGTGCGGCTCAATACTGAGCGGAATCTGTACCGCTTTCGCCGCCGCCACCATCTCGCGGAGTACCTCGGCAGTGCGCTCGAAGGCGTGTTCATCCTCGGCAATCACCCCCGGCGACACCGTAATCCCCGGCGCTTTCAGTTCCGCCGCGAACGGCATCAGCGCTTTGAACAGATCAAGGTCTTTGCGCCGCCGCTCCTCGTCATCCGTCGAAATACGCGGCAGCATCAAATACAGGTCAGCAAGCTGAAGATTATTGATCACCAGTTCATCGCGGATTTCGGCGGCGGTGCGCTTGGGCTGCGCGACGGCGCGGTTGGTGGGAAAGCCCGCGCCTGTCCCGATATCCGCATAGCGAAAACCAAGCCGCCCGATCGTGCCGAGCGCTTCAACCAAGGTGAGATCATGAAATGCCCACGTATGACACGAAAAGTACATGGAACGCCCTTGCGATAGCGAGTGTGCGAAGAATGCCGAAGAACTCAAAGCAAGTTTGCGCTTTTCTTTGCGTTTCTTTGCGACTTTCAGGCGTTTCGCCGTTCTTCGCTCGTCTTTTGATGCCTGTGCTTTATTTGAAGTATTCTACCGTGCGGAGTGTTAAAGCGCAGTGACCAGACGCGTTATAATGGCGCTGTACGCCAACAGTCATCACGTGAACAGGACAAGAGAATGAGCAGCACTCCGCAGCAGCGGCGCGAAGAAATGCGCGCACAGATCGACCAGATTAACCTCCAAATCCTTGAACTGCTGTCTCAGCGCGGGCGCATTGTTCAGGAAATCGACCGCCTGCACCAGCAGTTGAATCAGGAATACTACGATCCGCAGCGTGAAGCACAGATGCTCACCACTTTGGAGATGGCGAACCGGGGACCGTTCAGCAACGAGACGATCAAGGCGCTGTTCCGCGAGATCTTCCGCGCATCGCTGGCGATGACCGAATCGGCGGGGCGCGCCAAAATTCTGGTGCATCGCAAATCACCGGATGAGCAAACGATCATTACCCTGCCGGACGGCGTGACCCGCATCGGGGATGGCGGTTTTCAACTCATCTCCGGTCCGTGCGCGGTCGAAAGTTATGAGCAAATGGAAGAAACGGCTGCCGCGCTCGCGCAGCGGGGCGTGAAAGTGCTGCGCGGGATGGCATTCAAGCCGCGCACCTCGCCGTATGAGTTTCAAGGCTTGGGTGAACCCGGCTTGAAGATCGCGCGGCAGGTTGCCGATAAGTACGGTATGGCGATCACCAGCGAAATCATGGATCAGAGCCAGATTCCGATGATGATGGATTATGTCGACATTTTCTGGGTGGGAGCGCGCAATATGCAAAACAGCTTCTTACTCAAAGCGCTCGGCAAAATCAGCAAGCCGATCATCCTCAAACGCGGGCTTGCCGCCACATTGGAAGAATTCCTGTACGCCGCCGAATACATCGTCAGCAGCGGCAATCCGCAGGTGATCTTGATCGAGCGCGGTATCCGCACGTTTGAAAAGTGGACGCGCAACACGCTCGACATCGGCGGCGTGGCAGTGCTGAAACTGGAGAGTCATCTTCCGGTTGTGGTCGATATTTCGCACTCCGCTGGGCGGCGCGATATTGCTGTTCCGCTGGCGCGGGTGGCGAAGGCAAGCGGCGCAGACGGCTTGATGGTCGAAGTTCACCCGAACCCGCCAGTTGCGCTCAGCGATGCAAAACAGCAGTTGAGCATTCCGCAGTTCCATGAATTGATGGACGCCATCGGAAGTGTGATGGAAAAGGCGTAACAAGCGAACAATCTTGCCATTGTAGGGGTCCCCTACAATGGCTTATTTTTCACGTTCCCGGTGTTTTTCGGCGGCGGCTTGGAGCGCACGCCATGTATCCGGCGGCGGGTTGTACTGCCCCAGCGTGATCTCGCCGTTTTCGCCGCGTCCGTGAAAATCCGACCCGCCCGTTGTGAGCAAGCCGTAAATCGCCGCCAAGCCGCGAAGCTCAAGGCGTGTATTCGCGTCATTTGCCGGATGCACGACTTCAACGCCATCGAGACCTGCTTCCACTAACCGGATCACCATCGCGCGATACTCTGGGACTTTGGCGGGATGCGCCATCACCGCCGCGCCGCCCGCGCTGTGGATTAAGGCGATTGCGCCTTCGGGTGACAGCCGCTCACGCGCCACATATGCAGGCATCCCCGGACTCAGCCAGCGGTTGAAAGCATCGGTGATGCTGTCAGCGTACCCCGCCTCGATCATCGCCCGCGCGATGTGAGGACGACCAATCGCGCTGCCGCGCTTGCCGCTCACCGCCGCGATCTCAAGCACCCGCTCATACTGGATCGGCATACCGATCCGCTCCAAGTTTTCGACGATACGCTTGGCGCGATCCGCGCGATCCTGCCGGAAGCGCACCAGCGTGGCTTGAAGCTGCGCATCTTCGACTTTCAACCAGTAGCCGAGCATGTGAACATCACCGCCGCTGTCTTCGGCGCTTAATTCGATCCCCGGCACAATGATCGGGTCATGGAGATGCGACCCGGAAATATGTGCGGCGGCTTGTGCTTCAGTAATACCTTCAGTCGTGTCGTGGTCTGTGATCGCAATCACAGTCAGGCGGCGCTCACGCGCCAGCGTCACAATATCGGTGGGGGAAAACTGCCCATCGCTGGCAGTTGTGTGCATATGCAAGTCGGTACGCAGTGAAACGCTCATTGGGGGATGCCCATCGGTCCGTTGTGAGATTGTTCCCGATTCTAGCAACTCGCAAAAAAAGAGCGAAGATTTCCTTCGCTCTTTGATACGGCTATTTCATTGTGGGATGGCAACGCAGCGTTACACATCCATGTTGGGGTTACGCCAGTGACGCACGCGGCTCGACGATGAAACGAACGGCGGTGCGCTCCTGCCCTTCGATGTCGACTTCGGTGAAATAGGGCGTGCAGACAATATCGATCTCGTCACCGGTCAAGTAGCCGCGCGCGATTGCCAGCGCTTTCACAGCTTGATTGACGGCACCCGCGCCGATTGCTTGCACTTCTGCGTAACGGTGTTCACGAATCACGGCTGCAATTGCACCCGCGACCGCCGTTGAACGTGATTTTGCTGATACCTTGATGATGTCAGCGCGAAGCTGTTCATTAGGCAGCGTATCCGATTCACTAAAGAATGCTGTATTTTCGTCGTCGAAGCGGTCGATCATGAGAATTCCTTGGTCTCTGCTAATATGGAAGCAGTAATGGTCGGGCGGATACAAGTGCGTTTCCAATGCACTCATTCCTAAGTTTATGGAAACAGAATCGGCACGGGATGGGTATATTGACCTATCTTGAACTTCCAAGATGACCCGTTTCCCTCAGATTTAAGAAGATGCAGATTAGAGAATCTTTACATAGCTGCAACAGGTGCACGTCATCAGCACGAACTGATCGAAAAATATCCCAATGTTAATGCGTTGCGGAAAACACGCGCCTTCAGATTGATGCCGATTCCAAATCCCACATTAGCCGTGAATAACCCACTTTCGTACTTAACGTAACGTTAAAATTTATGTGGGATTTCGGATGCAGAAATCCCAATGTTAAAAGCCTTGCGCGCAAGACTTATCCCAAATCGAATCACGTGAAAATTTTAAGGTTGAAAAGGGGGTAAAGCCGTTGCGATTCGGCGCGATCTGGATATACTGAAATGTACACTACAGTGAATCACTCCCACGTTTGCAAGACGGTCAGCGCCCCGCGCAGTGACCTCCGAACAAACTTACCGGATTACAACTGAAGCGTAGTGTGTGGAGGAGCGCCTTGAGGTGGCTCCTGATGGTTTCATATTCGTGTGCGCCGGTTGATGAAGTTTTACGGTGCAGTCTAATTTTACGGAACACTAGGAACAACCATCGTGAACGCGCAAGAAGCATGGGATACCGCCTATCAACAACTCCAACTCCAGTTGGATCGCCCCACGTTTGATACGTGGCTGCGCGACGCGGTGTTTCTGCGCGCCGAACAGGACGTGTTTACCATCGGCGTTCGTAACGATTTTGCGCGGGATATGCTCCAGCATCGTCTTCACCGCCAAATTCGCCGTGTGCTGAATGAGGTGTGGGGAGCATCAGTCGAACTCCACTTTGAAACCTATAACCCGCCGAAACGTGATGGCGACGACAGCGCTGATATGCCGCTGTTCCGCCTGCTGGCAGAGCAAGAACCGGAAACACTTCCTGTTCCGCTTCACCAGCAGATCGCCCGCCCATCCCGTCCTGATCTGCCGGAGAGCGAACTTAACCCGCGTTACACGTTCGATCGCTTCATTGTTGGCGCTGAAAACCAGATGGTCTTTAACGCCGCACTTGCCGTGACCGAACGCCCAGCGACCGCGTATAACCCTCTTTTTATTTACGGAGATGTCGGTCTGGGAAAGACCCATCTGCTTCAGGCGATCGCACACACCTGCTCGGCGCGGCGCATGCGGGCGATCTACATCCCGTCGGAAGTTTTCACCAACGACCTGATCGATTCGATCCGTCAGCGTTCGACCGCTATGTTCCGCGATAAATATCGTTCAGCGGATGTGCTGTTGGTGGATGACATTCAATTCATTGCAGGCAAAGACAGCACACAAGAAGAATTCTTTCACACGTTTAACGCCCTTTACATGGTCGGCAAGCAGATCGTGATCGCGTCAGATCGGCATCCGCGTGAACTGCAAACGCTCGAAGCGCGGCTGCGTTCACGCTTTGAAGGCGGGCTGGTTATGGATATGCAACCGCCGACCGTCGAGACGCGCATCGCCATTCTGCGCTCGTGGGCGCGCGAACGCGGGATCACGCTTGATCCGCGTGTGTATGATCTCGTCGCGGCACGCACCCGCATGAACGTCCGCGAATTAGAAGGTGTTTTTAATGGCATGGCAGCCGCCGCGCAGTTGAACCACGCGACGCTCGATGCTGAAGACGCGCAAGAAATCTTGGATAACTACCGCCGCCCACGCACGTATGTCACGCTCGCCAGCGTGGTTGATCTCGTGGCAGAGTATCATCATCTGACCGCCGATGACCTGATCGGTCCGCGCCGCGACGGAAAGATCAACGGCGCGCGGCAGATCGCCATGTATTTGGCGCGTGAGCTTACGGGCGCATCACTGGCGCAAATCGGCGATGCGTTTGGACGCAAACACAGCACTGTTCTGCACGGGTGGAACAAAGTCACTGAAGACTTAGAATACGATCTTGCGACTCGCGCTATCGTAGTGGATATTCGCAAGCGTTTGACCGGGGGAAATTCTTAGCAGCACCCCCACGTAGTGTCTTTTACCAAACGCCGGATGACTTGCCCCATCCGGCGTTTTATTTTGCGCAGCTATCCCGCTATAATGTGACGGTGTTGGAGTGTTAACGGTTCAGGAAGGGTACGAATGATGCTGCCATTTCTGGGAAATGATCTGCTGCGCGGGGAGTTGGTCGCACTGGCGAAACCCGGTCACGATGACATCGAACAGTTCAGCGCATGGACGCACGATGTTGAATACAGCCGCCTGCTCCGCCGGGGCATGGTCTATCCCGCATCGGTTGAAGCGATGGCGGGCTGGTTTGCGGAGATGGAAAAGAACGAGAACGAGATTCCGTACAGCATCCGTACGATCCGCGATAACCGTTTGGTCGGCGTGATGGTGATCAAGGATATTTTCTGGGCGGCGCGTCACTGTTCGTTCTGGTTGGGGATCGGTAATGCGGCGGATCGTGGACAAGGTTACGGGACAGATGCGATCCGCGCCATGCTCAAGTATGCGTTTCTCGAAATGAACATGCACACCGTCCGGCTGGAAGTGATGAGCTACAACCCCGGCGGCATCCGCGCCTATGAAAAAGTCGGATTCAAGCTTGATGGCACGCTGCGCGCCTTCGTGTACCGTGACGGTGTGTATTATGATGTTCACGCGATGAGCATTTTACGGCGTGAATGGGAAGCGTTGTACGGCTTTCCGCCCGTCAGCTACCCAGAAGAAAAATAAGGACATTTACGCAAAGGCGCTAAGAGGACGGTGTACTTCTTAGCGTCTTTGGCGTAAATGCATTTGCTTTATGCTCTCAACAGCGCTTGTAGATGTGGGATCATGGCGCGGATCGCATTGCCGCGATGGCTGAGATGATTTTTCTCGCTCATCGACAATGCGCTTAACGCCTGAGCAAAGCCCTCCGGGATGAACACAAAATCGTAGCCAAACCCAACCGCGCCGCCTTCAGTTGGCTGATGTGCGATCCATCCCTCGACCATGCCTAACGCCGAGATTGGCGCGCGGTCATCCGGGAAAACCAGCGCGACCACGCACTTAAACCGTGCTGTGCGCTGCTCATCCGGCACGCCTTCGAGTTCACCGAGCAGTTTCATATAGCGGTCACGATCACCACCGCCCGCATACCGCGCCGAATACACCCCCGGTCTGCCGCCGAGCGCATCCACTTCGAGTCCGCTGTCATCTGCCAATGTGGGCATACCGGACATTTCCGCGTAGATGCGCGCCTTGTGTACGGCGTTGCCTTCGTAAGTGTCGTGCGGCTCGTCTACATCAACCGAGTTCAGGTTGACATCCTCAAGGCTGTACAGTTTGACGGGCAGATCCGCCAGCAGGACGCGATATTCACGCAGTTTGCCGGAGTTTCCCGTTCCGATCAGTAAATCCATGCGTCGTAATCCTTAATCATCCTCGTTCTACCGGATTTGGTGGTAATGTGCCGTGTCATTCAACCCCTCCCTAAATCCCTCCCTGCGACAGCGGGGAGGGATTTTGCACGCGCGTGAATTCCCCCTCTACGAAGTGGCAGGGGGAGGTGAAAGAAAACCACCAAATCCGGTAAAACGTGTAATCATCCAATACCCCGTCATTTTATATCCCCGGTGCGAGGATTGGAATCACGCGCCAAACCAGATACGCGCTCAACAATGCCAGTGCGCCGAGCGGAGCAAGCGCCAACCATGCCAGCGCACCGCCGCGCCTCCGTGTGATCAGCCGCCCCCAATTATCCAACGACCAGCCAACTAGCAAGCTAAGCGGAATCAGCGCGGGGTACAGATAGCGCCCCTGCACCTGATAAAACGACGTGTTGTAGTAGACATACTGCGCGAAGGCGAGCGCGATCCACAGCCACACCAGCGACCACAGCCAGCGCCGATCCGTTTCTTCAGCGTGCACGCGGCGGATCAAGCCGATTACACCGCCGATGATCACCACGCCGATCCCGATGAGAATTCCCCAATACATGCCCGCTGTGAGCGGCAGCCCCATCCAGCCGAACTGTCCCCAGAAGCTGTTGAACGTGGTTTCGGCGGCGCGGCGGAGATATTCCCCCCACCCGACTTGATCGAGGATTTCGGCGGTGCGCATCTGACCGACGACAACGCGATCATGCGCCGCCAAGCCTAGCACATCAGGAAAGCCGTACACGCCTATGTTGCGCACCCACCAAATCGCCGCCAAACCGAGCAGCGGCACGGCGAAGACGAGCGCATCGCGGATTAACGACGAGAAGCGGCGATCAGCGCCACTTGTCCACCAGCGGTAGAGGATCGCCGCCGCCATCAGCGCGCCGAGTCCGATGGTGTTCGCTTTCGTGAGCCAGCCGATCCCGGCGATCACGCCGAGCAACCACACCGGCACGCGCTCCCCTTTCAAATACCCGATCAGTGCCAGCACGCCCACGCCGATCACGACGCCCGACGCCGCATCATTGTTGACTGACGCGAGGATCGAAAGGTGCTGCGGGATGAATGCAACGAAGCCAGCCGCGCCTAACGCAATCAACGGACGAGCGGGAAACGCGGATTGCCCGACGCGGTACGCCAACCAGACCGTAACACCACCGAGCACCGCCGAAAACAGTCGGAGCGCGGTCAAACTGCCGTTCGTGAGGCGGAAGATCGGCGCGGCGGTGAGGTAATACAGCGGCGGTTGATGATCCTCATATTGAATGCTGTCGATTCGGTCGAGCAGTTCCGGCGCGAATTCGGCACTCTTTAGTGCATCGAGATACGCCGACTCCCAATCGCCCATTTCGATGACCGGACAGCATCCGTTTTCGCTGATCTGCGCGATCACGTTGTAATGGGCGGGTTCATCAGGGGACTGCCATGCCGGGGTGCGAATCGCATAAGCGCTCACCAGCGCGGCGTAAACGAGCAAAATCACGGTGATCCCGATTGTGTGCGCTTGAATTCTCAACGAAGGTTACTCTTTCGTGTAACAGCCGCCTGAAAGTCGTCAGATTATCCGCGCCATGAATTCGAACTGCAACGCACAGCGCGCGCGTGCGTATAGGACAATGTTCTGTCATACTCGAATGGACATGGTTCTCTATCCAGAGGTTGCCTTTATGCCTACACCCGCCGAACAACTCCAATCCGCGTATCGGTTCGTCCAGCAGGGACAATATACCGAAGCCCAACAGATTCTCCTGCCGATGGTGCGCCAGAGTCCCGCGAATGCCGATGCTTGGTGGCTGCTTGCCACCAGCTATACCAATGATCCGGCGCGCGCGCTGTATGCGCTTGAGCAGATGCTCCGCTTACGCCCGGATGACAGCCGCGCCCGTGACATGCTTGACCGGCTGCGGGCAAACGGAATCAGCAGCCGGTCGCCGTTTGATACGACGTCCTCGCCTGATCCGATGCAAGCATCCCCCGCCCGCGACGATTTCTCGCGCGGATTCGGCGATTTTGCCGATTCCAGTTCGACCACCTACGGGAATTCCGGCTCAACCGATCCGTTTGGTGAGCCAGCGTACAAAGAAAAGCCGAAAAACGATTACTATTCATCCTCGATGCCGCCCGCGCCGAACTACACGATCATTCCGCCGCGCAAGGGAACGCATCCTTGCATTATGATCCTCGCGTTCATCGGCGGGCTGACACTGCTCGGCTGCGCGCTGTGCGCTGGGCTGTTCTTCTCCTTTGCAGATGCGGTCGGTCCGGCGATGGAAAACGCAATAGGGACATTCCAAGCTGATCCTGATGTCGAACGCTTCTTTGAAGCGATGAGCACCCCCGGCGCATTCCAGTTCAGCACGGACGGTGTGTTTGGCAATATGCCAGACACGCTGCCGACCAGCGCCGACAATCAGGGCGTGCTTGAAATTGGGCAGTCAGAAGAGAGACGCCTCGGCGATGACGAATACCATGTATATACGTTCCAAGGTGATGCGGGCGACAGCGTGACGATCACGCTTGAGGCAGTCGGCATCGGCTCGTCGTTTGATGCCGAGGTTGGACTGTATCGCCCGGACAAATCTCTGTTGATTCAGAACGATGATGCAAGCCCGCGCCTCGATAATCGCCTCGACTCGCAGATCACGATTGTGCTGCCCGCTGACGGCATATACTCGATTTTGGTGGGGGAACGCTTCGGACAAGGCGGCACGTATCGCTTGACCGTCGAACAAGGTCCTGTGGCATCGCCGACGCCATAGAGAAAAGGGCATCAACGCAAAGGCGCAAGGACGCAAAGGGGCACCAACTCCGCGATTCCTTGCGTCTTTGCGTTGTGTTTTATTTGTGTGCCGCTTCGATTTCCGGCAGATGTGACTTGAACCACGCGACCGTTTCCGCAACCGATTGGCGGTACGGTGTCGCTGTCATCCCGAATCGCTTCGTAAACTTGCTGCTGTCGAGGATGAACGGCTTGTTGAATTCGTACATCATCTCGACCATTTCGCGCGCCGCCGGGACGAACAAGCCGCCGAAGCGCATCATCATCGTCCCCATGCTGCCAATCTTCGGCGTCGTTCCGGCTGCCTCAAATACCATCGTGATTAAGTCCCGCTGCGTGATTGGCTCAGGGCTGGGAACATGCCAAGGTTGACCAAACGCATCATCGTTTTCGCCTAGGATCACCAGCACTTTGCCGAAGTCGCGGGTATATGTGAAAGTGTGTGGCAGATCAGGGTTTCCCAAACTGCTCACTTGTTTTCCCTTTAAGGCATTGATGAACGTGCGCTCCCCCATCACCATATCACCGGGACCATAAAAATCCGCGCCGCGCCCCATCACAACGCGCACCCGCCCCTTTTGATGCGCGTCCACCAACTGCTCGGTGAGCCGAGCGCGGAGAGCGCCTTTGCGCTGTGCTGTCGGCTTATGCGGTAGATTTTCGGTGATCGGCGCGCCATTGGTGTCGCCATACATATACAGGTTTTCGACGACGATCAGTTTTGCGCCGTGCTGGATCGCTGCATCAAGCACTGCTTGTTGAATCGGTGGGAACTTCTCCATCCATTCATGATATTCCGGCTGCGCGGCTTGATAGATGTGCGTCGCTCCTTTGGCAGTTTCGGCGGCGCTTCCCGGTTGATAGAGATCAGCGGCGCGGAACTCGACTCCTTCAGGCGATCCAGTGGCAAGCGAAGGTTTGCCTTTGCGATTGATCATGCGGACTCGCTTGCCCCGCGCCAAAAGCTCGGTCATGATCGCCGCGCCCATCGGACCTGTTCCGAAAATAACATGCAGTTCGTTCGTGTTCGTGGTCATGCTTAACGCTCCTGTGATGAACTGAAATTGAGATGCGTTGAACTAGGGCGGCGCTAAATCAGCGCTGCCAAGCGAAGAAATCTCCGGTTGAAAGACGAATTGAATGGTTTACGTCATGCCGCGAAAGAAAAGCAGCACATGATTCCGGTACAGTGACGCCACATCGATGATGGGTGCAAGGTGCGAGTCTAAATCGAGCACGATCATGCCGTGAATCAGCGCCCAAAGCGCCGTTGACGCGGCGATCACTTCGGGTTTGATGCCGTACTGCTCTGCTATCGCACGGGTACGCACCAGTGCTTCCGGCATGAACACAAACTCACCGATGTACGGAACACGGTACTTTCCCGCCGCCTCCGCTTCAATAAATACCCGTGTGATTGCGACGTTCACCCTTGTGGAGGACGGGATCGTGATATCCCCCGGACCTACATAGCCCGGAATCGGGTTGCCATAGATCAACTGGTAATCAATTGGGTTAGCAAGCGCGTAATCCCGGTATGCGAGGCATACCGCCATCAAGCGCGCTTCGTAGTCCGTCTGATCATTTACGGCAGCATCCGCCGCTTCCAGTGCATCTGCCAGCCCGTTGAAGGCATCAACGATCAACGCAGTGATTAGGTCATCGAGCTTTGGAAAATACCGGTAGAGCGCCGGAGCAGTGAGGGCGAGTTCACGAGCGATAGCGCGTAGTGCGACTCCCGCCGTTCCATTAGCGCGCATCTGCGCACGTGCCACCGCTTTGATCTGCGTTTTCATCGCGTCGTGTTCGGCTTCGTCTCTAGTTCTCGGCACGCTGTACCTCGTTTTCGTTTACGGTGTTTACTTTACAGCGTTTATCAATTGATGTCAAGCAGCAGTTTTCAGCAAAAAGGGATGCAATCTGCATCCCCCAAGCTCACCCCTCCGTGATCAGATTGATATACCGTTCTGCGGAGTGCTGCACCGCCTCATGCGCGCCAGATCGCATGGTTTTCCCGTGCCAACCCCCGTACAAGCGGTCAAATGGCACGGGATGGAGCGCAGAAGCGATCCGCCGCACTTTTGAGGGGGGCAGCGGCAAATAATTCGGATAGCTGTACATGAAGGAAACATAGCGCGAATCGGACGCGACATACAGGGTATCCGCCGTGAAGACCGCGCCTTTGCCGTCCGCACCTTGCGACCAGTGCAGCACGGTTGAGCCGTCAAAATGCCCACCGCAGCGGATCAACTGGATGTGTGAATTCAAGCGCTGTGTTTCGCCGCTCCAAAAGCGGATCGCCGGAATGCGGTTCATGACATGCGCCGAATCGGACTTATGCAAATACACCGGAACGCCGCCAAACGCCGCGCTCCACTCCCCAATTGAGCTGTAAAAGTGTGGGTGCGATACCGCAATCGCGTTGATACCGCCGCGCGCGTTCACCGCTTGAACCGTCTCGTCATCAATAAAGCTGATGCAGTCCCACAAAACATTGCCTTCGGGTGTTTGAATCAAGTACGCCTGCTGCCCGATGGCAAAGCCGGGGTCGGTACGGATACTTGTCAGACCCGGTTCAAGCTCTATCAGCACATTACGCCGATCTTTGCGCAGTATTTCTAGAGTCGTCCACTGCTGCCCCATCGGATTGATGTACTGGCGTTCATCTTCGCAGATCAGGCAGTGAGCTGGGGGTGCCTCGCTGTCTGGATACTGCGTGCCGCAGGTGACACAAATAAAACGTGCCATCGCCTTTCCTCCTTCTATCAACCGCTCATGATCAGACTCCCCTCCCCAGTAAAATGAGATTAAGGAGGGGCAGCAGCGTTTTGCGCCGCGCTCACATGGGTGCGGTGATCCCCCCGAACGAAGGGGAAAGGCTGTAGTTATAGCGTGTTACACGTTGATCGACTGCTCTTCACGCGGTTGTCCGAGGTGAGCGCGTTCTTGATCGACGATCTCAGGATCGAGCTTGACGAACAGCGGCGCAGGCTCGCGGAGCACCTGCCCCGGCTTGAGCGTCGAAACCGCCCATCTGCCGATCGCCTTTGATCCATCATACACCAATGCTTTATGAGTGCGCGCTTCTTCTTGATATTCGACGATATTAATATCACCGAACAACTGCCCTTCGCCGCCCAAATACGTGTGCACCTGCTGGCTGCTGAATGGCAAGAATGGCGCAAGCAGTGTTTTCAGGTTGTCGATCACGCGCAGAGTCGTGTACACCACGCGCGCCGCATCCGTCGGATGTTCCTTGATCAGCTTCCAAGGTTCTTGTTCACTCAGGTAGGTGTTCGCCTCGCGGACGATGCTCATTGCGGTCGAAAGCGCCTCGCGCAGTTCAACCTTTTCTAGCAGATCACCCACCACCTTAAAACCGTTCTCCGCCAGCGCGATCAGCACCTCGTCGCGCGGGGTGAGCTTCCCAAAATCGGGAACACAGCCGTCGTAGCGTTTGTAGGCAAAACTCAGCATACGGTTGACGAGATTCCCCCAAGCGGCGACCAACTCGTTGTTGACGCGGCTCAAAAAGCCGTCCCATAAGAAATCGGTGTCGCGGGTTTCTGGCGCAACTGCCGCCGTGTAATACCGTACTGCGTCCGCTTGATAGCGCTCCAAAATATCCGGCAGCCAGATCGCCCAATTGCGGCTCTTGCTGAACTTATCGCCTTCGATGTTCATGAACTCATTGGCGGGAACGTCGTAGGGAAGCTGTAAGCCGTGCACGCCGTCGTTGTAAATCCCGTCAATGCCCATCAATTCCGACTGCCAAATGATGGTATGGAAAGGGATGTTGTCCTTGCCGATGAAGTTATAGATGCGCGCATCCGGGTTATACCACCAGTCTTTCCACGCATCCGGTTGTCCGGTGTTGCGCGCCCATTCGATGCTCGCGCTGAAATAGCCGATCACCGCCTCAAACCACACATACAGGCGCTTCTCATCCCAGCCTTCGAGCGGGACAGGAATGCCCCAGTCGATATCGCGCGTGATCGGGCGACCGCGCAGACCTTCTTCAACAAAACGCTTGCTGAAGCGAATCACCTGTGGACGCCAATGATCGCCGTGCGAATCGAGATAGGTGATCAACTGATCGGTGAAACGCTCGAGATCAAGGAAGTAGTGCTGAGTCGTCCGCAAGACGAGTTTTTCTTCCGGGTGATTGCGGCTGCGCGGATTGATCAGCAGGGTTGCATCGAGCAGATTGCCGCAGTTATCGCATTGATCGCCGCGCGCGTTGGGGGCATGGCAGATATAACACTCCCCTTCAACGTAGCGATCCGGCAAAAAGCGCTTTTCGAGTTCGCTGTACAGAAGTGTCTGCTCTTCTTTGTACAGATGACCGCGCTCTAGCAGGGTCGTAAAAATATCCTGCGAGACGCGGGTATGTGTCTCCGTATCCGTGTGCGTAAACAGATCGTAGCTGATGCCGACTTTCTGCTGTGTGAGCAGAAAGCGCTCGTGATAATGCTCAAAGATCGAGCGCGCGGTCACGCCGCGTTTGTCCGCTTCTACGCTGATTGGCGTGCCGTGACTGTCCGATCCGCTGACCATCAGGACGCGGTTGCCCTTGAGCCGATGATAGCGCGCGAAGATGTCAGCGGGCAGGTAAGCGCCCGCAAGGTGTCCGACGTGAAGATCGCCATTGGCATAGGGCCACGCGACCGAGACATGAATGTTTTTGGGCATACGTTTCGTCCATCCTTCCGTAACGACATGATCCTAACAAATCGCAGCGAACAGACAAAATAAAGCCGCCTATCTGTGGATAGGCGGCTGTTTTTGCAAATTCGGCAAACGGCGCTGCGGCGCGTTTAAGCGACCAACCTACCACTTGAGGGTAGAAGGCGGCTCATTCGCATCGAAAAACGCTGTGCAGTCGTCGTATTCATACTATGCAGTATAACCCCGCTCTACCGTGAGTCAAGCCTCATACAACGCAAACATCACAATCGGGAAATGTGAGCGCAAACCCAAACCAACGCATCAGCAGTTGACTTGGGCGCTCAAGCGGCTTGATGCCGTCTGGTGTGTGATACACATCGTTTTGAATATAGCATCCGTTATCGAGCCGCAGCCGATCCCCTTCCCAGCGCGCCGTTTCGCTCTGCAAATACACCGCTACAGGCGAGATCGCGTCAGGCTGCTGGTATACGATCACGGAACGTTCGCCGAGTTTGGTTCGCACGACATGATTCTGTACATGAACAGTCGTCAGCGGCAGAAATGCACTCGACTCGCCTGACCACATCCCTAAGCCGAGTTCAAAACGCGGGCGGCGCATATCTTCGTGCGCAATCGTGCTGAGGATCGCCGTTTCGTTGACGGCTGGCTCGGCGCGCAATTTGTCCGCAATGCCGGAGAGTTTTTCTTGATCGCTCGTCAGCGCCGCCGACATAAACATCACATCTGGTCGAGCGAGGGCTTCGGCGGTGTTCATCTGGCGCGTGATCGTGATCTGCCGCAAGGTTTTGCCTTCGCTTGCACCGTGCAGCGCCTTTCCGGTGATGTGCTGCCAATACGTTCCGGTTTCGTCATCGTAGATCAGGAGCATGCCCTCGTATGCACCGCGCCGCCGGAAGTGAAGCGTTTGCCCGTCAACCGCCGGATCGAACACCATGCCGGTATTGCAGGCGAGGCAGAAGGTCATCATCCACGCGGTTTTCCCCGGAATTTCACCTTGAATCACGTTATGCACCATGACGACGTGCATGGGCACAGTGTAGAGAGTCCCGGCGACTTCAAACGTGAGCAGCCGGGTATCGGGCGAGACGCGACCGGCTGTGAGCGCGCTTTGGAGCGGCTCTGCGTCTTTGACTTCCAGCCGAGCAGGGTATTTCTGCGAGTCGAGGTAATCCTGAAGCATTGCCCGCGAAGCGTCAAACGGTTTTGTTTCCGCCATCTGCGACATCTGGTAGGACTCCTATGCCGATCAATCACGGTTACCGTATAGAACGCTTGCGCGGGCTGGATATTTCGCTGTCCTCATCAGGTGCTTAATCAGAGAGGACGATACATTCCCATCGCGTCGTGAACCATCGTCATCGTTTGACGTGCCTCGGCGCGCATCTTTTCCGTCCCGGCGATCAAGATTTCTTCGACCATGCGCGGATTCGCTTCGTACTTGGCGCGCCGTTCGCGGATCGGTTCCAAGAAGTTGTTGATCGCCAGCGCCAGCTTCTTCTTCACTTCGACATCCCCGACTTTGCCTATACGATAACGCTCTTTCAAGTCGTCCACTTCGGGCACGTTCGGGTTAAACACATCGTGATAGATGAAGACCGGATTTCCTTCAACTGTGCCGGGAATATCGGCGCGGACGCGGGCAGGATCGGTGTACATGCCGCGCACCTTGCGATCCACTTCTTCCTTGCTGTCGCTGAGTAAAATCGCGTTGCCGAGCGATTTACTCATCTTGCCCTGCCCGTCCGTCCCGACCAGCGTCGGCACGTCGCCGATCAGCGTATCGGGGATCGGGAAGACTTCACCGTACAGGTTGTTAAAGCGGCGGGCGATCTCGCGCGTGACTTCGAGATGCGATTCGTTATCCTTGCCGACCGGAACGAGTGTCGCACGCGGGAGCAGAATATCCGCCGCTTGCAGGACCGGGTAGCCGAGCAGCCCGAACGGGAGCGAGTCACCGAGGTTGGCGGCTTGTGCCATATCCTTGATGCTCGGCACGCGCTCCAAGCGGCTGACCGTGATCATCATCTCGAAGATCAGATTGAGTTCGTATTCTTGCGGGACGGCGCTCTGCAAGAAGATCGTGCTGATCTCCGGGTCGATGCCGACTGCGAGATAATCCAGCACAATATCCTGCACGTTTTCCCGCAGCGCCTCGATGTATTCGCGCTCCGGTTTGGTCGTCAGCATATGCAGGTCAGCGACGATGAAAAAACACTCGTACTCATGTTGAAGCCGCACACGATTTTGCAGCGATCCCACATAATGTCCGAGATGAAGTTTTCCCGTCGGACGGTCGCCCGTCAGGATACGTTTGCGCTTGTTTTCGGTCATGGATCTTCCTATGGTGATGATTGAATGCCTTGATGTTAGTCGCGCTGTTGAGGGTGCGTCAAGACGCGACGCTTGAAGCGTGATCCGTGTCTATAATAGAGACGAGATTCCGCGCATTGTTTATTTGAGGAATAGACCGCCGATGAGTGTCCGCCGCACATCAACCGCTTATGCCGCCGACCTGCCACCGAACCGGGACGAACCGCGTGCCGGAGTTGGCATCGTCGGCGTCGCTGCACGGCTTCTGCTCCTCGTCAGCGTGATCGCCGTCGTGATCGCCGGTGGACACGCTATCCGTTTGCTGATCGATCATGCGCAGATCGCGCTTGCTTACCCATACCCACTCAATTACGGCGAAAGTCCACTGCTTGATCAAGCGGTGCGGCTTTCGGCGGGCGAAAACCTGTATCCAGCGGATCTCTCAGTCGCGCCGTACACGATCACGAACTACCCGCCCGTGTATTTGCTCGTGCAAGTGCCGTTCGTGCGCTCGGTCGGCGCGGCGTTCTGGTACGGGCGGCTGATCTCGCTGGTGAGCGGTGCGGCGGCGGCGATCTTCATCGCCGCGATCATCCGCGTGCTGTTCAAAAATGGGATCGCAGCACTGGTCGGCGGGCTGGTGTTCATCAGTATGCCGTACCTGCTCCATTGGTCGGCGCTGGCGCGAGTCGATACGCTGGCGCTGGCGCTCAGTTTGGGCGGTCTGCTTTTGATCGCGTGGCAGCCGGAAATTCGCACGATCAACATCCTCAGCATGATCTTATTGGCGGCGGCGGCATACACTCGCCAAACGTATCTGCTCGCCGCACCGCTCGCCGCGACGGTATGGCTGTGGGGGCGGGTCTCACCCGTGCGGGCGATCACGTTCGCCATCCTGTACGCCGCGCTGATCCTCGGCATCTTCCTCCCGCTCTTGGTGATCACGCACGGCGGGATTTTCTTTCACGTCGTCACCGCCAACGTGAACGCGCTCGATTCATCGCTCGTCAACTTCTACATTGATGAATTTTCGCGCTGGCTGCCGATCGCGCTGGCGGGCGGCGCGCTCTGGCTGATCTTCGGCTGGATACACGTTTCGCGCGCATGGTGGTTGATCACCGCCTATCTGCTCGGCGGATTCGCGGTTGCGTTCACGATCAGCAAGGTCGGGTCAGACATCAATTACTTGTACGAGTTGATCGCCGGGTTATCACTGGCACTCGGCGCGTTGATCGGCGCGGTGCGCAGCGTGCCTGCGCTCAAGGCAGTCTTGATCGGCGCGGCGGCGGTGCAGATTTTGCTGTTGATCGGCTTGAGCGATGCCAAGTATTACGCGCTTTCCGCCGAGCGCATCGACGAACGCCAAGCAGGAATGGATCGGCTGGCGGCTGTGATCGCAGCGGAAAATGTGCCGATCCTCGCGGACGAACATGCCGGACTGCTCACGCTTGCCGGACGGCGGATCATCTTGCAGCCGTTCGAGATGACTCAGCTAGCGGCGGCAGGCTTGTGGGATGAAACGCCGCTGCTCGATGCAATGCGGCGCGGCGAATACCCGTTCGTGTTGATGTACAACCCGATGCGCAACCCGGAATTACGCATGGAGCGCTGGTCGCCCCGGATGCGGCAGGTGATCAACCAGTATTACCGCGCCGAAATGCAGGCGGCGGAAACACTGGTTTATCGCTATTTCGGGGATTGAGACGCCGATCAACCGCCCAAGCGCTCAAGCGTTTTCTTCGCCGCGTTGTGACCGGGAATGCCGCTCACACAACCGCCGCGCGCCGCGCCTGATCCGCAGATGAACACATTCGGGTATTCCGTCTCGACACCCCACTGCCCCGGCTGATACTGCCCATCTGCAAACAACCATGTTTGATCGTTGTGGAAGATGTGTCCCTTCGGCATCTTCAGATCATCTTCCAGATCAACGGCGCTTTTCGCTTCGATACACGGATTCCCGTTCGCATCAACCGCGAGACAGTCTTCAAGCGGTTCATCCAGCACGCGGTTGATCCCGTCGATGTACGTCCGCAGCACCGCCGCGCGTGCGCTTTCGTTATCCGCCGCAAACAAGCGGTGCGCCGCGTTGATCCCGTACAGCGTCAGCGTGTGATAGCCTTGTGCGGCAAGCTCTGGCGATAAGATCGACGGATCGGTTAAGGTATGGCAGTAAATCTCACCGGGAATCGGGTTCGGGATACGTCCTTCGCTCGCCGCTTGATACGATGTTTGCAGGTTGGCGTAGCCCTCATCAATGTGGAACGTCCCGGCGAACGCCTGTACCGGATCAACGCCTTCGACCGCGAGACGCGGCAGTCGCTTAAGCACCATATTGATCTTGAATGCCGTACCTTCATCCGCCGGAATCGGCACATGACCGGGGATCAGGTCCGCCATCACACTTGGAGCGGCATTCACAAGCGCGTACCGCGCACTAACCGTGTGCGTCTCATCACCTTGACGATAGGTGATCGCCACATCGCCCGATGGCGCGATCTCGATCACGTCGGCATCAGTCAGGATTTCCGCGCCGAACTCCCGCGCTTTGCGCTCAAGTTCGGTCGCTAGTCTGCCCATCCCACCAACCGGAACGCGCCACTCTCCCGCCACGTTGCCGATCACATGATAGAGCATGGTTCGGTTTTGCTTGAGCGATGGATCATGCGGGTGAGATAGCACACAGATCGACGCGTCGGTGTACATCAACCCGCGCACGGTGTCATCGTGGACGTGCTGCTCAATGCCCACCCCGATCGGCGTTTCGATCAGCATCTCCCACACCGCACGTTCTTCCGGCGTCATAAACAGCGCCTGCATCGCTTCACGCGAGATCAGCGGTTGTGTCATCGTCGCCCACGCTTTCGACGCAAACATGCTGATTTTGTCGTAAAACGCCGTATAGCCCCGGTATTCGTCGGTGCTGCCCGTGAATTCGCGGAAACGCTCGGCAGCGCCTGCAGGATCATCGTTGGGGATCAGCAGTCCTTTGAGTTTGCCATTCACGCGCGCCGCGCTGAATCCGGCGGCGGGGCGGCGGCGCGGCTCAAGCGCAAGCCCTAACTCCTGCATGATCGGGTACGGGAACATGCTGACGAGATACGAATAGCGTGAAAGCCGCGCTTGAACGCCGGGGAATACCTGTGCGCTGAGCGTCGCACCGCCGGTCACATCTTTGCGCTCTAATACCAGTACGGACGCGCCCCCACGCGCCAGATATGCGGCGGCAGTCAAGCCGTTGTGCCCCCCACCCACGATAACAGCGTCGTATCTGGTCTTGAGTGTCACGGCATTTCCTTTACGGTGTGTTAATCAGCGGCGAATATCGGCAGGCAGAGCAGCGCCATCGCCTTTTTCCATTCGGTGCTTGCTGTATCTGCTCTATCAAGAATATCAAGAATACGCGGCAGTCCAATAGTCAAGACGAACGGCGGCACATGCTTGTGAATCTCGACGAGATGACCGAGATAATCCGGCATGTTCAAAAAGCCTAACAGCCAGTTGCCGAGCGTGAGCGCCGTCATGCCTTTGCCCACGTAATTGTGATTCTCCTTGAGGTAGTCAGCAATTTCTGGTAGATGCGTCTCATACAGCGCCCGCACCTCTCGTAACGAACTGCTCAATGCGGTGTAATCGAGCGAATGGATCAATCGCTTATACAAGTCGGATTGCAAGACCTGAGTCTTGCTCATCGAAAGCAGCGCTTGAACGTCGTCTACGGAAATGCCGATGTTGAGCGCGAATAATTCTGGGGTCACTGCTGCCTCCATAGAACTTGGATGTCAAGATTTGTGATGATGTAAGCTAGGACTCCTATCATCCTTATATACGACAAAGATGTTAATGCGCAATGAACCATTGAAACGTTTTACCGGATTTGATGAATTTTTCATAAATGGCGGCAATTTCGCTCCATTCATCACCCCTAAACGGTTATTCTTGTTAATGTCCAATTGCAGAGCATGCGGCAAAATCGCTACACTCTCGGCAGCGCGCCGCGTGAATCATCGGCTGCGACACTGAGAAACCGCATGAGTACAGCAGGGAGTCAACATGAATCGTCGTTTCGCGTTCGTGCTCATCATCGGATGGGTGCTGCTGTCGGCGTTTAGCGTCGGCGCACAATCCGGCACTCAAGTCGTCGATCTCGGAGAAGATTATCAAATCGTTGTTCCTGATGACTGGACGATCCAAGAAGAGTCGGATGGGTCTCTCAGTCTGCTTGGCTTCGGCTGGGGCGTGTTCCCATATCAACCGGACTTGCTCGATACGCTGGTTGATATCTCCGTGAACATGAACGCTGTCGAAGTGCTTCAAGAATCCTTTTCTCTATTCTTTTTTGACCGCCCACCCGCCACGCGCGACATCGAAACGTTGGAGATCGACGGGAGAGACGCCGCTCTGTATCTTACAGAGGCAGACATCGACGGCGAAACTTACGACTATTGGCTATATGCGGTTGAACTCAGTGACAAACAGTGGGCTGTGATCCTGATCGCTGGGGAGCAGGGATTGTTGGATGAGGTTAGCGACGAGGTTGAAGAGGTCGTGATCTCGTTCGACCGCGCCTCGCGGAGCGGAGTCGGCGGGCTTCGTCAGGACGGGAGTTCCGGCGGCTCTGGCGGCGGAGAAGCCTGTACAGTCGGCGTGGACACACGCGACACGGCGCGATTGCGCGTCGGTCCCGGTGAAAACCGCACGGCGATTGCTTTCCTACCCATCGGTGACGGCTACACAGTCACAGGTCGCTTTGTCGATGACAACGGCGGCGTGTGGTATCAACTGGACAAAGATGAAGCCGCTCCGCAGAGCGCCGCCAGCGAAATCTGGGTGTCGGCGGGCGAAGTGGATGAAACAGGCGACTGCGAAAATGTCGGGGATACTTCCGCCCCGCCGATTGTGCCGATCGTGCCGGGTGCCCCGCCTGCTGGCGGCGGCGGTGAGCCGCCCCCTCCGGGTCCGGTCACGGGTGTCGTTCCACTCGGTGGTTTCTACAGGATCACGTTCCTGTCTGCGATGATTGATGCGTCATGCCAAGGAACGGGCAATATTCAGTTCCCGGTCGAAGAAGCGTATGAAGGCAGCGCATCTGGTTTCATCACGGTGCTGGATGGCGGCGCGCGCTTGAACTACGAAGGCGATATCTGGACGCGTGCGGCAGACGGATCGGGCTTCTACAGTGGCAATCTTACGTTTGCCCCCGGTTCGCCTATCCCCAACGGCATCGTGTACCTCAATGTGATCAGCGCAACGGAACTGCGCGGCACGTTGGTGAGCAACTTCACCATCGACGGCGTTCCATGCAGTGATACGGTGGCGATTTCGGTGCGGCGCGGCTAGGTTCGCATAAAAATCCATACGTGCATGCCCTGTCCTCGTAAATCAAAGTGGACAGCCTACGGGCTGTCCACTACACATTGATGGTCAAAATGCGTTAACATCCAGCAGACGTTGTGGCTCAAGAATCGGATATCGATCAAATATGCAGCATCTCAAAAATCTTTCGGAAGCGATCGCGCTTTCCGGCAAAGAGGACGCAGTTCGCACTATCGTCCTTGATGCGATTGCCCCTCACGCCGAAAACATTACGATTGATCCACTCGGCTCGGTGACAGCGCTCAAGCGGGGCACCGACCCGAACCCACTCCGCGTCATGATCGCCGCTCATATGGATGAAGTCGGTTTGATGGTGACGGGGTTTGACGGCGACGGCACGATCCGGTTTACGCCTGTTGGCGGAGTCGAAGATCGCATACTGCCGGGAAAACGCGTGCTGATCGGTGACAACCGCATCCCCGGCGTGATCAACTGGACACCGATCCACAAGAACCGTGATCAGAATGTCGTCAAATTGTCCAACCTTCGCATCGACATCGGTGCGAGCAGCAAGGATGAGGCAGCGGGCAAGGTCAAACGCGGCGACATCATCGCATTCGTGAGCGATTATGCCGAAATTGGCGAACATGTGCTGCGCGGAAAAGCATTTGATGATCGCGTTGGCTGTTCGCACCTGATCGACCTGCTTTCCGGTGATCCATATCCGGTCGATGTGCTGGCGGCGTTTACCGTGCAGGAAGAAATTGGCTTGCGTGGGGCACAAGTCGCCGCGCAAACCCTCAAGCCGGATGTCGCCATCATTCTTGAAGGCACGACCGCGAACGATGTGCCTCAGCCGATGGATGAGCCGGACGATGAAATCGAGCGCAATCCCACCTGTCGCATGGGTGGAGGCGCGGTTATCTCGGCAGTCGACCGCAGCATGATCGTGAATCCGCGCTTATTCCGTCTGGTCAAAGACACAGCCGAGTCGCTTGGTATCCCGCATCAGATCAAGACGATGCCCGGCGGCGGCACTGACGGCGGAATCGTTCACACCAGCAACGGCGGCATCCCCACAGCGGTGATTTCAATGCCGTGCCGCTATATTCACAGCCCAATGGCATACTTGGACAAGCGCGATTACGCGGCAGTGCAAGCCCTCGTGCGCGGCGTTCTGGATGCGCTCTCGACAGCAGTAGGAGACCGATTTTGAAAGAGATAATTCGCAAACTGGTTGAAGCGTGGGGACCCAGCGGGAGCGAACATCAGGTGCGCGACCTGATCCGCGCAGAAGTTGAACCTTACGTCGATGAAATCCGCGTCGATGGCATGGGGAATCTGCTCTGCCGGGTGGGTTCGGGCGAAAAGACCGCGATCATCGCCGCTCACATGGATGAGATCGGCGTGATGACGACATTTGTTGAGCCAAAAAGCGGGTATTTGCGCTTCACGAATCTGGGCGGCTTGCTGCACTCGACAATGGTGGGCGGACGCGTCCGCTTTGAAGACGGGACGATTGGCGTGATCGGCGTGCATGAGCAGTTCGGCGCGTCACGCACGAGCGTTCCCGAATTGGACGATTTCTTCATCGATGTGAGCGACGGCACAGACGGGAACAGCCCTATTGCCGCCGGTTCTCCGGCGGGTTTTTGGCGAACAATGGAAGAACGCGGGACGCGCATCGTCGCTAAGTCGCTCGATGACCGGATCGGGTGTGCGATTGCTATCGAAGCCATTCGGCGGATCAACAAAAATACGCCAAACACGCTTGTGTTCGCGTTCACCGTGCAAGAAGAAGTCGGGCTGCGCGGCGCGCGGACGGCTGCATTTGGCTTGAATGCGGATGTCGCAATCGCGCTGGATGTCACCGCGACGGGTGATCTGGTGCGTAACAGCAAGATGACCGTGCGGCTGGGTGATGGCGCGGCAATCAAATTCCATGACACCGGGCACGTTGTCCCCAGCGCCGTCCGCAATTGGATGGTCAACCGCGCCGAAGCCGACGGTATTCCGTACCAGCGCGAAATCCTCACGCTCGGTTCAACTGATGCCGCCGCGATTCAGGTCACGGGCGCGGGCGTTCCCGCCGGGGCGATCTCGATCCCGTGCCGTTTTCTTCATACAACCAGTGAAACCGTCGATATGCGCGACGTCGAAGCATGCGTCAAGCTACTGGTCGGCTTGACTTCGAATCCGATCACGCTATAAGGCGCAAACACCGGGCAATCCGCAGTGGATTGCCCGTTCTCGCTCCCAGTGACACGTTAACAGCGCAGTCCGTGACAAATATCCTTAAGAATTGTGTTCTTTGTCGTTCTCCGCGTCAACCAGCACGAGAGATAGCACATCCGGCGCGATTGTTTGGAAATTTGTACTTGTCTATCACCGTGCCTTATGTTTCACTTGAGGATGATTCGCTCGAACTGGATACCCCTTTATGTCGGCTTCCGAAGGTCGTCGTACCCGCGCACAAGATTTTGCGCTTCTTGCGCAAGTTTCGCAGATGCTCACCTCGTTTGATCGGGATCATCTGCTTGAGCGTGTAATTGAAGTCAGCGCCGCTGCGCTCGAAGCGGAACGCGCCAGCCTTCTGATTCCTCCTGAAGCACAGGGGGAATGGACGAATCTGGTCATCGTTCACGAGACGGGCAAAATGACGGATCGGATCAACGGTGAAGAATCGGTCAAAATCGCGCGCCGTGTCTTAGATAAAGGACTGGCGGGTTGGGTACTGCGCAACAAAACCGGCGTTGTTCTTCCCGATACCGAGAAGGATGAACGCTGGATTCGCTTTCCAGACAGCACCTCGAACGCGCGATCAGCGCTGTGCGTTCCATTCCTGCTGACTGACCGCGTGATCGCCGCGCTGACCCTGCTGCATTCACAGCCGGGGCACTTCAGCGAAGAAGATTTGCAGTTGATGACGATCATCGCCAATCAGTCTACGATTGCGATCCGCAACGCACAGCTTTTTAACAAGATGCTTCAACAGCGCCGCCAGCTTGAAGCGGTGCTGCGCGCCATTCCAGATTTTCTGCTCGTCTTGGACGAAACCGGACATATCCTGCTCGTCAACGACGAAGCTGCACGTATGCTGGACGAAGAAGGCGATCCCGATAATCTGATCGGGAAGCCGTTCCAGACACTGGCGCATCTTGATACGGCGCTCACGCAGATTGGCGAGATCACGTCCGCCCGCGCGCATGTTGGTCAAAACTGGTCATTCGAAGTTCGCTCCGAGCAGCAGCGCAAGGATTATCTCGCGTCCGTGTCGGTGTGGTTCAGTTCCCTGCTGCCGAATGATCGCGCGGGGTATGTCGTGATCATGCGCGATATCACGACGATGCGCGACCTCGCCCGCTTCAAAGACGAAATGCTGCGGCTTGCGTCGCACGATCTCCGCTCACCATTGGCGCTGATCGTCGGCTATGTCAACTTGATCGCGTTGGATACCCAAGACAAGCCAGAACTTCAGGAATATTTGCAGATCGTCGAACGTTCGACGAGCAAGATGCGCGGCTTGTTGGATGACCTGCTGCGCGTCGAACAGATTCGCACCTCTCCGCTGGAACTGCATCAGCAGGTTGATTATCGCGGCTTGATCGGGCAGGTGCTCAACGATGTGCGCCCGCTGGTGGATAAGAAAAAGCAGGAACTCACCGCTGATTTGCGATTGGATGATCTGCAAGGAATCCGCGTGAATCCGTTCCTGATTCGAGAAGCGATGGAGAACTTGATCAGCAACGCAGTCAAGTACACGCCGGAAGGCGGCACGATCCGCGTCAAGAGCTACCGTCAGGGCGACCGCCTGTATTTCATTGTGATCGATTCTGGGGTGGGCATCCCGCGCGAGATGATCCCGCGCTTGTTTCAGTCGTTCTTCCGAGTGCGCCAGCCGGGTACAGAAACCGTCGAGGGACGCGGCTTAGGTTTGAGCTTGGTCAAGACGATCATCGAGCGGCATCAAGGCGAAGTGTGGGTCGAAAGTGAACCGGATCGCGGATCTACGTTCGGCTTCTGGATTCCGATTTAACCACAAACCCAAAGGCGCAAAGACACGAAGAAACATAGACTCTTCTCTGCGGCTTCGCGCCTTTGAGTTAAAACCCTACTGATCCAGCATCGCGTAAGCATTCGCCGCATATTCGCGGGCTGTTCCGCCGACCGATGCTTGTTCGGGGAGGTTTTCCCCCATCGCTTCGCGTTCGTCTTCGATCCGTTCCTTCACGCGCTTGAGTTCGCGGCTCGTCGGGTCAACTTCGAGCGCACCGTCAAGCAGCATATCCGCAATTGAAAGATGGCGCGGGCTTTCGACCAACAGCCGCGCAAGATCGAGCGTCGCGCCGATCACGTTCTGCTTGTCGTTCGATTGATACGCCAGATGCAGCGCTTGACGATAGCGCATGACCGCCTGCCCCAATTGGCGCGCCTGAACCGCCGCATAACCCAGATTGCTGAGCTGAAGCAGTTCTTCGTCTTTGTCTTTCACTTCGCGGGCGATGTGCAGCGCGCTGGTGTGGAAGTTGATCGCCTCCGTCCACCGCTCCAGATCACTGTTCGCCGAGCCAAGTCCGCCGAGCACGCGCCCTTCGTAATCACGGCGCCCCTGCTTGCGGAACTGTGTCAGCGCTTCTTCCCACGTCTTGATCGCCTGTTCTGGTTCGCTGTCGTCCAGATGGGCATAGCCGAGCTTGTACAGCAAGAGCGCTTCGCTGGCGGCATCGCCCGCCGTGCGTGCGACATCCAGCCCGCGTTGATACGCTCGTGCCGCATCTTTGTTTTCACCCAGTTCTTGACGGGCATCGCCTAGAATAGTCAACAACTTGATCTGAAGCGCATCATCGCCGAGCTTGTCCGCAACATTCGCGCCGCGCGCCGAGTACAACGCCGCCGCTTGAGGATTATCATTGTCGAGCGTCAGTGACGAAAGGTGATGCAGAGTCTCCAACATCGCGGGATCGTCGCTGATATTCTCCAGAACAGAGAGCGCTTCGCTGTACGTGGCGATTGCCTCAATCGTGTGATCGCGCTCACGTTGAAGATTACCAAGACGTACCAACGCCTCCGCCTGCTTCTTGCGATCGCCCGCTGCTTTCGCTTGATTGATTTGCAGCCGAATTTGCTGGAACTCGTCCAGCGGCACAACTTCAATCGATTCGGATTCCTCGTAGAAGTCGTCAAGCGCCGATGAGGGCACTTCATCTTCGTCTTCATCTTCGATTTCGTCTGCGCTTTCGTCCTCGTCATCCGCATCGAGGGCGGGGAACATCGAACGCGGACGCGGCGTGATCACCGCAAAATCCTCGGTAGGAGCGCGCAAAATCGCCGGAATATCATCGTCGTCATCGAGATCATCTTCGTCGTCGTCCGCCGTGATGTCATCGAATGGAAGCGCGTCGAGGTCGTCCTCATCCTCTTCAACTTCTTCAAACTCATCTGGCGTCTCATCAACTTGGAGCGATTCGTCAAGTTCTTCGTCTAATTCGTCAAAGTCGTCGCCAACCAGCACGGTCTTCGCGGCAGGAGGCGCAGCGGGTGGTGTGATTGGCGCGGCGGGCGGCGGTGGTGCGCTCCCCGTATACGCCGGGAACGCCGTCGTCTGGCTGGCAGCAAGGCGGCGCAGGGTGCGGAGTTCGTTCACATAACCGCCCGCGCTGACGAAATCACCCTGCATCAGCGCCATTGCCAACCCGTTTGGCGTTTCGCGGTCGCCCGCATCGGAGGCGGCTTTGGCGACAGCGAGGAATGTATTCAGTTCAGCGGCAAGCTTCAGATTTGCATCCGCGCCACCGATCCCGTACTTGCGCGCATACCCCAGCACCGCGGAGCGCGCTTTCGCTTGCAGGGTTTCCAGTTGATTCGCGCCGCGCAGCAGCGGCTGCATAAATTGATGCGTTACCGTGTGCAGTTGATACAACCGCTGCCCGTACTGCTCGGTGGCGATCACCAACCGACGGGCATTGAGCATATTCATCGCACCCGTGATCGCTTCGGCGGGGGCGTTCGCCATCATACTGAGCATTTCGGCGGTTGCGCCGGTGCGCGGTGCTGCTCCCAACACGAGCAGAAGCCCTTGCAGCGCCTTATTTAGCCCGCGCCAAACCGCCGCGAGTGCTTTATAGTTCGGTGGAAGCGCGGCTTCGCCGGGGAGGAGCGCGCGGAAATCGGCGGATGTACCGCCCGATGCTTTGACTGTTTGCGCGGCAAGTACAATCGCCAGCGGCATATAGCCTAGTTGGGCGACGATTTCCGCCGCGTCATCGTCCGGTTTTTCTGCCGTCTGGCGGAAAAGCGCCAGCGCGCTTTGCGGTTCAAGTGGATTAAGTGGGAATTTCGTCCATTCGCCGTCCATGTCGGCATCGGTGACGATCAGCACCGGAATGCCAGTCGCGCAGCGGGTGACGAATTCATTGGCAACTTCAGCGCTGATCGTCCCATCGAGCACGATCAGCGGTTTTTCGTGGCTCAACGTCGTGGCGACCGCGCCCACAAAGGCGGTCGGCGTCTCGGAAGTGGTCACATTTTCCATTTGGAACGCGCGACCAATCCGCGCCAGAAGATCGCCGAGGTTGGGCGAGTCAATATTCAGCCAGAGCGCCCCGCCGGGAAGTTCGGTGTAGGCGTTGGCGAGTTTGGCGGCAACCGCCGTTTTACCCACCCCCGCCGCGCCATGCAGCAGGACTGCGCGGTTCTCTTTTAGATGGGTGTAAACCCGCGCCAGTGTCGTATCCCGCCCGAATAATTTCGGCGGGGCATCGACAGGCAGCGCCCCGGCTTGATGAAGTGGAGCTTCGTAAGAGGTCACGTCCGCCATCTTCCCCTACTCGCTTGCTTGTGCGCGCCGCACATGAGACGAATTTACGAGAAGTATAGCGCACGTTTAGAATGACAAGCAATTGATACGCCGTTCCTACGGCGCAAAACTCAGTGAATCACGAAAGTGACTTTGCCCTCTGTCTCTCTTAAGATGGTTCGCGGGACTATGAGTTGATATATGAGGCAGATGGCAGAAATTTGTTAGTCGCTATCGGTGACAATAGTTTTATTATAAGTGCGTATTCAATATGTACATAAAAGATAAGCGGAGGAACAAGGATCATGGAATTCATTCGAGGAACCATTACAGAGATACAGCCGCACGCGGTATATGAAGATTCGATCTTCAATCAGTTCATCATTGTTCAAACAGAGGAACATAAACTCTATCTGTTTGACTCACTCTATGAGTTTACTCAACTGAAGGTAGGTGAAGTGTACCAATTCATTGCGTCTCCGATCACGGGCAGGAACTCCTTTGAATACAGCCAAACCCCGCATCTGTCTATTGATGATGAAATGTGGACAGGGCAAATCATCGCACCGCCGCGTCATTTTGAACCCGCGTGCTGCGCTATCGCAAGTCGAAGTTTGCTAAAAGGAGTGTGGCTGCCCATCCTCACAACCTACGGGGTCATCGTTTTACCTTTGAAAAAGGTGCTGGAAGGGCTGAACACTACTGATATCGTGGCAGGCGACTATATTACTTGGAAATCTGGAACCCTTTATTTGTATGGCGTGATCGAGGAGCCATCATAATGACAACAAATTCAGTGAATCACGAATTGCGCGTTTTAGCCCTCCTCCCCCATCAGGGAATTTAGGGTGAGGGCAAAGACACTTTCGTGATTCACTGACTCTGCGCGCTCTGCGGTCAAAAAAGGGTATGGTTATTATGCGGGCGGCGGAACGGGCAGATCGTCCACCGGGGTGTTTTTGTACTTTGCGCCTTCTTCGAGCAGCAGCACCGGAATCCCGCTGCGGATCGGGTATTTATTGCCGCTATCTTCACTGACCAACCAGCAATCCTTGACCAATGTCAGGCGTCCGGGATCGCTGCCGCGATCCGTATATTTGACCGCTTCCGGGCAGCGGATCACATCCAGCAGTGCCGGATCAAAAGGAGGAGTCGCTTCCATAATGCCTGTCCCTACGTGTGAGCTATAAGCAAGAGTATAGCGGCGCTCCCCCCAACTGTCTATAATCGACTCACCATAACAATACTTATCTCACATAAAAGGGTTTACGTGGATGCCGGGAACACGTCTTTTCTTTTTGATTTGTAGTGTGCTTGCGCTCGGATTTTTGGCGTTCGGTTTGGTCACGGCATCCGGCACTACCACAGCGATGCCGCCGAATGCGCTTGCGGGCTTCGGCGTGTGGCGCGAAAATGCCTGTGAAAGCTGTCACACGGTTTATGGTCAAGGCGGCGCGTATGCCCCCGATTTGACGGCGATTCATGATCAACGCGGGGACACCTACTTAACCGAATTCCTCACCGATCCAGCTGTCTTTCATCCCGGTTTGCGCGTGATGCCGAGGTTCAGCCTCACCCGCGAAGAAACCACGAATTTAATCGCCTTTCTTGCATGGGTGAGCGATCAACCAGCGGTCGCGTCCTTCCCGGTCAACCCGATCAACGTGCGCGGCGGATTTGCCAGCGTGGGTGATTTGCTGCCTACCCCGCCCGCCGAGGTACAAGGCAACGACGTGATCAACAATGGGCGACTGTGGTTCACCCGCGCCCCGGCGATCTGCTCGACCTGCCACTCCATTGAACCGGATGTCGTGATCGTCGGTCCGTCACTGTACGGCATACGTGAGCGCGCTGGATCGCGCATCTCTGGCTTGAGCGCGGAGGAATACATCCGTCAGTCCATCGTCGATCCGGGCGCATATGTCGTCGAAGGCTTCCCGGATGCGATGGCGCGCAACTTGGGCGACGCGCTCAACAGCCAGCAGATCACCGAAATCATCGCTTACCTGTTTAGCCTCGGATGAAGCCGATCATGAAGATGACACAGGCGCAGCGCGCCGCTTATCAGTTCTTGCTCCATCTGCCCATCTTGCTGATCGTGTACGTCCTCGTTCATCTGGTCGGCGCGGTTAAGTTTTTGGGCGATGATCCGCTCGGCGGTACATTTCCGTATCATCAGGTATCGGCGCTGGCGAACAGCGTGCTTTTGTTGGCGCTCACCAGCGGCGTGATCGGCGGGGGCGTGTACGCGCTTTCGCACGAGCGTCCAGAAGCAGATTTTCGACTCTCACGCCTGCTGCGAATCGCGCGTAGCCTGTGGACGATCCTGTGTGTGCTCACCGTCGGCGCAGGCGTGTTCGGCTTGCTCGAAGGGCGCGCCGGATTCGAACTTCCGCCCGTGTTGGATGCGGTCTATCTTCTCGTCCTCGCATTCGTGTTGATCACCGTGTTGACGGGCGTCAAACGCTGGTGGGGACTTCCGACGGTATACACCGCCGGGTTGATCGCGCTCATCGCGGGGGTAATCGTCGGCATGATTCCGGCTGAATTTTCCGGCGATCAACTGCTGCGCGTGTTCGCGCTCATACTGCGCGATACATTGGGACTTGGTTGGATGGTGATCGCGCTCAGTCTGTGGACGCTGCACCGGTTTAGCAATCTCACGCCGGGATGGGTGAATACCGCTTTATACAGTGTCGGCGGCATCTGGGCGATTGCGGCATATTTTCTCGCCGTGCAAGCGCTGATCCCGCTCGGAATTACCCCGCCGATTCCGGCGGTCGTCGGCGTGATCATCCTGCCTATCGCCGCGATCATCATCGCCTCACATCTGTATCTCGGATTATCCAACCGAAACGAGGCACGCACCCTCAGCCCACATTGGATCAGTCTCACAGCCCTGCTGATCTTGATCGGCGTAGGCGGCTTGGGCGCGCTCGCGTCCGTGCCGGATGTCAATTTGATGATCGCCGGGACACGCTTGACCGATCTCGCCCGCACGCTGATTCTGTTCGCGTATGCCGCTTCGCTGTTGGGCGTGACCAATCAAGTGCTTGCCGAACTACGGTGCGAAAACCGCCGCGTCACCGGACTTGCGCCGTTCTGGTTGGTCAGCGGCGGAATTTTGATCGGCTCGCTTGGATTAGCTGGGGCGGGAATCGTGCAAGTCTACTTAGAGCGCATTTTGTCGATCGGTTATCTTGAAACACAAGCGCTGATCGTGCCGCTGCATGCCGTCTGGGTGATCGGCTGGATCGCCGCTGGGTTAGGGTTCGTTTTTTACGCGATGGGCGTGTGGGCACGCCGGATAAAAGGATAATGCCATGAATTCGACCACCACACCCCCGACGGTCAAACGCCGCCGCATTCCGTTGATCTTTCGCCTCGTCCTCGGCGGACTGCTCTTGATCGTGTGCGGCATCGTAACCGCGTTCGCGTTTGTTCCAGCACCGGAAGATGCGCCGATCCCATTTGCGGCTCAAGGCGGCGGCGCGCGCCAAGGCGATGACAGCGTGAGCGGGCTTGATCTTGTATATCCTCCGCTCCCGGAAGTTGACTCTGAACAAGCGACGCTCGGTCGGATACTGTTCTACGATCCGATCCTCAGCCGGAATAACAATCTCGCGTGTGCGTCATGCCATCACCCCGACATGGGCTTCAGCGACGGGAACGCCGTCGGCACAGGAACACACGGTGAAGAACTCCGCCGCAACGTGCCGACGCTGTGGGATGTCGCCTACGCGACATCGCTGTTTTGGGATGGACGTGCCGCCACGCTCGAAGATCAAATGCTGGTGCCGCTCACTGCTGAAAACGAAATGGGCGCGGACATCAACGCCGAAGTGATCGAGCTTCAAGGCATCCCAGAATATCAAGTGCTGTTTGAAGCAGCATTCGGCAGTGCAGACGCGATCACGCCGGAAAACATCGTCACCGCGATCGCCGCCTTCGAGCGCACGCTGATCAGCCAAAACTCGCCGTTTGACCGCTTCGCGGCGGGCGATTCTAATGCGCTCACCCCGGCGCAGCGGCGCGGATTCGATGTGTTCCGCAGCGCGCAAACCCGCTGTTTTGAATGTCACGCGTGGCCCACCTTCACGCATAACACGTTCCATGTGTTAGGCGTACCGGATCATGACCCCGAAAATCCCGATCTCGGACGGATCGAAACGGTCAACACCGCCCCCGGTGAGCGTGCCTTTAGAACGCCGACTCTGCGCAATATCGCCTTGAGCGCACCATACATGCACAATGGATTCTTCGCCACATTGGAAGAAGTTGTCGAGTTTTACGCGGACGGCGGCGGTGAAGCGCTCGGCGTAGACGTACCAGTTGACGAAAAGGTGCGCGGATTCACGCTGACCGAGCAGCAAACGGCAGATTTGATCGCCTTTTTGTACGCGCTCACCGATGAGCCGGGCGATTTGATCGAAATTCCCGCCCGCGTGCCGAGCGGTTTACCCGTGATCGCGCCGATGGACAATCCCGCCCGTGATCTGGTCGAAGACTCAACCGCGCCGCCGTATGATCCCGGTGCGCCGCGTGATCCGGTCACGCATCATGTCACGGCGGGCGAGTCGATTCAAGCCGCTGTTGACCGCGCCCTTCCCGGTGACATTATCGAAGTTGAACCGGGTGTGTATCACGAGACGGTCTACATCGATATTCCGAATATCACCGTGCGCGGCTTGGTCGAAGGCGAGAACCGCCCTTGGATCGACGGTCAAGGCGTTCTCAGCGACGGCTTCAACACCACCGGCGATGACTTCACGCTGGAAGGCTTTGGCGTGCGCGATACCGTCGGCAACGGCGTCTTGACGACGGGCGCGGAGCGAGTCGTCTACCGCGATTTGATCATCGAAAACGCGGGGATTTACGGCTTGTATCCGGTCGAATGCACCGACATTTTGATCGAATATGTGACGGCAACGGGTATCGCGGACGCGGCGATTTACGTGGGTCAGTCACGCGGACCGATCATCGTGCGCAACAGCACGGTTTACGGCAACGTGACGGGAATCGAGATCGAAAACAGCACCTACGCCGAAGTGTACGACAATCATGTGTACGACAACGCGGGCGGAATCCTCGTCTTTTTGCTGCCGAATAATCCGTCGCTCGTGGGCTATGGCACACGGGTGTATAACAACCTGATCGAGGACAATAATCACGTCAACTTTGGCGATGCAAATGCGGTCGTCTCGAAAGTGCCGAGCGGCACGGGCATTTTGATCATGACCGCCGACGGAACAGAGGTGTTTAACAACATCATCCGGGGAAATCGTTCGGTTGGCGTGGGCTTGACGAGCTTATATCTGATCTTCCCGCGTGATACCGTGTTCGATCTCGGCGTACTGCCGGAGCACAATTGGATTCACGATAACACCTTCGAGAACAACGGCTATGACCCGGCGGAAATGCTGACCGATCTGGGCGTTCCCGGCGCTGATCTACTGTGGACAGGTGAAGGTTGGTCAAACAGTTGGGATCAACCGGGCGCGTCGTCGTTCCCGCCGATTTTGCCCTCGCGCGATACTCCTGATCCGCTGCGCCGTGCGCTCTGGCGTTTGTATGACACGCTGATTCAAGCGCTGTTATAAGCGTGTTTTCTCCGCGTTCCCCCGCATCGCCCATGCGTGATGCGGCGGCGGGGGACGTGAACTCAAGAAAGGTTCGCATATGCACCTCACCTACCAACCCGCGGTCGAGTCGTCGTTGGTGGCGCTCGCCGCCTTGTTCACCCATGCCTTTACCGGGTATATCGCCGGAACGGTTACGATGACTCCGCCGCTGCTGGCAAACATGATCGCCCAGAACGGGATCGATTTGAACGTCAGCTTGATCGCCTATCACAACGACATGCCGGTGGGTTTTGCTTTGGTCGCGCGGCAGGGCTGGACGAGCCGGATCGCTGCCATGGGAATTGTGCCGGAAGCACAGGGGAAACAGGTCGGCTACCGGATGCTGCTCGAATTGATTGAGCAAGCGCGCAATCGCACGGACCGTCGGCTTGAACTGGAAGTCTTTGAGCAGAACACACGCGCAATCAGCCTGTATGTCAAGGTAGGCTTTCGGGCGTTGCGCCGCTTATACGGTTATACGGTCGCCGCGCCGGAGGGTGACGAAAATAATGCATTGACTCCGGTTGATGTGTTAGAAGTGGCGCGGCACGTGACCGAGTACGGGCGCGCCGACCTGCCTTGGCAGATCAGCGGCACGCACCTTGCGCGCATGGCTCCGCCCAACGTCGCGTATCAGCTTGATCAAGCATCCGCCATCCTCACCGATCCAAGCCGGGACACGGTCATTGTGCGCGCCGTGATCGTCGCACCATCCGAGCGGGGGTTAGGTCAAGCGGCGCGGCTGATCCGCGCACTGTGGGCGAAATACCCCGGCAAACAGTGGACAGTGCAGGCAATCTGCCCGGAAGAATTCGGTGGGTTTTACGAACACTGCGGCTTTGCGCGGCAGGAACTCAATCAACTGCAAATGCGCTTAGGGCTTGAACCGGTGGATTGAGGAGGAACGCGCCCGTTCGGCTTTTATGTCGGTTTATGTCAGCAAATCATTAAAATTTACATTACATTCAAACGTTTCACATGCGTTGTCACAACCTATTGGAGCGGCTTGTAAGCCGCTCCTTGCAGCACCATGCTAGCGCCTATTCAGCGCCGTTGGCAGCCGAAATGCCCCACATGATCAGCGCATTATCGCCTGCGCCGCTGATCAAATAGCGCCCATTCGGGCTAAACGCAACCGTCAAAACGGGTTTGATGTGTTGATCCAGCGCCGCCACCAACGCGCCGCTTTCGACATCCCATACACATACGCGGTTATCACGCCCGCCGCTGGCGATCAAGCGCCCATCGGGGCTGAAACGCACCGCATCGACTCCGCCTGTGTGCGCATCCCACGCGCGCTGCTCGGTTTGGCTGACCATATCCCAGACATGAATCCGCCCATCTTTACACGCGGAAGCCGTCCGCAGCCCGTCGGGAGATATGCCGACTTGGCGCACCCAATCCGCGTGGGTGAACACTGCCCGCGCTTCACCAGTTTGAGCATCCCACACGCGGAGCGTGTTGTCGCGTCCGCCGCTGATGACGACCGAACCATTCAGCGCAAACGCCGCCGATTCGATTTCGCCTGTATGCCCTTCAAGGGCGCTCAATCCGTAGCTGTCGGTGAAGTCCGTCACCCGCGTGATCTTGTCCGATCCGCCGCTAACTAAATAACGTCCGTTTGGGCTAAACGCAGCCGTGTTCACTGCATCCGGGTGAATTCGCAGCGTGCTGAGGATATTCGCGTGTTCTGCCAGCCACAGCCGAATCCGCGTGTCACTGCTCGCCGCCGCGATGATTTTGCTATCCGGGCTAAAGCTGAGTCCTTTGACAGGCGCATCATGCGTCAACGTCAAATTCGCGTCGCCGCCAAACCCATCAACCCAGATCGAGACACCGCCGCCGTGAGCCACCGCCAAGCGCCGCCCATCTGGTGACCAAACCACTTCATTGATGAAACCGATCCGCACTTGCGTGACGAACGCCAACCGCGCCGCATTATTCGATTGAATGATCTCAAAACTGGTCATTATGCCCCCGTGTGTGAGGAGGATGTCAATTAGAGCGTGAGTCAATTGATTCTTCTAGCAATTGGGAGGATTCTACGAACAGCTCGCGCAGTGCTTGACATATATATACATACACGTTAGTATGTATAAAACCAAGGAGAACATGATGCGGCGTACCAAGGAAGAAGCAGAAGTCACCCGCCAGCGCTTGATCGAGGCGGCGCTCGTCGTATTTAGGCGAGTTGGCTATGAAGCAGCACGGCTTGAAGATATTGCGGAGGAGGCAGGTGTCACTCGAGGGGCACTGTATCATCACTTCGGGGGGAAACCGCAGATATACGAAGCGATGATCGCGAAAGCCATGAGCCGGATCAATCAGGTGATCGAAGCGGCACTCGGCACGGACGGCGGCGCGCTGGTTACACTTCGTCGATTGTTGGTCGACTCATTGATGCACGCCGCTAACGATGCCGAGTATCGCGCGGTTAGCGAGATCATCCTGTTCAAATCGCCTGTCACTGATGAGTTGATGGGTGGTGTTGAAGGGAAAATCTCGGGTAATCGCAAATACACAGCATTGATCGCGCAGTTCATCCGTGACGGCATTGCGACTGGGGAAATCCGCGCGGACGTTGTACCGGAAGACGCAGCGATTCATTTCCTTGCGCTGCAAAATGGACTGCTCACACTATGGCTTCTTGATCCCGGTTTATTTTCCGTGCGTGATCGCGTGAACGAACACGCAGACATGTTCTTTCGGGCACTTTCGCGCTAAATCGGGCGGCAGTGATGCCGCCGCTTCTTTCGCTAGTTTTCATACACACATGAACGTATCCAATCAACGGAAGGAATGAGGACGAATCATGAATTGGATCAAGGATCGAATCAAATTGGGCGTTTCAGGTGACCTTGCCCGAATCGCGAAGGCTTTTTACACGCAGAAGAAATTCACAGGAGCGGCTGCCGTCGTTCAGCACGGTCATGTGATCTTCAAGCGCTCATTCGGCACCGCCAATCATGCGCGGCGAATGCCTAACAAAGCCGACACCGTATTCAGAATCGGTTCGCTAACCAAGCCGTTTACCGCGCTCCTGATTATGAAGTTGATCGAACAAGGGCGATTTGCGCTAGATACGTCCGTTCGGCGCTGGTTTCCTACTTATCCGCACGCGGGGCGAATTACCATTGCGCATCTGCTCGGCAATCGAAGCGGCATTCCCGATCTCATCCCAATGCCGGAATACGCTGCGATGATGGGAATGCCGCAGACGAATGCAGCGCTGATCAAGCTGTTTCATGATGCGCCGCTTCAGTATGAGCCGGGGAACGCATTTGGCTACAGCAATTCGAATTGGATCATGCTCGGCGCGATCTTCGAGGCTGAAACAGGGATAACCTACGCCGAAGGGCTGCACCAGTGGATTTTTTCACCCTTGGGGATGAGCCGCTCCACAGCGAATTGGGAAGCAGTCAGCGGCGGGCGGGCAGTTGGCTACAATCTATCCAATCCTTCTAGCGATGTGTATACCCCGGCGCTGCCGATCCATTCAACCGCGATGGGAGCAGCGGGGGCAATCGCCACAACCCTCGACGACATGATTCGGTGGAGCGAAGGCGTATTCAGCGGGCGGGTGATCCATTTAGAGACGCTTGCGCAAATGATCCCAGAAACCGATGAAGGCTACGGTCTGGGATGGGAAATCCATACGGTTGGCACAGTCAAAACGGTCGGACATTCGGGCGGAATTGATGGGTTTATCTCGAATTATGCCTACGCACCAGCGGAGGGAATCGCGGTGATCATCCTCAGCAATTTGGGGAGCGCGGCGATTAAAGAGATGCTCGAAACTCTGCTGCTTGCCGCGTTGAAGAAGCCGTTTGCACTTCCCGAAAAACGCACATTCATCAGCCTTGACCCTGAACGCCTAGCGCCGTTTGTGGGTGCCTATGACGTCGAATTCTTCGGTCGTGTATTTCGCTTGAACTTCAGCATATGTGATGGATCGCTTGTGATGGAAACATCGGGGTTGTCGAGCACAGTCTTGCGCCCAATAACCGAAACGACGTTCTTCGGGCGTTCAAAAGGTGAAGTAGAGATGACTTTCAGCGGCAGCATACCCGGTCGCGCAGACACAATCCAGATGCGCTGGGCAGGTTACGATGGCACTGCGCATCGAGTCACGTGAACCATCGATTGTATTTAACGCGCAAGTGGGCGAACCCTGTGTAAGATACCATTAGGTCGTACTTGAGAATTCAAGAGAGACAAAAGCTCATCCCAAGTACCTTCGTTCTTTGCCCTTCTCCATCGCATGGAAATGGGCAGTCAAGCAAAGCGAAATGGCGTGCGGTTTTAAAAAAGCGTAATCTTCAAATACGCTCTGGGTGTCGACTGAGATCATGGATGCAGGGATGAGCAGCACACGACTGATTGCCAATCGGTACGCTTTGGGCACAAACATCGGACGGGGCGGTATGGGGGAAGTCTTTGTCGCCCATGACCGCTTGACCGGAAGTGAAGTCGCACTCAAGCGGGTGATCGCGCCGCTGCTTAACCTTAGTTTCAGTGTTGCTCCGGATCACGGCGATCTGCGCATGGCGCTGCTCAAAGAATTTAGGGTGATGGCGTCACTGCGTCACCCGCATATCGTCAGCGTATTGGATTACGGCATTGACGACGGTCAGCCCTTCTTCACCATGGAGTTGATTCGCCAACCGCAGACGATACTGCAATATGCCGAGACGGCGGATCCGGCGCGCCTTCCCCGCTTGATCGGTGAGGTGCTGCAAGCGCTCCAGTACATTCATCATCACGGGATACTGCACCGCGACTTGAAACCCGCCAACGTGATGGTTGATCGCGGCACGATCAAGCTGGTCGATTTTGGGTTGGCGGTCACATTCGATGAAGCAAGCGGGTTTTTCGGAACGGTGGGCTATCTCGCACCCGAAATTCTGTTTGGCGTATTCGATGAGGATGACCCGGCGGCGGGAATCCGCGTTGACTTGTACGCGCTTGGCGTGATCGCCTATGAAATGTTCAGTGGGCGCCATCCGTATAAACTGACGGCAATTGAAGACCTGATGCAGAGGATACAAACTGAGTCGCTCGACTTCAGCCGGATTCCGCCGCCGCTTGTCCCACTCCTCCACGGATTGCTTGCCTATCCGCCGAATGAGCGTTTTTCGTCAGCGGGGGCGGCACTGGAAGCGCTCCACAAAGCGCAAGAGGGTGATTCAACCAACGACAACGAACCTTCCAACGTCCGGGAAAGCCTGCTGCAAGCCGCAAAATTCATCGGGCGGCGCATTGAACTTGAGACACTCCAAGAAGCCTTTGATACAGCGGGCAGACAATCCGGCAGTGGTTGGTTGATCGGCGGTGAAAGCGGTGTTGGTAAGTCGCGCCTTGTAGACGAACTGCGCATTTACAGCCTTGTTCACGGTGGGCTGGTGCTGCATGGGCAGGCGGTCGAAGGCGGCGGCATGCCTTACCAAATTTGGCGAATGCCGATTCGCCGTCTGGTGATCGCTGTGCCGCCAACAGACGCCGAAGCATCGCATCTCAAAACCGTGCTCCCGGAGATTGAGACTCTGCTTGCGCGACCGATCCCGGACGCGCCAACGTTGACCGGACGCGCTTACATCGAACGACTCGCCAACACGCTGATCGACCTCTTGCGCCGTTCCGATCAATCCGTGCTGCTGCTAGTCGAGGATATTCATTGGGCGCTCGGTGAAGATCGCTCACTGCTTGCCGCGCTGATGCGCTTTGCGAGCGAACTCCCGGTGATGATCGTCACGACATACCGCGACGACGAAGCGCCGTATTTACAGGCAGCGCTGCCAACGATGCACACGATGCGCCTCAACCGCTTGAGCGATCAAGAGATTGCGCAGTTCTGTCAGGCGATGCTTGGCAGAACTAGCGAACAACCGGAACTGGTCGATCTGCTGCGGCGGGAAACGGAAGGGAATGCTTTATTCATCGTGGAGGTGATGCGCACGCTCGCCGAAGAAGCGGGACGTTTGAGCGACATCGGGCGCGTCACACTGCCACAAGCGGTCTTCGCGGGCGGAATTCAAGAAGTGGTTCAGCGCCGTCTCAGCCGTCTGCCCGATTGGGTACTGCCCGGTCTTGAGCGTGCCGCGATTTTGGGGCGCACGATCGAAGACGCGCTGTTCCATTGGATCATCCCGTCCAAACAGCGCGCCGCATGGCTGCATGAATGCAGCGAAGCCGCAATCCTTGAGGTCCGCGATAATCAATGGCGTTTCGCCCATGACAAACTGCGCGATGGTGTGCTTCAGCGGATCGCGCCGGATGCGCGCGCCGCGCTCCACCGAGCCGCCGCACAGCAAATCGAGCGTACCTTCCCAAACGATGAGAACCAAGCCGAACGTTTAATCGAACATTGGCGCGGCGCGGGTGATGATGCGCGCGAACTTGATTATTTGATGCCCGTCACACACCGGTTGGCGATCTTGTCGGCGGATTACCAGCGCGCCGAAGGGATGATCCAGCGGGCGCTGGAGATGATGAGCGAGGACGATCCCCGCCGCCCGATTCTGCTCAACCGGATGGCGGAAACGCAGTGGCGCATGAACCAATGGAGCGATTCGCTCGCCAGCGCTGAGGAGGCGGGGAAATACGCGAAAAAGTTGGGGGATAAACAAGCATATGCGCACAGCTTACGCCTAACCGGAGCAGTCTTGATGCACACAGTTGATCCCCAAAGCGGTCGCAAAAGTTTCGAACGAAGCCTCGAACTTTCGCGCGAGATCGGCGATGAGAAAGGGGTTGCTGACGCGTTGAACCTGCTCGGAACGCTGGAATGGGCGGAAGGCAACCTTGATGCGGCGGGGGCTTATTATCGCCAAAGTCTTGAAATCCGGTTGCGACAAGAAGAAGAATTTGGGATCGCCGTTGCGCTCAATAACGTGGCGACGATTGCCGGAACGCGCGGTGATTATGCCGCCGTCCGCGAATACTGTGTGGAGAGCATCAAGATCAAGTCACGCATCGGGGATCGGCGTGGTGTTGCCGTCTCGTATTTCAATATGGCAGCCGCCGCCACATATATGGGCGATCTTGATGACGCGCGCATGTATTTCCAACACAGCCTCGAAATCCGCCGCGCCATCAAGGACAACATCGGCATGGGCGACTGCTACTATGGCTTGGGCGAACTCGCGCGGTTAACTGGCGACTTGCTTGATGCGCGTGAATTGACACAAAAAAGTATTGATCTGCGCATGGAAACCGGCGATCAGGACGGAAAATCACAGTGCTTGCATGCGTTCGGCTTGATCTCCGAATTGGAAGGCGATTATGAAATCGCGGTGCTCATGATGGAGGAGAGCTTAAACATCCGCCGCACGATTGATGATGCCTTCGGGCAGGTGGAGTCACTGCGCGGTTTGGCGTCGGTTGCGCTCACCACCCGCCGCATGGAGGCGGCGCAATCACACCTCAGCGAAGCGTTGGAGATTGTGCAGCAGCACCCCGAACTGCTCGCATCACAGATCTCGCTGGTCGAAATTGGCGCTCGGCTGTTGAACGCGCAGGGCGACATGGAGCGCGCAGCGGCGTATGCCGGACTGGTGAGCCATCATCCGAACGGTGATTATGAAACACGCCATGCCGCCGAGCAGTTGGCGAAAGAATTGCACGAGAAAATGGGCGAAAGTGCGTTCAACGCGGCACGGGAGCGCGGCAATACGATGGCGCTGGATGCAGTCATCGCGGAACTGCACGCCAGCATAGAATAGAATCAAAAACGCCCGCAGACACGGGCGAATAAAGCAAGGCATCTCCGCTCAGCGGCGCTGAACGGAACGACTAATCAGCGGCAGCGCTGCTCGCCGGAGCGGCGGCAGCAGCAGCGGCGGGCGCAGCAGGTGCAGCGGCAGGAGCTTCTGCGACTGCGGGTGTGTCGGTTTTAGGGGCGTCCGTCTTGGCGGGAACGGCAGTGCTCGATTTCCCTTTGCTGTCGTTGACGTAGAAACCACTGCCCTTGAAGATCACGCTCGTGGGCTGCACGATGCGCACGACCTTTTGTCCGGTCACGGGGTCTACGGTCAGGGGGTCGTCGAGAAACTTCTGTTTGATTTCAAACGTCGTTCCATCTTCGCGGCGATACAGATACATCGGCATTCTAACATCACCTCAATACAGCAGAGCAAACCATGTCTTCTGACGCTCCATCATAATCCGATCTTTCGGCGTTTGTCTACAATCATCCGACGAATCTGATGGAACTTTTATGCAGCGGCTTGCCGCCGATGTTTTATAACTGGAATCCGCCCGTCACATGCACGATCTTCTGCTTATAGTTCTGCACATAATCTTGCAGACGGTCGTACAAGCGCTGCCAATCCGTACTGTTGAGAATCTGCTGCATCGTCGGCAGGTCTTTGGCAATTGCTTCGGTCAAAATTTGCGGCGCATCTTTTGACCGACTGTAGATAGTGTACCATGCCCCCGTCGGTTGAATTCCCATTCGCTGGATACCCGGCACCCATTCGCGCACGACGAATTCGAAATATTCGGTATCGCGTCCGGGTTTAATATCCCAATTCATGAGCAGTTTGACGGTCATTTCTCCGTTCCGCCTCTCGGAATTTCACTACTGCTGCGCGGTCAATACAACGATTTGTGGCTGCTCCGGTTGATCGCTTGCTGAAATGCGTAGCATGTCAGTTTCTTGTGCTTTGCTCACGCCCATTGCCTTCAAGAACTTGTCCACCGGGTCGAGCGCAAAATTTAGCCCCGGCTGTTCATAGTGCATCGGGACGACGTAGTAGGGTTCGATCAGCGCGACAACCTCCGCCGCCTGAGCCGCCCGCAGTCCACGCCCGCCCCCGACCGGGATCAAGAGCGCATTGACCGTTCCTAATTCTTGCACGACGGACTGATCCGGCACATGATCCAAGTTGCCTAGATGCAAGGCGGTAATCCCGTCAAAGTCGATCAGGTAGCTGATATTATGCTGATTTGTTTCCGGGTTATGCATGGCAATCCCGGTGACAAACACGCCGCTGATTTCGTATTCACCCGCGCCGCGAATCGCATAAGCTTCGCCTTTTACTGCGCTGATATTATCATGCCCCGGCGCTTCATGACTGATTGTGACCAAATCCCCCTTTAATTTGGGGACGGACAGCCCGATCGCTTCAGAGAAGGGATCGGTAATCACCGCCACTTTTCCACGTTCGACCAGACGAAAACAGCTTAACCCGTACCAAATGATGTCCAACGCGAATGCCCTCTCGCCCTACCGTTAAGGAAGGTGTTGACTACCCTAGTTTGCGCACATATGGGTGTATTATAGCGCAAATACGCGCAGATAGGGAGTGGATTAGCTCAAGTGTTCTATGGTTTTTCCAACAAACTAGCCGAATGGGTAGTCACCGAACAGGGCACGGGGAAGGTATCCGCCGCTGACGATGGGCTGCGCCTCACGGTGACTTCCGGCGTGGGGTATCACAACGCGCAGATCACCGACTATCGTTATGGTGAGTATGCCTTCACATGCGAGCCGCCCGTCACGGTGACTGTAACAGCCCGCGCCAGCCGCGCCGACCTGATCGGGACAGCCGGGTTTGGCTTCTGGAATCATCCCCTATCGCCTGATCTGCGCCGCTTTCCGCGGCTGCCTACAGCCCTGTGGTTCTTTTTCGGCGCACCGCCGCATAACCTCTGCCTTGCTTTTGACTCACCCGGTCACGGCTGGAAAGCGCAGGCGGTTGATGCCGCTCACTGGCGTGCTGCCGCGCTTGCGCCTGTGGCGCTGCCGCTCATGCTGGCGATGAAGATTCCGGCGCTGTATCGCTGGGTGTATCCATCGATTCAAAAGACGCTCAAGGTCAGCGAGGCGATCCTACCGCCTGAAACATTGGAGACGGATCACACGTATCAGATCATCTGGTATAAAGACGGATGCCGCTTTTTAGTGGATGGCTCACCTGTGCTAGAAACACCCTACTCGCCCATAGGAAAACTTGGGTTCATCGCGTGGATCGACAATCAGTATATGATCGCCACGCCGCAGGGTCACTTTCGGTGGGGGGTGACTCCGCTCTCTATTGAGCAGTCGTTGTTCATCCGTTCGATTCGTGTGGAGCGTGATGTATGAACATCGTGATTCCCGGCTCACCGGCATGGCTCGAAACGATCCGCCCGATCCTAAGCGAACAAGACGCCGTTCCAGTAACCCAAGGTGACGCGGCGAATATCATTGCCGCGCTTGCCGATCTTGAAGCCGCGCTGATCCTCATCGACGGCGAACTGCAAGAGTGGCGCGTGTGGGTGGTGACTCCGCGCACCAGTCCCGCCACGCGCCGCATTCCGATTGTGCTGGTGACGGACGACGCGACCGCCGCCGATACTGCACACCGCTTGAACGTGGATCGCGTGGTTACTCCCGCCGACCTGCCCGCCGTGCTGCCCGATCTGCTGACGACGTTGGCGCGGCGCGTGACTGGCGATCAGCGGCAGGCACTTGAGTCAGAATGCAATGAACCACTCCCCCCGGAAGCGCTCGAAGCAGTCGAACGCTTTAACCGGGGGGATTACTACAAGCAGCACGACTTGTTCGAGGCGTTGTGGATGCGCGAAACCCGCCCGATCCGTGACCTATACCGTGCGATTTTGCAGGTCGGGATCGCGTACTATCAGATTGAACAGGGGAACTGGCGAGGCGCTCACAAGATGCTGCTGCGGTCGATCCAATGGCTTGCGCCGCTGCCGGATCAATGTCAAGGGATCGATATTGGGGCGCTCAAGAAGGATGCCGCCGCTGTACGCGCTGAACTTGAACGGGTAGGACATGACAACCTCGCCGCGTTTGATCGCGCCTTGCTCAAGCCGATCCGGTACACATCCGCATAATCGTGTCATTGAGCAGAAATGCACAAATGGTCACGCTTTGCACTTCTATGACTCCTATACTATCCATGCACAAGAGCACGGCATATCATCGATAAACGTCACGTTTGGTATGGCGGCTCACGAGAGATTCATCCATCGGACGGGAAGCGTCGGGTGAATCTGATAGAAGATTTACGGGAATTCGTGACAGATTCAGCCTACAATGAAGTGACTATTATCCGTGTCTCATGCGGATCACGTAGACTCTGTGAAAAGAAACGCAATCGGAGAATCCGACGAGCCGGAAAAATAGAAAGCTCAGAACGCCTATGATCGCTCCACCGCAAGACACGCCTGCCATGATTCAGATTCGCGGTTTGTGCAAAACATACTACGAAGCAGGACGCGCGCGCCCCATCTTGATCGATACCGATCTGGATATTGAGCAGGGCGAGTTCTTCGTGCTGCTGGGCAAGAGCGGGAGCGGCAAGAGTACCCTCCTCAACTTGATCAGCGGGATCGATCATCCTGAGAGCGGGACAATTCGGGTTCACAACGTGGATATTACGCGGCTTGGCGATAGGGAGCTGACCCTGTTCCGGCGTGTGCATATCGGGATCGTCTTTCAGTTTTTCAACTTGATTCCCACATTGACCGTCCTTGAAAATGTCATTCTACCGTTGGAATTACGCGGTGAAACGAACCGTGTGGCAGAATCACGAGGAAAGGCACTACTGGAACGGGTTGGTCTGATTGCGCGCGCGGACGATTATCCTGATAAACTGAGTGGGGGAGAACAACAGCGCGTCGCAATTGCGCGCGCACTCATCCACGAGCCGCCGATCGTCCTTGCGGACGAGCCGACGGGAAACCTAGACGAAGAGACGGGGGAGCGGGTGTTGTCGCTTCTGCTAGAATTGACGAGAGAAGCGGGGAAAACGTTACTTATGGCGACGCACAATCCAGAGATTGTGCCGCTTGCCGATCGTGTCAGCAGGATACACGATGGCAAACTCGTGATTACCTCGCAAAGTATAGGCGAAGGAGTTCTCCTATCATGACGGATCCTGATCCGGTCGCGGTCAAAGAGGCGCTCTCTCAGCTCCGGGACGTGAACAAAGAGAAGCGTCGGACAGCGGTCATGAAGCTGGGTATGCTCGGCGGCGAAGAAGCCATCCGCACACTGATGGTGATCGTCACCAATTCCACCGAAGACATCATCGTACGCGGGCGTGCGGCGTTGATGTTGGGCAAGCTGGGCGACGTACGGGCGGTTGATCCATTGATTGAGGCATTGAACGACAGCGGGTATCAAACCCGACTGCACGCAGCAGAAGCATTGGGGAAGATCGGCGATCCGCGCGCGATAAAAGCACTGCTCCGCGTGGTCGAAACAGATCGGGATACAGTCGGCGCAGCGGCGCGCACCGCGCTGCACAGGCTTGGGCATCCGCTCGCACAAGAAGAAACGCCGCCGCCTCAACCGCAAACTGAGTCCGCGTAATGGGAGCGCGTCATCGGGGACAGCATCTCCGGTGAATAATCAAATAAGGGGACGAGAGGGGCGGCTCAACGCCCCTTTTTATTGTCACGCACACATGCGTTGTGCGCATGTTACAATGCAAGCGTAGATCAGCGAAAACCGTGTTGGATTTACCATTATGAGCAGGGGACAACTCGAAAGCATCACCATAGAGGGATATAAATCAATTCGACACGCCGAAATTCAGCTTCGCTCACTCAATGTATTGATCGGCGCAAACGGGGCGGGAAAAAGCAATTTCATTTCGCTGTTTGCTTTGGTGAATGCGATTGTCGAGCGCAGACTGCAAGGGTACTCCGCAGAACGCGGCGCTGACAGCTTCTTGTACTTCGGGCGCAAAAGAACGCCATCCCTGAGTTTGAGATTTGTCTTCGAAGGCGGGGGAACGGAACTTGCAAACATCTACAACATCACGCTTACGCCCGCGCAAAGGCAGGATACACTCGTCTTTGAGAATGAGAAGTTCGGTTTCTGGGATAAAGGCAGGTATCCCGGCCCTGTGACCGATTCTGCCGGTGGCGGTCATCTGGAAACGCAGATTCACCAGCAACGAGGAGCAGCGAGTTGGGTTCGCATGGCGATTGAAGACTGGAAACTCTACCACTTTCACGATACCAGTTCGGGCGCCCGGATGAAGCAAATCGGCGCGCTTGAAGACAACCGCTTTTTGCGCCCGGATGCTTCCAATTTAGCTGCTTTTCTGTACTGGATGCAGGAGCGGCAACCCGCATACTATGCCCAGATTATACGCACGATTCAACAAGTAGCGCCCTTTTTTGAGGACTTTGCACTTGAGCCACGCCGCCTCAACCCGAACACCATACAGTTAGAGTGGCGCGAAAAAGGCTCAGATGCGTATTTCAATGCGCATTCACTCTCGGATGGAACGCTGCGATTCATCTGCCTTGCAACACTCCTGCTTCAGCCGGAACTGCCCTCCGTCGTGATCATCGACGAACCCGAACTCGGTCTGCATCCGTATGCAATCACGCTGCTCGTGAGTATGCTGCGTTCGGCAGCGGCGCGCACGCAGGTAATTGTCTCAACCCAATCAGTCCCATTGATCAATCAGCTTTCACCGGAAGACATAATTGTGGTCGAACGTGAGGATGAACAAAGCGTGTTTAAACGCCTAGATGTACAAGACTTAAGTGGCTGGCTTGAAGAATACGGGCTTGGCGACTTGTGGGAAAAGAATGTGATTGGCGGCAGACCGCGCTAACAACACTATGGTGATCCCATTCCGATATGGCTCAATTCTCGTTGAGGGACAGACCGAAGAAGCGTTCGTCAACGAGGTACTAAATCCGCATCTTAATCTGCTCGGATTGTACCTTACGCCAATCCTTGCCGTTACCAAACGGCTTTCAGGAGGAGGCGTCCATAAGGGCGGAATTGTTTCGTATGGCAAGGTGAAGTTTCAGCTTGAACAGCTTCTTAAAAATTCAAGTGCGGTCGTGGTTACGACGATGATCGACTATTACGGGCTGCGAGGAAAAGACTTTCCCGGTTACGAGGATTTGGATGTTCGGCTGAAAGATCATTCCGCTTACGAGAAAGTCGAGCATCTTGAAACACATTTTCGAACGGATATCAATCACCCACGCTTCCTACCCTATTTCGCCCTTCATGAATTCGAAGCGATGCTGTTCACCGAAGCGCGTCGTTTTCCGACTACGATCGTGGAACTCTCGGATCGAGCAGTGGAAAAGCTCCATGCCGTTAGGCAAGCGTTTGCAACCCCTGAGTTAATCAATGATCTTATGCCCCCCTCGGTACGCATTCACGAAATCCTCAGTGAGTATGGCGTAACATACGAAAAGCCGCAGCACGGTGCATACATCACGGCAGATATTGGACTTGACTCCATCCGCCAATCCTGCCAGCACTTCGATAGCTGGCTAAATAAACTTGAGCAATTAGCTCACACGTGAACATACAATGACCTTCCCGATTATGTTTCGGCTGGCGGCGCGCTACATGGCGCGGCGGCGGCTTCAAAGCGTGCTGTTCGTGATCGGTGTGGCGCTTGGCGTGGCAATGGTGATCGCCATTGACATTGCCAACGGAAGCGCCAGCCGCGCTTTCGGCTTGAGTACGCAAACGGTCACCGGACGGGCGACGCACCAGATCACCGGCACGACGAACGGACTGCCGACTGATCTGTATCGTCAGCTTCGCATCGATCTGGATTTGCGCAGCACCGCGCCCATCGTCGAAATGTACGTGCGGGCGAATGATTTGAACGATCAGCTTCTGCGCTTGCTCGGCGTTGATCCGTTCGCAGAGCCACCCTTCCGCGATTACTTGACCGCTATCGAAGTCGAGGGCGAAGCGCTCAACGCATTCGAGGCACTCAACCAATTCATCGCGCAGCCGAACACCGCGCTCATCAGTCAGCCGCTCGCAGAGCGGTTCGGGCTAAGTGTAGGCGACAGCATCACCGTCCTCGCCAATGCTCACGAGACCGCACTGCGAATCGTCGGCATCTTGCATCCAGCGGATCAAGTCAGCGCGGAGGCACTCAACGATCTGGTGCTGACCGATATTGCAACTGCTCAAGAAGCCGCCGGAACAGAAGATCGGATCAGCCGGATTGATCTGATCCTGCCGGAAAACTTCGACATCTCCCGAATCGAAACACTCCTCCCGGCTGGCTCTCTGATCACCAGCACGCGAAACGCAAACAGCGCACTCGGTCAAATGACCGATGCCTTTGAACTCAACTTACAAGCGCTGAGTTTGCTGGCGCTCGTCGTCGGAATCTTCTTGATCTACAACACGGTGACATTCTCCGTTGTTCAGCGCCGCCCCGTCTTGGGGATTTTGCGCTCGGTTGGCGCAACACGGCGGCAGATTTTCACGCTCATCCTCGGTGAAGCGGTCGCACTCGCCGCCGTCGGAACGATCATCGGTTTAGGCTTGGGAATTGTGTTCGGGCGCGCAGCGGTCGGACTGGTCAGCCAAACGATCAGCGATTTGTACTTCACCGTGAATGTTCAGCGCATCAGCGTTGATCCGTTTACGCTGATCAAAGGTGCGGCTATCGGCATATTGGCGAGTTTGGCGGCGGCAGTCGTACCTTCGTTTGAGGCGACACGCGTCCCGCCTGCCGGTTCGATGCGCCGCAGCGATGTCGAACTCAGTACGCGCCGCCTAATTCCAGTTGTGACGCTCGGCGCGGCGGGGATGATCGGTTTGGGCGTGCTGCTGCTGCAAATTCCCACCGATAACTTGGTGATCAGCTTTGGGGCGCTGTTCGCGGTCATCCTTGGGGGCGCATTGTTCACCCCGATCGTGTTGATTACAGCGATGCAGTTGTTGACCCCGATCACCGGGCGCATCTTCGGCGTTCTCGGACGCATGGCTCCGCGCGCTGTCTCACGGTCACTCAGCCGAACGTCGGTCGCGGTCGCGGCACTGACCATCGCCGTCAGCGTGATCGTCGGCGTCAGCGTGATGATCAGTTCGTTTCGCGGGACGGTCAGCAGTTGGCTTGATACCACCCTTGGCGCGGATATTTATGTGAGTGCGCCGCTGCTGATGGCAAACCGCGCATCGGCAAATGTTGATCCTGCGATTGCGGCGCAGATCCGTGACAGTGTCACGGGGATCGAGCGAGTCGTCACCGGGCGTACGGTGCAGATCGCCGCGCCGGATTATCCCGATCTGCCGCCGATCACGGTCACTGCCGCCTCAGATGAGGTCGTCAGTACCGAGCGCGTGTTCGCGTGGTGGGATGCGCGCATCGCACCGGATTACTCGCCAGAGGTGCTGGCAGGCGGTGATTATCTCGTCGTCAGCGAGTCGCTGGCGTTTCGGCGCGGGATCACGCCGGAAAACAACACGATCCGCCTAGCGACGGATCGCGGTGTGACAACGTTTACGGTGTTAGGCGTGTACTACGATTATTCCAGCGATCAAGGCACATCGATCATGGCGGACAGCGTGTACCGCCGCCTGTTTGACGATCCCTATATCACCTCAATTGCCGTGTTCCTTGCGCCGGGAACAAACCTCAATGCGACGGCGGACAGCGTGCGCACGCTCACGGCGGGGACGGAACTCACCGTGCAGAGCAACCGCGCACTGCGGGCAGGTGTGTTTGACGTGTTCGAGCGCACGTTTGCGATCACCGATGCGTTACAGCTTTTGTCGGTGCTTGTCGCGTTCATCGGCATCTTGAGCGCGCTCATGGCACTGCAATTAGAGGGGACGCGACAGTACGGTGTGATGCGCGCGGTCGGCTTGACCGGGCGGCAGTTGTGGAATTACACACTGATTCAAACGGGCTTGATGGGGATTACGGCGGGCGCGCTGGCGATGCCGATCGGGGTTGCGCTGGCAATCATTTTGATCACGGTGATTAACGTTCGTTCGTTCGGCTGGACGATGCAAATCGCGCTGCCGCCGGAAGATTTCGCGCTGGCATTTCTCGTCGCGGTCGCGGCGGCGCTGTTGGCGGGCATCTATCCGGCGCGGGCGTTGAGCAGGCTCGAAACGGTGCGGGCGTTAAGGGCGGAGTGAGTGTTTTGCACAGCCGTGTTATCCTGATTATAGCCGACTGATAGCTCTCATGGTGAACCGATGGGCGAAACCGTCAATCAACAAGAAACATTTGTCGAAGTCCTCACCGCCGCGCTGCTGCTGATCGTACTGGCGCTGTTTCTGTTCGGGAATGTCAATGAGCCGCTGGCGATGCTTGCGGGCGGCGTGATCCTGCTCGGATCAGGGGTGTATCAAACTTCACGCGGTTGGCATGTCAGCTTGATCACGTGGATTACCGGGATTGTCCTCACGCTCGGCGGAATCGGCGTGCGGTTATTCCTCGTATCTGTGCTTCAAATTAACTGGGTGGCAGTCGCGCTCGTGATCATTGCCGGATGGTTGATCCTAACCACCCTCGGACGGCGTTAATCCCGCGTTCGGCAGGAGCGCCCGAATCCCGTCATTGATCAGACGGTGGGCGCTCTCCGCCATTTGATCCGCCGTGTACGGTGCGTCCGTTTCGAGCCACCACGCCAACAAGCCTGTTTCGGCAGCAGCGATTGACTGCGCGATAACCTCCGGCGCAATTGGCAAACTGCCCGGCGGTAACTTCTGTAATCCCGTCATCACCAAGCCCACAATCGTGTCACGCACGCGCCGGTTGATGACTGCCGCGCTCTTGCTGGCGAATAAGATGCGGTACAACGCGCGGTGATCCGCCGCGTGTTGAAATGTGATGCGAAATGCCTCAACGCCTGTCTTGCCGCCGATTGCGTCTCGTTCGGCGTTCGGTGCGCTTTGCGCCGCCAGTTCATCGAACCGTGTTTGCAGTGCGTCGAGCAGCACGTCATCTATCGACTTGTAATGCAAATAAAACGTCGCGCGGCGAAGTTCTGCCCGTGTCGTGAGTGCATCGACGGTGATCGAGTCGTAATCGCCTGTTTCGATGATCAGCGCCAGCAGGGCATCGCCCAGTAGACGGCGCGTGCGGATAACCCGTCGATCCACCATGACGCATCCTTGTTCACTAAGAAACGTACACATGTCAATAAACGCCTTGACAGCGGCTCGTAATCATCCTACGCTGTAAACGTACAAGTGTCAACAAACGAACAGGTGTAAAGGATCAAGTATGCGCTACTTTGTGACCGGAGCAACAGGATTTATCGGTAGAGCGTTAGCGAAAGAACTACTCAAGCGTGGGCATCAGGTGGTGATTCTGGCGCGAACGCCGGAGAAAGCCGCAGACCTGAAAGCAATGGGCGCGGAAGTCTTTAAGGGTGACATCACCGAGCGCGAAACGATGCGCGCCCCCATGACGGGGGCGGACGGTGTGTTTCATGTCGCAGGTTGGTACAAAGTTGGCGTGCGCGATAATTCTCACGCACAAGCGATCAACGTCGAAGGTACGCGCAATGTCCTATCAATGATGCAGGAATTGGCGATCCCCAAAGGCGTATATACCAGCACGCTGGCGATCAACAGCGATACGCACGGCGTCGAAGCGGACGAGTCGTATCAACTTAAAAGCGAACATATCTCGGTGTATGACCGCACCAAAGCCGACGCGCACAAGGTCGCAGATGAATTTATCGCACAAGGGCTGCCGCTGGTGATCGTTCAGCCGGGGCTGGTCTACGGTCCCGGCGATGAAGGTCCCAGCCACGACACCTTTCAGATGTGGCTGAAGGGACAGCTTCCGATGCTGGTCAGCAGCACGGCGTATACGTGGGGCTACATTGACGACATCGTTGAAGCGCACATTTTGGCGATGGAAAAAGGGCGCACTGGCGAAAGTTATATCATTGGCGGTGAAACGATGAAGCTCACCGACGCGATGAAGATTGCATCGGAAATCACGGGGGTCAAACTCCCGGCGCTCACCGTCTCAGGCGGGTTGATACGGGCGTTTGGTGCTATCATGGGAGTAGTGGACAAGGCTGTCCCTGTCCCGCCCCTATACACCGGTGAATTCTTGCGCGTAGGCGCAGCCACGTACATTGGTACGAACGCCAAAGCGCGGCGCGAGTTGGGCTATCAGCCGCGCACGGTGCGCGAAGGCTTTGTCGAGACAATGCGCTGGGAAATGGATCAGGCGGGATTGCGGACTTAACCCAACAGGGGAAAACGATGCACAGAACGCGAGGATTGGCTGTATTGGCGGCGATTTTACTCCTCACGCTGACTGCTGGTGTGAGTGCGCAGGCAGGTGGATCATATCAAGCAGTCCTTTACGCCGAACAGATGACGGGAACAGGCGTACAGGGCTTTCTGTACGTCGTGAGCGAAACGGCAATCGAACAGATCATCCCCGTTCCTGCCAGCATTTATCCAGCGAGCAATTATGAAATGGTGGAAGTCAGCGTTTCGCCGGATTTGCGCTACGGCGCATTCTCGATGATCAACACAGAAACTTACACCGCGTATCCCGTCCTCGTCGCCGATCTGACGCTGCAAACGTGCTGCCAATTCCTTGAAATGGGGCGCGTTGAGCTTCAGGCAAACAGCCTTGCAGGGTTTGATCCATCTGGGCGTTACCTCGCCTATTCGCGGGTCGGGCAAACCGTCGGCGGCGACTTCATGCAGGTCGGTGAACTCGTCATGCTGGACACGCAAACCGGCATGTTTACGGTGAACTCCGCGACTGACTTGCTTGGCGGCGAAGGCGTATGGACAGTGATGGGCGACTGGCAGGAGGATGGAATCCGCCTTCATCCGAACTGTTACGCTTGTGAAGGCGTGATCGAGGGCGAGTGGTGGATTTGGAATCCGCTCACTGGACTGCTGACCTCGTCCTCCGGCGAGTGGTTCAGCTTCTTTGGCGATACCCTGTCCGCGACCGGGGAAACGCTCGTGATGAACGAGGTGATGAGCTTCCCTTACAGCACTGAGCCGTCGATGTTCGGGCGCTCCAACGTGGTGCAGTACTTCGCGGGCGCGATTCCTTCGTTCGGGGAAGAAGCCGCCCGTGATGCTGCTCCCGTCGTGTTCTTTGATCCTGCCAACATTGATTTAAGCGACGGCGAGTCGGTTTATTGGATCAATGATGGGCTGCGCTTTCTCGTTACCAACCCTCTCAGCACCACATGGACGATTGTCGAACGCGGCGGCAGCACCCAACAAATCGAAGTCGCCGCTGGTACGCGCGTCTTGACCGGAACAACGAACGGCTGGCTTGCCGTCCAAGAGATCGGCGGCGGCTCGCTAATCCAGTCGTATACGCTGGTTGGTGGGGTCTACATGCAGCAGGTGATCACCCAAGTGAGCGGTAGACTGCTACTGGCAGAAGCCGCCGACCTCGGCGCGAGCCTGAGCGTTCCTCCGCTCCCGTTTGCGACAATTGCGCCGCAAAGCGCAGTTCAGCCGCCGAGCGGCGGGACTACTTTTGTGTGCGACGGGGTGCAGGTCGCGCCGCGCTTAATGCTTAACGGAAATGGGCGCGTCACGCCCGGCGCACCGAACAATCTGCGTTCTGCGCCAAGCCGGAGCGGAGGCTTACTCGGTCAAATCCCCGGCGGGGGGATGTTCCTCGTATTGAGCGAACCGATCTGCGCCGAAGGATTTATTTGGCGACAGGTCAACTACAATGGGTTGATCGGCTACACAGTTGAAGGAACAGGCAGCGAGTATTTCGTGGAGCCGGTAGGCTAAACGGATGAACTTCGAGTTTGCAAGCGCAGGACAGATCATCTTCGGCGCGGGTCGCCTCGCAGAAATTGGCGACCTTGCTGCCGGATTGGGCAGACGAGCGCTCGTCGTGACGGGGCGTGATCCAAGTCGATCCACGCCCCTGATCGACCTGCTCGACAGAGCCTTTATCGATGCTTCGACGCATGTCATCGACGGAGAACCCACGATTGGCATGGTTGCGGCGGGCGTCAAACGTGTGCGTGAAACCGCCTGCGACCTGATTATCGGGTTTGGCGGTGGCAGCGCGCTCGACGCCGGAAAAGCAATTGCGGCACTGGCGACCAACCCCGGCGATCCGCTCGATTATTTGGAAGGAATCGGCGGCGCAAAACCGCTCAGAAACATGCCGCTGCCGTACATTGCCATCCCAACGACGGCGGGAACAGGTTCAGAGGTGACGCGGAATGCCGTCGTTGCTTCACCGGAAGCGCGTGTGAAAGTCAGTCTGCGCAGTCCGCTGATGCTGCCCCGGTTGGCACTCGTTGATCCCGAACTCACGTACTCAACCCCGCCCGCCGTGACCGCCTTCAGCGGCATGGATGCGCTGGCACAGGCGATCGAACCATTCGTCAGCACCGCCGCCAACCCGATCACCGATGCACTAGCGCGTGAGGCGATCCCGCGCGCGGCGCGTTCGCTTCCAGCGGTGTTTGTCAACGGGCGCGACACCGAAGCGCGCGAAGAAATGGCGCTGGTCGCTTTGTTCGGTGGGATGGCGCTGGCAAACGCCCGCTTAGGTGCGGCACATGGGCTGGCAGGTCCGCTCGGCGGCATGTTCGATGCACCGCACGGGGCGCTCGTCGCTGCACTGCTGCCACATGTAATCAGCGTGAACTTGACGGCGATGAAGCAGCGCGATCCCCATCACCCGGCGCTGAGGCGGTACAAGCACGTTGCAACCCTGCTCACCGGACACATGAAAGCGACAGCCGAAGACGGCGCACAATGGATCGCAGAATTGGCGATGATGCTGCGAATTCCGCGCTTGAGTGCATTCAAAATCACGCGGTCGCAGTTCCGTACCGTTGTCGAAAAAGCCGCGCAGTCGAACAGCATGAAGGGCAACCCGATCACGCTGACGCCGAATGAGTTAAACGAAATATTAGAGCGCGCCCTGTAGCGCAACTCAGGTCGAACTTTCGCGTATAGATATCATGAGGCTGCTGCCCAAGCCAGCTTCGAACTCACCGGATAAACGGGGAAGGTTTATTCCCCATTTATCCGTGTCGAGACATGGAGAACTGATTCCACTTGAAAACCATGAAGACCTTTTTCATCCTGCTGACGATGCTGTTGTTCAGCACAGGTGCGGTAGTCGCGCAAGACTCCACGCCGGAAGCAACACCCGATCCGCGTATTGACGCCTGCCGCGCCCTGATGATGAATCCCCCGCCCCTTGGCGATAATCCGCCCACCGTTCGCATTCTTTATCCAGACGACGGCGCGGAAGTCGTCTCTCCGGTTGAGATCGCCATCGAAGCCGACAATATGGAGATTACCGAGGACAATCACTGGCATGTGTGGGTTGACGGGATGCTGTACGGCATGGTCTTCGAGCCGCGCACAGTCTTGAATCTGCCGCCGGGGGAACACCAAATCTGCGCGAATTTAGGCGATGCGCAGCATATGGATATTGGCATGCCAGATGCACGGACGATCATGGTGATCATTCCGGGTGTCGGCACGCCAACACCCGTGATCGATCCGGTCGTGCGCCCCCCTGAACCTGAACCGAGCCGTTCCCCGCTTTTGATCATCGGCTTGCTCGGCGCGGCGGGGATCGGCGGGATTGTGCTCGGTTCACGATTGGGGCGGCGCGGACGCGGCAAGCGCTAGCCGTTCGACTGCGCCACGCGGCGGAGCGTCTCCAGCGCGGCAGTTTCCGCGTCATACACCACGTTGAGATGCGCCTGCATAGACTCAAATAACGCGCTCACAGCGGCGTCGTCCATCGGAAAATCAGCATTCGCCGCTTCGCGCAGCAGCACCCACTCATGGATCGCGCTAGCAACCTCAGCGGAATCACCGCGATGGAACGCCGCATAGCGCTTATCCAAGAGCGCACGGGCTTTCGCCAATGCGGGGATGCTGTCCGGCAGCGCGGACACGGCGAATGCTTTCCAATGCACGGCAGATTGACGGTAAGCGGCGGCGGATTCAGCCGTCGGCAGGAGAGCGGCGGATTCGTCGAGAAAATCGGCGTATAGATCGCGCAGTCCCGCGCCTTCGGTGCTGTCCAAGCAGATCGCCTCATATACCGACGAAAGCGTGTCAAACAGTCCGGCGCGTGTGGCGAACACCGTATGCCAGCCTTTTTTGTTTCGCTTGTCGGTGAGCAGTTTCGCCCACTTGAGCAACACCGGCAGCGAGAACGATTCGCTGGTGCTGCTCAGATGGTCAACACAATCGGCAACTCCGGCGCGAATCGCGGCGGGGAGATCGATCACTTTCGGGGCGGTGATGCGAAGGACGCGCTGTTTATCACTGCCAATGCGGGCGCGGGCGGCGGCGAGGTCAGCGAGGGGAATCTCGCGCATCCAATCGGAGAGATCGCCGACGACAGCAGTATCGGCGTGCAGTTCGTGGACGGTGATGACATGAACGCTGTAGCCCTTCAGGTGTTCCGGCAGGTGGTGGTACGGAAGACTCGCTTTGTCCGCCCAGATTGGCACGGGATATCCTTGCGCAAGCGCCGACTCAAGATTGGCGACTGCGGCTTTCGCCCCGCCCGTTTCGAGGACATCCACCGGCGCATTCAAGCGATCGCAGATGCGCTTTGCCGATTCCGCTGTGTAATTCCAGCGATGACGAAATCCCATCACGACGTTAATGTTAGCAGAACCGCGTGCTGACCACTCCCACAAGATATAGCCGGTGCCAAGCCCTCCCCCGACGCCAAGCAGCATGGCTTCGGTGAACGGCTTGCCCGTCAGAGGATTTAGTGCGCCCATCCCAGCGAATGCCCGTTGTAATGCGGTGGTCAAATTGTGTGCGAGTGTCACGGCGGTATATGCCCCCCCATTCATTATAGAACGCTTGTCCTACAGCATAATGAGGTTTTGGAGGAAATGCAAGCCGCCCCGTCAGCATCGAAGGATGACGGGGCGGCGGGGATGATTGAGATTGGGGATCACCGAATGGAATTTATGTCGGTTTATGTCGGGGATCATACGGCAATCATTGAGATAGTATTAATTCTCATGTCGTGATCAGACAAGACATTTATGGAGCGCTGTTTGGGGCACTTTCGGCGGGCTGCCATGCAATGCTGGCGAGAAAGTCCGCGTCGAGGTCTGCGATAAACAGCGCCAGCACGCGACCAAGCCTTTCAATGTCGCGCATGTCGGCGGTTTCGATGGACGAGTGCATATTTTTGAGCGGAATCTCCAGCAGCGCGGTGGGGACACCCTGAAGCGCGACCTGAATCGCCCATGCGTCTGTGCCGCTTGCGCCGGGGATAATATCGTCTTGCAGCTTGATCTCGGCACGTTTGGCTGATTCGCGGATACGCTCGACAAGGCGGGGGTGAAAATTCGGACCGACACCAATTCCCGGTCCGCCGCCGAGTTCGCATGTCGCGTCTTGATCGACTCCGGGCTGCGGCGCAAATGTCACGTCAAGCGCGATTGCAATATCAGGCGCAATGAAGTTCGCACCGGTTTTCGCGCCGATCAGCCCGACTTCTTCTTGAACGGTTGCGGCAGCATACACATCCCATGTGTGATTCAGGCGTTGAAGCTCGTTCAAACAGGCGGTCACGGCGGCGACACAGGCGCGATCATCCATCGCCTTACCCGCAACACGATTCGCACCCAATTCGATCATCGGCGCTTCAACCGTGATCAGGTCGCCAATGGAGACGAGTTCCGCGACTTCATCAGCGGGCAGTCCAAGATCAACCACCAATTCGTTAAAGGTTGGGTAGCGTGTGCGATCCTTCGCTTTGAGCAGGTGCGGCGGTGTGCTGCTGACCAATCCCACAAGCGGACGTTTCCCATGTACGCGGACGGTTTGGGCGATCAACTGGCGGTTATCGACCCCGCCGATGTTGTGGATGAACACGAAGCCATCTACGACTTCGCGCACCATCATGCCGATTTCGTCCATATGAGCGGCAAGCATGATCTTACGCGGCGGATCGGCGCGTTTCGTCCCGCGCTTGATGCCGATCAAGCTGCCGAGCTTATCGCTCTGGAATTCATCGACTAACCCGCCCCACGCTTCACGGAGAATATCGCGCACAGGGGCTTCGTGACCGCTCGGCGCATGGGCTTCGACGAGTGTGCGGAGATGTGCTTTCAAATCAAATGGCATCGTCGTATGACCTCTAGTTTAGGGCGACATCGGAATAACGGTTTCGGTTGGCGTTTCGGTTGGCGTCGGTGTCGGCGTCTCAGTAGACGTCGGCGACGGGGTATCTGTTGGCAGAATAAAAATCGTCGGTGACGGCGTATTCGTTGGGATAGGCAGCAGTGTGAACGTCAGCGTCGGCGTGATCGGCGTCCACGTCGGGGTGATCGGTGTCCACGTCGGCGGAATGGTCAGCGTCGGCGCGAGGGTGGAGACCGGCGGAAAAATGACCGGCGGGATCGTCGAAGTTGGGAACACAAACGTCGGCTGCACCGGAAAGAAATTAGTCGGCGTCGGCAGCAGAACCGCCGTTTGCGTGGTAAACAGCGGGGTATTCGACGCGAACGCGGCAGTCGTCACCACGATTTGATCAAGAGTCGCGGTTGGGGTGCGCTGCTGGGGACGCTGCGGCGCAGATACCCACAAAAGGAAGCCAAGCAGATAAAGCGGCAGCGTGCCCAGAATAATCGAAAACAGGACAATGCGCAGCGTGCGCCGCCGGCGATCAAGAGCGGTGAGCGAGTCCATAAGTCCCCACAGTCGAGCAGACGAAAACGCCATCAGTATAACACGGCAAAGCATGTTCAACCGAGTGGGTGTCGTTTGCAGAACAGAGCCAGCGAATCAAAACCAAGAGAATAAGAAAAAGCACTTACGTAATGACGTGAAGGCGCAAAGAGACTCAACTTGCAGAGGTATCTTTGCGCCTTTGCGTTGTATCTTTTCTGTGCCGCTAGCATTTTGGCGCTTGAATCTGTGATGATCCCCAAAGATTGGACACGAAAAGCGTTTTGATTAACCGCCCCTCACGCCCTTATGTTCTCGTTGAAGCTGTGCGTGAAAGAACGTGATCGATCACTTCATCAACGCTCAGTGCTGTTGTATCGATGACTAACCAACCCTCTTGTCCTAACTGAAAAAGTGCTGGCGTTAACTGCTGATACACAAGTCGAATTCCTTCATCAATGTAGGGTCGCGCCGGGCTGTCACCCGAACGTTTCAAATTACGCTGATGTGCTTCCTCTTGCGTTGGATACAAGACAATTCTGCTGATTGTCGCTTGCGCTTGATCGAGCAGCATTTGGTAATCCGAAGCGTGATTCGCATCCCAAAAGTCGTCAATTACAACCGCAAAACCTGCTTTCTGATACGCAAGCGCCATCCAAGAAGCAGTCATACGAGCCAGTGTGACTTGCTGCGCAAGCTCATTACTCCAGACCGCACTGGGAAGCAGCAGTCCCGACACCACCATATTACGAAGATCATCAACAGGAATATGAATACTTTTGGGAAATTGGGCTGCTAAGGCTCGGCTTGTGGTGCTTTTGCCAACAGCGGGCGGACCTACAACGATGTAAATCGGATTCATAAATGCGCGCTTTCATGTTGACTGACGGATGACTTATCTACCGTGCCAATTCCCGAACCTGATACAGATCGCCATCCACAAAGCCGCGTTTGCGATAATAACCACGCGTCCCCACCGCACTGATCACCGCCAGCCGTGCATAGCCCGCATCACGGGCGTATTCGACGGCGCGTTCGATCAATGCCGTGCCCAATCCGCTGTGCTGCGCTTGACCGGGCTGCTGATCGCCAATATCGACGGCTTGACCGTAGACATGCACTTCGCGGATCATCGCTGCATCCGCCAACTCATCGACCAGCGGCGTATTTTCCCGATCCGGCAGCGAGAGGCGCAAAAAACCCGCAATCGCACGATCCGGGGCGATAAACTGCATGAACACTTCACGCCCCCACGAAGTCGGGTATTTTTCAATTTCGAGATGGAGTTGATCGGCGTGAATCGTCCGTAAACGCACCTCACGCGCGCGAATATCGTGTGAGCGTTTGCCGCGTGCTTCGAGCGCAGTTTCGACCATCTGGCGGAAGTTTGTCGCCTTGTTGCCGTCCACAATATCCGTCCCCGGAATATCACGGATCACGCGGGTGAGGCGGCAGTATTCCGGCGTCAACATAAAACATTCGCTCAAGATGGAGAGCAGTTCATTATGTGTGTACGGCGTCCATTCGCCCGCTTGATAACGCTGCATCAGTTCGGCGCTTTCGATCAACGAACACGGGTAGATTTTGAGTTCATCCGGTCGAAAGTCGGGATCATCGAACATGCGGCGGTAGTCTTCGACATCGAGCGCAGGCGAAGAACCGTACAGATTCGGCATCCAATGGGCGTGGATTTTGAATCCGCCCGCCCGCAGCAGTTTGACCGCGCGACGGGTGGCGGCGACCGTGTGCCCGCGCCGATTCTTGCGCAGTACGTCATCATTGAGGCTTTGAAAACCGATCTGCACTTTCGTGCAACCGAGCCGACGCACGCGGCGGACTTCGGTTTCGTCAATGTGATCCGGTCGCGTTTCGATCACCAACCCGACGCAGCGCGATGGCGCGGTTTCGTTTTCGCGGTGCACGGCTTCGAGTTCTTCCCATGTCGCGTATTCGTCAATCGGGGAGCGTGGGGTGTTTCCGGCGGCGATCCGGTCAGCGGCTTCGCGTGAGCGTTCGATTTCGGCGCGGTAGACCTGCTGCACCGCTTGATTATAGGTTTGCGCCATGTCGCCGCCGCTGATATGTACGTTGGCGGTATTCACGTCGGGGTGAAGTTGTGACGCCGCGCGGAGCGCGACATTCACCGCCGGGCGCTGATCATCGCCTCTGCCGAAATCGTGGAGCGCGTCGAAAATGCGCTTGATGAACCAAATCTGATAGGTTTCTGGGTAAAAGCTCCATGTGCCGCCGAGGACGATCATTTCGATCTTGTCGGTCGGATGCCCGATATTCCGGTACGCTTGCAGCCGCGTGTATGTTTGTAGGTAGGGATCAAAGCTGTTTTGTTCGGCGCGCATCGCCCCCGGTTCGTCGCTGAGATAGCTTTTGGGCATGCGCACATCGTTCGGGCAGAAAATACACTCCCCCGGACAGGGAAACGGCTTGGTGAGCACCGTCACGGGCGTAACGCCGGAACTGGTGCGAATCGGTTTCATTTTCAGGCGCGCAACAACAGCGGGATCGAACGGCGGCAGATCGCCGGATTCAGTAAAGGCGCGGTAAGCGCGAATCAGTTCGTCACGCCCGTAGGTGAAACCGGCTTTGCGCGACACAGATCGCACAAGCTGATCGATTTCGTCTTTGGTGAGCGGCTGCGCAATGAGGGGAGTCAAGACTGCGAGCAGACTTGCCTTATGCATTTGAAGGTCAAGCGTTCGTTTGTGGGACATTAATTCATACCGTTTACAGTCCTAACCCGCGTAGATACTCGCGGTTGCGGCGCGCGCTTGCTTTCGGAGCGTCCAGATCATTCGTGAGGATGTCCTGCTCGACGATTGCCCACCCGTTGTAGCCATGCTTCTGAACAGCCGCGATCACGCCGGGAAAATCAACCTCACCCTTGCCCAACTCGCAGAAAATTCCGGCAGCAGTCGCAGCAGCGTAATCCATCTTTTCACGCAGTGCCATGTCTCGGATTCCGGGATCGCAGTCCTTCAAGTGCAGGTAGCGCACCCGTTCGCCATATTCCTCGACTGCTTTGAGCGCGTTTCCGCCGCCGTAGTGATAATGCCCGGTATCCAAGCACAAGCCGACCAAATCCGTGTCCACGCGATCCATTAAGTGGCGGATTTCCTCCGGCGTTTCGACATGTCCGGCGCAGTGATGATGAAAGACGACTTTTAGCCCGGTTGCGTCGAAGATTTGCTGCGCGGTTCGATTCACACCCGCCGCGAACGTATCCCACTGGTCACGATTCAGCGTTGATCCAATACGTCGTCCAGCCCGCGCCACCAGCTCGGGAACGCGTCCGTTCTCGTCCGATAACACCAGCGCGACTCCATTCAACGCGGCGAGCAGACGTGCGACATCGAGCGCGTGCGCTTCGTTCGCCTCAACTGCGGCGGGATCGACAAAATTGATCGGAATAAATGCAGAGAGCAGGCGCAGTCCGCGTTTATCCAATTCAGCGCGCAGCACATCAGGATCGGTCGGCATGTAATTCCAAGGACCCAACTCCGTCCCGGTGTAGCCCGTGTCCGCAATTTCATCAAGTACGCGCGTATACGGGTACTTGGGGGCGATTTCCTCGAATTCGTAGATGCCCCACGAAACAGGCGCGTTACCGAGTTGAATGGTCATTGCGCGTGATCCTTCCCGTAGTGTGAGTCGTAAACAGCCTGTAAAATTACGCCTATTATAGTCCACGCGCACCGAAAACCGAGGTAGAATGAAAGTGATATGGGAGGATTGATATGCAGTATATTCCCGGCGACTTTCCTGAAGTGCCGTTTCAAGTTTCGTTCAATTGGGTAATCGATGAATGGGTCAAGCCGCTGCTGCTGGTCGTGGTAGTTGCCGCGCTGATCAATCTGGTCTTTCCGCGCTATGCCGTTGAAGGACACAGCATGGAGCCGAGCCTGCACGAAAGTGATCGTCTGTTCGTGAGCAACCTCGATCCGCTCAATCGCCCGTTGAATCGTGGTGAAGTCGTCGTGCTCACTTCACCTCATGACGGCGAAAACGTCGTTAAGCGCGTGATCGGTCTGCCCGGTGAGGTGATCAGCGTGCGGGATGGGGTCGTTTATGTGGACGACGTGCCGCTCGAAGAACCGTACCTTTCCGAACCGCCACGTTACAGCGGCAGTTGGGAAGTTCCCGAAGGGTATTACTTCGTGATGGGCGATAACCGCAATCACAGCCTTGACTCAGCGGATTACGGACCTGTCAGCGCGAGCGAAATCAGCGGCGTGGTCAAATTCCGTTTTCTGCCGCTGGATCAAATCTACTGGTTCAGCGCACCGGAATACTCACCCTAGATACTCCGCACAAACACCGACATTCCATGTGAAACGATACAGTCTAGAACTGTATGAACTTTCTCATACAGTTCTTGTGCTTTTTGCTCAAATCTGCATTCATCCTCGCTACCCCCTTAATGACAAAAGCGCTACACTAGTTCACTGGGCGCGTAAGGCGCAGAAAAAGGAACAGCACGCCTCGGCGCGCTTATGACGGTTTAGTAATGTTTCAATGGAGTCTCTTTTATGAAGCACATGAAATTGGTACTCGTGGCAGTTGTTGCCATTTTCGCGCTTGGCGCGATCGGTGTTCTCGCTCAGGATGCCCCGAGCGGCGAACTCGAAATTTTTTCGTGGTGGACGGGTGGTGGTGAAGCGGCAGGTCTGGAAGCGCTGATTACGCGTTTCAGCGAACTGTACCCGGATGTCAGCGTGATTAATGCGGCAGTTGCAGGCGGTTCGGGCGTGAATGCCCGCGCGGTTCTGACCACCCGTATGCTCGGTGGCGATCCGCCGGACACGTTCCAAGTACACGCGGGTGAAGAACTCAATGCGGTGTGGGTGGCAGCCGGTTTGATGCAGCCGCTCAACGGGATTTACGAAGCCAATGGCTGGATGGAGCAGTATCCGCAGGGTCTGCTCGACCTGATCACCGACGCCGAAGGTAACATCTACGTCGTGCCGGTGAACATTCACCGCTCGAACGTGATGTGGTATAACCCGGCGAGCTTGGCGGAGTGGGGCGTGACCGTTCCGACGACGTGGGATGAATTCTTCGCGGTTTGCGAAACCACGATGGCGGCGGGCGTTCCGGCGATGGCAATCGGCGAAAACTGGACGCAGGTTCACCTGTGGGAGAGCGTTGCCCTCGGCGTGTTGGGCGCGGAAGCGTACAACGGTCTGTGGGACGGCACCACGAGCTGGACCAGCCCCGAAGTCGTCAGTACGTTTGAGACCCTCGGTCGCGTGATGGAATGCGCGAACGAAGATATGAACTCGCTGAGCTGGCAGGATGCGGCGCAGCGCGTCGTCAACGGCGAAGCAGCATTCACGATTATGGGCGACTGGGCAGCCGGATACTTCCTGACTGACCTCGCACTCGTCCCCGGTGAAGACTTCGGTTGGGCAGCCAGCCCCGGCACCGATGGCGTCTTCATGATGCTGTCCGATACATTCGGTCTGCCGGTTGGTTCACCGAACCCCGTTGCAGTCGAAGCATGGCTCAGCTTCGCAGGTTCCGCCGAAGCGCAAGACCTGTTCAACCCGATCAAGGGTTCACTCCCGGCGAACACGACCGCCAATATCACCGACGCGACGCTCTATAATGCTTACTTCCAAGACGCGTACAGTGATTGGACGAGCAATGCGATCGTCGGCAGCTTGGCGCACGGTTTGGTCGCTGCCCCTGCATTCAGCAACGCATTTGCAGGGTTGATCGCAAGCTACCAATCCACGGGCGATGCGGCTGGCGCGGCGGCGAATGCGGCGCTTTTGGCAATCCAGACGGGCATGTAATCCCGCTGATCGTTTGATCGGCATCACGCAAGCAGATGATCCTGCGGGGGGGCTGCCCTCCGCAGGATTCTTTTTTAGAGGATAAGGGGCGTATCTCATGCGCGGCTCCCGTGATCGCATTATCGCCATAGCGATGCTGTCGCCTTCGGTGATTCTGCTGGCGATTTTTGTGTATGTTTTTATCGCGTCCACCGCTTACACCTCGCTGACCAACTTAACAACCCAAATGCAGTTGGGTAGGCGCACGCCGGATTTTGTCGGTTTGCTCAACTACCAGAATTTCATCAGCGCCCCGCTCGACAGCCGCTTTCGCAACGGCTTCGTGAATACGATCTTTTTCACAATTCTGTTTATCGCGGTGTGTTTGGCGTTAGGGCTGCTGCTGGCAATTCTGCTCGACCAGAAAATCCGCGGTGAAGCGATCTTCCGCACCATTTTCCTATTCCCGATGGCGCTGTCATTTGTCGTTACGGGTGTGGTGTGGCGCTGGCTGTTTAACGTCAACGCCGGGATCAACCGCTTGCCTACGCTGTTAGGACTGCCCCCCGGTGAGTTCCAATGGCATACGAGTCAGCAGCGAATATTAGAATTTAACTGGCAAGACCTTCCCACGATTATCGCAGTGATCATCGGGCTGGTAGTAATTCTACCGGCGTTTTACTACATCATTCGGCGGCGTTCGCGTCCGGCGATGTTCATCCTCGCTATTGCGATGCTGCTGAACGCCTACCTACTGTTCAGCGCGACTCCGGCGCTGTGGCAAGCGCTCCCGCGTCCTGAACGCTACGGGTTCAACCTTGCGCTGATCGCACTCGTGATCGCGGCGGGCTGGCAGATGAGCGGGTACACGATGGCGATGTATCTGGCGGGCTTGCGCGGCGTCGCCGAAGAACTCCGCGAAGCCGCGCGCGTGGATGGATGCAGCGAAATTGGCGTGTACCGGCGGATCGTGCTGCCGCTGCTCGCGCCGATCACCTTGAGCGCGATGATCGTGTTGGGTCATATCTCGCTCAAGATTTTCGACTTGGTGTATGTGTTGGGCGGCGGTGACCTGCTCTCGATTGATGTGCCGGGTATGTACATGTGGTTTGAGACGTATCGCGGCTTCTTGCCCGCGCGCGGCGCAGCGGTCGCCATGATCATGCTCATCTTGGTGGCGGTGGTGATCGTGCCGTACCTGTACGCGAACCTAAAAGGGGAGCAGAAAAAATAATGACTGCACTCACATCAACCCAACCGATCCCAGCGAAACGCCTGACGCGCCCAGTCGGTCAAATCGCGCGCAAGACGATCATTTACGTGGTGCTGATCGCATTCGCAATCGTGTTCCTGCTGCCGATCATCGTCGTGCTGCTGACCAGCTTCAAAAGCACGGCGGAAGTCGATATTTCGCGCATGTGGGAACTGCCGAGCCAACTGAGCTTTGAAAGCTTCGGAGCGGCGTTCGACGCACTCAGCGTCGGCTTGACTAACAGTTTCCTGCTCGTGATTCCGGCGACAGTCATTTCGGCGGCGCTCGGTTCGCTCAATGGTTATGTGTTGAGCAAATGGAAATTCCCCGGCGCGAATATCATTTTTCCGCTGATGTTGTTCGGTATGTTCATCCCGTATCAGGCGATCATCATTCCGCTTGTGCAGTTTTTGAGCGGGGTCGGGTTGTATAACACGCTTCCGGGTTTAATTCTGTGCCATGTCGTGTACGGGCTGCCGATCACGACGCTGATCTTCCGCAATTATTACGCGGAAGTTCCTGATGAAATGCTCGAAGCCGGAGCGATTGACGGTGCGGGATTCTTCGGCTTGTACTGGCGAATCGTGCTGCCGATCTCACTGCCGGGTTTTGTCGTGGTGGCGATCTGGCAGTTTACGCAGATTTGGAACGAATTCCTGTTCAGCATCACGATCGCACAGGGAACGCCGACCGTCACGGTAGCACTGCAAAACATCGCAGGCAGTCAAATCATTCAATGGAATGTGCAGATGGCAAGCGCATTCTTAGCGGCGATCCCGACGACGGTTGTGTATATCCTGCTGGGGCGCTATTTCATTCGCGGCTTGCTGGCGGGGAGCATCAAGGGATAGGTGCACCGCACAGGTTAGCAGCAGATCCGTGAAGCGATTCTGCTGCTAACGTCCCGCTCCAATCGTTTGATCCCAGAACGCGGCGGTCACGCGGGCATAGTCGGCTTCACCCGCAACCGTGACATAATTTCCGTGACCTGCTCCGGTGATGCGCCACAGCTCGACATGATCCCCTAATGCCGCCATCGCCTCCGCTCCAGCAAGCCCCGGCTCGTTTGTGCCGTAGATCAACAAGACGGGGCGCGGCGCAATCTGAGGAATCGCGCGGTACGGCGCGAGATTGCCCACATCCGTGCCAGTCGTAATTTGATAGCCAATCTGCGCCCCGAACCGGAACAGCGCCCCCATGAACGGGATGCGATCATCGAATACGGCGGTATTTTCCGCGACTTCATCCCAGAAATCGTGATAGCCGCCCTGCGCGATCACGGCGCTGATCTCCGGGTAACGTCCCGCCGCCATGATCGCCGTTGATCCCCCGGCGGAAAAGCCGTGAATCCCGATGCGTTCCGTATCCAGATCAGCGCGGGTGAGCAGATACGCCAGCGCATCCCCCACCTGCTCAACTTCGAGATAACCGAGCGAGTTGATCCGACCGGCGGCACAGGTGCGCGATTCATAGGCGAGGATGTTGTACCCCGCCGCATGAAACAAACGCAGTTCGTGGAGGCGATCACCGCGCCCGGCTGATCCGGTCGGCACACCGATGATCGTTCCTCGTGCTGATTCAGCAGGGATAAAATAGGCACGCAGTTCACCGTTGATCGACGGGGCGGGGATGCGAATATCGTCAAGTGCCAGCCCATACGCCGAAGGATCGACGCCTGCACCGCAGATCGGCGCGGTCAAGCCGGTGATGAATACCACACCTGCGCCGATGGGCAGCAGCAGAAATACCAACACGACCGCAGTCAGCGCGCCGCGTATGACAAATTTCACCCGAATTTGGGGGTTGGGATTCATCGAATGCCGCTTCTTTTCCGCTATAGTAGACCATCTTGAAATTCACTGCTGGAACACGATCATGACCAACCCGAAACACCTGCTGGATCAGTATGAAGTCTTCCCAAAGAAAGGCTTGGGACAGAATTTTATCCATGATCCCAATGTATTGGAAAAGATCGCCACGCTGGCAGACCTGATGCCCGACGATACCGTTCTGGAAATCGGACCGGGAACAGGGGCGCTCACAGAGCATCTCGCGCCGCTAGCGCGTGAGGTAATCGGCGTCGAAATCGACGAGCGGCTGATGCCGATCCTCGAAGCACGGTTTGAACATGTGCCAAATGTCCGTTTTCTCAATCAGGATATTCTCGAAACGAATCTGCGTGAACTCGTCCCGCCGGGGTATGTCGTCGTCGCCAACCTGCCGTATTACATCACCAGTGCGATTCTGCGCCACCTGCTCGAAAACCCGCCTACGGCAAAGCGGCTGATCCTGACCGTTCAGCTTGAGGTCGCGGAGCGCTTGATCGCCAAACCGGGGGATATGAGCTTACTCAGCGTGAGTGTGCAGTATTACGCGAAGGCGCGTATTGTCATGCGGATCAACAAGGCGGTCTTTTATCCGCGCCCGGACGTAGACAGCGCAGTGGTGCGGCTCGATACCCATGCGCGTCCCCCGGTTGATGTGCCGAACGACGCGGTGTTCTTCCGTGTGGCGAAAGCAGGATTTGCTCAGAAGCGCAAGCAGTTGAAAAACACGCTCGGCGACGGCTTGCAGATCAGTCACGAACAGGCGGCGGATATGATTATCTCGGCGGGGATCGACCCGAAGCGCCGTGCCGAAACGCTTTCGCTTGAAGAATGGGCGGCGCTGGCACGCGCATTTCATCAACTGAGTTTTCCGTCGAATTCTTCGGGCGCGGCGCAACCTACGTGATGTTTTTGGCGTATACTTGACGTGATGAGAATGGGGTGAACCGCAGATCATGCGCTTACAGTTTAGACGACGAAATCTCCCTTGGCTGCTCGTGCTTGGTGCGATGACCGGAATCGGTCTGCTTTCTGGTGTGGCGAGTCCGATTGTTGCGGCGGCGCTGGCGGGCATGTACGGCACAGCGATCCTTGGATCGATGGTGAACTTTTCACCGCGCCGCGTGACCGAGCTTTCGCGCTCGTCGCTCACGGCGATGCGGATGAGCACCAATGCGCGTGAAGCCTTTGAACGGGCACGGCGGCGCGGCGGCATGATCGACCCCGGTTTGACGCTGCTCGATGTGGGCTTGATCACCGTGCAGACGGGACGCGCGGGTATGGATTTGACGATGACGCGCGATGTCTCGCAAGATGAAGACGGCGTGCGTCCGTTCATGCAGCTTCATGTGCAGCCTGTGCTTGCGGATCGAGAAGCGCGCATCCGGTTTGAGTTGATCGACGGCAACGGCGCGCGGCAGTACGTCCATGAGATGCGGACGTATCTGCGCGAAGGCGAAATGAATCTGCTGGCAGATCAACAGCTTCCGCTGGCGAGTAATCCCAAAATTGCCGCCGGAGACTGGGATTTGCGCGTATTCGTGGACGGTTCGATGATCGGGGCGCTCAGTTTTACGCTGATCCCCTCCTTGAGCGACCGTTTCCGCCGCCCAGATACGGTTGGTGCGACGAGCCGCCTTGCGGATGAGATCACTGACGAGGAGTCACAGTCACTTCCGGCGGATGATCGCCCGATGTCGTTAGAAGAACTGCTCCGTCAGCGCGGCAACCACCCGCCGCAAAATCCCTAGAGGGAAGCTATGAACCGTCGCTTTGGCGAGATTCTCCTCGGCTTATTTCTTTTGATGGTGGGCTTGAGCGCGCTGGCGAGTAATGCAGGGCTGGCGATGATTCTGGTCGCCACCGGGTTGATCATGTTCGCGGTGCAGTACGGGCGCAGCGTCAACCAGATGCCGCCGCGCGGAGTCCGACGCCCGCGCCGCGCATAGTGGGAAGAACTCCGCGATGAATTTATGGAAGAACTGTCAGATCGCCATCAGCGCGAAGTAGACGATCGCGCGCACCGAATGGCACAAGAACGCGAATACGAAGGGCGTCAAGCCCGCCTCCAGCGCGAAGAACGCCCGCGCGCACCGAGCGAAGAACTGAGTCCACGCGAAGGCGTGTACCGTCATGCGCTGGCAGCCGCCCGCCGCGCCGGAATTGATCCCGAACACACGTATGTGCTTTCAACCGATGTCGGCGTGCTGGTGTATCGTGGAACAGATGCCCCGGTGATCCAGCGGACGACGGCGCTCAACGAAACAGCGGAGTTTATTCAGCCGTTCATCTCGCTACGGCTGCCGACCGACGCCGAAGGGCGCGTCAAGTTTGAATTGGTGGACGAAAACGGAACACGCCGCTTTGTGCATGAGGAGTATTATCGTCTGCACGGCGGTTCAAACCTGCTGACTCCGCCGTCACGGCTGCGCGTAAGCGATCTCGAAGCCTCCGAGGCGAAGTGGCGGCTGCGCGTGTATGCGGAAAATATGCTCGTCGCCGAACATGAGATCGAATGGGAAGTCGCGTCCACGTCAGTGGTGCGCCGCCATTTGATGGAGGACGGCGAGATCAGCTCGGAAGGCGTCGCCGAAATGCGCAGTTTGATCGAAGAACAGAAGCTCAATTCGATGAGCCTTGATGATCTCCTCGCCTACCAAGATGACGATCCTGCCTCGAAGCAGGCACGCTCCTAGACAGCGATGATCGGCTCAAACACAATCCGCAACTTGATTCTGTCGGTAATCGGGATGACTTTGGCGTTCGCGCTGTTTCGCCCCGTTTTTGGAGCGAATGCTTTAATCGTGTGGTCAACGGTGACGCTCGGCGTGGTGCTGGCAGTCTTACTTCGCGGTTTCCAGCATGATCTACCGCCGCCGTCCCCACCTCAGAAATCCATCCCTCGCCTCAGAGGAGTGCAGCCTCCCCGCACGCGTTCGCGCAGCACGCCTGAGCCGGTCATACTGCCTGAACCACCCCTCAGCACCGTGTATCCGCATGTACACGAGGCGATGATCCGCGCGGGGTATCCCCCAAATCACGCGAACTTGACGGTTTACGATGTCGGCGTGCTGGCGATTGATGATCAGCGTGCGACGACCGCTCACCGCGCCGACACGATCAGCGAAACAGCCGATGCGCTTCAACCGTTCATCGTGCTGCATGCGTCCACTGCCGCTGGCGGTATGATCCGCTTTGTGATGACCACGCCTGCAGGCGACGTTTTGTACGAAAAGACGGCACAGGTTCAACTGAAAGCGGGCGAAACACGCATCACTGCCGCGAAGCTCCTGCCGGTGCGCGAACGTCCGCCGGAAGGTAGATTGATTCTCAAGGTCTACATCGAATCGACGCCGATTGCGGAGATACTGATCCAGTGGCTTGCCCCACCATCCGACGTGATCAAGCAGCACCTTAGGGCAGACGGTGAACTGCAACCGGGCGTTGACGACGCGCTTAACCAACTGATTGATGCAGATGGAATTGACACCATCAGCTTAAACGAGCTGCTGAAGCGCGGCGATTGACAAACTGACTCTTTGCGCGGGGTTTCAGCATGCGAGGCAGATATTAATAACAGGCGCTAAACGCCCGCGCCGAGCAACCCTTGTAAGACCGCGATCAACTCCGCAAATTTACCATTTTTCATCAAGGCGGCGTCCGCGCCGACGCGTGTACGCCAATCTTCAAGGTGATAGCGCACTCCCGCTGTATAAATGACAATTGGAATCTGCTTGGTGTTCGGGTCTTTCTTCAAGGCTGCGCACAGTTCAGCGCCGGTTATATCCGGCATCATGTCGTCTAGGACGATTGCGCTGGGCTGTTTCTGTTGAATGGCAGCGATCGCCTGAGCAGCGTTAGACACGACGCGCGGCGCAAATCCAGCGCGCGTGAGCATTGCCAGCAGCAGCGCTTGGAAATCAGGCTCATCATCCACAACCAGAATATCGCACTTCATGGAGGCTCTTCTCTTCGATAACACACGACAGCATTGACGCAACATTCATACCAAAATCATACCTCAACGATACCTGCAGATTCCATAAGGATGCAAGTGTGAACTTGATCGTTTCGGTTACAATTTTGCGATCTATTGTCGAGCGCTGCGACGCGCATAGAGAACAGGAACAGCATGAAAATCGGAATCATCGGGGCGGGGGCGACAGGTATGGCGGCAGCATGGGATCTCGTCCGCGCCGGGCATGACGTCACCTTATTTGAGGCAGGCGGCGAAATCGGCGGACTTGCGGCAGGTTTCAAGGATGCGGGATGGGAATGGGCGCTCGAAAAATTCTATCACCATTGGTTTGAGACGGACACGGATGTTCTCAAACTGATTGATGAAATGGGGAAGACTGATCAGGTGATGTTCCCTCGCCCCAAAACCTCCTATTGGCTGGATGGGAAAATCGTGCGGTCAGAGATGACGCCGCAGTCGGTTCTGTTCGCCCTTCCTCTCAGCTTGACCGCCAAGTTTCGACTGGCATTCGGCGGCGCACTGCTTAAATATGTGCTGCGCGACTGGCGCACGATGGAGAAGATCACCGCCGCCAGTTGGATCAAGCGGGTGATGGGTAAAGAAGCCTTTGCGCGCCTGTGGCAGCCGCTTTTGATCGGGAAATTCAGCGACCGCTACGAAAAAGTCAATATGGCGTGGTTGTGGGCGCGCATCAAGACGCGCTCGGTGCGGTTGGGGATTTATCAAGGCGGCTTTCAGGCATTCCTGAACGACCTCGGCGCGGCGATCACGCAGAAAGGCGCATCGATCCACCTGAACAGCCCGGTCGAGCGAATCAGCATCGTGGACGGCAAACCAGCGCTCACGGTGAAAGGGGAAACGCACACGTTTGACCGTGTCCTCAGCACCACATCACCGGGGCTGATGCTCAAAATAAGCGAAGGCTTGCGCGAAACACCGTATGGTCAGCAGGCGGCGGCACTGGAAAGCATCGGCGCGGTGTGCGTGGTGTATGCGCTCAGTCAATCGCTTTTGACCGACGGGACGTATTGGCTTAGTTTGCCTGCAACGCACGTAGACAAATCGAAGAATCCGTTTCCGTTTCTCGCACTGGTCGAACATACGAATTGGATGGATAAAGCACGCTACAACGGTGACATTCTCGTGTATGCGGGCGATTATGCCCCGTCCGATCACGAATATTTCACGTTGAGCGATGATGAACTCGCGGCGCGGTTTGCGGCGGTGCTGCCGAAGTTCAATCCGCAGTTTTCGCCCCAGTGGATTCGCAAAACGTGGGTGTGGCGCGCGCCGTATGCACAGCCCGTCCCTGAAGTGAATCACAGCGCGAAAATACCCGATGTGAAGACTCCCTTACCCGGCGTGTATTGGGCAAGCATGAGTCACGTCTATCCCTGGGATCGCGGGACGAATTACGCAGTACAAATGGGGCGCGAAGTCGCAGCGAAGATGATCACATCAGCCCCTTAACGAGTGAAAGCACGTCGATCGCTCACGTTTGCGCTTTTGACCTCTCCCCCACTCCCCGAATTCGGCTGAGGGGGCGACACCTGCTCCTCACCCCGTCGCACCTTCGGTGCGCCACCCCTCTCCATCGCAAGCGATAGAGAGGGGGGCTTGCACAGTCTCGTCTGCGGTTTTAGATTTTTGCTTTTGTACTTGAGGACTTCATAACATGGCACTTGCACTTTTGATCCTGTGGGCGGTTCTTCTTTTTGGCGGCTTCATTTTTGGAAAAGTCAACTCGGAACAGACGCGGCGTATGCCGATGTGGACGCGACTAGCATCCTCGCTGACGCTGGTCACGACGGCATGGCTCCTCCACTTCACCGCGTATGAAGCGACAGCATACACCCTCCCTATCGCTGTCGGGATGACGCTTGGCTTTATCGGCGATCTGTTCTTGGCGGGTGTGATCACCGGCAAACGCGATGTGCTGCCGGGACTTGGGGCGTTCGGCGCGGGTCATGTGGCGTATATCTTCGGCATTTTGCAGTACGGCGATCAAGTTTGGGTCAATGACAGCGGGGCGCGGCTCGCGGCGTTCGTTGTCTGGTGGATCATTGCGGTGATCGGCTGGTATTTGGCGGTGTTCCGCTTTGCCAAAGGAAAACCGGAAATCCTGCATTGGTTCGCGCTGATCTATGCGATTCTACTCTCCAGCACGGCGGGGGCGGCGACCGGGCTAGCGCTCCAAAGTGCGGCATTTCTACCGCTGGCGGCGGGGGCGGCGCTCTTCCTGTTCAGCGACCTGCTGATCGCGGCGCGCATGTTCGGCAAGGTGCATTTCACGCTGATCGATGATGTGGTGTGGCTGACGTATGGACCAGCTCAGGCGTTGATTGTATACGGGGCAGTGTTAGTCGGCATTGTGGGATAGCTTATTGGCATCGGTTATCTGTTTGATGGCTTGAGCTGCTATTCGACTTACTTCCAAATCAGGATCGCCAAGTAAACTACTTAGCGCATCAACCGCACGCGAATCAGCAAGATAACCTAGTGCATAAGCACCAATTTTCCGCATCTCGCCGTCTGTGTCTGAAAGTAACTGGAGAAGTGGTTCGAATGCGCGAAGATCACCTATTTCACCAAGTGCGACAGCGGCACCCTGCCTAACACGTAACTCGCCACTGAAGGTAAGTAGTACGGAAAGTGGCTCAACTGCCCGTTTATCACGCATATACCTTAGGATATCTATTGCTCTCGCTTTTACTTCATCGTTTGGATGTCGCAAAAGTAACAAAACCGAGTCCAGCGCTCCAACGTCTCTAAGTCTCATAAGCGCATCTATTGCTTTGTCATCCAAATACGAGTCTTTTATCACCTCATCGATAATGTCATCTAAAACCTCAATGTCTCCAAGTTCCCCTAAAGCATATCCAATGCGTATCCTTCCCCATCCTTTGTAATTCTGATAAAGCTGTTTCAACGGTTCCAGAGCATGAGTATCGCCTATTTGTCCCAGAATCTGAGCAGCATTCATTTGCTGTTCTTCAGTTCCAAAGCTCAGAACAGCAATTAGCGCATGAACAGCGTCGTTACCAATCTCTGACAGGCGTTCTATAGCTAATCCTGGTTTTGGATCCAGATAGAAATCATCTAGATCGCCTATCAATCGTTCAATCTCACTTCCCAAAAACTCCTCTACAGATTCCGCAAGAATAATTCCCCATTCGCGCTGTATAGCACGAACTTCTATTTCCTGCTCATGGATATAACGATACTGATCCCGAAGCTTGCCACGTTTAGCCCAGAATTCGGCATCAGTCTCCAGTTTTTGCAGCAGGCGTTTCTTCTCCACCACCCCTTCAATCCACCGAATTAGCCGTTCCCAATTCCTCAGCAAAGCCTCATGAGCCACTTCAAGCGTTGCAACATCACCAGTTCTATCTGTGACCAACAAGCGGGCATCTGTGAGCGCATCAATCAAGCGCATCGCATCGCCATCCCCCGTGAAGTTCTCAAGCGAAACACGGGCGCGAGTCGGTTCTCCACGTTCATCAACATGGATCAAGTGCGCAAAAACCCGCCCAAGCCGTCCCTGTGCGGCTTCATCCAATACAGTGAATGCAGCTTCGGCGTGTTGGCTGATCGCGCCGCTCACACCCCCAATTGCCTCGTATGCTGCATAAGTTAGCGTGTGAACCGCGCCGGAGGTATCACGTCGCTCGTAAAGCTGTTCTAGGGTGAACTGCAAGAGCGGGAGCGCTCCCGCTAGTGCCATCCGTTCTTTTGAAGCGCGCAGATCAAAGACAATTTCACCGACTAACCCGGGTTCAAATTGCAGACCGACATCCGCCTGTCTAGTCGGGTTTTCGACCGCTTCGCGCAGTTCGGCGAGGCTCATTGGCAGCAGTGTGTACGAATTCCGGGTAATCAACGCGCCAAGTTCGCGATAGTTGGTCGGTCGGTCATAGAAATCTGCGCGCAAGGTGAGCAGAACAGTGATTCCGCTGTCAGCATCGTTAGCCGCCTGCACGATCAAGTTAATGAATTGATCACGCTCGTCAGCATTCACTCCCGACATGAACAATTCTTCAAATTGATCGATCAGCAGAACGGAGTGGCGGTCAAGTGCATATCCGATGTTCACCAAACCGCGCCCATGCGGGCGAGTGAGGTCATCTTCTATCGCACTGAATGATTTTTCAGGTAGAGCGCGGTTCAGGGAGCGCGTCAGGGCACGGATTGGTGTGTTTCCGGGCGCAAATGGTGGAAAGTACCGCCAATCAGCGTAATTTGCATCGCGCTTGACACGCGGAATCAAACCCGCCATCACGAGGCTCGATTTTCCGCTGCCACTCGCGCCGATTACAGCGAGTAACCGTCCTTGATTCGATGCGACACGCGCTTTGAACAGCCCTGTCAGTTCTTCAATCGCAGCAGCCCGCCCGAAGAAATCGCGAGCATCTTCCTCTTTGAAAGAGCGCAGTCCCTTGAATGGACTGCGGCGCGTCGTTCCCGGCGCGATTGGCTGCACAGGCGGAGAAGCATACGCGATCTCGGGCATTGCGCCTTGAAGCGCCCTTAGGAGCTGCGGAAAGTTGCTTTCGAGCTTATCATCGCGATCATGACGCATGTCAATACGTTGGGCTTTGATCATTTCCATCGGTACGCATTCAATCCACTCCTCACCAAATGCCCATACCGGATATATGATCTTTCCACTCATCTGAGCAATTGCTATTTCACCTTCAACAATTGGGGAATTGAAGGCATTTGGAGAGACAACATACACCACCGCGTGTGATCTCTTTATTGCGACTCGTATTGCTTTTTCCCAGTTGGTTGTACCTGCGTGCAATCCTTCGCGATCAATCCAATAAGGAATATCGGCGTTTTGAAGTTTCGCTCGCAATCGTTCGACAAAATGGTGGTCTTTTGAGGAATAAGAGATGAACACGTAAGGAGAAGCGGTCATTGTCATGGGTGGTCGCACTTTGCAGCATAAAGTTTAAATTAAGTATAGGATCTTTATCGGAATTGTCTATAAAGAACTGATGGGTTAGGACTCTGCATTCAAATGTGAAATAAATCACAATCTATTGCGACGAACGACCCTGAAACCATTTTGAGACTACAAGAGTCTCATGGTGTACAGTTACAATTGCTGCATTCCTCGTTCGTGATCAAAAGGATCGCACATGAAGATTATCGTCGTCGGAACCGGCTTTGTGGGCTTGACTCACGCTGCGACGACCTCCGAATACGGGCATGAGGTATACGCCTACGACATTGACGCGGAACGCATCGCCGCGTATCAAACCGCCGCTCCCGCCCAAATCGAACGCTACGTCAACGAGCCGGGGCTTGCTCAAGTCATCGCGGAAAACATCAACCGCTATCTGTTCTTCACGACTGACATCACCGACGTGATCGAAGGCGTGGATGCTGTTTTTCTGTGCACCGCGACCCCGCCGCAGTACAACGGCAGCACTGATCTCTCGTATTACACCGCCGCTGCGAATACGCTGGCGGCACTGCTGGCGAAGCGCAAGGATCAGCGCCGCGTCGTGATCGTCAACAAGAGCACCGTGCCGATTGGCACCGCGCGTTATCTCGAAGGCATCCTCCGCGAACACAACGTGCCGAATGTCGGCGTCGCGTCGAATCCTGAATTCTTGCCGGAAGGCGACGCGGTTGAAAAGTCGCGCAAACCGGATCGCGTCGTGGTCGGCGCGGACACCGAAGACGACCTGCGCATTTTGCGGCGCATTTACTCGCAGTTCGTCAATCATGTGCGGATCCGCTACATCGAAACCACGCCAGAAACCGCCGAAGGGATCAAGTACGTCGCCAATACGCTGCTGCTGACCTATATCTCCTTCTGGAACGGCGTCGGCGCGCGCTTGAGCGAAACTTTCCCGAATGTCCGCATGGAAGACCTGAAGCGCGGCGTGACGTCAGATGCGCGCATCAGCACATGGGGATCGTATGTCTCGAATGGTGCGGGCGGTTCGTGCTTCGGCAAGGATATTCAAAGCCTGATCTACCAATTCAAGACGCATGGTCAGCCCGCGCATCTGCTCCAGTCGGTGTATGACATCAACGAGTACCAGAAAACCTATCTGATCGACCGCGCCAGCCGCGAAGCCGGAGCGACGTTCAATCAGAAAACGGTCGCACTGCTTGGGCTTTCGTTCAAGCAGCGCACGAACGACATGCGCGATTCGTCGTCGCTTCGTGTTGTCGAGGCGCTGCTCGGTCGCGGCGTCAAGTCGATCCGCGCATATGATCCGCTGGCGATGCACGAAGCCCGCCGCTTCTTCGATCCCGAAAAGAATCATCTGTACGAAAAGATCAGCTATCACGACAGCCCGCATGAAGCGCTGACCGGTTCGGATATGCTGTTCATCAGCACGGATTGGGAAGAATTCCGGGGTTTGAGTGGAACGATCGAGAAGACTGTGCCGCCGCCATATTTGATCATCGACGGTCGCCGGATGATCCCGGATTATCTGGAATTGGTGAAGCGCGGTTACGGGTATCTCGCGGTCGGGTCGGCGTATCATGCGCCGGAGCAGTCCGCCGCGCAGGTTGCGGAAGTGGAAACAGAAGCCGCACGGTAAATCGGGTGCAGGGATAGGGACGGGATAACTTTATTCCGTCCCTAGTTGATCTGCCCAAGTATTGCCGATTCGCACCGCATTTCTCATGAAGCGGTATGCCTCGATCGTCCGCGCAAATTTGGACTTAAACAATCGGGTCGGGTCATGTTGGCGAATATACAGCGCCTCGTGGATCAGCTTATGCCAGCGTTCGGGAAGGTGCAGCAACGCAAATTCGCCCGCGCCGACTTTTGATGTTATGTCGTGCGTTTTGAAGCTGTAAAGCTGACGCAGCACCCCAAGCGCCGCCCATTGAAGCCCGTTATCGGAAAATAACCAGAAGATATATGCCAGATCAGTGGTAAACCCGCGCCAGTAGGTGTTCAGGTTGTGCTTCATATCGGGGATGATCTGATCCCATGTGACGGAAAACGGCAGCGTTTGCGGCGATTCTCCGCGCATAGTGATCCCTTTGTTGAGGATCGTCCACCACGTGACAAGGTTTACCCTAGTGTGTTTCCCCACCGAAAAAACGCCTTCATTGTATTGGGCATGAGTGGTAATGGCATTTTGCAAAGGTTGGGCGAGGTCGATTGTGACATAGATGCCGTCTAAGCCCCATGTGGCGTACTGCTGCGTGACGGCTTGATGGATGCTTTTCAGTGTATTGAATTCTTGTGAGGAACAGGGGCGGCTGATAACAGCGACAAAGTCAATATCGCTGAACAATTCATCAAAGGCATCTAATGCGATTGAGCCATGCAGATAAAATGCTGTTACCAAACCGGGGAGTTGGGCATCCAGTCGCTCCAGAAAAGTCTGGATAACGGGTTGAATAACTTCAGGAACATGAGCATCCACGTGGGATTTGCCTCCAACATAAACCGGACTTGGCTTATGATACCCTATCCCTTTTTCTCCGATACGATTCCGACACTTTGCCGCTACAATGACTCCTCACGGAATAATGTCAACATGATCGAGGAGTAATGCGCGTGAGCAGTGTAACCCGTCATGTGCTGCCAAATGGCATGGTCGTGCTGTTGAAGGAAGTCCGCAGCGCGCCAATTATTAGCTGGCGCGTGTTGTATCGCGTTGGCAGCCGCAACGAGCGCACCGGAATCACCGGAATTTCGCACTGGGTCGAACACATGATGTTCAAAGGGACGGATAAGTTCCCACCCGGCGCGCTGGACAAAATGATCGACCGCGTCGGCGGCAGTTGGAACGCATCCACATGGCTGGACGCCACCAACTATTACGAAACGCTTCCCGCGCAGCATGTCGATCTGGCGCTCGAAGCGGAAGCGGATCGCATGGTCAACGCGAAATTCGACCCGGAGGAGGTCGAAAGCGAACGCACGGTGATCATCAGCGAACGGCAGGGCAGCGAAAACTCACCGTTTTTCTGGCTGTCGGAAGAAGTGCAGGCGGCGGCGTTCCGCGTGCATGGTTATCACCATGAGGTCATCGGGGATATGGCAGACCTCGAAACCATGACCCGCGACGACCTGTATACCCACTACCGGACGCACTACGCACCCAACAACGCGATCGCCGTCGCGGTGGGCGACTTTGATACGGCGGAAATGCTTGAAAAGATCACCGCACTGTATGGCGGTATTCCCGCCCGCGAACCGATCCAGCCGTTCGCGCGCCCTGAACCACCCCAAAGCGGCGAACGCCGTGTGATCGTCGAGCGTCCTTCCGGCTCAGCACTGGTCGAAATCGGCTACCGCGCTCCCGCCGCCAGCGATCCGGACTTCTTCGCGCTCGACATGGTATGCAGCATACTTGCAGGCGCAGATAGTCCGGCGGGAAGCAGCATCGACAACAAAACCAGCCGCCTGTACAAAGCGCTGGTGATGAAAGAGTTGGCGGCGTCGGTCGATGGCGGCATGTACGCGACAATTGACCCATTTCTCCTGATGTTCTACATGACGATTCGACCCGGCGTTGATCCTGAAACGGCGCTTGCCGCGTTCGATGCCGAGATCGAGCGGCTGCGCGCGGGGGATGTGACCGAAGCAGAATTGGCGCGGGTGAAGAAGCAGAATCGCGCGCTGTTCGCCTATGGCATGGAACGCGTGACGACTCAAGCCTCTATGCTGGCGACCGCCGAGGCGTTGGGTGATCACCAGTGGTATGAGCATTATGTGGATCGCTTGAACGCGGTCACATTGGAGCAGGTCAAAGCGGCCGCGGAGAAGTACCTGCGGCGGCAGTCGCGCACCGTTGGACTGCTCATCCCTTCCGGCGCAGAAGATGGGGATATGATGAACGACTTCGATGAAGAGGATGCAGAATGACAGGTCACAACGGAACACTGTCGATTCCCGGTTCACACAATATCCGCCGTGAGATGTTGGAGAACGGGATCGTCGTCTTGGTGTACGAAAACTTCGCCGCGCAGTCCGTCGTGATCAGCGGCAGTTTGCGCGCCGGAAGTCAATTTGAGACGCCGGAGAAAAACGGGCTTGCGTCGATGACGGCGAATGCACTTCTGCGCGGAACTGCCCGCTACGACTTCGACACGATCAACGAAAAACTCGAATACGCGGCGGCAGATCTCGACATCAACGGCAGCATTCATCGGACGAGCTTTAGCGGTAAGGCGCTGGCGGAAGACCTCCCGCTCTTGATTGAACTGCTGGCGGAGGCGGTGCGCACGCCGACCTTCCCCGAAGTTCATCTCGATCTACTGCGCGGCGAGGTGATCACCTCGCTGCATATCCGTGAGCAGGATACCCGCTACCGCGCCAACCGCGCTTTTTACGAGGCGCTGTATCCACCCGAACACCCATATCACCACAGCACACGCGGCACGCTTGAGACTGTGCCAACGCTGACGGTGAGTGATCTGCAAGCCTTCCATGCGCGGTATTATGGTCCGACTGGTATGATCATCGTCGTGGTCGGCGCGATCAAGGCGGACGATGCGATTCGCACGGTGCGCGAGTATCTGGGCGATTGGGCGAATCCTGATCAACCCGATCTGCCGCCTGTTCCGGCGGTTAGCCCAATGGCAGAAACGCGGCGCGCGTTGGTCGGGCTGCCGGGGAAAACGCAGTCCGATATTGTGATGGGCACAGTCGGACCGTCTCGCTTTGACGCGGACTTTCTCGCGGCGCAGTTGGTGAACAGCGTCCTCGGTCAGTTTGGCATGATGGGGCGCATCGGTCACAGCGTGCGCGAAACGTTAGGGCTGGCGTATTACGCCTACAGCTCGGTTGACGGCGGCTATACGCCGAGTCCTTGGTCGGTAACGGCGGGCGTGAATCCGGCAAATGTCGAATTGGCGATTGGGCGCATCCAAGATGAGCTAGAACGCATCGTCTCGCAGCCGATCAGCCCCGAAGAATTAGAGGACAACCAGAGCTACTTCACCGGGCGCGTACCGCTCCAGCTTGAGACGAATGAAGGGATCGCCGGATCGATTCTGAACATGGAAATTTACCGCTTGGGGCTGGATTACCTCATCAACTACCGCACTGCGATCTATCGTTTGACGGCAGCCGATCTGCTGGCGGCGGCGCAGAAATATCTCGCGCCGGATCGCCTTGTGATCGCAGTCGCTGGACCGGATAAGCAGTAAAAGACTGAGCGATTCTCAAGTCCCCCCACTCGATCATGGAGTACAGCTCCTCTCCCCTCAAACGTGTGCGCTTGAGGGGAGAGGAGCGCGGCAAAAGGTACGAGTTTCGATAGAATCCATAAGCATTCACTCGACAAACCGCGTGAAGTCACGGATAATTACGTTACAGATTCCCTTATAGATATTTTTCAGCGGCGGATTCCCTTCTGCAAGTAGATTTTTACCCCCTTTTTTGTGAATACGTGCCAATCGTTGCGCGGGTAAGAAGGGTTAGAATCCATGCTGCAAGTGTGTGTTATCGAAGCGGACGGGATCGGTCACGAGGTCGTTCCGGCGGCAGTACGGGTGCTGCGCGTTGTCGCACCAGATGTCGAGATTCAAACAGCGGAAGCGGGTTGGGACACCTTCAAGCGTCTTGGAACCCCTCTGCCGGATGAAACTCTGCAACTGGCACGAGCGTGTGGCGCAGTGGTATTCGGCGCGGCGGCTTCGCCATCGTATCCCGTTGATGGATATTACGTGCCGATTGTTCGGCTGCGGCGGGAATTGGCGACGTATGCCAGCTTACGCCCCACCCGCTATTTGCCCGTGCCAACAGCGCGTGAAGGCGTCAACTTGATCGTCGTGCGCGAAAACACCGAAGACCTGTATGTTCAGCACGAACATACCGAAGACAACGGTCAGACCGGAATCAGCGAAAAGCGCATCACGGCGGGCGCAAGTGAGCGCGTGGCGCGGCGTGCTTACGAATTGGCGCGGCGTAATGGACGCGAAAAAGTCACGATTGTTCACAAGGCGAGCGTGCTGGTGCAGTCGGACGGGTTGTTCCGCCGTGTCGCGCTCGAAATTGCCGACCATTACCCGGAAATCAAAACCGAAGAAATGCTCGTCGATACGGCGGCATACTGGCTGGTGAAAGATCCACTCCGCTTTGATGTCATCCTCGCGCCGAACATGTACGGCGATATTCTCAGCGATATGGCGGCGGCTTGGGGCGGCGGACTGGGGTTAGCACCTTCGCTCAACATCGGGGATGGTGTCGCGATTGCCGAACCCGTCCATGGGTGCGCGCCGGATATTGCCGGATTAGGAATCGCCAACCCAACCGCGATGATCTTGAGTATTGCGATGCTGCTGCGCCATCATTGGCTGCGTCCGGAAGTCGCATTCGCTATCGAAACCGCCGTCCGTGACGTGCTGTACAGCGGCGCTTACACCCGTGATATTGCGTCTGTTAATGCGGTATCCACCGAGGAATTCACCAACCGCGTCTGTGACCGCGTGCGCGAGTTGGTGTAACTTGCACCCCTTCCTGTGAACCACGCACGGGAAGGGGGAATCGACCACGCTAAACAGCGGTGCTATGATCAAACTCGCGGGCGCGGGCGAGCGCCCCAAAGCCGCCGATCCCCTGACGAAGCAGGAAGTAAAACCCAAGCAGTGTGACCGGCAGCCAGATCACGATATGGATCGTCAGCGCGTAAGCGGTTGCGACCGCCTCGCCGATGCCGACGGCGATCAAGACGGTGCGGGCGAAAAACTCGTACACGCCGAACTGCCCCGGCGATGCAGGGATCAATCCGGCAAGGTTGACCACGCCAACGACAAGCAGCGCCGCACCGTAGCCGATATTCATATCGAATGCCCACGACACGATCCAATAAACGCTGGCTTCCAACATCCAACTCAGGTATGAGGTGATCACCGCGCCAGCCAAGTCTGCCGGGGAGCGAAAGCATTTTAAGCCGTCGATCACATCATCGCCCAGCTTGTTGATCTTGCCGCCCACAGCGCCGGGGAGCACGCGGGTCACACGGTGCAAGAGCGCCGCCATCCAGTCGGGCTTACTTGCCAGCACGAAGAACACCAGCAGCGCGATCACAAAAATCGGTGCGGCGAACTGTGCGACACTGTGAATCGTTGGGGATGCCGCGCCTGTCGCAGCAAGCCCAACCATGATAAACGTAAGCATCACCAGCCCGTCGAAAATGCGCTCCAAAATAACAACAGTAGTTGCCCGTGCCATTGGAATGTTTTGGCGGAGCTGCAAGAGGAAAATACGCAGAATTTCGCCGCTGCGCAGCGGATACACATTGTTTCCCATGTATCCTATGCACACCAACCGAAACAAACTGCCAAACGGCACAGGCTTACTGGAGCGCAGCAAAAACCCCCAGCGAAGGCTGATCACGGCAACGGCGGCGAAATACCACACCGCGCCAATCGCAAGCGGAATCGGATTCGCGGTGCGAATCACACCGAGTACCGCGTCCGGGTGCAGTCCGCCAAAGGCAATCGCCAAAAACACCACGCTGATCGCCAATCCGACGATGACCAGCACACGTCCGTTTCGCTTCATACAGGGTTACTTCCTCCATAAATGAAGGCATGATAGCAGAATCTCCACGATTTTTGCAGCGTTTGCAGCGTAGGATTACACTATCCGCACGCTACGTTAATCTGGAGCACTCCATCAAGCATGAACATGGACGCCCCGCAGTCCGATTCCGATAATCCACGCGAACCCAATTGGCTGCATGATCTGGAAGAATACGCCGATGCGAACCTAGGAACGGGTTCGTCTTGTCAGCAAGTACACCCCATCGTGCAGCGCTGGCACGATCATTTTCTCGAATGCGAACCGCCCGCCGACGACCGCGACTCCGTTTGTCAAGCGATGAGCTGTCTCTCAACCGAAGTCTTGCACACAATCCCGGAGGTCATGCTGAATGCGCTGTGCGAAATATTCAGCGAAGATGATCTTGCCGCGTGGGTGCAGTATGTTCTCACCGTTGGGCGCGCGTTTGAGCGTGGACTGCACAACGGCGAACTAGACGATCTGTAAACGCGAGGGAAATTCATACCATTTTGGCGAATCTTCATGTCACGAAATGGGTGAAGGCGCGTACAATGAATTGAGATTGGCTGTGCTGGTCGTTGTACGTGGGTGATTAATTCATCATGATGAGCAAAACCGGAGGCAAAAAGTCGGTTTCGGATAGTGCCCACAGAAGCGCTGAACCCCCGCTGCGGCTCGTGCTTCATGTGCAGCATCCCGATGGCGGCTCGCCAAAGATTCTGGCAGCCCATGTGAAACCGCGCCTAATCATGGGGCGTTCGAGTGCTGATACCCCCGTGCCAATCGACATTGACCTTTCCCCGTTCGACGCGATGAATACCGGCGTCTCGCGCATTCATGCGGCATTCCACTACTTTGAAGGCAAGCTCGAAATCGAAGACTTGGAAAGCACAAACGGTACGCGGATCAACGGCTTTCCGCTGCAACCGGGCAAACGCTACCGTCTGCGCGTCGAAGATGAACTCGAATGCGGGCGGCTTCAGATCAATGTGAAAATCGTGCGCCCGCCTCAAGCGTGAACCACACACTGCTTGAACCACAAAGAACACAAAGAGAAAAGTCTTCACTACTTTGTGGGTGATCCATCGCTTTTGAAATCAGCAGACCCATGATAGAATGAGCGTGTATGCCCCCGTAGCTCAGTGGATAGAGCAGTGGTTTCCTAAACCATGTGCGCGGGTTCGATTCCCGCCGGGGGCACATTCTAACACCTCTGCTGAACGTCCATCCTCTATCATGCGGATGGACGTTTTCTTTTGGGGAGGCGGGGCCTCATTTCATGCGGATGCTTGGTTGGGCTGTGTCAGTAAGCTCAATTTGACCCGGATAGTCTTCCATCATCCTTTTGACTACTTTTTTGAGCTGTTTGTGCTTACTATCACGGTAGATAAGCGGATCGATCCCGGACTCTTTGAGCGCATCGCCAATCGCTGATAGGAGCACCCAACCGTCGTCGTTTTTGAGTTTTCGTTCATTGGCAACATAATGGTAAGCTGTGCGAAATCTGGAAATTTCATCCTGCTTGGTCAATCGCACGTAATGCGTTATTGCGCTCGATTCAGGGTTGGGTTGTTGAATAATTTCGATGGTATTCGGCTCGGCAGACGCGATTTCAGTGATTTTTGTGGCAAACATTCTCAGTTTCAATAGGTAATAGCTGCTCGCCTGAAATGCAGGATTAAGTTCCACGATTGCTTCCCGAAGATCGCGGAGAGGTATCCAACCACCGTCGATTGACGCGCCATCTGCGGCAAGTTTTCGACAGGATTCAATCAGCAATTCAGCTAGCTCGGCGTCGGTGAACGCTTCAGTTGGAGGCGGTATTGCTTGCGATTGAAGCGTTGGAGGTTCGATACGAGTCTTGGTGTCTGCTAAATCATCTACATGAAAAAACACACTACATGCCGTGTGAAATGACTTCGGTGTTTGCTTTTTTCCAATTCCTAAAACAAACTTTCGTTGAGATTTTAGATGGTTCGCCAGTCGGGTGTAATCACTGTCTGACGATACGATACAGAATCCTGTAATTTCACGACGCTCATAGAGGAGAATCATTGCCTCGATAACTAGCGCAATATCAGCAGAGTTCTTGCCTGAGACATTATTTGGAACCCAGACGGGATCGATAGCATAGTCCGCATGAATCCTTTCCCATTGGTCAATTGTCGTTTTATTGTGAAAAACCTTTGAAACGAGCGGTTCTCCATACTGCCGAAGCTTCTCAAAAATCTCGGGAATACAGTTTGCAAACCCGTTGTCACCGTCAATGAGGAGCGCAAAAACGTGGGGATCGGGAAGCATTCTATTATTAGTCTTTCGTTGAGCAGGGACGAAAATGTACCTCCGATTATAGACGGTTTGTTTCTAATTCTAGAATTGTGTTTCAGTGCAGCAAATTCTCCACGAGCTGGACAAGTTGCCTTTTTGAATCATAACCAAATGCGCATTTGCCTTTACCGCGCTTGTAGATCACGTGCGGACAAAGGTCAGGTTGAGCGAGGGGCTTAAGAAGCGGTGTAAAGAGCACCAGCGAACAGCCATCAAACAATACCATTTTCCTAAAATCTAGATACTGTACTTTATCGAATTCAGTTACGATAGATGCGTTGCTTACTAGAAAGAATGGATGTCGTCATGATCAGATTTGGCTATACAGTGCTGGTGATTCTGCTACTGAATGTGATGACCTCAACAGCACAAGCCCCTGTAAGTGTTGAAATATACGTGGAAACAGACTCGCTCACGGTATTTGTACCTGATGTCGGAGTGATTTCCCTTGAAGGATTCGGGTTCCAAGTACAGATTGGTCAGAACACCTACACATATCGCCTAGAAGATTATGGCACTTTCGGCATGCCCTTTGAGTCTGTGTTCACCCCAACATGCTTCCGATTGGTGCTCAGGGGGAGCAACTCGATTTCTCCGCAAGCTTGCGTGAATGTCACAACGTTCATTCAGCCGCTTACAACTGCAGATGTTTTCTGGTATGACCCTGTTGGAAACGCAGCACGCACGCTTCAAGTCATCCAAGACGCCAGTCGCTTGGCAGTCTGCCCCGCTGGAAATCCGATCTGCACGATTAATTTCACCGTGCAAGCGGCACCTCCCACTCCGAGTCCGACCCCCAGTTTAGGATTAGATCCTTACATCAGTTATGAAGGAATGAACGCGGATTGGACACCCATCATTCGGCAAATGGACGGCATTGACATGACACTGGTTCCCGCGGGGTGTTTTTCGATGGGAAGCGCCGATCTGCCCGATGCTCAGCCAAATCGGCAGTGTTTTGATTTACCTTACTGGATCAACGTCACTGAGGTGACGAACGCTCAGTATTCCGAGTGTGTCGATGATGCGGCATGCACCCCACCGCGTGATCCTTACAACTGGGCGAACGCAGATTTTGCGCAACATCCAATCGTGAATGTCGATTGGTTTCAGGCGCAGACGTATTGTGAATGGCAGAATGGACGCTTGCCGAATGAGCGGGAATGGGAATACGCGGCACGTGGTGTAGACAGTTGGGAATACCCGTGGGGGATGGATTTTGACGGAGAGCGAGTCAATATGTTGGGTGCTACAGACACGTATGCACAAACAGCTCCTGCGGGAACTTTCCCGGATGGAGCATCATGGGTAGGTGCTCTGGACATGGCGGGCAACGTCTGGGAGTGGGTTTATTCGATGTACAACCCGTATCCCTACAACTTAGGCGATGGGCGCGAAGCAGATACAGGAGATGATCTGTCTATCCACCGTGTGATGCGTGGCGGCGCATGGGGTAATGATCATCCGGTTTATATGCGAACTTCGGGTCGAAATCGTCTTTTCCCAAATCAAATCGTAATTGGTGTCGGTTTCCGCTGCGTTCGCGATTTCTAGCCACAAGGCAGGATTTGTCTTTTTCGAGATCGAACAAGCGCTACAAAACTCTCGGGTGATCTAGCGACTATTCGCCGGATCACCCGAGCATGTTTTTAAGAAATTGTTACCCTTTCCGCCGCAGAAACAGCGTGACCTCGCGGCGGTTGCTCACCAACTGACGCACCCGGATAATCTTGTACGCCTTCCGCAGCAGCCGCATCGCGTGATCCATGATTTTCTGCCGATTGTGCCCGTGCAGCTTGAGCGTCATGATGGCGATACCACCGCTCCGCAGATGCTCGGCGTACCCCACCATCAGCCGCGCGGATTCCTGCCCCTCAAGGATCATGTCGTTGACGATCAGGTCATACGTCGCGGTACATCGATCCAAATACGTTTCCGCAAGCGTCGGCTGATACTCCACATCTGGATCAACCATCAGCCACGGGTAAAGCGGTTTCGGCGCGACGGCGGTTACACGCATCCCGCGCTGACGCAGCAGCGTCGTCCATGCCCCCGGCGCTGCCCCCAGATCAAGCACACGGGTTCCCTTGTTCAACCGAATCTCAAACGCGGTGAGCGCCTCCAGCAGCTTGAATCCGGCGCGATTCGAAACCGGCTGGGTAAACGGCATCTGCCCGCCCGCAAACGGCGACAGGTTCTGCGATGCCCACGAGATGCCAGCATATGCCGTCAGCGCCGCGCTTGATCCGGTCAGCAAAACCGACACCACGCGCCCGATGGGAGGATTTAGCGGATAAAGCATCTGATCCGGCGCGACCGCGCAGTGTAGATCGGCGGGGGCGTACCTGAGCACGTCCTCAACCGTGCTGCGAACCTGTACAACGGCATCGGACGGCGCAAATGTGCGAATCAACTGACGAAGCCGGGGCAGATCGGCAGGATTGTTTTGCAGCGAAACAATGTGATGAATGGGGAACGCGTGATGCAGGTAGATCGGCAGCTTACGCCGCCAAGGGAGCGTGAGCTTATCGAACGAATAGGGGAACTCGATCAGGAGAACGCCCGGCGCGGGCTGATCGACGAGGGTGACTTCCGGCAGAGAACGGCGCAGTTCGTACAGGGCTGCGTCCGCGAACCAATGGGAACAACTGATAATCGCTCGTGACATGCCTCCTTTCCTCGGGTGCCACAATTTCCCGTTTGTGTGGCGCTAACGAACACTGCTGTGCGATAAAGACTATTCTACCACCAGTGAACGGCGGGCAAACCTGCCCAACATGATGACGGTTGATGATGTGCGGGTGTACACGTCACTCGCATGAGCGGCGAGTTTTGACGAGGGAGAGCAGTTCGGGAATATCGCGGGCGATGGCTTTGCCCTCGTCGCATAAGCCCCAGATCAGATTGTTCATGCGCCGCACATCGTCGCTGATGCCGAAACACGGCTTGCCTTTCGCGTATGCGTAGCCGAGTTCTCCACATGTCCCGGAGTCTTGATCCGCACCCGTGAGCAGCGCGACAACCAAATCGCATGCTTCGAGCGCGTGCATATCCCCACGAAACAGCCGCTCCCGTTCGCGAATATCCGATAAATCTCCGAGAATGCCCGCGTCGCGGTGCGGCAGGAAGGTTTCAAAGCCTTCCGTCTCAAGCGCAGCGGTGATCTGCTCCAGATACTTGCGCTCATGGGTGTTGAACAGCGGACCGGCAACGTAGACTTTTTTCGGCATCGGAAACGCTCCTATTCGTTGAATGCACAACGAAAGCATATCGTAGAATTGAGAGAGTTCTAGACTGTCAACGTGAGCGCTGATGAATCACCTTTCTCCCATTCTACCGGTTGACACCCCTTACGCTGCGTTTTGAGAAAGAAGGCAAGGAGCACGTCATCGAGTTCGTGAAAAATGACCTGCGATTAGCGCCGTACTGGAACGGCATTCCCCTGAGAGATGCATTCGATACAGGGATTATCCGGGAGCGATTCATTTTTAACGAGCCGGGTGCAGTCTTGTTTGGTGGATAGCCGGATACTTCTCGCGCTGCCGCCGGACGGAAACCCTACCGCGCTGGTCTCCGTCCGATCAACGCTCTTGCAGCCGCACTAGCTTTGTTGAACAACTTCGTACAGTTCGAGGTTTGCCTCGACTGCTTCACGCGTGAGCCATGCGTCGCGCATGCGCTTTTCGGAGAACAAGCTTAACTGATCCCCGACATGCGGCGAACCGGGCTGCGTGGCATTTCCCGCAGGCAGTACCACTTGCGCTCGGTAGGGCTGCGAAAACTCGATCGCAGCAGTCCACGTATCGCCGCCGACGATGTGGTAGTCGCCTGCGCTCGAAGGTGAATACCACGCAGCACGAAAGATGCCGTTCGGATCACCGCCGCCATTCCCCGGAAGGTCGTACTCGCCCATGCGCAAACGCATCACCTCTCCGTAAGGCACATCGAGCGTCCCATATACGCTCAGCATTTGATCTGCGACCGTACGCAGAGTTGCAACCGCCGTGATCGGATCGCTCAAGCCCGATGGTGTCGAAAATGGGTTGTTGATATCGAAGTCAACCGCAAAAATGTCAAAACCGCTGCGTTGTGTATAGCGTTCAAACCAGCGGGTGAATAACAATGCCCCCGTGCTGTTCGCATCGGTTGTGCGATCCCAATTTTCAAGCACTTCCGCCGCTGCTTCCAGCGTCGCATTTGAGGATTCGCGAGCTTGAGTAATCAAATCGTCCAGTACACGATCCGCCGCTTCAACGTGTGTGGAATGCTTATACGCGAGCAGTTCTTCGAATGTGATCGACTCGTCTTCAACCAGCATTTGCAGTGAAGAGAGGGAGCGGAAGACATGATTGACCCAATAGCCTTGCGGGGCAAAATACGCCGGAAAATCGGCAGTGGTCAGCGCAGGGGGAAAAGTTGATGTCCATGGGGTCTCGTTCGCGCTTTGAAGAAAGCCAGTCGCCGGATTCGTCACGCTGGGCAGATCCTCATATGGGTGGTAGGTCGTCCAGATCAGACTGCTGGCGTCACCTGCCTGAACTTCCTGCCACGACTCGTAATCACCCTGCTCGCGAACGGGGATCTGCCCATTAAAGACATAGTAAATGTTCCCTTCCACGTCGGCATAGATGGTGTTGAACATCGGGATTTGCAGCCAAGCCATTGCCGCTTCAAACTCGCTCAGGTTCGAAGCCGTGCCCATACGCCACCACTGCTCCAACATATGAGTGGAACCATCTACAACCCGGAACGCAAGCGCCTGAGCGTTCCTGTTCTGAGAAATGATGGGACCATGCACCGATCGCAGTACTTGAAAGGTGTGGGTGGCGAGACTGCCGGTGGTTTCCAAAACTTGAATGGTTCTTTCTTCAGTCTCGAATGCTTGCACCGCCCCATCAAGCAGATACCCGTCTTCCGTAAGGGTGAGTTCATACAGGTCGAAACCATCATACATGTTGACCGTGTGCGACCACCCAAGGGACTCGTTAAAGCCGACGACCAATACCGGCAGACCGATCAGGCTTGCTCCGTAAATATCGACACCCGGTGCCACGAGCTGCGCTTCCATTAACATGTAGATATCCGACCAAGGCAAATGCGGATTTGCGAGGAGCATCGCATGTCCGCTCGCTGAGCGTTCGGGCGCCACTGCCCACGCGTTCGACCCTAATTCCCCCGATGTCCACGCTTGTGCTGCACCAACAGCAGAACTCGCCACGAAGGAGATCGTCACGTCGTAATAGGCGAGGCTTAGCGGATCGGTACTGCGGACGGGAAGCACGGGTTCGACCGTGTCCGCGATCGCATCGGGATGCGCTTCGGCGTAGGCATTCATCCCGGCAGCAAACGCATCTATATAGGTTCTAAAGTCCGCATTCTGCGCGCTGTAGTGCCGCTGACCCATGTCAGGTACTCCCAGCGTGTGCATCTGCATATCCGACTCTAGATAACTGCGCCCCCAGTATGCAGCGCCTTCACCTCGCACCCGTCCGTAAAGCTGAAGGATTAAGTCTGCGTGGTTGTGCATTTGCGCCCAACCATAAGCGTAGAACAGACCGGGGATATCTTCCGCATAGATGTGAGGTACTCCCCATGTATCCCATAAGATCTCGGTATCAAAATCAGATGCTGCGCGTTCCTGAGCCGAAATTGACATCCCGAAGAGTAATGCCGTAAGCAGCAGAAACAGTCGTACGTTCACCACTGGCATCCTTTCAATGCGTGTAGTTCTCGCTTCATTGTGTCGTCCCAAAGAAGTGAACCCTAGTGTTGATGAATATACACGGCAGCGACAATTGTCATCGCGCAGTGCGGTGTCGCAGTGATGAGCGGTATGGCTCACCGAGCAGGCAGCCCAGAGGAAGAAACTTATGGGGGTGGTGGAACTGACTCAAGCGGATCAAACGTCCAGCAGTGTCTTGAGTTTGGCGAATACCTCGCTTAGGGTGTGTTCCGGCAGTTTCCCGATCAATTCCGCCTGACGCACACGCCAATCCAAGCGCTTGAGTTGATCCGCAAGAATCACGCCTGTGATCCCGACATTCGGCGGCACCATTACCTCAAACGGATAGCCTTTTTGCTGGTTGGTGATCGGGCATACGAGCGCCAAGCCCACCTTGCCATTGTAGGCGGCAGGACTGAGCACCACAGCCGGACGCCGCCCAGCCTGCGGATTGAATGTGAGCTAAACAACATCACCGCGCTCCGGCACATATGCCATTACCACGCCTCGTTTCCGAGTGGCGCGCCGTTGTCGAACTCATCGTGCAGGTTCTCAGGCGTGATTTGTGCTAGCGGAGTTTCAAGTGTGAACTGACCCGCCGGAGTTTCCCCGTGGAGTCGGTTAATGGGGGGTATTATGGAGCAGAGCGGCAGCAGCGTTTGGGCTTTAGATAGGAAAAAAGCCCTTCCAATCAACCAGAAGGGCTGACGCTTTCGGTGCGCAGCGGTCAGGGGGCTGTTACTAATTTTCCTGTGGTTTCTCTTCTATCTTCTCTTGACGTCTTTCTTTCTTAGTCTTGAGTGGTATTTCGGGTTCTTTTTCTACTGTTTCTACTTGCTTTTCCTTTTTGCGGCGCGGTTTTTCGCGGATTTCATCTTCACTAAAGCTATCTCTGGAATCCATCTTTGACCTATCCATGACTGGCTCTAACGGCGGCAACTCTTCATCTCTACTGAGGGTGATCGAGTTCCGTCTAGAACCGCTAGGTGTTTCGAGGCTTAGGGGGAATTGCATTTCCACGTCAATCCCCCCTCGATCCTGTCGGCGCTTTAGGCGCCTAATCAAGAAGAATTTAGTGAGTTGGCGCACAATTTCCGATAGTGCGGCGATTCCTAAGACAACCGCCGTTGCAATCACCAACCCTTTGATAACATCTTCGTACTCCTCGCTGTCATACTGCCGCACGAGATCGGTCACGATCAGCATCACAATTCCGAGAAGCTGAATACCTAACACCCCTATTTTGAACTTCTCGAAACGCCGCCTCGCTATACGCAGGCGAGATTCGTATGCAGTTTCGACGGAGGGAACATCGGCATATTTGTATTTCGAGCTCAATACACCGGCGATCACAATTCCGATTCCGGCGGTATTGGCGGCGAGGTTCAGCGAATTTGTGAATGGCGAAGGCTCTGAAGCCACTGTGATGATAAAAACGACACCGAGAACGGTAAACACGACATTGACGAAATTCGCATAAACACCCGCATATGCAATCGCATTCAAAGTAGTGTCGTAAGAGAGAGATGCCAATGCCAGCACGATACCGCCGAGCGTGACAATCACGCCGATCATGAGGAGTCCACCATTCAGGGCGTTGAAATCATAATTGCTTGAATCGAACGTCAGGCTGATGGCGATACCAGAAAGAATCGTTCCCCAAAGACCGTAGGTGCCGAAAATAAAATCGGTCGCAACCGCGACCAAACTGCCTTCGCTTAACCTGCGAAAACCAAAATCGCGCCCTAAAACAATGATATGGCACAGGATGGAGAGCGAGATCATGGCTAAAGTAATCGGAAACGTAAAGCCTGCTTCGGTTCCATTACTGAACACGGTTTCGGATGTTGACGTGACAAATACAGTGGCGATCAGAAAAGCAAATGCGGCAATCTGTGCGAAAACCGCGATCATGTCAAACGTACGCCCTTTGGGATCATTCTTATGCGGGTCATCAATCATTTTCCAGCCAAAGTAATAAGGGCTGAAGGCTGCACGTTTGCTTCGGTTCACGAGCGCAAGTACACGATAGTTGACGACACTCAGCACCAAGCAGATGATCGAAACAGTACGCGCCCATGTGAGAATGGCAGAATCGCCGGATTCATATACCGATACCATAATGATGCTGATCACGGCAATGCTGATGACAAAAAATAGCTGAATAATATCTAGGGTGATTTTCCACCAATCACGGTCGGCTTCACGGAGTACCGTCACCAGATGCCAAACGCGAAAGCCGAAGTGCAAGAGGCTGAATACAACCGAAACAGCGATCAATCCGCCTTTAATAGAGGCGCTTCCGCTCTGGGTAGATTGTGCGTATAACAAAGCGGCAGCGGTAAATAAGTACAGAACCATGAAGATATCGTTTAAGTACCAGAGACGGCTGCCGTATCCTTCAGGTCGATCGTTGGCGAGAGGCGCTAAGAGTCTACCGATACCTTGAAATGCTTGAAGGACGTAATCACCGCGCCTTGGAAACCGAGCAATTCCAAACATTGGCTTACTCCCCCCCACTAACGCAGTACATTGATAAGTTTGAAACAAATTTAACAATGTTGCGTTTTCTAATCGAAGCCATTATATTGGTCATTGTAGTGCACTTTACAGATTTCACAAAGAGGTGTGTATGTTTGGTGCAATCGATCAGGAGCTTTTAACATGGGCAAAAATCCAGATCGATCAAGCGAACATTAGTTTGCGTGCGCCCCCGCTTGATACCGGCGTCAGTTTGTACCTGCTCTCATTGTCCCCACTGCCCCCCGAACGTACAACCGAACGTCCACCGCTCCAAGTTCGTCTTAACTATCTCGTTTCTTGCTGGGAAGATCAGCCGGATACGGCACATGATCACCTAAGCACCCTACTCTTCGCAGCCATGCAGCAGCCCAGCTACACCATTCGTTTTGATCTACCAGAAAACCTATGGACGCAGTTTGGGACCTATCCACATCCAGCATTTTTGTTGAGTACAACGGCGGCTTATGAACTCCCACAGCCGAACATCCCTCGTGTGCGCTATCCGCTCAAAATGGAAAGTGTGGGGATGGTTTCGCTGCACGGGTTCGTCACCGGTCCTGATGCAACGCCTATAGCGGGTGCGTACGTTATTCTCCCTGCGCTTCGTCGATCACAGTACACCACCAGCAGCGGCGAGTTTATCTTTCCGCACATTCCGAATAAACCGGTTCGTATGCTAGTCAGAGCGAAAGGAGCAGAACAACAGGCGACGGTCGAACCGCTCACAGGCACACCGCATCACATCCATTTTGAATCCTTTGAATAAATGGGAGTGCTCCTAGATGCCGTTTTATTCTGCACCTGATGTGTATATCGAGGAAGTACCGGGGGGCGCACGCCCTATTGAACCGGTTGGGACAAGCACCGCTGGCTTTATCGGTGTCGCTCCCAACGCGACGGCGCACCGCCCGGCGGAAAATCAACCCCTGCAAGCCGTCGCTGTAAACAACTGGGCGCAGTTCGTCCGTGAGTTTTGCGTCAAGCCGGGCGGAGACCCAAACAACCCGAATGATATTCTGCAAAGTACGCAGCTCGCGAATGCCGTTTATGGGTTCTTCTTAAATGGCGGGTCGCGCTGCTATATCGCCAATGTGGGGATGAGCGATGCACCTCGCCCCCGCGCACGGCGCGGTGCGGCGGACGACGAGGAAGCAGTCCCTGTGAATGACCCGATTCAAGGCGTTGACGCTCGGCGCGGTTTACTGCGTGATGGGCTGACGGCGCTCGCACTCTTTGACGAAATCGCGATTGTTGTCGCCCCCGGATTCACCGCCGTAGGTGACTATGATGAAATCCTGACACATTGTGAAAGCCTCAAAGATCGTGTCGCTGTCCTAGACGCACCAGCGGCAGATACGGCTCCCGACTCGCTAATCCCCAGCGAAGGACGCGCGAACATGCGCCCGCGCCAATCAGATGGCGGATTCGGTGCGCTGTATTATCCATGGATTCAGGTGCGTGATCCGCTGTCGAGTACAGGCGCACTCGTGTTTGTGCCGCCATCCGGTCACATCGCTGGCGTCTGGGCGCGCACAGACGGAACACGCGGCGTTCATAAAGCACCCGCCAACGAATCGATTCGCGGCGCAATCGGGCTGTCCTACCTGATTACGCGACAAGAACAGGAAATCCTCAATCGTTCCAGCGTGAACTGCATTCGTTTGTTCGCTCAGGAAGGCGTCCGTATCTGGGGAGCGCGCACGCTTGCGGCAACCGCCAGCGAATGGCGCTATTTGAATGTTCGCCGCCTGTTCAACATGATCGAAGAATCGATCGCAGAAAACACACGATGGATCGTCTTTGAACCGAATGATCGCACGCTCTGGAAATCCATTGTGCGCGACGTGACAGCGTTCCTGACCATCATCTGGAATTCTGGCGCGCTCATGGGCGCGACCCCGGAACAAGCATTTTTTGTGAAATGTGACGAAGAAACTAATCCACCTGAAAGCATTGATGCGGGATACGTGATTACCTTGGTCGGGATTGCGCCCGTGAAGCCTGCCGAATTTGTGGTATTCCGCATTAGCCAATACGCCGAAGGAACCAGCACTCAGACGACAGGGGAGGCGCAATAATGGCAACTGCTGACGACATTTTACGCGGGTTCAATTTTAAGCTGGCGTTTCAGCCGGGCATCACGGTCGCACATTTTACCGAAGTATCCGGTATTGGTGCGCGGGTTACGCCGATCAAATACCGCGAAGGTGGCAATAATGCAGCCTTAATCACGCTGCCCGGCTATATTGAATACGCGGACATCACGCTGCGATACGGGTTGACGCGCTCAGATGAACTATTTGACTGGTTCATGACCTCGATGAACGGAAAAACCGTGCGGCGAAATGTCTCGATCATCGTGCTCGATACAGACGGCGCAACCGAAGAAGTCCGTTATAACCTGACGAATGCTTGGGTGGGCGAATGGCGCGGCACGATGCTTAATGCGCGCCTGCAAGAACTCGCAGTCGAAAGCGTCACGCTGGTTTACGACAAACTCTCACGAGGCTAACGGAGATTCTATGCTCCAGAAGCTTGTCTTAAGAGCGTTGTTGGTATTGAGATCGGCGGCTTCCCGGATCGTCGCATGGACAGAGCGCACCGAAACGGTACTGCTCACAGATGGCGCTGATAAGCCGTCGTCATCAGGTGGGGGCGCACCAGAACATTGGCTGCGGTATATCCGCGATCATATGGAAGGCGACGCGCAAACATTTGATATGAAGGCGGTATCCTCCGCACCTAGCTTTGATTTGTCACCTGATTTCGCGCTTACAGTGAGCGGAAGCACGGACGATCCCACGAGCACCGATCAACCGCAAGCGGACGAGCTGCGTGAACCGCCGCTCTCGCCGCGCGAGATCTGGCTGCGTGCGATCCGTCAGTTGACCGTTTCTGAGGTGCAGTCTGCCGAAACGCGCCAAGATGCGGATAAGCCGGAGTCCACGCTCACCGAAGCACGGGAAGAACCCGCTGTTCACGCTGTGGCGCAAGCCACACCCGCCGCACAAGCGAAACAGGAACAGCCTATCGCCGGCGCACACCGGAATTCATGGCGCGTTGAACAGGCGCGCCCGTCATTTGAATCATCAAGGCGCGTTGACATGGGCGAACGCTCAGATTTTCTCGCTGCTGAACCTGTCCGTGACGCTTCAACGCCATCCGTTACCCCCTCACAGGCACGGGTAGAGCCGACGAACGGCAGAGGCGGCGAACACTTCGACTCACCCCAGAATCAAGACGCACCCCCCGGCGCTCTGATTGCTCCGCCTTCGAGTAATGCAGCTGCCGTGAATTTAGGGACGCGAACATGGCGGGGAGGGATGCAGGTGAGTCCTCATCACGCCCGCACATCAACGGCAGAAGTACCGAATCGTCCCTCTCAAGGTGTGATCGATCAAGCGGTCAATATTCCGGAGGATGTGGCGCGGAAATCATACGCACCTCTACTGAAACGCGCTGTCTCTGATTCTGACGGCGTCGAAAAGGCGAACTCACCTTTTCCATTCCAAACTGCTGTTCATCAACCCCATCCCATACCGCCTATTCTTAACGGTGACACAAGGGAAGCACCGGCACGATCATCCCCCTCCATCCCATCAGAACCGCAGTACAGCGGTTTCAGTGATCATTGGGTTGAATTGCCCGAATTATTAGACGACGGGAGCGAGCCGCAGCACGAAGCGGAATCGCTCAAAGCCAAATATCAACGCCGTCTTGATAGCGAACAATTGGCAGCAAACACCCTATGGAACGCGCAGCATTCTTAATCGAAGCGATTCAACAACGTGTGACCTGCCTACTTAACCCGGAACATGTAACTGTACAGCGTACAGCCGGGATTCGTCAGCGCGCGACCTTAAGCGGACAGCTTGGGGGACGGTATTTAAGTGATGATCCGCTGCTGTACACGGGCGGCGGCAGCACTCAACTTACCATGTCCCTGCTGTTTGATGTCACGCTGTTGGGTTCTTCGTTTATGACGGATGACGTACGCAATCTGACACAGCCGCTGTGGAATTTGAGCGAAAACCAAACACAGCGGACGTCCGCCCCTGCGTATGTACAGCCGTATCATGTGCGCTTCATTTGGGGCAAAGTGTGGAGCTTTCCCGGCGTGATCGCGGCAATCAGCGAACGACTGGAAGATTTTACTTCACAAGGTATTCCGCGTCGTTCGTGGCTGCGGCTGCGTATGCTGCGCATTGATGAAGGGACTTCTGCCATACGCACCCCCCCGCTCAGTGAACCGCTGACCGCCGTCGCACAGTCGGTTCTCCCACAACGCGATGCAGTTGTGCATGAGGTCATGGGCAGCGGCGGTGACACCGAACGATTGGACGAAATCGCCGCGCATTATTACGGTAATCCAGCGCTGTGGCGGGTGATCGCGAACGCGAATGAAATTCGTGACCCGCTGAATTTGACGCCGGGGCTGCGCCTCACTATTCCCCCAATCGGGAAACAATCATGAGCGCGATTGTAGGATTACCACAGGTTCAGCTTGAGATCGGCGGCGGCTACGCGGTTGATCCGCGCAGCCTGATCGCCGTGCGCGTTCAGCAGCGATTGATGCTCCCCAGCCTGTGTGAACTGACTTTCTCTGATCCACCCGGCGCACTGCCAGATATTCAGCCGGGAATGGGACTGCGAGTCAGCCTAAACGAATACAGCGTACCGCTGTTCGCTGGCGAAGTCACCGCGATTGAATATATCTACGGCGCGCGCGGCGAACAGGAAATCCGCGTGCGTGGTTATGATGCGCTCGTTCGGCTGCGGCGGCATCAATCCATCCGCAGTCACATTCAAGTGACCGCCGCTGATCTTGCCCGGCAGTTCAGCCGCGATGCCGGATTCGATGCATCGATAGACGCGGATGGTCCGATCTGGCGCTGGGTACTCCAGCACGGACAAAACGATCTCGATTTCCTCGGTCAAGCCGCCGAACGTGCGGGACTGGTCTTTTATGTATTTAACGGAGTGCTGCGCCTATTCACGCTCGATGGGTTGGGTGAACCTCTGCCGGTCACGGTCGGGGGGAACGTATTGGAGGCACGTTTTACCGCGAACCACCTGTACGCCTATGAGCAGGTGCGCACGGCGGGATGGCATCCACAAGATTTCACCCTTCACAGTGCGGGCAGTGGCGCAGACGGCGGCGACGTGTTTTATCACGTCAACGCAATCGTCGCAGATGCAGAGCACGCGCGGGCATTTTCGGCAGGACAGCTAAAGCGGCGGCAAGCGGCAGAACGATCCGTGTGGGCAGTCATCGACGGTCATCCTTTATTGCAGCCGGGCACAGTCATTCGGATGAACAACGCCGCTCCTGCTGTTAACGGCGCGTATGTGATCACATCCGCGAACCACACAATCGACTCAACGACGGGGTACATCACCGAGATTGATACCCAACCGCCGACCGTTCCGCCGCAGGATGATCACGTAACGGCAACGATTGGCGTCGTTTCTGACATCAACGGCGATGATGGGCGCGTGCGTGTGCTGCTCAAGGCAATCGAAGCGCGTGACCCGATCGAAACAGACTGGTTGAGTGTCGTCGCGGATGGCGCGGGTGCGGATAAAGGCATTATCGCGCTGCCAGAAGTTGGTGACACCGTTCTGGTTTTGATTGTGCAAGCATTTCCCGGTCAAGGAGTCGTGATCGGCGGCGTATACAGTACCGGAAGCCTACCGGATAACGGGATCGTCAATGGGCGACGCCAGCGCTATACGTTCCGCACCTCTGGCGGGCAATTGATCCAACTTGACGATTCGGCAGGGCGGCTGCGTTTACAAAATCGTGACGGGAGTCTGTTGGAAATGTCGCCGGGGAGCGTCCGTCTCATCGCCGGTGCGGATCTGGAGATCGCCGCGCCGGGGCATCAGATTCGAATCGTGGGGCGGCAAATAGACTTTGATGAAGGATAAAGATGAAGTTCTTGACCGAAGATGCCGCGCTTTACTGCGCGCACGAAACCGGGAAGGTTCAAAATTCGGCGTCACAGGGCTTAGTCACCGTTAAGGGGCGCAGTGTGCTCGTTGCCAAAGACCCGGAAGGACGAACCATTCTCGGCTGTACCAATGCCAATCCGCCGGTCGGGATCAAACCGTGCAGCAAGACTCTCCCTGTACTTGCGGGATATTCATCGTTTATCCGCGTGAAAGGGCATGCAGTCTGCCTCGATACGTTGAAGGGCTTAACCGACGGCACCCCACCCGGCGCAGTTGAGTATTCGGTACGCAAACCGGGGCAATCATTCGTTGATGGAGCAGGCTGATGACGGTTGACAGCCGCGCAATGCGGTTCATTCACCCTGACCTTGATCGGGGAACGATGGGAATGCGCTTTGCATTATCTGGCGGCGTCGAACTGGTCAGCGGTGATCAGAATATTCGGCAGGCATTACTCCTGCTGCTGACGACGATTCCCGGTGAGCGTGTGATGCGCCCGGATTACGGTTGTGATCTGTTCCGGCTGATCTTTTCTCCAAACGATGCCACAACGGCGGGCTTGGCGATCTATTACGTGCGCCGCGCTATCGAACGGTATGAGCCGCGCATCGATATTATGACGCTGGACGCCGAACCGGACGACCAAATCCCGAATCAATTGAATATTCTGCTGGTCTATCGAGTTCGTGAAACACTGCGCACTGGAACGCTGGTGCTTCCGGTCAATCTAGAAGGAGCAGCATCGTAATGCCACTCCCATCGCCAAAGTTGATCGATTATTCATTCGACGAACTGATCGAACGAAGCCTTGCGCTATTTAAGGCAAAACACCCGGAAAGTCATTGGAATGATCTTTCGCCCAGTGATCCCGGTCGGGTGCTGCTCGAATTATTCGCACATCTGGCAGAAACCATGATTTACCGGCTGAACCAGATGCCGGAAGAGGTGTATATCGCCCTGCTCGATCTCATCGGTGTGCGCATGCGCTCCCCCGGCGCAGCACAGGTCGAACTTGTTTTCAGCCGCGAAGCATCCGCCGCGCAAACGGAAGTGATGATCCCGGCGGGAACACAAGTCACCGCCGAACGCGCCGCCGATTCTGGCGATCCGGTGATCTTCACCACCGCGCAAACGGTTACGCTCGCGGCAGGAGAAACGCAGATTGCCGTGCTTGCTTTTCACGGGACGGTTATCAACGGCGAGTTGTTGGGCGTGAGCAGCGGACAGGTAGGGCAAAAGTTCACGGTTGCCCAACCGCCGATTGTGGCGCGGTCGCAAGAACTCCGTCATCTGGTTGTCGGCATCGAATCCGATCCGTCACAACTGCCGGTTGATGCAGAGCGCATCACACATGACGGCAAGACCTATCACCTCTGGGATGAAGTTGAGCAGTTTAGCATCAGCGGTGGTGAGCGCTTCTGTTTTCGTGTTGACCGCGTGAACGGACTCATCGAATTTGCCCCGATGATTCTATTGAGCGGCGACGAAACCTCGCGCCCGCTTGCAGAAATTCCGACGGATAAGGCAGAAATTCGCGTATGGTATGTCTCTGGCGGTGGCACGCTTGGGAATGTCGCGCCGCGCACGCTGAATACACTCAAAACGCCGCTGCCGGGTATATCCGTGACCAACCCCCCGCGCGCAGCAGGCGGGACTCAGGTGGAGACAATCGACAATGTGTTAGTTCGTGGTCCGCTGGAACTGCAATCGCTTTCCCGCGTGATTACGGCATCGGATTTTGAAGCCGCCGTCACCCAGTATTCGGGCTTTATTGAGCGAGCGCATGTATTCGCTCAGGCGGGCTTTTGGGCGCACGCACAGCCGGGTACAGTCGAAATCGCGGCACTGCCCAAACTGAACGATTCGACGCGGGACAGGATTTCGCTTGCCGAAATGAACGCGCTGTTAAGCGACCTCGATCAACAAGATGCGCGTGTCAGTGTCGAACGGCTGCTGGATTCACGCCGTCCGGTTGGGACACGCAGCCTCGTTCATTGGGCGAATTTCAAAAGTGTTCGTGTGCAAGCCGAAATTCTCGCCCGCCCGTTGGAAGATGTAGAAAGACTGCGGAAGGAAGTTGAAACACGGCTGTACGAGTTGATCAGCCCATTTGCGACCAAGGAAAATGGAGGCGGTTGGCGCTTTGGCGAAACACTGCGCGTCTCTGAAATCTACAACCGCATTCTAAAAAGCCCCGGTGTCGCATGGATTCGCACGATCACAATGATGGTTGATGATGTCCCCGACCGGCAGGTGCAAACCATCGCGTATGACCAACACCAGCCGCGCACATGGTATATCGGCAGCGGTGAGCGGATTTTCCGCTCCCTTAATGGTGGGGCGAGTTGGGAACTGCTGCGCAGCTTTGAGGACGAACAGGTTCTGTTGGCGCGGTCTAGTCCTCATCAGCCGGGCTGGATCGCGGTGATTACCCGTCAGCCGACCGACGTCGGTATCGGTGTGAACGTATATTTTTCGGCGGATTGTGGCGAAAGCTGGCACGCAGCCCCGGTGGTACTCGGCTCGATGGTCTACGATGCGGCGTGGGTCATGCGCGGCGATCTGCCGATACTCCTCGCTGCTGCCGATCAAGGGTTATTCGAAATTGCTCCTGACGAGGATGTGCCGGCGCGCCAACTCATCGTTGATCGCGCCGCGCCTAGCCGGGGTTTTTATGCGATTGCGACCTTCAATGATGCCTTCGTGAATTACGTCGCCATCGCCGCCGCTGATCGACAGGGTGTGTATGTCTCGACGGCAGGCGGAAAATCCAATTCTTTCCGGTATCTGGCGGGGGCGGATCGGCGCGGGCTGCGCGGCGAGGATGTGCGGTCATTAACCATTCAGGAAACCGGTTCATCCGCCTATTTGTGGGCTGGAACAGCAGCAGCAGGCGGTGATTCGGTCGGCAGCGGCTGTTTTGTCTATACCTTACGCGGAATCGAAGGATCGCCGGAAGGCTGGCGTCAGGTGAATAACGGTTGGGCTGGCGGAACGTGTTGGTCACTGTTTGCGGATCAAGAAACGTTGTATGCCACAACGAACCGTCAAGGGCTTGTCACGCTGAAAACATCCGTGCCGGAATCAGAGTATGAATGGCAGAATGCCGATATTCGCGGCGGGCTGCCGCTGCGTCGCGATGGCATGTTTCGCGGTCAATTTACAGAACTGAGAACTGGCGCGATGCATCCGCAAGAGGGTTCGTTCTTCGTGGGATGTGAGGAAGGCGTATTTGCCAGCCAAGACGGTGTAACCTTCCGGTTTGCGGCGGCGGATACGTTTACAGAGCAAATCGACTTACCCGGCTCTTGGCTGTTCCTTTCGGGCAAGCATGATATCAAGGTGGTGGCTGCCAATGGACGTTAACGCCATTGAACGCCTGCTTCCGTGGGTGATCCAGCGCACATTGGATAACCCGGATAATCCGATCAACGGGTTTCTCAATGTGATGTCCGGTTTGCGCGCCCCAGTCGAAGCCGAGTATTTACGCTTGCACACTTACCTGAGTCCGTACACCACGCCGGACGACTTTCTACCCTACTTGGCACGGATGATGAATCTGAGCCGCTATTTAGCCGACGACCCACCCTATTTGATGACGGGGTTAGGGCATCTCCGCAGGCTGATTGCGCTTTCGGTGCGGCTTTCGCAGCAGCGCGGGACAGTCCACGCTTTACAGCGATTTCTCGAAGTTGCGACCGGGATCGACGGGTTCCGCGTCGAAGAACATGTGCGCGCGTTTCATGTGCGCATCTACGCGCCACCCGGTGCAATGGCATATCAGGAGTTGATCACCCGCATCATTGAAGGCGAAAAACCCGCTTATGTAACGTTCGAACTCTTGGAGGAGCAGCCTCAAGATGACCGACCAGCAGATCCCGGCGCAAGCGGCTCCAACTGAGGATACACCGCTGTTCGCGTTTGAATATCCAGCGGAGGTGGGTGAAGCCAATATTTTCACCCTTCCAGCCTCGCGCGTCGCAGTATTCGATGTGACGGTGATCAATGTTTCCGGCTTTCCTTTAAAAGCACGGATTGGCACGGAAATTCTGGACGAAGCAGCAGTCCCTTGGATCACCACCGAAGAAAATGCTGAACAGGATTTCGAGATTGGCGCTGAACAGGTTTATTCATTTCGCCTGAATGTTCCCTCCTCCGCTCGTGAAGGAGATTATCGCTTACAGTTGAGCGTGCTCGATCTCGCGTTCCCAGATGAAACGCTCACGCTCTCAGATGTCATTACGATACGTGTGCCGCCGCTTCCGCCAACCCGCATCCCGGCGGCGGTTATCGTGATCGCGCTGCTTTTGCTGGTCGCGGTCGTGATCGGCGTTGTTTTGTTTATCGTGAGCAATCGACCGGAACGACTGCCCAATGGGGTCGCGTTCGTCAGCGGAGATGTAAACAGCCCACAGCGTCAGATTTATGTGGTCGATCTAGATGACATCGAACAGGTGTCGCTGCTGATCCCCGGCAATCGCACGCTTGATACCAGCTACCGCACCGTGATTACACAGGTTGGCGATCAGTTTATCGAACAGACGCAGCCGTTTACGGTTGTGGCGTTGCAAGAATACGATCCGGCATGGTCACCGGATGGGTGTCAAATCGTGTATGGGGCGCGGCTCGGCGTGGGGCGCTACCTGCTTCAGCCGGGAGAAACGCTGTATGATCTCCAACTCCGGTTGGGATTAAGCGACAGCGATTTCACCCCGATTGTGACTGCGGTTCGTGCATCGCGCGCCTTCGATGCACAAGTTTTCACCCCGGCGCAGGCGCTCACCGCAGTCGAAAACGGATATTTGCGTCTGACCACAAACCCCGATCTGGCGGCGATCAACTACTTCCTAAAAGAAGGATCGCCTGCTGTTCAAAGCGCGCTTTATCGCGCAGTCAGCAGGCTTGTTTACAACACTATCGTCAACCGGGGAACGATCGCCGGACTGTACTTGATGGATCGACGCTTTCCCGCCTCATCGCCGCGCCAATTACTGCCGCAGATCGTCTATCAGGGTGTGATTTATGAACCCGGCGATCCGGCATGGTCGCCCGATGGCGCATGGATCGCATTTAGCTATGTGGGGCGGCTGAACGAAAGTGTGGCGGAAGCACCCTCTTTCCTCGCGCTGTTGAATACGCAAACGGGCGAAGTATCCGCTATCCAACCAATCGAGACGCGCGCGGCGAACGGTTTACATTACGATAGTGATCCCCAGTGGTGGCAGGGCGAAAACGACACGCAAGGCTTGGTGTTCGTCTCACGCCGCCATATCAACGAGTTTGGTGTGCCAATCAGCCAAATATACGGGCTTTCCCTCAGTGTCAGCGGCGCGAATGGTGCGCCAATTTCCACCCCAACGGTCCAAGTGCTGCCGCTCTTCACACCGACCGGAACGATCATCGCGGCGACGGCGACACCCGTTTTTCAAACGCCGACCGCGATCCCGCCAGCGGCATCACCGACAGGGATAGGCGGGCTAAATGCTGCAACGCCCCTGCCGCTTGGTCAACTAGAAGGGCGACTGTTCCCGACCACCCGCCCCCCAACTCGCGTATTCGCACCGCTGCCGCCGCCAATATTTGCGAGCGGGATCGTCAACCTGAGCGGAAATATGGTGAATGATTACGCGCCCGTGATGCTGGACGAAGGGCGTATGGTTTTCGTCAGCGACCGCGCAGCTTCGGCGGCAGGAACCGGAGCGCATCTTTATGTGATGGATCGCGCGGTCGAATATTTGACCGGTCGATTGAACAGCGCAAGCGCACAGTTTGACCACGTGCGCCGATTGAGCGAGTCTTCGCTTGATCCGGGGACAAGCGATAATTCCCCCGCCGCTTCACCGAATGGTGAAAGCGTAGTGTTTTCATCACAGCGTCTGCAAATTCCGCAGTTGTATACCCTGAGTGTTGGTGGTGGTACAAGAGTTCGCCTGCTGCGCGATAACACACGTCCCGAATCTGATCCAACGTGGCAGCCCGTGGAATGTGCAGCAGAAGGAAGGGCGGCGGCACAGTGAACAGATTATTCGACATTCGCGCGGTGACCAATGCCATCTATCTCGATACCAACCGGATGGGAGAAACATCCGTCGTTGTCACCAATCTAACTGACGACCTGATTTATGGTGAGCTTCGTGTATCCCAACTCAATTTGCCGGAAGACTCGGTTGAGATTGTGGACGCGCAGCGGCATTTTGATGCGCAAGAAGCACAGCAGTTTATCGTGCGGGTTCGCCTCCCCGCCGGCATGGAAGGCGGGCGCTACGATTTCCGAATTGATGCACTCGATCTGGCAGCGCCGGATGAGACATTACAGCCCGGTCCGCTGATTTCTTTTGCGATCGCGCAAGCACCCTCGAATCCTATTGGTATCGGTATTGGGCTGTTGATTGTCGCGCTGCTGCTGGTTGGCGTGGTTATCGGCGCGACCTTAGCGCTTTCGCAAAACTCGAACAGCTTTTCGACGGCAAATATCGCGTTTACGGCAGTGCTGCAAAGTCAGGATGAAATTTTCGTTTTCGACCCTGAAGCGCGGCAAATCCTGAACATTTCGCAAAACCCATCCTTGGATCGCTCTCCAAATTGGAGTCCGGATGGTACGCAGCTTGCATTTATCACTGATCGCGGCGGGCGCTGGCAAATTTACATTCACGATATGGACGAGCCGCTTGGCAGCGCCCAATTACTCGACGAAGCGATTTTAGATGTGACCGAAGTCGCATGGAGTCCGGATGGGCGGCATATCGCGTATGTCACGCAATCAGGTGGTACGTGGCAGCTTTCCTACGTACAGGCGGATGGCACAAATCCGATTACGATCTTTGCATCAACCATCCCGATCAGATCGATTTCTTACCTAAATTCGCAGCTCATTTCGTACATGTTATCCGACGAATTCTGGATTCGTAACGTTCGCAACATCTCGGTTATCGGTACGGTTCCGATCCACTCGTTGGTCGATGGGGCAGTACAATCTGCGCGGTGGTCGCCGCGCACCAGTTCGCTCGCCGTAACCGTTATCGGACAAGATTCATCTGCGATTTATCGAATTGATTTTGTCCAAGAGATTGACGGGCGTATTCACCCTGCCGAATCGCCTGTTACGGTACTCACGCGCGATAACGAAGATCGCAGCCCGTCATGGTCTGCCGATGGACAGCGCATCCTTTTCGCCTCGACCACCCGCCGTGATGGATACCTGCCGCAGCTCTATTTTGTGAGCGCGTTTCCAAGCAGCGACGAACCGCCCGTGAGCGCCATTCCGATTACCGATACGTTGGGGATATTTTTGCCTGTGCTTCAACAGGAGCGGTCCGGGAGCTTTTTGATACCCACCGTCACACCAGTACCGACAGCGACTCCACTGCCAACGCTTGAAGCGAATGCAGCGGCAACGGCGGTTCGTTGATGAAAACCCGGCAGCGACTGGTGATCATCGTCTTGATCATCACGATTGTGTTGTTTATCGCGTCCATGCTGGTGGGTGCAAATGGTGGCCTCCCGTTTGAACTGGAGGCATTCGATTTCGATGGGGCGCGCCAGAGTTTGTTTGGCGACTCAGCGCAGATCAGCACCTCTGATCTGGAAATTTCATGCCTAGATGAAGAAACCGGGGCATTGAGTTTTGACGGCAGCTGCACCCTGCGGAACGAGAGCGCAGAAGAAGTACCAAGCCCGGATAATCCGCGCGGACTCGGTATCCGCGTATGCGAAGGCGCATTTGAGATCGTGTTCGAGAATTCGGAAAAGGGTCTACAGATCGATACTGCCCTGCCCATGGATGACGGAGGAGAGCAATTGGACTTCAATGTCTTTCATGAAGGAGATACCGAAGTCAACCTGAATTGTACCAGCAGCCCATGTACAGCCGTCTTAAACGACGCTGCGTGCCCGGAAAATTAGCCCTAGCACTTTGATCATCGAGATGATCGCCGCAATCAGGAGCGGAATTGACCAGATCAAGCCGCATAACGCGACGATAATTCCGGCGATGGCGTCGGTGATGCTGACTAGAATACCGGGAGGGAGATTGTGCAGAAAGCTGACCACGATGCTGCCAATCAGCGACGAGAGGGCAAGCAAGACCAAACCGATACGCTGCAAAAATCCTTGATGCGCCAGCGGAATACAGATAATCGCGGCGATCTTAAACGCCATCACGACGACCAGCACAGCGCTCGTCGCCGACCGGTCAAATGAGCCGTACACGATCAGATAAATGATGGTGCCAAACGGAACGGCAAGGAGGAGGACGATCATGGTCAGCACAGCGGCAATCGTCAAGAAGATCAAACCGATCGCAGCGAACAGGATCATCAGTGAAAATAGGCAGGTGACATATCCCTGTGCCTGTGCTTGTACTTTTTGAGGAATGATCAGCCCGGATGCCATGGACAACAACGTGAACGCGAAAACACCATCCAGCAGCGCCAAATAAGGAACGCCGTAGCCCGGCGGTTCACCGTAAGCCTCGCGGACAGCATCCGGATCACGAATGGTTTGTGTGGTTTCGCCGAGAAAGTCCGAATCGCTTAAAAGGTCGTCAGCAGTAATGGTTGGGGGCGCGGGTAAGCGGCGCAGTAAGTCGCCAATCGGCGTGGAATTGACGAAGGAAGTACCACCAATTTCGGTAAGCACCGCAGCAATCATGAAAATCACTGCAAGTACGAGAAAAGGGGCACGAATACGTCCCATGAAAGGGTTCTCGCTGCATCAGCTTGAGAGTGATGAGTGTAACGTGTAGTGAGAGTGGTTGCAATTTTGATGAAAGGGACGAGAGATGCTTGGAAAACTTCGTCAATGGTTTCAACGTAGAGGGCGAATTATCCTCCTTATCGGGCTGCTCGGACTCGCAGTCGTCATTATTGCCGTGGTGTTCCTGCTGCGCCCACACGGTGCGCCCCCAGAAACGCCGGACGATTTCGTCATCCATGAAGAACCGCTCACCAATTCGGTACGGGTGGTCACGGACTCTTTCTGGCAGGGTGGAGCCATTCTCGCGCCGTCGAATATTCCGCAAAATACCGTGAATATTCCGCTGGCATGGTGGTTGCAGCCCGCCGGAAATGTTCCGCTCACGCGTGATTTTTACATGCCAGAGGTACTTGGCAGGAGTGGTGCATCAAGCAGTGTCGAGATCACCGCCGTCCGCATTCGTGCCGCATCGCTGCAGCCCGTCGATGTGCGGTTTGCGATCAACAATGTGTTGATGTTCGATAACACCGTTTCGGTGACCCCGGAAAGCAGCGAATTTGTGCTGACCGATTCGGCGCGATTGGCGTCACTTTTGCGGGGCGGCTTAAATACGCTTGGGGTTCAATTTACGAATCGGACGGTTACGGTGAGCGGTTTCAGCGCCGCCGTTGAGATTACGTATGCCTTTTCAGCTAACCAGTTGATTCGCGTCCAAATTCCTACCGATACGACGTGGTATCTCGATCAATGTGTTGTGCGTATCACCTCACAAAACGACACACAGGGATGTCCGTCTGCTCCCACCCTTGAGCCTATTGTGCTTGACCCATTTCGCCAAGTTGCAGTGTTCGACCCTCGTTTCCAAGCGGATGCCCGAACGCTTGAGATACTTCGCTTCACCGGGGGAATCAATCAAGAAGAACTGCGGCGGCAAATTTTCGAGCAGTACTATTCGCGTGATTATCCGATACGCTTGGCGCGAGTCTCGACAGGGTTGATCGTTGATCCGCCCGCACAGCTCAATCTGATCAGTCGCTATTTTGTCTCGCAATCAGCCGGGAGCGCCGCGCTCCAGTTTGAAGACTCGACAGCAGTCGAAGCCGTCTACTTGAACGGACGACGTTATACCACTTTCGACAATCTCGCCGTGAACAGCGGAAACAATCGCTTTGATATTCTGTATCGAAGCACAGGACTTGGCATCGTTCCAAGACTGACGATGAATGAAACCGAGCAAGCATTAGTGCGTGTCGATGGACTATGGCACGATGTTCGCACGGTTCAAGTAATTTTCTCTCCTCAGGTATGGGCGGCTCCTTTCCCCGGTACAACATGGATTTGGAATGCCAACGACGATCAAAGTGGAGAATTCTTTGGGGGGATGTGGACAACGTTCACGCTGCCCGAACGTGCCCTCGTCGTTGATGCCGCGTTTAACGGCGGGTCGGACGATGGCATTCTTCATATTTACGTGAATGATCAGCGCGTCTATCTGAGCGGGAATCCGCGTGACGAGTTCCGCACAACACGCCGCTATCCACTGTCGCCGGAGGGGTTTACACCGCTTGATAACGTGATCACCTTCCGATATGTCAATTACGGGGGACCCGCTGCGATCATGGGGCTGGTCGAAATTGTCTATTATGTACCCGCCAACATTGATTAGTGCTTGGCGGGAATGAGGGGAAGCGCTCAACCGCTGTGTGAACTTGCTGATTCTAACGGACAGGGCATGCCCTGTCCGTACGGAAAACCACCAAATCCGGTAGAACCAGCAAACTTGCGAATGATCTGGAATATTTTTAAGGTTCCGGCGGAAAGATAAACTGCGCCGCGCTTGCCACCAGCGGATCAGGATCGGCGCGATAGATTTCAAGCTGCGCGCGTGCCGCCTCTGTCCAGCCTCTACGTCCGACTCCGGTATACGCCTGCAGCGCCGCCAACCCGATCCGCCGCAGCATCGGATCGGATTGCTGGCGCATGAAGGCTTCAAACTGTTCCAGATCGTCAAACTTCCAGATCGTCCCGCCTACTTGACCGAGTGCCTCTGCCAGCACGCCCGCATGAAGCCTGCCGGACTGCGCAAGACGCACGAGCAGCGCCGCTGTTTGATCCCATGCAAATCCATTCAAGGCGGCGCGAACCTGATACGCGGTCAGCAGGGGATCGCGCTCCAAAACATCCACTACTGCTAGGGTTGTTTCGATGAGATACAGCGGTCTTGCCCGTACTGCTGCCGTGAGCGCATTCAAAAAGATGAGCAGGGCGCGCCGCACAGGAAGCAGCAGAATTAGTGCCTCGCGGATCACGTCGGCTTGGCGGCTCGCATAAGTCGCAAAGATCGCGTTTGATGCGGCTTCGACCTCCTGAGGCAGATCAGACTGCACGGCGATAAACAGCGATTCACTCAAACGCCCTTCTGGGTCAGTGACCGGGAGATCGCAGAAGCGCCGCAGCACATTCAATCGCACAGCGGGATCGGCATGAGTCACCAGCCCACCCAGAATATCGATCAAGCGGGCTTGTGCGTTTGGCGACAGGGTATCGGCAGGGGTGCGGGCGATAATCGCCATCACCGACGGATCAGCCGTTTCGAGCAGGTCTGCGAAGATCGCCCATGTGCGTGCATCTTCCAGAAAATTCCAGAAGGCGCGTACCAGCGCCACGCGCACATCGTTGTGAAGGTCACGCCCTGCAAACGTGAGTAGTTCAGCGTAAGCATCCGATGTGCGCAAGTCTCCGATCAAGCGCACGACTTCTTTAGCGACGGTGACGCGCTCAGTAGGCACGCCGTGCAGAAGCGCCAGCGCGCGATCGGGTGCCATTTCCAACAGTGACCGCCGCAGCGCATAGATCGCAATGCGTCCGCGATCATCGCCCATTGCTTGCAGCAGTACCGGAACGCCTTCGCCCGCATCGAGCCGACCCAGTGCGCGCACAGCCGTATCGCGTACCGTGATCTTTTCGCTCGATGCCAGTTCGATCAAGCGAGTCGGCGCGATCATCATCAATTCTGCCAACTGCTGAATCACGAACAGAAGCGCCGGGACATCGCGTTCGTTGTCGGCTGTCACTTGACCCAGCATACCTGCAAAGATTGTCTGCTGCTTGGGTGTCCAACGGTAGAACCCGCGATCAATCGGCAGAATATAGCGGGTCTTTCCAGTTGCAAAGCGCCCCTTAAACGCGGTTTGACCGAGATAAGGTGTGAGCAGGTGTTGTGCCCGCTGATGCAGGTAATTATGCATATCCGGAATGGTGATCCAGCTTGCATCCTGTCGGAGCAGGTCGAGCGCCAAACGTTGGAAACGTGCTGAATCGTGCCGCTTGATCAGGCTCAACAGGTTGCTCGCCAGCCAAGCATTCGCGGTTGTGCGGATCACATTTTCCAGCAGATCAAGCAGCCCGGTAAAGACAGAGAGGCGTTTGCCCAGTGCCATCGCAAACATATAGAGTTGGTGCTCACGTTCTCTTGTCGCCCATGCTCTTAGAACTGGCATTACCACAGGCGCGATGCGTTCGACGTCGCGCCGTGAGAGCATGCTTTCTAATCCGAAAACGTGGATTTGCCCGCGCTCTTTAACAAGTGTCGCCAACCACGATGTGCTCCACTCCGGGTGAAACGGCAGCAGTTTGATCACCAGTGTTTCAATCGCGCGACCACTCTCAAAAGAAAGATCGGACGCATTTAGCGCATCGCGGAAGACTTGCCCTAGCTCCGTTAGATGTTCGGTGCGCCACATCCCCGGCGGAAGCTCTGCTAGTGCGGTCAGGAATGTGCTTCGTACCGGATCTTGCTCGTTGCGGCGGGCGATCAGCATCGCCAGTACGTCAGGCAGCCGATCCCGGTGATATTTCACCGCGCCGATCAGCGGACGCCATGCGGCGGAACGGAGTTCAGCGTCCGCGTTTCGCAGGTATGGCGTGAGTTCTGCCAGCGCGCCTTCCCACGAGAGAAGCGCCGCATAGGGAAGCCGATGCTTCGGTTCTGTCACGAATGCTGGGATCGACAAATGGCGGCGGGCTTCACTTTCGCGCAGTTCACGCGGGAGCAGTTCCAGAGCTTCAAACGGAATCATGCCGTTGGCATCGCGCCAACCGATACCAAAGCGGTGAAACAGTTCAGCCCGCACTGCTGGATCAAGTTTTGCGCCCCATCTGGAGAATGTACTTACGCTCAAATATCCCGCTTCGATCAGGGCGGTGATCCGCTCCAACGGCAGTGCTTCGATACGGCGGCTGAAATCGACCTGTGCCCGTTCCGGGAGGGTTAACACAAATGCCGACAGTTCCACCGGGCGGCGCAGCGCTAATTGCTCAAGGTGACGGCGCGCGATCACCAAATGACGACTGAGCGCCTTCACTGCTTCCAAAGCTTGATCGGGAACGAGGTCGGTCAAGATAGGGAGAGTCACATTGGCGATCCACAGCAGACGCTGATCCATTTGTGTCACACGTTCTGCAAGCTGACGGAGCGTCTCCGCAATCAGCGCAGGATGGCGAGATGCCAAACGTCGTGCATCAACATAATCCACTTGCATGAGGGCTGCTTCGATTAGCGGCGAAACAAGCGTATCCGAGCCAAAGCCAATCAGGTGAATCCATGTGTCGGCTTCACCCGTGATCCGCTTTTGAAGATAAGTATCAATCGCGGTCTGCCGATGCTGCTTCTTGAGCGTTCGCAGCAAAATAAGGCGCGACTGATCAGGGAGGATGTCGAATGCGGATTGTACCTGTGCATCGTCGCAGATATTCGCCACCATGCGAATCGCCATCTGGCGCACGGTTCGGGATGCATCGGTGAGCGCAAGCAGGACGGTTTCTCCGTCGCGGCTGCCATAGCAGGCTTGCAGTGCCAGCATCCGCTGAACCATGTCGCCTTGCGCGAGGGTAGTCAGCATCTGTCGAAGAGTCGCATCGGTGCGCGACTGTTTGCCCAGTTCGACCATGTGTCGAACACGCTCATGATAGGGTAGGGTTTCGAGTGTGGAAAGAAGTTGATCGACCTGCATGACTGCACCCTCTTTCTTCTTGGTAATATCATCATATAACGGCATCTAAGGGTTATGAAGGGTCAGAATGGCTTACTTCGCCGCGGGATCGAAGCGATCAAGCTGATGCGCTTTTCGCCAGAGCACACGCGACCTTTCGCATTTTAAGATGGTTTTTGCTGAGTAACCAAGCACCTTGTCGCGGCGAACAACTGCTCACCGTTGATGCTAAATTTCAGCGCCTTCTTGATGGAGAACTCAGCGACCAGCCCCGCCAGCAGCGCGAACTCCGCCGCGTCATCGAAATCGATCACGATGAGCTTGGAGAGCGTCCCGCACACCACGCCATACGCGCTGAACTGCTGATCCACAAACCAGCGCTGCAAATTCGCTTGCGAGGGTAAAGCGCGCCGATAGCGCGACCATGCGACCGCCGAAGTTTTTCCGTGGGCGATTTCCGCGCCGCCGACCAGCGGAATCACTGACCAGCCGCGCGCGATGCAGCTCAAAGTCGCCGCGTATGTGGGAAGAGTAGCCATTATGCGCTGCGGTGCAGCAGGCGACCGGGAAATAGCAGACCGCCGCGCCCATAAAAAGCGCGTGGGAAAACACAAACCCTCCAAGCAGCACAAACGAGAGGTCAAACGAAAAAGTCGGCTGAGTTGGCAGGGACTCCACTGAGCATTACTCTGTTCAGCAGAGGTCTGGCTGTCTGCGACAGCGAGACTTCAGGTGTTCGGGGGAGGGTTAGCTCTCCCGAACGCCGACCCGGGAATTAACCCGGTACTTCGTCAACAAGCAGATGATCGGGCGCGGCGCGCTGCGGGTAACTGAGTTCTTCAAGGAGCTGCAAAATCTCACTGGCGGAAAGCGCGGAGTGTTCACCTTGGCTGACTAAGGTAGCAAGTTTGTCATATCCGTATCCTAAACAGAATCACCCCCTGCTTGACCCAGCGGCATGCCTGCCATTTGTCAGCCGTCAACGGATGCAACCGAATGACGCGCAAGCCCATTTTCACCGCTATCACTGTATAGGAAATGACCATCCGGCGACCAGCGAAGTAAGGGTGCCGCATCTGGAATTTCCTGAATAACTCGCCAAGTGGTTGTGTCCCAGATGCGAATGCTTGATCCCCCTAATGCCAGACGAGTACCATCGGGACTCCAAGCTAACGCTGTGGTTGAATCTTCATACGGAAAAGAGAGAAGGGTATTAGCGTCCAAATTGTAGACAACGAAACCACCCAGTTCATTTACGGCGATACGCTGCCCATCAGGACTCCAAGCGATAGCGCCGCCCCCATGACCATCAATACGCAGGGATGGCACACGAATAATTTCATCCCGATTATAGAGATTGTCCCAAATCTGAATCAGCGCTGTGTATGAATTCGGATCGAAAGCATCCCTCGAAAATTGGCTAGTTGCAATGCGCTGCCCGTCCGGGCTGAACGCGAATGACCCGATCATTACGCTGCCGGCGTGGATGTCGCCTACACTTTCCCCGACCACATCAGCAGAACCAAAACTCAATCCTACGCCTAGGGAATATCCAAACACATCGGTCGAAGGACTCCAAGCAATTGAGCCAAGCGCAGCCATATGGTTAGGCGGCGCGAGGATCATGTTATTGTCGGTCATCCTTTCGTAGATGCCTAACGCACCACCTGCATCCGTCCACAAAAGGCAATCTCCGTTGGGACTGAGCGCCATTTGATGGGCAGCGTATGGCGATAGATCAGCCGTTTGAACAAATTCCCCGCTTTCTGCGTCAAAAAAGTCCACCCGACCAGCATTTGAAAGTCCAAAATAAGTGACAGCAAGGATTCGCCGATCTCCACTTTGGGCAATATTAACTACATCGTCATTTTGTGACGATGGCTTCTGTGCGGATGAAGTCATAAGGCTTGGCAGACTGAACAGGACAACAATCCAGCGGAACAAGCGTGCAATCGAAGCGTTCACAAGCAAACCGTCTTTCGCGGCGAGGAGGACGACACATTTTCTAACCACCTATCTAGGGTATCCGATTCTAGCCTTCCAAATTAAACCCTTCGTGAAAAACCGTTCAATCTCACACCCGCATCGCGTACAATAGAGCCTAGACTCTGTGAAAGTGTGAACAACGCATGCCTATTCCACCTATTCTGGCGCATGGTGCGCTCGGCATCTTCGATGAACTCCTGTTTATCGGCGTCGCTGTGACGTTCTTGGTCATGATGGGCATAAGCTGGTGGATGAGCCGCCGGAATGCCCCACCGGAAGAATCGAAACCGCTGGATGAACAACACACCGAACCCACTGCTCAGGATGAGCGCTACCGCCTTCGTTAGGGTTGTCGCAGTCATACTGCTGGCGGCGGTGCTGCTTGCCCCCACCAACATGCCTGTTGAAGCGCATGGCTATCTCGTGCGCGCCATCCCGGAAGATCGCGCCGTATTGGAGCGTGCTCCGGTGCGCGTGCAGTATTGGTTCAGCGAAAGCCTTGAGCGCGATTACAGCATCCTGACGATCCGCGATGCGCAGGGAAATATGATTGCCGAAGGTGGCGTCGATGAACGCGATGCCGCGCTCCTCAGCGTACGCCTACCGACCACGCTCCCCGACGGCGCATACTTGAGCGAACTTCGCATCGCCTTCGCCAGCGACGGGCATGTGATCTACGAGACGCGCACATTCTTCGTCGGCGTCAGCGCCGATGGCGGATTCGTCGGCGCGGCGCGCTCTGATCTGCCTGTGCCGCTGGAAATCCTGTGGCGGTCGATCATGCTGCCCGCGCAGATTCTTTTATTCGGCGTGTTCGCGGCATACGCGCTGGTGTTTGTTCCCGCGTGGGGGAACACTGAATACCTACAAGGACTGCTCCCGCCGCGTGTGATGCGTCGATTGACGGCAATCGCATGGACGGCGCTGATCCTCGCGTTCGCCGGGAATATCCTCGCGCTTTTACAGGCGACAATGGCGTTCTTTAATGCCGATCTGGGGCGCGTGATCAGCGATAACCTGTGGAGCATCGTCCGCACCGGGACGCGCTTCGGGGATACATGGACATGGCGCATGATCTTGCTGGTCGGCACGGCGGGCTTGCTGGTCACGGCGGCTTACTTCAAACGTGAATACCCTTGGGCGGTCAAAGCGTCATGGACGGCGGGCGGTTGGCTGATGGCGCTAGTGATGGGCACGATGAGCATCAGCAGTCACGCCGCCGGATCGCTCACGCTGCCTTGGGCGGCGCTGTTCAGCGATTGGATTCACGGGATGGGCGTTGGCATCTGGGCGGGCGGCGCGGCGGTGATCGCGCTGGTGCTGCCGGTCGCGCTCAAACCGCTGATGAGCGATGAGCGGCGGATCGCTACGCTTGCCGCGCTGTCCAAGTTCACGCGGATCGCGGTGGCGGGGATGTTGATCGTCGTGGCGACCGGCATTTACAGCGCTTCAAATTGGATCACCGAAGCGGACGATCTGCCGACACCTTACGGCAGTACGCTGGCGATCAAGATTCTGCTCGTCGTGCTCTTGATCGGCATCGGGGCGGCGCATCATATCACGCTGCGACCGGAGCGCTACCAACGGTTTGAGGCGGTGCGCGCCCGCGTCGGCACGTTTGTTGCATCGCTCCGCCTTGAGGCGGTGTTCGTGCTGCTTGTGCTGATCAGCGTGGCGTTCTTGTCGAGTTCGCCCGTCCCGCCGCTGTCCATCGAAGGGCAGAGCGCACCGCCGCTGTCCGATACACAAGTCTCAGACGGCGTTGAGATCACCGTGACGATCACCCCCGGCGGACCCGGCGTGAATACATTCGATGTCCTGCTGATCAGTTGGGACGGACATCCAATCGATGGAGTCCCAGTTTACCTTCAGAACAGCAGCCCTTCGCGCGATGTACGCGGCGACGTACACATCCTAGAAAACTTAGGGGGTGGTTTGTATGTCGGCGCGGGTGCGGAAATCGATCAGCCGGGGGATTGGCGGACTGTCGTGATCTCACAAGAAAGGGTGTTTGCGCGTGAATGGACGATTTCGGCGGAGGCGGCGGTGATTCAATCGCGCCCGCCGAGTTTGCTCAATCTCGCCGCACTGCTCATTGTGATCGCTGCACTGGGGTATGCGGTTTCTCCCCCTGTCATGCAGTATGCGCGCAAACTCGATTTCAGTCCAGCGGCGCTGACCGTCGCGGGGATTTCGATCACGGCGAGCGTGGTGCTCATCTTTGTGACGCTATACATCATTGACGAGACGAATGCACAGTATGAGCGCGCGATCAACCCACCGCCGCAAATCATCAATCCGCTTCTCCCCTCTGCCGAGCTGCTTCGGGAAGGCGAAATGATTGCTTTTACACAGTGCGGTTGGGAGGGGCAGGACAGCTTGGGTATGTTAATCAATCGGCTGTCCGCGACCCGCGATGAGGCGTTGTACGCGATTACGATGGATGGCTTTGAAGAACTTCCACCCTGCCCAACTACCTTGACAGAAACCGAACGATGGACGGTCGTGGCGTATGTCCGCGCTAAAGAGATCGTCACTGTCCTTCGGATGCTTAACAGTGGAAACCCAGAATGAGAAAGCGAAACCCATGCTCAAAATAAGCTGCCCGCCAGAAACACGCGCCGAAGCCGACGCCCTGATCGCTGCCCTCACCCAGTCCGGCTTGAGCGTCGAAACGCTCACCGACCCCGCCGCGCAAACCCGCGACGATGTGCTGATCGCGCTGATCACGCCCACAATCCAGAAAGCACACGAAGGCACGGTGCAGTCCGCCATTTACGCCGCGCTCGATAATGGTCAACAAATCCTGCCGATTCTGCTCGACGGCGCGCAGCCGCCCAAGCTGATCGATCACCTAAGCTTTGTCGATTTCACCAACGGCGCGAACTATGACGCCGTGCGCGCCTTGATCGCAGAACTGACCGCCCCCGGCGCGAAACTGCCGCTCAAAGTGCTCACGCCTAATACACGCAAGCAGAACCGCGCTTTTGGCGTGATCGTCGGCATCGCCGTGATCATCATGTTCGGGGTAGGACTGTACGGCGTTGGTGTGTTGGGGATTCAAGCCCCCGTCGAAGAATACGAAGCGATTGACGAAGCGGTTGAAGCGACCATCGCCGCCGAAATCGCGCCGCCGCTGGCAACGATGCGTGCCTTGCTACCGACCAACCCGGACGAAGCATGGGTGTACCCGGCGACCCTATTCGCCGCGCCAACCCGCTACCGCCCGTTCATCGCGGGGACAGCGACCGCGCTTGCCACCGAAACCGGCATTTATCCCGCCACGCTAACGCCCACGCCCGGCGGAAACTAATGCGTAACAGCGTTCTCGTGATCGGCGCGGGACCTGCCGGAATTTGCAGCGCGTATTGGCTCGACCGCCTCAAGATTCCGTTTCGCGTGGTCGATCAAGCGGCGGTTGTCGGTTCGACATGGGCGAACCTCTACCCGTCGCTTCAACTGAACACGCTGAACCTGTTTTCGCATCTGCCCGGTGAGCCGATCCCGCTCCGCTACGGGGTTTACCCGTTCGGGAAGGACTACTATCGTTATCTGGTGCGCTATGTCGAACAGCGCCGCTTTCCAATCACGCTGAACATCCGCGTCACCTGTGTTTCGCCGCTTCCCGGTGAAGACGGAGGCTGGCGCGTCGAGTCGTCCGAAGGTGTGGACGATTACCCCGCTGTGATCACCGCGACCGGACGCTTTAGCAAACCGTATCTTCCCGCGCTCCCCGGCATGGAGACGTTCACAGGGGAGATCATCCACGCCCACGATTTTCATGATCCTGAAGCATACCGGGATAAACGGGTAGTCATCGTCGGCACGGGACCGAGCGGCGGTGACATCGCCGGAGCGCTGGCGGGAATCGCGCAAACACCGACTATTCTCGCCGTGCGGAGTGATGTCGTGTTGGCGCGGAAGTATCCGTTCGGGCTACCGCATACGTTTTGGCAGGTGTTGATCCACCAACTGCCCAAGCGCTGGCAAAAGCCGCTGCAAAATGCGACGGTGTATCGCGGTTATCCGGGTATGAAACGTCTGCCGATCCGGTTTGCGCCGAACCGAGAGGATCGCGTGGGGACAAGTGCGCCGGTACGCGGACGCGAGCTTTACGACGCGCTCAAATCCGGCGCGGTAATGGGCGCTGCTGGCTTGGCAGGTTTTGACGGTGAGTCGGTGCTGTTCAGCGATGGAACACGCCGTGCCGCCGATGTTGTGATCTTGTGTACAGGCTACCGCCCCGCGATGAATTACCTAAATATCCCTTACGAGGTCGATAAGGATGGGCTGCCCGTGCGCGCCGTTGATCCCGACTACGGCGCGGAAGGGATGCAGATCGACGGGTATCCGGGATTGTATCTGGTGGGGCGGTATTACCGGGGATACGGCGCGTTTCACAACTTCCGCAAAGAAGCGCGGATTGCCGCACATCAAATCAAACGGGATGTGAAGCTGAGTTAGCGCAGTACTGCTCCTCACCCCGCCCCCTCTCTAACCGAAGGTTGGAGAGGGGAGAAAAACAAGGGTGCTGCGCTACGTCCGGTAGACGTTATACCCCGTCGCGCCGTCGGGACGGACATCCTGCTGCCGTTCGATCTGCGGCGTGCCGTCGCCTTCTACACAACGGACGGTGAAGGTGTGCTGCCCTTCTGTGAATGCCCAATCGTAGCGCCAAATCACCCATGTGCGATCCGAGATTGGCGCGCGAAGCTGTACGGGCTGCCATTCGCCGTTATCGACGCTGATCTCGACCTGAGAAATTCCGCGCGGACCCGCCCACGCGATCCCGCCAACCGGCACATAGGTCACGCCGTCCACCTCATAGGTGTCATTCAGCGCAACGGTATCGATCACCGAGGTGGCGTGGATAAGTGCGTCTTTGCTCCAGCCGCGCCGCACCCAATAACCGTCGTCGTCGCGGTCGAGGAATTCCATCCGGGTGATCCATTTCGGCTGTTTCATACCGTAGCGGTTCGGGATGTGGATGCGAAGCGGGAATCCGTGCCGCTGGCGCAGGGGTTCGCCCGCCCAAGCGTGACACAACATCACCCGCTCATCTTCGTCGATCACGCTCAAGGCGACCGTTTCATCAAAGCCGTCCGCCGCGTAAATCTTGAGATGCGTCGCCCCTTCCGGCACGCCGACCAGTTCCAAGAAATGCTGCATCGGCACGCCCGTCCACAGCGTCGTACTGATCAAGTCGCCGCCGATGCGGTTTGAGATGCATGACATGGTGATATACGCATCGACCGAAGGCATCGCGCGGATTTCGTCGAGCGTGAATTCACGGATCACTGCATCCGCGCCGCCAACCTTGTTGACCATCGGCAGCGTATAGCCTTCTTCAGCGATGGCAGGCGGCAGCGCGCTGATATCGATGCGGTAATGTTGGTCAATCGGCGTGACCTCCGGGCGCGTTCCCGGCGCGGGCACGAGCGCATCATCAGCATTCGGTAGCGGTGTCGCATCGGGATCAGGCGTGGATGCTGCCAGCGCGACAGTTTCCGATTCACTCATCCGCGTTTGCAGAAGCGCGCCCACGCCCGCACCCGCGACTGTGATCACCGCCGCGCCCGCACCCATTTGGATCAAGAACGAACGGCGGTCAATCGGGTTCACTTCGCTCGTGCTTGTTGTTTGATCCGGCACAGTCCGCCCGAACGCCAGCGTATTCCAAGTCGCACTGACGATGTATCCCCAGACGAGATGCAGCCCAAGCGTCCAGATCACCGACGCGGGATTCGTCGCGGTGATCGAACTCGGCACGGTAAGCCCAAACAACACCACCGGCAAACCCAAGCCCAAGCCGAGCAGTAATCCCGGAAGCAGGGTATTCTTTTTCGGCTGCGTCCGGTTCATCACAGCGAAGAAGATTGCGGTCGAAAGCACGCCGATGAGGAAAAACGACGCGATCGACATCATGTGTTCTGCGACTTTTGCCGTTCCTGATGTCGGCAGCCCTAACGCGATAATGACATTCACCATCGTATCAATGCCGAATGTCAGCACGTCTCCGCGCAGGTTACGCGCCACCCAATCCAACATCTCGAATGGGGGGAAAGGCAGCATCAAGAGCGCGGTTCCAATAAACATCAGAGCCAGCAGCGGCGCAGTCGTGAGCACACCGACCAACAACCCGGTTCCGACACTTGGCTTCTTTGTCATTCTGTTGCTCCAAACCATCTCATGAGTCATAGTGAGTATTCACGCATTTGGATGTTGTTGGCTTTATAGTTTTGTGAGTATTCTCCTAGAGTTTTCGTGCTTGATCTTATGGTCGAGGAAAAATCGACATGTTTGTGCTCGATGCGCATCAAGATATTGCTATGAACGCGCTGTCATCTGGGCGTGATTACCGTGACCATACGATCCTCAAGCGCCGCCGCGAGGCTGGCACACCCATACCAGAACAGGCGGGGATCGCCACGACGGGGCTGCCTGATGCGTTGATCGGGCGGATTGCAATCGTCTTTGCCACTCTGTTCGTAGAACCGCACCGCATTCAAGAACAGTATGGTGTGCCGGGCTTTAGCAACCAGACCTATAAAACACCGTCCGAGGCATACACGTTGGCGATGAGCCAGATGGATTATTATCATCGTCTGGCGGACGAAGAACCCCGTATCCGTCTGCTCCGCCGCCAGTCAGACTTGGCAGCAGTGCTGGCGACTTGGACGGACGATCAACCGTTTGAGAAGCGACTGCACGGTATGGCAATCCTGATCGAGAACGGCGACTCGATCCTTGAGCCAAAACAATTTGAAGAATGGTATGAACGCGGCGTTCGCCTCGTCGGTCCGGCGTGGGTTGGCACGCGCTACTGCGGCGGTACGAAAGAACCCGGTGGTCTCACGCGTTTGGGTGAAGAACTGCTCAACGTGATGGCAAACCTCAACGCGATTCTGGATTTATCGCATATGGCAGAACAAGCCTACTACGAGGCGCTCGACCGCTACAGTGGGACGGAGATCATCGCCAGCCACAGCAACCCGCGCAAATTCCGCGATACTGACCGCCAATTATCCGATGCCATGATCCGCCGCCTTGCCGAACGTGACGGCGTGATCGGCATTGTGCCGTATAATCATTTCCTCAGCGAAAAATGGGCGAGCGGCGAACGTGCCCCCGGCACAGTTCCATTCTCGCTGGTGATCGATGCGATTGATCACATATGCCAGATTACCGGAAGCGCGGCACACGCCGGCATCGGCAGCGATTACGACGGCGGTTTTGGTGCGGCGAGTATTCCCGAAGGGTTGGATTCGGTGAGCGATCTGATCAAGATCGCCAGCGGGCTGCGCGAACGCGGCTACAGCGCTAGTGACATCGACCAGATCATGAGCGGCAACTTTCTACGCAAGCTCCGTCAGGCGCTCCCCGTCTAACGAGCAGGGATCAATCATGAATAACAGCGGCGGAATCCCCCAGTTTGGCATCGCGCTTGGCGCGCTGGGAATCGTACTGGCGTTTCTAGGCTTATTCCCCGACGTGACCGGCATTCCAACCGGTCAAGGGTTCGGCGTGGTTCAGTTCGTCGCCATCATGATCGGCTTCAGCCTGCTGATCTTCGGTGCGGTGATCTATGTCAAATGGACGTTCTACCTCAATAAGCAGCCGAATCTAATTCAGGGGATTGGGCTGCGCCTCGCCATGACTGGGATCGTTATTTCGGGCATTGCCGGGTTTGCGGACTTTCTTGGGTTCGGGTCGCACAACCTCGCTATCGCGCCGGAAGTCATGCTCGGACCGATTCAAGCGCTCGGCGTGATCGGCGGCTTCTTTATCGCAGCATTAGGGATTATGATCTACGCCGCAACGGGAAAACCTTGGGAAGTTCCCGCGCCACCCACCGAGAATAATGAACCAACCGCATAGCGCTGCATGAACCAGATTTAAAACCTCCTTTACTCAAGCTTATTCATCTTCATTTAACCTCCTTATCGATTGTGTGTGTAACGGATAAGACACAAGCGCATTGGAGGCTTGCATGCGTAAACTTCTTCTCGTCGTCGCATTGATCGCGACTCTCATTCTCACCGTCACGCCTGCGCTGGCGCAGGATCGCCCGTCCATTCCTGATGTACTTGCGAACGATCCACAGGGGCGTTTCACGACGCTTCTGGCAGCGGTTGATATGGCGGGTCTTTCGGATATGCTGAGCGGTGAAGGTCCGTTCACACTCCTTGCGCCGACCAATGATGGCATTAACGCGACGTTGGAATCGCTGGGTCTGGGTGTCAGCGATCTGGCGACCAATCCTGATCTGCTCATACAAATCCTTTCCTACCATGTGATCCCGGAACGTCTGTTCTTCCGCAACATTATTGGCGGTCTCACAACGGCGACCGTTCAAGGTGAAGAAGTCACGTTTGCTGAAGGCGCGGGCGGTCGACTCGCGGTGAACGATGTCATTATCAGCGATGTGGATAACGTCGCCAGCAACGGTATCGTTCAGGTGATCGAAGGCGTGCTCGTTCCCCCCAGCATTCTCTCAACCCTCCGTGAAATGGGTCGCCCGACGGTTGGCGAAGTCCTCGCGGCAGATGGTCGCTTCACCACCCTACTTGCGGCAGTGGACGCAACGGGTCTGACCGATGCGCTGAACGGCGATCTGGAAATCACCGTTCTCGCCCCGACCGACGAAGCTTTTGCGGCGGCGCTCTCGTACCTCGGCATGAGCGCTGAAGACCTGCTCGGCGATACCGAACTCCTCAGCGCTGTGCTGCGCTACCACGTTCTGCCCGGTCGTATCAGCCGCAGTGATTTGGCGGGTGAAATGGCGACGCTCGGCGGCGATGCGGTGACATTTGAAGGTCGCAGCCCGAACCTAACCGTCAACGGCATCGATGTGGCGGGTGGTCTTGGCGGCGGCAGCAACGGCGTTTACTACGTGATTGAAGGTGTTCTGCTGCCTCCGGCGCTCGCTGAAAGCGTCGCAGCGAACCGCGCTCACCTTCGTCTGGCGCACCTATCGCCGGATGCTGGTGCGGTCGATATCTACATCAACGACATACTCATCGCCTCGAACGTCACATTCGGCACGGTCAGCGAATGGATGGACGTTCCCGCTGGCGCGAAGAATGTCCAACTCGTCCCGGCGGGTGGTTCACTCGGTCTCGGTGCGCAGATCGGTCGCGTTCAATCCGGAAGCTGGGTCACAATCGCTGTGACGGGTGTCGCAGACGCGGATCGGTTGATCCAGACCTACCTCGTTGAAGACTACAGCCCGCTGGCGGACGATCAGGCGCGGATTTCAGTCTTCCACGCCATCGAAAGCGCTCCGGCGGTTGACGTGCTGTTCAACGGCACGCCGCTGACCATCAACTTGGCATACCCCGGCACGTTGGGCAGCAACGACGGCTTTGATATTCGTCAGGTTGGCGCGCAGTCATATGCGGTTGCAATCGTCGCCACTGGCACGACCACACCGGAAATTCTGAGCGGTACGCTTGGCGTTCAATCCGGCATGAACTACCTCGTCATCGCCGCTGGCACACCCGCCAACCCGTCGCTGATCGTCGTCGCCACTGATGTCGAATAAGCGGTTCAATTAAGCATCGACACAGGGGATAGGGTGGTCGCTCTATCCCCTTTTGATTCGCCCTCACTATTTCTTCCTGTGATTAGTCCACTCATTAAGGGTTAATATTGGCTTAACCAGCGGCTATTCAGTACAATTAACTCTTGGATGGGATGTCCGCGTAGTTATATCCTCATACGCGGCTGTGTATGTGTCACATCTAATTTTCAGGAGGCTATTTGATGCGTAAGAATGCGGCTTTAATTCTCGTGCTGCTCGCGTTGATCCTCGGCATGGTTCTTCCGGCGTTTGCCCAAGATCGTCCGAGCATCCCCGAACTGCTCGCTAACGATGCTGACGAGCGTTTCACGACGCTGTTGGCAGCCGTTGAAGCAGCAGGACTTGTCGACGCCCTGAGCGGCGAAGGTCCGTTCACGGTATTTGCCCCCACCAACGATGCTTTTGCGGCATCATTGGAAGCACTTGGCTTGGATCCAATGGCAGTTCTCGCGAACCCTGACCTGCTCACGCAGGTGCTCACTTATCATGTGGTTGAAGGACGGTATTTCTTCCGCCAGTTGACCAGCGGACCGACCTTGACCACGCTTCAGGGTGAAGAGGTTGACCTCGACCTGACAGACGGTGTATTCACCATCGCCGGCGCGAACATCAGCGATGTCGATAACATCGCCTCAAACGGGATCGTCCATGTCATTGACGCGGTGATTCTGCCGCCGTCAGTTGCTGAAGCGCTGGCAGGCGCGGCGGCTCCCGAACCGACACCCGAACCGACAGCCGCCCCGGCGGGTCAGGCTCAGGTACGCCCAAGCCTTGTCGAAACGCTGGCGAGCGATGCACAGGGTCGTTTCACGACGCTCGTCGCAGCGGTTGAGGCAGCAGGTTTGGTTGATGCGCTGAACGCCGAAGGTCCGTTCACGGTGCTTGCACCGACGAACGACGCCTTTACGGCAGCACTGGAATTCGTCGGCATGACGGCGGAAGACTTGCTCGCAAACCCGGATGCGCTGACTGAAGTGCTGACCTATCATGTCCTGCCCGAACGACTGCTGTATCGCAACATCATCGGCGGGCGCACGGCAGCGACACTCAACGGCGCGGAAGTCACCTTCTATGAAGGCGCGGGCGGTCGTTTGACGGTCAACGGCGCGACGATCAGCGACGTTGATAATATTGCGGGCAACGGCGTCATTCAGGTGGTTGACAGCGTTCTGATCCCGCCGGGTGTCTTTGAACCCGCGCGCATTCGCGTTGCGCACTTCTCGCCGGATGCGCCCGCTGTGGACGTGTTCGTGAACAATACGCTCAGCGGTGTGACGAACCTCGCTTATGGCTCGGTGACATCGTGGATCGAAGTTGCGCCGAATCCGGCGCTCCGCATCGCGGTTGCCCCGACTGGCACGTTTGATTACGTCATCGGTCCCGCTGATGTATCGCTCGCCCCCGGTTCGTGGACGACCATCGCGGCGCTAGGCAGCGCGGCAAACGGCACGATTGCCCCGGCGATCCTCGCGGAAGACTACAGCCCGCTTGGTGAAGGCGAAGCGCGGATTACCGTGTTCCACGCCATCGAAGGCGCGCCTGCGGTCAACGTGTTCGCCAATGGTTCGCTGCTGGTCAGCAATCTCGGCTTCCCCGGCACGCTCGATGACGGCACAAACGACGGCGCGTTCACTGTGACCGTTCCGGCGGGCACGTATAATCTGGCAGTCAATGCGGGCGGCGCGCCGATCCTGACTCAGGATGGCGTGGATGTGGTTGCGGGAACGCACTACTTCATCGCCGCTATCGGTACGGCGGACAGCCCCTCGCTCCTGATTCAATCGACGGGCACGGGCGAGTAATACCGCTTCGCTTCGATAACCAGCAATCCAAACAAAAAGGCGGATCGTGATGATCCGCCTTTTTGTTTGCTTAATCCAACTTAACTGTCTAAAAAACCATCGGGATATGTGCTATCCAACCCTAAAACTGGGTACGCACGTCATATTGTGGTGCACGTTCCTACATATCTTGGCGATTTCTTCGCCCACAAGCCCGCATCCTATGATTTTCGACACATCAGGTTTTTCGATACGCTTAGGGGGCAGCGCATACAATATTCATCTGATGAATGTTACGCATGACATACAGCCTTGGTCGTGTCTGCCGGTACACTGCGAGTGATGTCCTCAATTCGCACCAAGGAAACGCATCATGTTTCAGAGACGTGTGCCTCGGGTGTTCGTTTTCGCTGCGGCGTTTACCTTCATCGGGCTTTTCCTCCTCGCACCTTCTCCAACACAGAGTCAAGACGATGATCCTGTGATCACGTTCACCCCATATCCCGAAAATCCAGTGTTCGTGCGCGGCTTGGATGAGGAATGGGCTGGCGCTTGCGGTACGATGTTCGCGCCACAGGTCATTCAAGCCGAAGGTATGTTCTACATGTTCTATACCGGCTCGTGTGAACGGCTTGGTCGCCCAGCAGCGATCGGTTATGCACAGTCGCCTGATGGCATCCAGTGGACGCCATCCCAGAATAATCCGATTCTCGAGCCCGATGGCAACGGTTACGACGCGATGTGTGTGTCGATCGGTGTGCCGGTGTATGAAAATGGGCAGTGGATCCTGTACTACGCCGGGAACTCTACCCCGTGCGCCGGTCCCGGTCAGCACATTGGGCGCGCTGTGGCGGAATCACCGGACGGCGAATGGATCCGGGACGAAGAACCCCTCTTGGAGGCTGGTCAGGCGGGTGATTGGGACGAAGGGTTCATCATGCCGCACGCCGTGATCCACACCGAAGATCAGGGCTATGTCATGTTCTATTCAGGCGGCAGCGAATTTCTGCTTCCGCTTCCTCGACTGGTTGGCATCGCAACCTCGCCTGATGGCATCCATTGGACGAAGTACAACGATCTTCAAACGAATGAACCGGCGTATGCGAACAGCGATCCAATTCTAGAGATGGGTGATGATGGCACATTCCACGCATTTTCCGCGTGGTCACTCGATGTCGCATACGAAGATGGCGAATGGGAGATGATCTTCAGCAATCCTTGCCCGCAAAACTTAGCGGACAACTGCCCGACGTTTATGGGATACGGTGTGAGTGAAGATGGAATTCATTGGCAAACCTACCGCACGCCCGAAACTGCTGTGCTCACGCGGGATAGAGTGAATGCGGCATGGGCAAGCCACTGCATCTGCCATCCATCTTTTCTTCAGGTGGATGGAGAATACCGGCTTTACTTCGTGGGCTGTACAGATGAGATGAATGACTGTCAGATCGGCTTGGCAACCGGGACGATCACCCGCTGATCGACGACACGCAAAATAAACAAAAAGGCGGATCGTGATGATCCGCCTTTTTGCTCCTGTAATTTAAGCGCTCGGGCGCGAATTACTGAATTCTATTCCTGAACGACCAGCACGGACACCATACCGAACATGCCGTCGCGACCTTCAGCATGGCTGAGGATGTGGCAGTGATACGCCCATGCACCGGGTTCGTCGCAGTCGATCAGCACGTCGAAACGCTGACCGGGGGCGATGTTGAGCGTGTCGCACCAATACGGTGTCGGGAGCATGAAGCCGTCCTGAGCGATGACGAGCTGCGGAATACCGTGCAAGTGCATCGGGTGGATCATCAGACCTTCGTTCATGTAGCGAACGCGGATGCGGTCACCGAGGTTGGCGACGATTGGCTGCGTGTACGGGAAGCCCTTGCCGTTGAACGTGTAGCCGAGCGCCGAGTCGTTGAGAATCCAGACGTAGTCGGCAGTAACCTGCGGTTCACGCGAGGCATCCAGCGGGTCAACGATGAACGCGCCAAGCATTCCGCGTGTGTTCTGTTCCGCCGAATTGAAATGGCTGTGATACATGTGCGAACCGTAGTTGCGCACGGTGAATTCATATGCCTGCGTTTCGCCGGGATTCAGCGAAGGCTGGGTCACAAACGGTACGCCGTCCACGTTGTTGGGGACGCGCAGCCCGTGAAAATGCACGTTGTGGGGCTGAGTCATTTCGTTGGTAACGACGATACGCACGGTGTCGCCTTCGGTGACGCGGATCGTCGGACCGGGAGCCATGCCATTGTAGGTCATCGCCGGGAAAGTCATGCCAGCGCCGGTGTCCCAATCGACTTCTTGGCAAACAAGGTTGAACACCTTGACGTTGCCATCCATTTCCGGTTCCATCGGGGGACGCCAGAAGTTCGGGTCACTGCCGATGCCCGCGAGGAAAATTTCGACACCTTCCTCATGGTGCAAATTCATCGACTGCCAATCCTCGGTCTGCTGTGCGTGGGGGTTGGCGATAGGCGCACGAGCGGGGCTGGCAGCATTCGCTTGACCAAGCTTGGCGACTGCACCTGCACCAACTGCTCCGGCACCCACACCCATTAACTTAAGAAAATCACGACGCTGCATTGGAAATCCCCTTCATGTATTTTGAATTGGCTGCTGCTGCAGACAAGTCTAACTCAACACCTAAGCTGTTGTCTATATGATTGCTTAGGCAACCTACAACGCTTAGAGACAAAAGGCATGTTTTTCATGTGACATTTTTCACTATAGACGCTATACTTGAGAGAGGATAATCTAGGGTGATTTGCTCGGCGGCATATTCCACGAGTAGTAGAATTTTTGTCTGCCTGCATCGAATACGTTTATTGGGGGAATTCCACATACTATGACATCTGTCACTCCAACAGCCGGACAGGGAACGCCTGAAAGCTCCAATCTTCCACTGCTCACCTCTTTCATCCTGATCGGCGGTTTTATCCTTGTACTGGTAGTGCTATTGGGCGGGATGCCTGCGGCTGAGGATGCGAGCGCTGAACCGACGGTTGTCGCGGATGCCGCAGTCGAAACCGTCGTAGAGGTTACGCCCGTAGCGCTGAGCGTTGTCGGTGAAGGTCAGCCGACCGCTGCGCCAACAGAAGTCGCCGCATTACCGGAAGCCGCGCTCGTCGCCTTCCCATACACGGACGCGCAGATCACGGAAGGCAGCAATGTCTTCTTGGGGCTGTGCGCTGCGTGTCACGGAATGAATGCGCGTGGAATCACGGGCATCGGCAAAGATTTGATCGGCGGCGAATTCTCAATGACCACGCACGACGAAGATATCCTTGCTTTTGTTATTGTCGGTCGCCAGCCTTGGGATGTGGGCAATACGACGGGTCAGGCAATGCCTGCACGCGGTGGTAACCCGATGCTCACAGATGAGCAGCTTCGCAGCGTGATCGCGTACCTACGCGACATGCAGCTTGATCAGGGATTCGTCCCGGTGGGTTATGAAGCGATTGCTGCTGCCGCTCCGGTGAGCAGCGAACCCACGATGACGCCAACTGCCGCCCCGCCGACTTTCACCCCGACTGCGACCGTTCTGCCGCGCGCGACCCCCGAAGCCGTTCAAAGCGGTGCGGTCATCGTTGGCAATACCACGCCGTTCATGATGGAATTCGACGTTGCGAGCGAATACCTGATCTCGTGCTCACAATGTCATGGAAACAATGGTGAAGGGGATGGCTTGCTGACGCCGCCGCTCTCGGCTGACAGTGCGAGCTTGATGGATGACGAAGCGGTGTTCACACTGCTGACGATCAGCGATCCGTTCTCTGGCGGCTACATCCATCCGGTCTACACGCAGCAGTACGCCGATGATGAAATTCGCGCGATTATCGAATACACACAGGCGCTCGTCGCCCCGTAAACACTAAAACTAAAAAGCCGCTAAGATGCGAGAATTTTATTCTGCATCTTAGCGGCTTTGTTTTTCTTGCTTATGACTCTATTTGCGCGCGGTCAAGATCGTGAATGTGCCGCCTAAATCCCCGCGCTGAATCGTCTCAAAGCCTGCATCATGGAGCAGTCGCATCTGTTCCGCTTCGGTATAAACAACATTTCCCCAAATCAATTCGCTGAACTGCACCAGCACTGACATTTGAAATTCAGGTTGGCTTAACAAGCGCGGATCGTCTGACCATGTTTCATCCAAGACGAACAGCAGACCGCCGGGGCGCAGTGCGCGATAAACGGCGCTCATCACCCCCGGACGCGCCGACACGGGAAGCTCGTGAAGCACTTCAAACATCACCACCAAATCGAATTGATCTTGATAGGTCATGTCTTGACCATACACATGCCGAAACGTGATGCGGTCGCTCAGACCTTTATCTGCTGACGAGCGCCGCGCCAACACGATTCCGTGCGGATCGCCGTCGATTCCGGTAAAGCGGCAGTTGGGATACTGCGCCGCCAATTTGAATAAGAACTGCCCCGCACCGCATCCGACATCCAAGACATCAATGCCGGTTTGCAGCGCTTCACCAATATGCTCCGGGAGGAGTTTCCCGACGACAAGCCGCTGCATCGGGTGTGTGAGGTTGCTCACCCATTCGCTGAACGCCTCACCGTGATCGCCAAAACCGCGCACCCGCCCATCGCGGAAAGCTTCGGGATACAAGCTGAAATCATCCGCGAGGAACGTTAAGAAGCCGCGCGCAAATCCCCCGACATAACGCGGGTGATCCGTATCGAGCAGCACGGTTTCCATTCCCGGCGCAAGACGATACGCGCCATCTGTAAACGCCAAAATCCCGAAGGCAACCGCCGTTTGCATCCACACGCGCACATATGGCAGATGCAGCCCTTTTGCCGCTGCTATGCTCTCCGGCGTATGCGCTTCTGCTTTGAGCGCGTTGAATAACCCAAGCTCAAGCCCCAGATAAACCACTTGGACGGTTTGCAATCCCTTGAATGCGCTTTGAATCCGCTCAAATGCTTCTTTGCTGGGGTTCGGCGTCGTCATTCCTGCGGCTCCGTCGGGGAATGGGTGCTGCCCGGCATCAAAGTCTGATCGCTGTCCTCATCTTCGCCGGGAATATCCAGCGGAACAGGCGGCGTTGACGGCGGTGTTGGTGGCGGTGTTGGCGCGCTTGCTTTCTTAGGCGCGGGCTGAGGAGGAGGCGCGATCACTTTGCCCGCCGCGAAACCTGCCAGCGTGCGCGCAATATCCATGCGCAGGCGCTTCAAGAATACGCCGCGCTTTTCATTCTGCTGCTGACCCGACAAGATGTACGTGAAGTTCTCGTGAATGATGCCGCCCTGTGTGGTGACGACCATCTCAGGCTGCCATGCGTCAACAGGCTGATACACATCACCCGCACACTGCTGAAGCTCAAACGTAATCCGCACGCCACCATGACGCCCATCAAGACGGACATCCAATGCAATCGGGAGCATCGCGGCACGTTTGTTGAGTTTTTTGCGGAAATCACGCGCCATTTCCTTCGCAATACTGCGCGTTTGACGCTCGGCGGCTTTCAACGTTAAGCGCGTGCTGCGCTTGGCTAAATTGTTTAAGCGTTTGACCGTGCGCGGCGCGGCGATCACCTGACTGCGGGAAACACGCCCGTACATATCGTATTGGTTCAAACGGATGCCGACGACCTGCCAGCCCGCGAGCTTCTCCCCGTTCATGTCGGTGAGCACTTTGCGCGCGGAGAACGTCCCCGCATAACAGGGGACAGGCAGGGTATCGCTTTGCGCGTGCGGCTGCCACAGCGTGCGCCGCCCCGCCAGCGAATTGGGATCGAGATAATTTGCGGTCGTGTACGGCGGCTGCCAGTTCGGGAAGATCGGTGTTTGGCTGAACAACACGCGCACGATCATCGTCGCGACCCAGATCAGGATCAGCGCGACAAACAGCGCGATCACAATGCCGATCACGATTAGACGGCTGTCCACCTGTGTCCCAAACAACTCCGTCGTACCGCCGTTGAGGACGCTCTGCACGAAACCTGCGATCCCGCCCTCACCGACGGCTTGCGCGTCGGCGTCAATCGCGGGGGCGGTGTCTTCACCTTCCGGCGGCTGTGCGGCTAAATCGGGTATCTGCACGCTGATGCGCGCCGTGTTGTTTTCAACAAAATCGCTCCCTGCGGCTTCGACTTCGCCAATCCCAACGCTTGCGGTCAGCGAGACCGTGCGCCCGGCTTGATTGGCAAAGAGATACGTCGGGAACTCAATGCGCACCGTTTGGCTGCCGAATTCGGGAAGCGGCGGAACGATCGCGCTGTCGCCGATCTGCGTCCCGGTCGAATCCAAAACGCGCGCCGTCGCCTGCACGGTCGACGCGCCGCCGTCATTCACTACATCAAACACGACTGCAATACGCGCCCCACCCTGTGAAAATTCGGTGCGGATGCTGCGAACCGCGTAATCCGCTGGGCGCTGCGCCTGTCCGTACCCGCTCATGACCGCCGCCGCGACGACGATCAGCACAATTCCTAATCCCCACCAGCGTAAACGCCCGGATGCCTGTTTCATACGCGGCATGCTCACTTTGTTCAGCGCTTCGTCACTATAGCGTAACGATACCCTGTTACCCGCTGGAATCCAAATGCGCTTACGGCACGGCGTCTCAACGCCTGCCCACCCACCGCCGTGCGCTCCATGAATAGATGAGTCGTTTTTGTGTCGCGGACGTGTCGAAAAATCGCTAAGTCGCTCCCCTGCGAATGAGACCCTGTAGGTGTCGATGGCACACGGCAAACCGCCGTGAGAGACCAACAGGAGAAACCCTCATGATGTACGCTCGCATTGAAATCGAGATCCAGCCCGATGGTGGACCTACCCCTCCCGCACCGTGGACGGGTGGCGGCGTGACCCTCGAAATCGAGCCGGATGGCGGACCTACACCGCCCGCACCGTGGACGGGCGGCGGCGACCGCGCCTAACGCAGGGGTGAAACACGCGGAAGGGGTGGGAGACACTTCCCGCCCCGCCGCCGTGTGGATTATCTACTACTTCTTCTTGGTTGCGTGCAGTGCCGGTCCGATTTCCCCAAAATCCTCGATGCGACTGCGCGTATCCTTGATCTGAGCCAACAAGTTCGCTCGATAATTCGGGTTTTCGAGTCCATAGCACTGTTCCGCTGCTTCGGACAGCGCCCACAGGGCTTCTTCCCGCTTGTATTGGTGTGCTAGCATAATCCCCCGTCGATAGAGCACCTCAGCAACGAGACCCTCGTTGTGGTGCTGACGATTGATCGCCAGCGCGCGTGTCAGCTTCTCTTCCGCTTCTTCGTATCGCCCAAGCCACACCAGCGTATAGCCGAGATCGATCAATATACGAGCCTCGATGTACGGAATATTGCGCCGGAACAGCGGATTCAGGCGCTCCGCATTCAAGAGATGGAGCGCATGACGATACAGCGTCTCGGCGGCATCAAAGTGATCTGCCATGAGCAGATGTCCGGCTTCGATCTGAATACCTACCGCAGGGTGCATCTTGTCCGCACCCCGCTGCACGCGGGCAATCCAAAACGCCGACATCACCAAATTTCTGATCACTTGGTAAGCCCATGCGAGATGTGATGCCGCGACGAACATCAGCGCTTCGTTCTGAGAAATCCGCGCAGCGCTGTAGAGCATACTGGCGTAGCGGCGCACCCGCGCAACATCATGCCGATGCGCTGACCATATGGTGAGAACATGATACGTTCGCAAGAGCAGCGCATCATCGCCCACATTTTCGACAGCACGCTCCAAAATATCGTACCAATCCTGCCCGATCACACGGTCATGATCGTACAACCACACGTTGAACACGTCGAAGAAGGCTTCCATGACGTGCCCCACGCTCTCGCCTTTGACGATGTACTCCTCTAGCGCGCGGATTTCGCTTTGCGCAAGATTCGGCTGGCGCAGTGTCATGCACACCAGCAGATACGCCTTACGAACGTCAATATCGCGCTTGGCGTCTTTTCGCTCACCGGTGAGATACGAAATCTCGTTCGCTAGTGTGTTCTGTAAATCCCGCAGATCAACCGGAGGCGTAAGCGGCAGATAATGGCGTATTGCGATCGTCGCTCTCGCTGCAATATCTTGAAGCGTTTCATAGTGAAACGAATATGAAATGAGATACGAAATGGCATCGAGGCTTTCAATCAAATCATCCTCATCCATCCGATCTTCGATCAGTTCATCCAGAACTGCCGCCGCCTCCGAAAATCTCGGTTCCCACCGTTTCCCTAGCTTACGGAATTTTTCGACCCAACCGATTTCCATGATGCCCGTGATCCCTTTTCGACGCCGCAGGCAGAGCGGCTCCTATTCATGAATGGTGACTGTGCATAAACGGGAGAAGACCAGCGCCCCATCAGGCGTGCCTTCTACCGGAGTCCCCGCTTCAAATGCGGCGGTCATCGTTTGGATCGCCGCTTCGCTCACCGCTAACCCAACGCCAAGCACAAGCGAACCGAGTTTCTGTAGGGTGATCGGTTCGCTCGTCCACATCCCCTGCTGCTGATCCTGCGGCGGCGCAAATCCCGGCGCGAGCACAAAGCCGACCTCTTGCGATGAGTCACTCATGACGAACAGGCGGTGCGATGCTTTTAGCCCCGCATACAAGCCGCTGACCGTGAAGGACGTTCCGACGCTCACGAAAGAGCCGCTGGTGGGCTGCGTAATGCTGACCAGAAGAATCCCTGTTCCGTTCGTCACGGGAATCGACGGCACTGCGCCCGGTGCGGCTTGCGCTCCACCTTCAGCTTCAAAATTGAGCGCGGCAGGACGCAGCGCCGGCGCACTCGGATCGAGCGGATAAAGCAGCGTTTCTGGATATGACGCGGTATTGTCGAAGACATACTTCGCCCAGAACGATGCAATCGACGCCAACTGCTGGCGGCTCTGGTGCGATTTGACCGTTCGCCCCATCCGCCGCGCCTGTTCGATCACGCTTTGCGCCCGCGCGACGAGCGCTTGGAGGTTCTCGCCTTTTTCCACCTGTTCCAGCAAGTCATGATGCTGCTGGAAAACGTCATCCATCTTGAAATCCGCCATCATTCCCTCCCCACTACTTCCCCGGCGTCCATCGACCTGCCCATCGACCTGCCAGCGCGCGAAGCTGATCCGCGATCTCCTTCAGCGCTTGATCGGCAAGAAACGCATGCTTGCTAATCACACTGTCAAACGTGCGCGCCGCGTTCTGCACAGCGCCCGATTCGTCCTGCTTCGCGGCAAACGCAAGCTGAAGCGCTTGATCGAGTCCCTCTGCCGCGCGCACGAGTTCAACCGCATACGCCGCGCCGCTGAGAGCGCCATTCCGCGCCAGATCACCGCGCGCTTCCGCCTCCGGAAATAAACGGCTGTCCAGCGCATTCGAGCGGACGTAGCTCCATGCGCGCTCAATGCGGTCAAGCATGCCGTTCCCCGGCGGCTGAAATGCCAGATCACGCACCGGACGGAATGCCGCTGCCGCGTTGTTGATCGCCGCGTGAATTGCCGTGCGTTCGTCCAACCAATGATGGAGCTTCTGAATCTCTGCCGCCGCACCGCCCGTGAACGTCAAGTTGATCCGCTGAATATCGCGGTTGAGGTCGACCAGCGCTTTATCGCTCACGTTCAAATAGGTGAGCATCGCGCGGCGCAGCGCGCGGCTTTCGCGCAGCAGTACCGCTTCGTCGTCGCTTTCGAGCGCGCGTTCGATCCCGCGCCCTGAGACGGCAATTTCAACGATCCACGCATCCCCGGTGATCGCGCCGTCCGATTGTTCATTGAATGGCGTCACCGTGATCACGGTCGCGGGATCGCGCGCCAATGCTTTCAAGCGGTCGATCACGCTTCGGCACGCCGCCCAACCGCGCCGCGCAAAGCGAAAATCAGCAGCAGCAGCCAACACGCGCTCAATCTCGACTTCAACCAGCGCAAACCCTGTATCAAGCGACTGCAAATGATCGTGAACGCTCTTCCAGTTGGCGACACGCGCATACGAATCCGCCAGCGCTGCGAACTGCTCACGCCCATCTTGCGGAGTCAACGTTTCTAAGATGCGCTCGGCTTGGCGGCTCGGAAACTCGATCAAGCGTGCGTCCGCTGGACGCAAGAACAACACCGGAATGGCGAACTCGCGCGCCAAACCCGCGCCCTTCGTTCCTGTTCCGGTGCGGTTAAAAATGGCGATCCGCCCTTCGCGCATCGCCGTATCGATGTCATCCCCGCGACCAACCGCGCGATAAAACCCCTGTGCAAAGGCGACCGCCGAACCATCGGTGATCGTTGAACTCATTGCAACGGTGGCGGGAAGGTTGCCCAACTGCATCACCTGAGGCGCGATTCCGACCATTGCCGCCGTCGTCGATTGAATGGCGGTGTCACAGGCATTGAACACCACCAGACGAAGCGTATCCGCGCCCGCGAGGTTGATCGAAAATGTCTCTGCCGAAACAAGGTGAGTACTGCCGTCCGGCTTGGTCAGCGCTAACAGCGGCGTTTCGGTGCGGTAATCGCCGTGCCCGATCAAATGCAGCACTTCGATATGCTGTTCGCGCAGTGTACGGCGCAGTACATCAAGCGAAGGATCGCGCAGTTCTTGAATCGCCACAATGCCCTCGGATTCAAGCATGCTCAAGGCATCACGGATGCGCCGGATTTCCGCGTTCGCATCCAGCGGCGGCAGATCGCGCGGGGCAAATGTAACGATTAAGATGTGTAAAGGAGGTGGGACGATCAGCGTGCGAATCGGCTGTCCGCTCACCGGCAGATAACGCACAATCGATAGATCGCGCGCCAGCGTCAGAAAACCTTCGGATTCGCGGTAGAGAAGTTCAAGTGGAATGCGGCGCATCGCGCGCGGCTCAATCTGAAAGCGCAGCCGCGCCCCAGTGCCGACCGCGCGCGCTCCGCCGATCGCGCTTGTGACCAAATCTTGCAGCCGATCATCAGATGTGAGCGCGTTGTACAGTGCCGCGCCAATTTCTTTCGCATGGTCGGCATCAGTCACACCGTCAATTGTCACGGGAATCACGATTTCGGACTCGCCGCGCCCAAAAACGTATCCACTGCTGGCAGGATTTAGCGGAAGTATGGCAGGAGATTCCAATCGCCCGTTAGGTGATTCAACCACGCGCACCTGAAACACGGGTGCGGAAGGATTACGCGATCCACCGGTATCGGAGGGAGCAGCGGCGCTGATTAAGAGATCAATGCTTTGTACAGCCATGAATAACCGATTTCAGGGAGAAAAGTAAAATGCGCATCGCGCTTTCTCATTGTATCCACATTTTTCAGAAATGGCGTAAGAGACTCGCGTCAGAAGCTTGTATGAGGAATTCGCACAAGGTTTGAGGGGACATATGCGGCACAGGTTGACACAACTTGCGCTCCTGTGCCGCGAGTTCGTTCATCTTCGTGGATACGTTTACGACGCCGAATCAAATCGATAGATTGTGCCGCCGTAATCGACGAGGTACAGCTCTCCGGCTTCATCTTCACCAAACGAGCTGATCGAGTAGGGGGTGTCCATGAAAATGCCGCTCTGCCACGCCATCGACGGGCTGCGCCACGCCGACCAGATCACGCCTGTGCCAAAGTCACCGTACAGATACGCGCCGACCAGCTCAGGAACGGTATCGCCGCGATACACATACCCGCCCGAAATCGATACGCCCTCGCCATGACTGTATTCCGCAATCGGCAAGATCATATCCGCCGGAGCAGATGCACCGCTGTAGGGATACGCCGCTTCGTAGACATTCCAACCGTAGTTTTCACCGCCGCCGCTGTTGGCTGGCTGGAAATTCACTTCTTCCCACTGATTTTGTCCGACATCTGCGATGTAAAGATCGCCCGTTGCGCGGTCAAACGTGAAGCGCCAAGGATTGCGCAGTCCATACGCCCAAATTTCTTCGCGCGCGCCGTCAACGCCGACAAAGGGATTATCCGCTGGAACGGTGTAGAGTTCGGTGCTGACGTCAATGCGGAGAATCTTACCGAGCCACGTCTCTAAATCCTGCCCAGCTTCGAGCGGATCACCCCCCGAGCCGCCGTCGCCAAGTCCAATATACAGATAGCCGTCCGGTCCAAATGCCAAATGCCCGCCGTTGTGATTCGCAAACGGCTGCTGTTGAGTCAGAATTACGCTCACAGGATCGGGATCGGCGGTCATCGGGTCATCGGCAGAGCGCGCATAACGCGCAAGCACGGTATTGCCACCAATATCCGTATAGTTGACATAGAAAATACCGCTCTCCGTGTAATCCGGCGCGAATGCCAGCCCAAGCAGACCACGTTCGGTATAACCGCCCGTTTGGGTTGCCTCCGGGCTGACGCGATCCGACAGATCAAGGAACGGAGTCGACTGGCGTTCGCCGTCAATGAGCAGCCAGATATTTCCGCCCTGCTCGGCGATGTACAGCCAGCCTGTCCCGTCGCCCGCATGGGTGACGAGCAGCGGGCGTACAAAACCGTTCGCCACTTGTGTAAGCATGACTTTCGACGCATCCGGCGCGCTGTCGCGTGTGGTTGGCGCGTCTTCTTGAGCCGCCACAGTAACCGCTAACATACTCACCACCAGCGCCGCAAACCAATACCGAAGTTTCATTACGAAAACCTTTCGCAGTTTGAGCCTGAACAGGCAGCATAACACAAGTCGATAAGCGGAGCTTAAACGGAAAGGGGGAAATCCCCCCTCCCAATCGAAGTTGATCGAGAGGGGTAAAGCGACGGTTTACGGAGCGGGGACACCTTCCGGCAGTTCATCCAATCCAACACTCTTATGCATGAACAACTGCTGACTATCGATCACCTGCTCCCCTTGCGCGGGAACGATTGGCGTATACGTATCATCGGGGTGCAGCGTCCATGCGTTCACATTGTCGCGCAGTTGAGTCGCCAGCATACGCAGAAGCGAATGCTGCAAGCGTTGATCCATCACTGGGAACACCACTTCAACACGGTTGTAGAGATTGCGGCGCATCAAGTCAGCGCTGCCGAGATAAATCCGCTGATCGGACGGCGCATTCTGGAAGTACAAGATGCGCGCATGTTCAAGGTAACGCCCGACGATGCTCCGCACTCGGATGTTTTCACTCATGCCCGGCAGACCGGGACGCAGACAGCAAATGCCGCGCACGATCAGGTCAACCTGCACGCCCGCCTGTGAGGCTTGATACAGCTTGCGGATCATTTCGTCTTCTTCAAGTTGGTTCATCTTGAAGATTAGGCGCGCAGGCTTGCCTTCGTGCGCTGCTTCGATCTCGCGGTCGATCAGCGCCATCAAGCTGCGATGCAAAAATTCTGGCGCGACCAACAGCCGCTGATATGTCGTCCCCGGCGCGAATCCGGTCAAACGGTTGAACAGCCGCGTCGCATCTTCAGCGATCTCACGGTTGCAGGTGAACATGCCGAGGTCGGTATACAACCGCGCCGTCGAACTGTTGTAATTGCCCGTACCCAAATGTACATAGCGGCGCACGCCATCCGGTTCTTTACGCACCACCAGCGCGATCTTCGCATGCGTCTTGACGGGAAGTTCCTCAACGCCGTAGGTGACATGCACGCCTTTGTCGTCCAACTGGCGCGCCCATTCGAGGTTATTTTCTTCGTCAAACCGCGCTTTAAGCTCAACCAGCACCGCGACCTGTTTATCATTTTCGCGCGCTTCAAGCAGCGATTGAACGATGGGAGAATTGCGCCCAACGCGGTACAGCGTCGCTTTGATCGCTAACACCTGTGGATCGCGTGCCGCATCACGAAAGAACCGCTCGACGGGTAAAAATGAATCGTAGGGATGATGCACCAGCACATCGTGATGGCGGATCGTCTCAAAAATATCGTCGTCTTCGGAAAAACCGTGAGCGACGCGCGGCGTATACCCCGGCTGCTTCAGGTCAGGGCGATCCACCGCCAACAGTTCCATCAAACTGCTTGCGCCAAGCGCACCATCAATATGATACAGGTCACGATCCGCCTGAATTTCTAGACGGTTGATCAACGTATTCAGGATTGTCGGATCGATCCCGTGCGGGACGGACAAGCGCACCACCTGACCGAACTCGCGTTCGCGCATCGCTTCTTCAACGCGCTGATCGATTGCTTTTTCTTCCGCTTCCTGCTCCTGCTCAAAATCAACGTCCGCATTACGGGTGAGACGGAAGGGCGATTGGTGCAGCACTTCCATGCCCGGAAACAAATGCCCGACATAGGTTCCGATCAAGTCTTCGATCCAAACAAAGGTCGAACGCGCGGCATCGCGGTCATACTCGGATTCGGCGTATTGGCGCAGCACCGGCTCCAAGTTAACCAAGCGCGGGGTGAGGTCGGGGATCTTCAGGCGAACAAACTCCGGCGCTTCGTTCGGCTTATCCAACCGCCGCAAGCTGACCGCGAGGTTTAAGCTCAAGTTGGAGATGAACGGGAACGGGCGCGCATGATCGACCGCCAGCGGGGTCAACACGGGGAAGATTTCTTCGCGGAAATACCGTTCGAGCGCAACCTGCCAATCGTCGGGTATATCGCGCACACCGCAGATAAAAACCCCTTTTTCTGCCAATTTTGTGAGCAGTTCCCGCATCAGTTCGCGCTGCCGCGCCATGATCGCCAGCACGCGTTCGCGAATTTGGAAGATCAAGCTGGTATTGGGAATCCCATCGGGGCGCGATGTCGGCGCGTTCACCTGAAGTTTGGCATGAACAGTCGCTACCCGCACCATGAAGAATTCGTCCATGTTGCTGCTGACGATCGCTATAAACTTGATGCGATCCAGCAGAGGAAGCGTTTCATCTTCCGCTTCTGCCAGCACACGACGATTAAACTCGATCCAACTCAGTTCACGGTTGGTATAATTGCTAGAGTCCAATGGTGGAGAATCGGGGTTTAACTTTCGGGCAGTCATGGGTATCGCCGCTGTTCTAATCGTGAAGATTACCGAGAAATATTCCACACATGGTATAGCGAAACGCTTTTAAGTGTAAAGACCCTTGATTAGGCAAGTTGCTTTAACGTGTGTATGACTCGTTTTATCCGGCGTTACGCATTCACTAATGAAATGCGATCAGTATTGAGTTAAGGCGGCATGGTGAGCGCAAAACCGATGTGGTTCTCCGATTTACGCACAGAAGTGTTTCGACTGCATCATCAGAACGATTATCAAGGTGCGCTGGCGCTGATCGACCGGGAAGGCGCGCGGCAAACCGAACCGGCGCAAGCAGCGACGGTGATCTATTGGCGCGCGTGTTTCCTTTCACTACTCAATCAACCGGATGAAGCGGTTGCCGCGCTGCAAGACGGCTTATCGAAGGGCTTCTGGTGGGGAAATCACTCGCTGCTGTACGATCCAGATTTGGCGATCCTACAGAAACGCGAGGATTTTCAGGAAATCACTGCGGAATGCAACCGTCGCAATAAAGAAGCAGATGCGGCGTTACCTGTTCCCGCTGCGCACTTGATCGCAGAACCGCTGCTTGAGACACCCCGACCTTATCCGGCGCTGCTCGCGCTGCACGGCTACGGGGGCAACGCGCCGGAAACACTAACCCACTGGGAGTCACTCGCCAAGCGCGGTTGGCTGGTGGCAGCGGTTCAGTCCACACAAAGGGCGGGAATGAACGGGTATCACTGGATGAATGAGGAGCGATCACGGTCAGATGTTCAGTCCGTATTGGAGCAGATCGCCAGCGCGCATCCTATTGACCGCTCACGGTTGGTAATCGCGGGTTTCTCGAATGGCGCATGGCTTTCACTCACATTTGCGTTAACAGGGGTTTTTCCAGTCAAACACGTGATCTCGGTCGGCGGTACGCTCTCCAATGAGGATGCCGCCGCGCTCGACTGGGATACGCTGCGCGCTCAAGAGGTGCGGATTCTTCTGATCACCGGCGAACAGGATGATCGCGTAGTGCCGCGCATGACGCAGCAGGCGGCGCTGTTCCGCGAACATGATTTAGAAGTCGATCTGCAAATCATCCCCGGCTTAGGGCATGATTATCCCCCGGATTTTCATGAGCGATTAGCAAAGGCGCTGGCGTGGCTGACGTGATCAGTACGGATATTCCGTTTTCGCAAACATGGGGCATGATCGGGCATGAATGGGCGGTTGATGCGCTCCGCCGCTCAATTCAAAGCGGACGCGCTCGCCAAGCGTATTTATTCGTCGGCGCGGAGGGTGTGGGAAAAGAAACATTGGCGCGGTCGTTTGCGATGACGCTCCAGTGTCAACACGCCGACCCGGCAAGCCGCCCGTGCGGCGAATGCAGCGCGTGCCGCCGCACCATCAGCGAAAGCTACCCGGATGTGATGTACAGCGTGCGCGAGACGGCGACGCTCAAAATTGACGAGATTCGGCGGCTTTCAGGGCAGATCGCCCTGAAACCATTTGAAGGGCGTCACCGAATCGCCATTTTCCGCGACTTTGATACGGCGATGGGCATGGGTCAGGATGCGCTGCTCAAGACGCTTGAAGAACCCGCCGAAACAGGCGTGTTGATCCTGCTGGCGCGTTCGCTTGCGCCGATTCTGGCGACGATCACCAGCCGCAGCCAAGTTTTTCGACTGCGCCCGGTGGCGATCACCACGATCCGCGATGCGCTGATCGCACGCGGCACGGACGAAAAAGTCGCCGTGATCCTCGCCGCATTGAGCGGCGGCAGACCCGGTTGGGCGCTGAATGCGCTGGCAGATTCGGCGGTGTTGGAGATGCGCACCACCGCGCTGGATATGCTGGAAAGTCTGCTCAAAGATACCCGCGCCAGACGGTTCGCCGCCGCCGAGGATTTGGCGAAGGATAAAGACGCGCTGCGGACACTGCTCGAATTATGGCTCTCGTACTGGCGCGATCTGGTCTTGATGAGTGAGAACGCCGGAACACCGCTCACGAACATCGACCGCGCCCCGGCACTGCGCGCCCTCGCCGATCACCTGTCACCAGAGCAGGCACTTGCAGCACTGCGGGCGACAACGGGGACGCTCAAGCTGTTGGATACGAATGCAAGCGCGCGGTTGGGGCTGGAGGTCATGTTTTTGGATTATCCGGGCTTAAGCACTGTTTGAAGCGGCAGTCGCAAACTCGAAGCGTGCGGCGGTCTTCGGGAAGTCCGACTCCGTCCACGCCATGACGACACTCGGCGCAAGCACGAACGCCAACCCGCCATTAAATGCCTCGGCGGCGTCCGGCATGTCGTATTTGATCGCATACGCCCCTGTGATGCGCTTCATCATTTCCACTTCTTTTGCTTGATCGATTAGCGCCGCGCGCCCTTCCAAGATCACCACATCGTCGCCGCTCTCAAGATGCACGACGACTTGGGGATTATTCAGCAGGTTGCGCGCTTTGACTGCGTTTGTACTCGTTGACCAGTAGAAAGCGCCGTCGATCCACACGCCCCACACCGGAGCGGCATGAGGCGCACCTTCTTTCCGCGTAGAGATGATCCAGTAATTGCGCGCCGTCGTCATCTTGTCATCCACCCACGCCCATTCGAGCATTCCCGCTTCATCGGTACTCACGCCGTAGCCCGCATCCATTTTCGGGCGCATCCGTTTGAATTCACGCATTCGGATTTCCTTTTTTCTCGTGTGATTCCTGTATGCGCGAAGGGGTAAGCGGCGTGAAAAAGTTCCCGATCTACCCACGCTTGAGTTTTTCTTCTGCGTCAGCAATCCACTGCGCAATCTCGGCGCTTTCATCATCCTCTAAGCGGATCGCTTCTTTCCAGTCTGCGATGGCGGCACTGAGATCGCCTTTTGCGGCGTGTATTCTGCCCCGTAACTGGAACGCGAAGGAATGTTCCGATTTGAGTTTCAGCCCTTCTTCAATATCCGCGAGTGCGCCTTCCGTATCGCCTTTACCGTGACGCGCTTCAGCACGGGTGCAGTAAGCGTATTCACTCTGTTTTAGGTTGAGGGCGATATCTGCATCCTCAATCGCGCCCTCATAGTCACCTTGTTTGCAGCGGGCATAACCACGATTATTAAATACCAAAGCGAATTCCGGTTGATATTTCAGTGCTTCGTTGTAGTCGGCAATCGCGCGTTCGTAATCCTTTAGTTTGCTGTATGCATATCCCCGCGCGATATAGGCTTCAACTAAATCCGGTTTGAGGCGGATCGCTTCGGTTGCATCCGCAATCGCTGCTGTGTAATTGCGTTGGTGATTTCGCGCACTGGCTCGAAATCTATATCCATCCGGGTTGTCGGGCAGAAGCCGAATAATCTCTGTGCAGTCGATGATCACAAGGTCGTAGGATTTTTTCGCAAATAGGGCAAGCACCCGATTGGTTAGGCACACCTCATTCTGAGGATCAAGCCGTATCGCTTCGCTATAGTCGACGACAGCAAGCCCATGTTCGTTTTTCTTAAAGCGCGCCCAACCCCGAATGTTGTACGCCCATGCGCGCATTTGTGAGTTGTCTACTCGCAGATTCAGCGCCGTTGATACATCGGCGATTGCACCATCGTAGTCTTCTAATTCCGCTCGCGCCGATGCACGCGCGGTCAGTGCATCAACAAAGTCAGGCTTAAGGCGCAGTGCTTCGTCGAATTCCACGACTGCGGCAGCGAATTCTTTCAATTCGATAGCGACGATGCCGTTCCCGAAATGGCTGTTATACGCTTGCGTATTTAACCGAATCGCTTCGGTAAAGTCCTCCCGTGCACCTTGAAGGTCTTTTAAGTTTCGTCGTGCCGATGCACGCAGATGATACATATCCGCAGTGGTGCCGCCTAATTCGATCGTTTTGTCAAAATCTTGATTTGCCTCGGTATAACGCTGGTAACGCAGATGAACCTGTGCACGTGCAGCATACGGAGCTTGTGCTTTGGGACGGAAGCGAATCGAATCATTCAAATCGGACAGTGCGCCCGCTTCGTCGCCAAGGTTCGCACGGGCAATCCCACGAAAATAATACGCCTCGCTCATTTGATAATAATGAGGCTGAAGCCGAATAACTTTGGTCAGTTCAGTGATCCCATAGGCGAAGTTGTGGTTTTGCACATTTTTGATGCCGCTGGCGAGAAACTGCTCCGGCTTTTTTCCCGTGATCCACACCGTCAGGCGCAGCACGAGCGTTTCAAACGTTTCTTGTAAACGATCACGCCAATTCATGGGACTGCCTCCGCGAGACGAGCGCGCATGTTCATGGTTAAGTATAACACGCACGCATTCCGATTCAGCTTTGCACTGCTGTCTCTTAACACTGCGCTAACGCATGTGCATTTCTCTCCAAGCCACCCCATTTGTTAAATTTCGTCGCATCTCACACCATAGCGCCATGCGGTAACGTATACTGAATTATGAACTCAGAGAGGAGATGCCATGCGTTACCCGCATCTGATCTTGCTCATTCTGTTGGCATTTGCGCTTACGTCCTGTAATGGCGGCACATCCGACAGCGGCGGCTCCGGCACTAACTCCGCCGCGCTGCCGCCGCTGCCCTCCTACATGACCCGCACCAACATCGAGACGTACCCGGAAAGCGGCGGAATCGCCCGCCCGAACAATGCCGTCGATGTCTACATCGCCTATTCACCGGAAACACAGCAGTACATGCCGCGCATTATCGAAACCTTCAACCGTATTTCGGCTGAAGGTCGCAACCCGGTCACGGGTCAGGCGTGGGGCGATCAATCGCCTGTGTACGTGCGCGGTCAGCAGCCCGCCAGCGGATCATCCGGCGCAATCGCACAGGGGATCATCAACGCGATCACCGACCCGACCGCCGAAAATCTATATCACCCGACGATTTATCAACCCTCCGTAAGCCATTGGTTTGAACTCGTCAACGTGAACGCGGGGCAGCAGGTGTTCGATCTTGCCTCCGTCGTGCCGACCGCCCTCACCCCAGTCGTGATTGGGATGTGGGAAAGCCGCGTACAAGCAATTCAATCCACCATCGGCAGCGAGTCGATTGGGTGGGATGATCTGCTCAACGTGCTGCGCTCCCCGAACGGTTGGCAGGATTACGGGATCATCAACGGGCGGCGCGCCGTGTATTACGGTCACGCTGACCCAACCAACAGCAGCACCGGATTGTCAACCACGATTGCCGAGTTTTATGCTTGTGCGCGCGATGCAGGCTACACTGACCGCCGCTTGACACTCGATGCGGTCGATGATGATGCTGTGCGAAACTGCGTGCGCGAAATCGAAAGTTTGATCCGGCACTATTCGCGCAGCACCGAGGATTTCATCGAATACATTGGGCGCGGACCGGATTTCCTTGACTTCCTCGCGCTCGAAGAAACTGACCTAATCTGCTTGAACCGGGGCGCGCAGCAGGGCGACCGCACCTGCAACCGTCCGCGTGAGCGGCTGGTCGCCATCTACCCGGAAGAAGGGACGTTCTGGCATGAGCACGCATTCGGCATCGTCAACGCTTCTTGGGTGACGCCCGAACAGCAGACCGCCGCGCGTATCTTCACCGAATTTGTCTTGACCCCGGACATGCAGCGCTTGATCATGGCGGAAGGCTTCCGCCCTGCCAACCCGGATGTGCCGCTCGACTTCCCGTTTGTTGAAGAAAACGGCGTCGATCCGAACCAACCAACGGCGATCCTCGATGTACCGTCGGCGGAAGCGCTCGTCGGTATTCAAGACTCGTGGTCGGTGGTCAAAAAACCCGCTGACGTGATGATTCTCGTCGATGTGTCCGGCTCGATGGAAAATGAAGATCGGCTCGACCAAGCGCGGCAGGCGATCACCAGCTTCATGGCAGCGATGGGACCGAACAACCGCATCGGCTTGATGACTTTCAGCGATTCCGTCACCGTTTGGTCGCCGCTTGACCGCCTAGAACGCGCGCGCCCGATCATCAATGCGTATGTTAATTGTCAAGTGGGCGGCATCCAGATGCCGAATAATGCGCTCAGCGGGCGCTGTTTGGAAGCGGGCGGCAGCACGTCGCTGTATACCGCCGCGCGCATCGCCATCGACGCGCTCGAAGCGGTCAGCGAACCGGATCGCATCCGCGCGCTGTTAATCCTGAGTGACGGACAGGATACCTGTGACTCCGAGGGTTGTTCGCGCTTGGAGGATGTAATCAACAAGATCGCCGGGTCACGCGATGAAATCAATCCGATCATCGTGATCCCGGTCGCTTATGGCTCGGATGCGGATACGGGCACGCTGGAAGAAATCGCGCGCGCCAGCTACACCGAGGTCGTCACAGGTGATCCGGAGAACATTCTCAATGTTCTCAGCGTGATCAGCAGCTACTTCTAAGACCTTTATCGCAAAGAACGCAGAGTTTCCAGCCTTTATCTCTGCGTTCTTTGCGCCCCCACTTTCAAACCCCATGCGCATCTCCTTGATATATCCCGTGTGAGCGCTCACGTGGAGGATGGAATCATTGGATGATCTCCAGTCATTGTTACGGCTCAAAGCGGGGGATATTGGCGGATTGGAAGCATTGGTCGAAGCCCATCAAGTGCGCGCAGTGCGCACCGCCTACTTGATTACCCATGATCGCGGGCTGGCGGAGGAAATCGTGCAAGCCGCATTTCTGCGCGTGTACCGCGCCATCGACCGCTTTGATATGCGTCGTCCGTTTCAACCCTATTTTCTGCGGATCGTCGTCAATGCGGCAGTGCAAGCCGCCCAGCGCGACAGCCGACTCGTCACGCTAGATACCGCCGAGGACTGGAATTCCCTCCTGCATGCTCCGGTGTCTGATCCGCAAGATCAGGCAGAAGCCGACGAACTGCGCGAGAACGTGCGCCAAGCGCTGCTGGCACTTACGCCGGAACAGCGTGCGGCAGTCGTTCTGCGTTACTACCTGAACTTGAGCGAGAGTGAGATGTCCGCGTGGCTTGGCGCGCCGGAAGGCACGATCAAGTGGCGGCTTCACGCCGCCCGTAAGCATTTGCGCGTCTTGCTTGATCGCGTGGTCAAGGAGGGGTAAGCGATGGACGACCGGCACATCCGCGCAGCACTTGATCAGATTGCACGACAGGAGATACCTGACGATATGAACCTGTGGGAAAACCTCAAACAAGAAGCTCCGATCCATCGGGCGGCGCGATTTACGCGCAGCATTTCGTTGATCGTAGTGCTGCTGCTCATGCTGGTCGCGGCGGCGGCGGTCTATGCCGTTGTTCGCGTCCAGATCGTTGATCCGGGTATCAGCGGGGCAATGGATGCCAATCTCGTCACCGAGTTGGGCATGTCACAGACGATTGGCGATGTAACGGTCACGCTCGATTGGGCATATGCCGACGCCAACCGCATCGCAATCGGGTATTCGGTGGCAGTGCCGCCGGACTATCAAGGAGCAGTCGTGGAAGGGCGTTTTGTTCTGACCGATGCGGATCAAAGCTTCTATTCCGATGGCGGCGGCAGCGGCGGCGGACTCATGACTCCCGAAGGTTCAGAATACGTAACGACGTTCGGTGTAGCATTCGTTGAAAATCCGCCGGAGATGCTGGACATGCACTTTGAACTCACCCTCTCTGCCGAACCTGTACAACAGCCGACCGAGGAGGCGACTGGTCGATCGGGCGGCGGTGGAGGTTTCGGCTACGGCTCAGGCGGTGGCGGCGGATCGGATGCGACTCCCGAACCCGGCATAGCCATCGACTTTGGTATTGACCCGGTATATGTGCTTGGCGTGTTCAACTTCGATTTCGACCTGCCCTACATTCCGGCGATTCATGTGCCAGTCGATCAAACCGCTGAGGCAAACGGGCTGAGCTTTTCAGTTGGCAACATGGTCGTTACGCCATCAGCAACACAGCTAGAATTGTGCTTTGATCTGCCAACCCCGGAAGACTGGACGCCTTGGGCAGTTCTGATAACAGGTGGTGTAGAGATCAGCCAAACGAGTTGGGAGATTGTGAGCACCGACGATGACACACGGTGCGGCATACTAACGTTTTACGCGCCTTACCAACAAGAACCGATCACGTTCACGCTGACGATCGATGAACTGGTTTCTCCGTATGCTTACACTGAGGAAACGATCGCTGAGTTTGAGCGTATGTTGGCAGCACAAGGCATCGAGATTGAGATACTCACAGATGGTGAGCGGAACTTCAATTTCAACCTTGGCACTGTACCAGACGGCATTGATGTTGGTGCTGCGCTCAATGAGGCGTATCGCATATTTGCCCGGTATACAGCAGGTCCTTGGGTGTTCACGATTGATGTTCCGTAGTTGAAATAGACAATCCTTGCTGTCTCTTGACTCTCACGTAACGTCAGACAGTAGAATTATGACGTTATGCGAAAGCAGGAGACAGCGAGATCATGGCACGCAAGAAGGTTTTCGGGCGCATCCCGGAGAAAACACAGAAAGACTATGAGCGCCGCGCCCGTTTAGAGTACGGACCGCAAACGGTCAACGACTCGATCCGCCGCTGGAATAATTACACAGTCGATCAGCAGAACGCGATCTTTGAAGAAGGCAACCGGATTTATTGGGACATCACCGACGCGCTTGAAGCAAGGATGCCGCCGACCGACCCAGAAGTTCAGAAACACTTCGCGCGCTGGCATGAGCATTTGCGCTCATTCTACGAGCCGACCTTCGAGATCATGCGCGGGTTAGCCGAAGGCTATAAAACACCGGAATTCCGCGCCACGTTCGAGCGGCTGCACGCGGATTTGGCGGATTACCTGTGTGATGGCATTACGCAATACGTCGATGACCTCGAAACAGCAGAAATTCAGCGGATGCTAGACCAAGACGATCAAACCAAACAGGCGTGATCAGAATTGCGTCATGCGCGCCATCCGCTATAATGGCGCGCTATGAGCAAACAACCAGAACCCCTTCCCTCCACGCTGTACACGGAAGAGTATTTCCGTACCGCGTGCGAGGGCTACGACGAATTTAACAGCTCCGAAGGCGAGCAGCTTTCGCGCCGTCTGTCATCTGCGTTTCGGCTGGCAAAAGTCGAACCCGGCATGGCGATCCTTGATGTTGGTTGCGGTCGCGGTGAGATTCTGAGGCATGCCGCGCAGTTGGGCGCGGATGCTTACGGTATCGATTACGCGGCGGTCGCGGTTGAACTCTCACACCGCGTCATTGACGGTATCAACGGAATCACGCCGGGGAAAACCGCCGTCTTCCAAGCCGACGCCAAGACGCTGCCTTTCCCGACCGGTTATTTTGACCGTGTGCTGATGTTCGACGTGGTCGAACATCTTTATCCTTGGGAACTGCATCAAGCGCTGTTGGAAGTTCACCGCGTCCTCAAACCGGATGGCTTGTTTGTGGTGCATACCGCGCCGAACGTGTGGTATGACCGCTATGCCTATCCTGTCGTGCGCACTTTCCGCAGTATGATGGGCAAAGGCGACCAGTATCCGAAGAACCCGCGCGAATTCTTGGTATCGGTCAACGAACACGTCCATGTCAATGAACAATCCTTCTTGAGCATGCGCCGCACGCTTGCGAAAGCAGGTTTCCGGGGCAAAGTTTGGCTGGAAAGCCCGCCGCAGAATCACCGCGAAAACCCGGTGATCGATGCGATGCGCTACACCATGTTTCATGTGCCGCCGTTCCGCTGGTTCTTCCAGCGCGAGGTGTTCGCTGTCGCTGGCAAAGTCTAGGCGAAAGTTATGCGCGATAAACGCCCGGTTGACGAACTGAGCATCGAAGAACTTGAGCGCATTCTTGCGATCAAGAAACGCGAAGCGCGCCAGCAGCAGATGGATCAGATGCGCCGCACGGGGCGAGTCGTCACGCCGCGTATCCCGCCGCCGCGTCAGCCAGATGCGCCGGATTCAGTTGATGAACCGCCTCCGGTGATCAAAGTGCCGATCAGCACGGCGAAAACGCCAAATCTGGCGGAAATGGAGCGCTTGGCGCTGCAAGAACAGGGGGTGATCCCCGTTTTTGAGGATGAGCCTGATCCCCATCAACCCGCCGCCGCTGACCCCGCCCCTACTTCAACGCCGCGCAAACCGTCCGAAAAATCGCGCGAACGCAGCTTCATGGATCGGGTACTGGTCGGCGTCGAAATCGCCGCCGTGATCGGCGTCGTCGTGATCGGCGTCAACATGGTGCAGGCGATTGGCAAATTGGAAGTCGAAACTTCGACGGCGCAGCAGATGGCGGAAGAAATTCGACGGGCAGGTATCCCCACGATCGAACCCACGCCGACGCTCCGCCTTGACCGGATCGTGCTTCCCGGCGGTCACACCTCCCCGCTCGATCCCGGCGGCGCACAGTTCAATTACGAAGAAGTCCCGGCGATTTATCGTCCGCTGGTACAAAGCGAGTGGATGCAACCGGATATTCAACGCCCACCGATTACACGCGAAACAGCGGTGGCGATTAACATCCCCCGTTTGAACCTCGATGCGTCAATTGTGCAAGGCGTGGACTGGTCAGCGCTTCAGCAGGGCGTGGGACAGCTCCCTAACAACGCGAATCCGGGAGATGTGCAGGGGAACGTCGTCTTAGCGGCGCACAATGATATTTACGGCCAATTGTTCCGCTATCTCGATCAATTGCAGCCGGGCGATCCTTTTCAAATTCGCACCGAGTCTCAAGTGTATAATTACGTCGTCGCTGATATTTTGATCGTCAACCCCAATGATGTGTACGTCATGGAGGATCGCGGCGGCGCAGTAGCAACCCTGATCTCGTGCTATCCCTATCAGGTGAATACCCAGCGTCTCGTCGTATATGCGGAGCGCGTCTCATAAACCGCGCCGCTCCTGAGGATATCTCATGCACCAGAAACGGAACGAACAGCAGGATAACGAACTCGACCTGAGCGGCGAACCGCCTGTGATCGAGATTGACGACAGCGACGAACCAACCCCCACCCCGGCAAAGGCGCGACCCGCGTCCACACGCGCCAGCAGTGCCGCCGCGCAGCGCGCACGCGCCAAAGAACGCGCACGCTCACAATCGCGCTCTTCGTCTTCGTCGTCGAGCAAAAACCCGTATCGCACGCGCAGCGCCGCCGAAATCCGTGCGGAACGCGCAGCGCGCAAGACGCGATCACTGACCGAACTCAACGACGACCCACGCGACCGCCGCCGCGCCGCCGAAACCGCATCCGCGCTGCCGATGGAAAAGGTGATGGAACTGCTCCACAACCCGACGCGCTTTGTCAGCGAAGATGAACTCCGACGCGAATACGCTTACGTGATCGCGGATTTGCGCAGTATGGGACTTCTCGCGCTCGGTTTGGTGCTCTTGCTGTTCCTGCTCGCGCAGTTCCTACCGCGATAACTGGTTTGAAAGGCAAAGGTAGGCGCAATGCGCCGACTCTCAAAAGAACCGTCTAAGACCCCATGCTCCAACCCCTTGAGCGTGTGGGAGTCCAGCCCATTCTTCGCAGGGTTAGATGCGTACAGCCTTGCCCGCGTGCAGCGCGCCGCCCACCGCCATGAATATCAAGCGGGCGCAGTCATCTTCAATGAGGGTGAGGCGTGCGCAGGTTTTCATCTGATCCTTGATGGTCTGGTGCGCATTTACCGGATCAACGGCGAAGGACGACTGCATACGCTGAGTCTGCTCCGGTCGCCGTCGTCGTTTAACGAAGTCGCCGCCGCCGATGGCGGGATCAACCCGTTTAATGCCGTCGCTGTGACGAATGTCGTGGTGATGGTGATCGCTCCGGATCGCTTGCATGATCTGTTGGCGGGGGATGCGCGGCTGCTGCAAAACACGGTCAAAGCGCTGGCGCACGTCAACCGGGAGTACATCGAACGGCTGGAAGATATGACCTTCCGCAGTATCCCCTCCCGGCTTGCCAAGTTGTTCCTGCACGAAACGACTTACGCCGATCAAATCGCGGAAACGCCTTCACAGTTGACCCAAGAAGAAATGGCGTCGATCCTCGGTACAACCCGCGAAGTTGTTGGGCGGGCGCTGCGTGGACTGCTCAACGCCGGACTGCTGCGTAAGAGTGGGCGGTGCTTCTATGTCGTGGATCGCTCCGGTCTTGAAGTGCTGGCGAATACCAATGTCCTCCCCGAAAATCTCCAATCTACGCCCTAAGCAGCACTTGACACGAAAAGGATTTAACCGAGGTGAAAATCTTCTGCACCACAGATGAGGATTCCACGATACTTGGTTAAATCTAATCTTCAAAAGAGACTAAAGTTCCAGATTAACGGCGTTTCTTGGGTTAGACTTGCCTGCAAGTGCAAAATCCTAGTGTTACAGGAGCCGTTTTTCCATGACGCACATCATCACCAGCCTCTGCTTGCGCGACGGCGCTTGCATGGAAGTTTGCCCGGTTGAATGCATCGTCCCCGGTCAGCCGCAAAACGAATGGCCTTGGTACTTTATCGACCCCGATACCTGCATCGACTGCGGCGCATGCGTGCCGGAATGCCCGTTTGAAGCGATCTTCATCGAAGAAGAAGTCCCCGCAGCGTACACGATGGCTGCCGGTCAGAAGCGTATCCCGTTCGCGGAAAAAGCAGAAGTTGAAGCGGCAGGCGGCGAAATCGTTGACCTGACCGAAGATATTCAGCCCAACTACGCTTACTTTGCCGATGGTCCCGGCTACGACTCGCTCGGCTAAGACGCACAAACACGGAGAAGCAAGGACGCGCCGAATCCCTTTGCGTCCTTGCGACTTCGCGCCTTTGCGTTGACGCTTTTTCTTTTTGATGGGAATCCTCTACCTCGTCCCCACGCCAATCGGCAACCTTGAAGATATCACCCTCCGCGCACTGCGTATCCTCAAAGAAGCGCGCTTAATCGCCGCCGAAGACACGCGCACTACCCGCATCCTGCTCCAACATTATGCGATCACCACGCCGCTGACGAGCTATCACGAACATAACAAACTGGTCAAACTCGATGCGATCTTCGAGGCACTGGACAATGGCGATGTCGCGCTCGTGAGTGACGCCGGAACGCCGGGAATCAGCGATCCCGGTTATGAACTCATTGGCGAAGCGATCCGACGCGGGATCACGGTCACGCCGCTGCCGGGAGCGTCCGCCGTGATTACGGCGCTGGTGGCGTCCGGTCTGCCGACGGATGAATTCACCTTTTTGGGGTTTGCGCCGCGCAAAGACAAAGCACGAAAAGCGCTTTTCCAGCAGTACGCCCATGCACGGGGCACGTTGATCCTGTACGAAAGCCCAAACCGCCTCACCGATACGCTCGAAGCGGTGATCGCGGCGCTTGGCGGTGATCGTCCGATCGTGGTGGCGCGCGAACTCAGCAAGCTGTACGAGGAATTTCAGCGCGGGAGTGCGGCGGAGGTGCGGGCACATTTTCAAGCGACTGCGCCGCGCGGCGAAATCGTGCTGTTGATCGCTCCCGCGCCGCCCGTCGAAGCGGCGACATGGACGGAAGAAGAAATCCGCGCCGCGCTCCGTGAGCAGTTTGAGAATGGCGCAAGCGTGCGCGATGCTTCAAGCGCAGTCGCGGCGGCATCAGGATGGGATCGGCGGGCGGTGTATACGCTGGCGCTTGAGGAGTCTCAGAACAGATAAAAACTCTGTTCTTGACGCTCGATTACTACCGGCTGACGGCAAAATGGAAGCACAAACGACCGAGTTCTATTCTGCTCGCGCAATGGATCGTGGAGTCATCACATGGCGACGCTTGCGAATATTTTCGGGATCGGGTTTTGCCTGATTGGGTTATTTGGCTTGTTTGAGCCGGGTATCTTCTGGGAATACAGCAAGAGATACTATCGTTCTCAAGGCATCAAAGACCCAGAACCTATGGATGATTACTTCTCCACTCATCCGCGTGCTATAGCGGTTTTTTTGATCGGTTTCGGGGCTTTAATACTGTTTTTATATAGTCTATGAGAGCCTTCCGCGCTTGCCGATAGCGCAAGCGTCCACGATGCTTCAAGTGCAGTCGCACAGGCATCAGGATGGGATCGGCGGGCGGTGTATGCGCTGGCGCTTGAGGAAACTAAGCGTTAATGCCAAACTCAGCCTAGAAAACTATTCGGAAGTGTGTAGAATCAACCCACTTTGTACGTAAACACCGGGATGATCCCCGCGCAGGCTATTAAGAGGCAGTGTAAAGATGGCATCATATCACGGACCTAAGGCACGGGTGCAGCGCCGTTTTGGACAGGTACTTGCGCCTCGCCCGAAATATCAGCGGATTCTGGAAAAGCGCGCCTACCCGCCCGGCGATCACGGCAAGGAAAAATCCTTCCGTTCCGGTCGTCGCAGCGACTACGGCAATCAGTTGAACGAAAAGCAGAAGCTTGCGTTCATCTACAACATTCGTGAGCGTCAGATGCGCGCGTACTTCATGAAGGCGCGCCGTCAGCCGGGTAACACCGGTGAAAACCTGCTCGTCCTGCTTGAGCGCCGCCTCGATAATCTGGTGTACCGCGCCGGATTCGCCGCGACGATTTGGGCAGCGCGTCAGCTTGTCGCGCATGGTCACATTTTGGTCGATGGCGCACGCGTTAACCTGCCGTCGTTCTCGATCAAGCCGGGGCAATCGTTCCAAGTGGTCGAGAAGATGCGTCAGAATGTTCACGTCGTTGAAGCGATGATGAGTTCACCCTACAATCCATCGTATCTCGAAGTGAATCGCGGCGCAGTCAGCGCGACCATGATCAAGATGCCGACACGCGACGAAGTGCCGGTTCCGGTGACGGAATCGCTCATCGTCGAGTACTATACACGCTTGACCTAAGCATTACCCTGCTGGGGATCATTCGAGGGGAATGGGTGCGGCCGCCTGTTCCTCTCTTTTGATTCCTGACCTGATCGATACAAACGCCACCCCCGCGCTGATCACGCACAAAGTCGCTCCAAGCACCTGCACAAGCCCATGCACATCCAAAAATGCGCTGCGGATTGCTGTGCCGACTTCTCCCGCTGCCGCTGGATCAAGCCCTTCAGGGATGGTAGTTGCACCCAATTTCACACTTTCGGTCGCCAATGCGTCACGCTGCGGCTCGGTGAGCGGAAGGGTTTCAGCGCGTAGGTTCAAGCCACCCTGAAAATATGTCACGCCGATTCCGCCGATCACGGTGAGGGCGATCACTGCGCCGACCCGCGAGACGGCGTTGTTGATCCCGCTTGCCGCGCCGGAATTCTCGCGCGGGGCACTGTTCATCACCGTTGTGGTGAGCGGTGCAGCCACGATCCCCATCCCTAAGCCGAACAAAATCGCCGTCGGAAAATACGTCACAAAATAGGCGTCCGGTCCTGTCGTTTGACGGGGAAACGTCAAGAGGATCATCCCAACCGCGATGAGGAGTGGACCGACGGTGAGCAGTGTCCGCACGCCAAACAAGTTGATCAAGCGGCGCGTCTGGGTAGAAAGCACGATCATCAGAACGCCAAACGGCAGCATGGTGAAGCCCGCTACGTCCGCCGGATAACCTTGAATCTGCTGAAGGTTCAGTCCTTGAAAATATGGGGCAGCGCGAATCGCGCCGTACAGCAGAAATGTAAAGAGCGTTGTTCCGGCAAATGTGCGGTTGCGAAACAGCTTCAGCGGAATCAGCGGATACTGCGTCGTCGATTCGATACGAATGAAGATGAACAAGGCAATCACCGAGGCGGCGATCAAGATCAACGCGGGAATCTGCTGCGCTGCGTCTTGGATAATGGTTGTGCCAAGCGTGAACATTGCCAGCGCTGCCGTGATGCTCACCGCGCCGCCCCAATCGAGCTTACCGCCGCTGCGTTCATCACCGCTCGATACTTGAGACAGCAAATAAAAAGCCACCGCGCCAAGCGGAAGATTCACGAAGAAGACCGCGCGCCATAAGCCCTGCTGCGCCAGCCAACCGCCGACGACCGGACCCAAGAGCGTCGTCAGCATACTGAAGGCTGACCAGATGCCGATTGCGCCGCCGCGCCGTTCTTCCGGGAAAGTTGATGAAAGGATCGCCAGACTCCCCGGAACCATCAACGCGCCGCCGATCCCCTGAAGAGCGCGCGCGAGGATCAGGATTTCGGCGCTCGGCGCAAGCCCGCACAGCATCGAAAATCCCGCAAATAGGGTAATCCCGATCATGAAGATGCGCCGCCGCCCGTACAAGTCCCCAAGTGCGCCGCCCACCAGCAGCAGCGACGCGAGAAACAGTGCGTAAGCGTTGGCGACCCACAGAAGCTGCGTTCCAGTCATATTGAGATCAGCTTGAAGAGATGGGGATGCAATATCGAGCGCAGTCTGGTCAATAAACGCCAGCGCAGACGCCAAAATCGCGGCGATCAATACATAACGTTCTGTTCGGGCAGTCGCCGCTGGAGTCATTCAGTGCGCCTTTCGGCTTATAGATCGAACGAACAAAAAAGGTGCGGCAGCACCGCACCTATGCACTCACGTTGGCTCAAAACACACTTACCGGATCACCCCGTCCGCCCATGTGATCAAGCGTTGAATATCGGTGTAGGTCGGCGTCGAGATCAAGTTGAAGATATCTGGCTCTGCGGTCACGCCATAGGCGGCGGCAGCGCTGAACGGTGCAGTAGTGATGTCAGCAGTGCCATCAACAGGGCGCAGTCCATAGCTCTGAGCGGCGCGCTGTTCCGCGTCCGTCAGCATGAAGTCGGCAAACTGGCGCATGATGTCCTGTGCCTGTTCTGCGGTCACGTCGGCGGTACTAGATGTCGTGCCAGTCCACACGATGAACGGGAAGTCGAACACGAACGGATAATCGGGATAAACAAGCTGGATCGGGTCTGCGCTGTCAATCAAGCGCCCGCTCAAGTTCGTCACCCAGTCACTTTCCGGCAGCAGAGCGATATCACCGACGGTTGTTCCGCGCGCCGCAATCGTGCGGGCGGGTGACGCCCCCAATGTGTTGAAGTTCGGGACACTCTGCAAGACGGGTGCAAGCCACATGCGATATTCTGCCGTTGCAAGGTCTTCGCTCGATTGGATCGGCGTATCGAAGAATGCCGACGCGGCGCTCAGGATCACTGCGAACCCGCTTGTGGTCTGCGTGGGGTGCGTAAAGGCGAGCGTAACATTACCATTCAGCCCACTTTGCGGTGCAGCCGCCGCCCATGACCCGGATACTGCGGCTTCTCCGACGCGCATCCACCCAAACGGCGTAGTATCGGTCGTGAGCGCGGTCACGCGGCTTTCAAACGCCCCCCAGACAAGCAGGGTTTTCGCCAATGATGGCTCAAGTTCACTCAATGGCAGACTGCTCGTGTACGTACGCGAGGCTGACCATGCGGGAATCCATGCGTCCGGGTGCGTGGTGGTTGACCAACCGCTCCCCGACCCCCAGACTGCCACATCGTCCACAGGCGTAACGACTAAGCGCACTTGGCGCGTTCCCGCCAATCGATCGCCCGCGTTAAAGCGCTCGGCTGCCGCGCTGATCCAATCGGCTGCCAGCGGGGAAACGGCGACGGTCAATTGAACGGTGGGTTGTGACTGCAAAAACTGGCTCACCCCGATGATTGCCGCGATGATGACCACGAATAAGACAAAGACGATTGTGCCACGTCTCATGGTTGCATGCTCCTCTGTCACCCTCCTAGTATATCGAAAGTCCCGGCTCTCTCGCTAACCGCGAAACGCGGGGTTATGCTATATTCAGATTGGATCAGGGTTGAACGGACGAGGAACGCTATGTTCAAAGAGCGCATGAATACACGCGGCTTGGTGATTGTGGCAGTGATCGCGGCGGTAATGACGTGGGTCATCATGGTCAGCGGTGTGCTGGCACAGGAAGGCGGAGTTCCGGCAGTGCAGGGCAGTGAGCAGTATACCGTCGTGGTTGGGGACACGCTGGACACAATCGCCCAGAGCTTCAATGTCTCGATTATCTCGCTGTTTGAAGTCAACCAGATGGATTACGGCACGGTGATCTTCCCCGGTGACACGATTTTGATTCCCAACGACGGGACGCCTTACGGCTACTACCCCGGCTTGAGCATCGGCAACCCAAACGGGACAGCATTCTACATCTTGCAACCGCTTGATGTGCTTGATCTCGTCGCGGCGTTTTTCGATATTGATCTCCAATGCCTCGCGCAAACGAACGGTATTGAAGACCCGAACGATGTTGAACCCGGCTTTATTGTCGGGCTGCCAGTTGACTGCCCCACCTACACGGGCACATCATCAATGCCGCTCCGTCCGCTGCGCGGCGCAGCGCTCACAGGTGCGTCGGTGCGCTTGATCGAAGATGAAGCGGCGGGCGCAGTCACACCAACCGCAACGCCGACGGCATTCGCCGTGCTGGCGACACCAACCGTGACGGCGATCACCCCGGTGATTGTTCCGCCGACGGCGACCACGTCAGGCGTGATCATCGAAACGCCAGTTCCGGGCGGTATCATGCGCGGTCCGACCGTGACGCCAACGCCGATGGGGTAAATGAAACCGCAGAGGACGCAAAGAACGCAGAGACAGGGTTTTTACTCTCTTTGCGATCTCCGCATACTCTGCGGTTTAGTTTGAAACGTCCAAAAGTTTCTACGGACGCTTGAGCTTTTGCTGCACAAACACGAGGAACGGATACGCCAGCTTTGACGGATCGACCCGCGACACCGCAAGGTGAGACGTGTTGGCGATCTCGAAGTCGTGGTGTAGGCGTTCGAGTTCCCGGATTTGATGCGGAGATGGCTCATTGTGGAAGAGCGTCACGATGGTTGTGTAGCGCCCGGGCGCGAACATCAGCCACTGCTTCATCCCGATCTTCTCAACACGGCGGTCGATCAACTTGTTCGTCTCAATCATGAGCGAAAAGTCGTTCAGCGTGGGCGCGAGCCGCGATGGCGGCACATCAAACTGCCCCAGCGTTTCAACAAACATGCCGCTCTTGTGATGATAGATCACCAAGCCGAGTGCTTTACCCATGTGCGAGGTGCGGATGGCGATGGTTTCGTTCGGCTTGCCAACCGGTTGGGTATCATCACTCACAGGCAAGTTGAGTGCGGCTTCTAAAATCGTCAGTTGATTGCTGTAATGTGCGTAAATGGCGTGAAACTGCTCACGGCTCAACGTACCGTCCGCAAATTCCGCCAACACGGTTTGAATCTTGCGCTGTATATCATTCTTGAGCGTTTCTGTGCGGCTGCGGCTCGTCGTATCCATGCCTGTCTCGCTGTGATTTTCTCAAACCCTGCATATCCGATGTTACATCGATCGTAACCCGAACACGGTGCGATTATACGTAAGGATTTTTTATCCCTTTTTACGGTTAAACAAGCTTGACAGCCGCCCTAAGATGCCCTTTTTCTTAGGTGCAGCGGTATCTTTGTCCATCGGATCAGCGACAAAATCACCGCGTTCAGCATCTTCTTGTTCGATCTGCCATGTCTCAATCGTGCCGTGCTTGCTGCTTTTCAGCCCAGTACGTTCCCGATTCTGCTCGACCTTCTTCTGCTGATGATAGAAATCACCGGAATTCATGCCCATGATGTGAACCCCCTCCTATATTCCCCATTGCGATGATGTTACGGCAAACCCGCCCGCTTCGCAATTGCGCTTTGCAATTACGGTGTTCCGGTTGGGGTTGCGCTCGGTGCAGCAGTGCTGGTCAAGATCGCTTCAATCGTCTGCGCATACGGGTAATACGCGGTCGCGCTTGCCGCCGCTGTTTGAGTCGCATAAACAATACCGACAATATCCGGCGTCGGGAAACTCAGCGTCGGCGCAAGTGTCTGAGTGACCTCAGTCCCGGACGCGATCACCACCCGCGCCGAAGTCGTGACCGAACGTCCTGCCGCATCGCACAACTGCACATACAGCGTGCGCTCTCCCATTCCCTCGCTGAAACGGTACGGCAGCGCAATATCAAACGACTGCCAAGGATCGCTCACACTCGGCGGGCATGTCAGCGCCTCACCGGGCTGTTCACTGAAGCGGACGAACTCAAAATCACTCACCAGTGCGCCGCTGTTCGGATCGCGCGCGTCCTCGTTCGGTAGATACACAATCGCGTCAGCCGTCGTCAGCGGCGCATTTAGAACATACGGACGCCCCGGCTCTGCGATCACCACCGGAAACGATTCCGGGTGTGACGCAAAAATGAACAGATAGTAGAAACGCCCATTTTCGTCGTTGGGCGCATAGGCAATCCCGATCTCCCGGTAAGCGCGGTGATAAAACGGATGCTGCGCCGGAACGCCGTTCGTGCGCCCTTGTGACATGCGCAGACTTTCGATTTGAGGAACGAGTCCGTTACGCGTGCTGTTCGCGTAATCACTCACCATAAAATCAACGACATTTGCCGGGGTGTAGTCGCGCACGCGAACCGCCACCAAGTCCGCCACAAATGCGCCGTCATAGGATGGGTAGCCATACTGAGCTAAAACCGCGCTGATGTCCTCGCCGTTCAATAAGAAATTGTAGAAACCGTCCAGCGGGCGGGTGAGCAGATCATCCAAGAATGCCTGAGCAACCTGATTCAGCGTCGGGTTCGGCACAAGCGGCGTCAGTTTGCGCCCCAGCGTCACGCGCACCCGGTTGACCGAATCCAGTAGGATGCGTTGATCTTCCGAGAGTGCATCGCCCTGCTGCGCGCTGACGACGAAAAACGAAAGCAGCGCTAATGCCAACATGATCACGAGCTTTTTCATAACGGATACCCTCTCTTCCGCGCGATGTTATTCCGGCTGACCGAGGATGAGGATCACAATGGATTGGGTGCTGGAGTCCTCTTGAAGATAACCATAATCGGCGTAATCGGTCACAAACGGATCGCCGAGGCGTTGAAATTCTGTCAGCACCTTACCGAGCGTCACGGCTTCGTCGTCAGTGCCAAAGAGCAAAAACGCTTGTGTTCTCCCCGTGTATCCGTTCCGGGTAGCGATGCTTGCGACCAATTCGTTCCATTCCGCCGGGGTGATCGTCGTCACCTCTTCGCTGATGTTTGCCGTGAGCAGCGCTTCGGATGCAGCGGCGTTCAGGATCGGGTTGAGTTCGAGCGCGTCCAGCCCTTCGCCTTCTCGCCACTCGTTGAGCAAGCGCGGCGAAAACAGTTGATCCGCCAGCGTGAGTGCAGGGGTTGTTTCAACGGTCGCGGTAGGCGTCACATCACCGCCGTTGATGATTTGAGGCAGCCCGAATACCAGCGCCGCACCGATCAGCACGAGTGCGCCGATCCCCAACGCCACACGGGTCAGCGTACGGCGGCGCTTCGAGTACAGACCGATCATCTTCTGCGTGTTTGGCTCCCAGTCGATCTCCTGCTGCGGGAGGACTTTACCTTCGCTGGTCACGCGCTTCGGATCGCTCGTCACATACGCTCTGAGCGTCTCAATAAACTCATCGCTCAAGCCGTTGTGTTCGCGCACGTCATAGTATTGAATATTCGCCAGCATCAAAAAGGTCGGGTGACGGGTATCGCCTGAGCGCCACAGGGGGAAGATCGGTTTTTCAAATTCTTTGGCGACAAGGATTTCGTTGTTCACCCAATCAGACGCTGCCGCCTCGTCCGTCATGATCAACACGAAGGCGCTGCAATCACGGAGTGCGGTCACAATCGCTTCCCACCACCGTTTACCTGCGCGGATTCGCTGATCATCCATCCATGCTTCGATGCCATGCTCACGAAGCTGTTGGATCACCTCGCGGGCGTATGGCTTATCGAGTTTACTGTGACTGATAAACACGTATCCCATGCGCGGCTGCTCCTGACGCCATTCGTCGTCAGCGGCATTATAACGAATTGTTTTCGCTTGTGGAACAACCGCGCCGTTTTGATCGTCCTGTTGGTGTGACCGTAATTTGCTAAGGGGACTCACGATGAAACGCACACATACCTTACGCCTGATTCTGTTGGTGCTGGTGACGATCCTGATCGGGATCATCCCCGCAGCCGCCCAAGATTGCCCGATTGTGCCGTGTCCGCCGGATGCGCCATGCCCACCACAGCCTTGCCCAATCATTTGGGGCGTATTCACCAACCCGGAATGGCTAAAGATCGACTACCACCGCGTGAATGTCGAAATTGATAACCAGATCGCCACGACAACCGTCGATATGGAGTTCGTCAACGAGGGCAACGGACTCGCGGAAGGGACATTCCTGTTCCCGATCCCGTTGGGGGCATCGGTTGACGAATTGATCATGTACATCAACGGCACGCCCATTGAAGGGCGCATCCTCCCCGCCGACGAAGCGCGCAGCATTTATGATGCCATCGTCCGCCAATACCGCGATCCAGCGCTGCTCGAATACGTCGGTCAAAGTACGGTTCAGGCGAATGTATTCCCGATCCCGCCGGGTGAAACACGCCGCATCACCATCACCTATTCGCAAATCCTCGAAGTCGACAACGGCTTGATCCGCTACAGCTACCCCCTCGACGTGACCGAACTCACCAGCCGCCGCCCGGTGGAAAGCATGTCGGTGAGCGTCAGCGTTGAAGGTCAGGATGCGATCAGCACGGTGTATTCGCCCACCCATAACATCGTCGTCAACCGCAACGCAGCGAATACCGGATTCAGTGCCGGATTTGAGCAAAGCTTCTTCGTGCCGGATGGCGATTTCACCCTATATTACGGTTTGGAAAACGACAGCATCACCGCGAACCTACTCACCTACCGCGAAAGCGCCGAAGGTGACGGATTCTTCATGATGCTGGTGCAGCCGCCGCTCACGCTGCCAGAAGATCAAATCATCCCGCGTGACGTGATCCTCGTGGTCGATCAAAGCGGCAGCATGGACGGCGCGAAATGGGAACAGGCACGCGCCGCCGCGACCTACGTTTTAGATAACTTGAACGAATCCGACCGCTTTAACGTGATCCTGTTCAGCACAGGATGGCGCGTGTACTCGAACGAACTTGAACCCGCCGCGAACGCCGACGAAGCGATCAGTTGGGTCAACGGGCAGATGGCGGAAGGCGGCACCGACATCAACGGCGCGCTGACCACCGCGTTTAACATGGTCGAAGAACGTTCGACAGCGATCCTGTTCATTACCGACGGCGTCCCGACTGAAGGTGAAACTGACATCGAGACGATTCTGAGCAATCTCGCCGCCGTCGCGCCGCCGAACGCCCGTATTTTCAGCTTTGGCGTCGGGGATGATGTCGATACGCTCCTGCTCGACTCCATTGTGCGTGACTTCCGGGGATCGGGCAGCTATGTCCGCCCGACCGAGCGCGTAGACGAAGAAGTTGCCAGCCTGTACAGCCGGATCAGCGCCCCCGTCCTCACCGACGTGACGCTCACCGTCAACGGACTGACAATGGATCAGATGTACCCCACCGCGCCGCTTCCTGACCTGTTTGCGGGTCAGCAGTTGACCATTGTTGGGCGCTATCGCGGATCGCTGGAAAATGCTGTCGTCACCCTGAGCGGCAGTGTGAACGGTCAGCCGCAGACATTTGTTTACGACGGCATTGACTTCCGAGGACGCGCTGGCGGTGAGCCGTTTATCGCCCGCTTGTGGGCAACCCGCCGTATCGGTGACTTGATGACGACGATCCGCTTGAACGGTGAAAACGCCGAACTAGTGGACAGCATCATCAGTTTGAGCGTCCGCTACGGGATCATCACCCCGTACACCAGCTTCTTGATCGAAGAAGACGATATTCTCTCTGCTCAGGCGCGTGAAGAAGCAGCGCGTTCGTTCAGCGGCGTGGTTGATGACTTCAGCGGCGCGACAGGCGGCGGCGCGGTCGATGCAGCCGATGCAGCCGCGCAGATGTCGGGCGCGAATGCTGCGCCGATGGCGGCAATGCCCACCATGTCCGCGATGATGGAGGGTGAAGTCGCCCCCGGCGCAGATGGTTCTTTCATCCCCGCCGAAAGCCCCATCCAGTCGGTCAACGGCAAGACGTTCATCCTTCAGGGTGATGTGTGGACGGATACCACCTTCGAGCCTGACACGATGGAAACGATCAAGATCGAATTCTTGAGCGACGACTACTTCAACCTGCTGATCGAGTTCCCCGAACTCGCGGAGTTCTTCGCGGTCGGTGATCGGGTGATCGTGTTGTGGGAAGGTGTCGCCTACGAAACGATCATCGTGGAGTAACCGAAGCAATGCCTGAAATCAAACAGCACGACTCGGCGTGAGTCGTGCTGTTTGTCACCCCTTGATGTGACAATCCTCCCCACCCAAAAACGATTTGATCCCCACTGCGTAAAGGACTCATATATGACATGCAAAAGGGTCAAATCCACCATGAGTCGAATTCTCGTCACGTATGCGACACGCGCTGGCTCTACTAAAGAGGTCTCGGAATTCATCGGTCGTGTTTTGTCGGAACATCAGGTTCGCGCGGATGTGCAGCCCGTGACATCGGTCAAATCACTAGATGGCTACGATGGCGTGATCGTGGGCAGCGCGATCCGCACGGGTCATTTGATGCCGGAAGCGCTCAATTTCGTCAAACGGAATCAGGGCAAACTCCACAATCTGCCCACCGCGTATTTCGTCGTGTGCTTGACGATGGAGAAAGACACGCCGGAGCATCGTCAGGAAGTCGATGCGTACATGAACCCGCTCACCGCACTGGTTCAACCCGTCAGTAAGGGGTTGTTCGCTGGCGCATTAGATTCAACGAAGCTCGGTTTCCCGTGGAAGACGCTGATGAAGAGTGCCCCGCAGGGTGATTTCCGCCGCTGGGACGAGATACGCACATGGGCAGAACAGGCGATCCCGCTCCTGACCAAACTTGAGCGTGCCTAACGACAAGCACATAACGCAAAGGCGCTAGAACCGTCAATTTCTGACTGCGTTCTAGCGCCTTTGACTGTTGTGGAGGTGCGCCGTACTGCCCGGCGGTCTGCCCGGATGCCTGTCTTGGCTGCTTTTCACGTTTTGCACGAGCGCCTTCGCGCTACTCAGCAGCAGCATCCTGCATCGAATCTAGTTCACCCCCATAGATTTAGACGCCTACACAGAACTCATTCTTACATCAAACATTACGCTGGATACGAGCTTATACGCAGCAGTTTTTGCAAGCGCGGCTTTGCCGCCAGCACCAGACAATAGGTGAAAAGCCCCGTCGAAATCCCGATGAACCAACTTAGAATGGACGGACGCAACCATACCCTATCAGTGATGGGATCTAACAGCATACTATCCAAATCCCTGACGAGCAGCCATCCGGCAAGCGTACCGCTTGCGAAGCACAGCAGGGTTAGCACGATCAGAAGCCGCTGGTGTAACCGGCTGTGATCGAGTACGACTGAAGTCACGGACAAGACCAGCGCAAGCAGAACATACGGAGCTGCTGCGACAATGAAATACATGAGCCACGTCGATTCCAAGCCTGCATGCGGTGCAAAAAAGTTCACTGCCCCACTTGAGAACCAACACGATGGAAAGCAGCACAATAATCCGGCTATCAGCAAATGGGACAGATACAACGTTTTGGGTCGCATGTGAAGACGTCCCTTTGCGGGATTCGCCGCTGACTGCTTGACTATACCATAACAAGTTATCAAAGCGTGTAACGAAATTTTTATAACCCTTGACAGCTCACGAAGGGTCATGATAATCTGTTCCTCGTGTGGAGTGATCCGCACACTTTTAACCGTGCAACCGGAGGGATGAGACGTTGGCTGATTACGACAGTAACAGCGACTTGCGTCACCCAAATCCAATTATAGGCGGGCAAAATCGTCGCTCGCTGTGGATGGGTGGAGCACTGGCGTCCAACGCAACCCTGACGGGCAGCGAGGACGCGCCGGATTTCAGGTGCAGCGGAGCGGCAGAACCACCCGCCGCGCGGCACTGGAAACACCGCCGGAAACCCTCCGACTTCAAACGACTAATGGTCGTCTTGAGGCGGGGCGAATCGCTGGCTGCGATGCACGGTCAAGACGTTGTACGGCTTGATCGCATTGCGTAAAAGCCACAGGTAAGCGCGACCCGTCACCGCGAAGACGGGAGCGATCCCCTGATGCGATCAGCCCCCACCTCTGTAACGTCGGAAGTGCAGCGACGGCGGAGTTCCTCCAGTGGGTGGTGAGTCGCTCAAGATTACAGCACCGCCAGTTTTCCTTGTTCCAATTTCCAACATTGTCCGCGCGGGTGCGACCGTATCCGCTCAATAAAGCGTCGATCATGACTGACCGCCAGCACTGCGCCGTCAAAGTCATCCAGCGCACTTTCGAATGCCTCCAGCGCATCAAAGCTGAGGTGATTCGTCGGCTCGTCAAGGATGAGCAAATTGGCACGCGCGGCGATCAACCGGGCAAGCTGAAGTTTGCGCCGCTGTCCCGCGCTCAGATCGCTCACGCGTTTGAGCAAATCGGGATACGTGAACAATCCGAAGCGCATCAGCTCGGCTTTGGCGATTTCCTCATCGGGCGAGACGTTTGGAAACGTGCGATACGTCTCCAACACGGTGCGATCCGAGAGCATCGCGCTGCCTTCCTGATCGAGATAGCCAATCGCGGCACTTCCGGCGGTGATCACTTCGCCGCTGTCGGCATGTTCGTCCCCCGCGATGATACGCGCCAGCGTGGTTTTTCCCGCGCCGTTGGGTGCAACGATCACCGCGCGCTCGCCGTGCGTGAGCGTGAAATTCACGCCGTCCAAAATCACGCGGTCGCCGTAGCGCTTGCTCACATTTGACACGACGAGCGCGATCCGGTTATTCAGCGCATGCGGATCAAAAGCGGTGCGGATCGTGAGCGGTAAGGGCGGTCGCGGAGTCGGGTTTTCCTCGATTCGGCGCAAGCGTTCTTCAGCATTGCGAATATTCCGCGAAACTTGATGCTCAACACGCGCCCCTTTGGCATCGTATGCCATTCTGTCCCCGCCTGTGAAAGGCTTGTTGTGCCCCACCTGCCGAGCGGTCGTTTTCATCGCCCGCCGCAGCAGCTTGATCTCATCTTGTTCCGCCCAAAACATTTCTTCCCACGCCGCACGTTCGAGTGTTTTGGCGCGGCGGTACGCATCATAATCGCCCGTGTAGCGCTTTGATTCGTGCGAGAACTCGTCGATCTCGATGATCACGTTCACGGTGCGGTTCAAGAATTCGCGGTCATGGCTGACGATCACCGCCGCACCCGGATACGCTGCGAGATAGCCTTCCAACCATTCGAGCGCCGCCGCGTCAAGGTGATTCGTCGGCTCATCGAGCAAGAGCACATCCGGCTGACGCAGCAGCAGCGCCGCCAGCGCCGCGCGTGTCTTTTCGCCGCCGCTCAAGGTGCTCATCTGCTGATCACGCGGCAGATGCGCGATCCCCAAGCCTTCGATCACGAGATCAATCCGGTGATCGAGGTCATAACCGCCGCGCCGCTCAAACTGATCGGCAAGATCGCCGTATTCGTCGAGCGCGCCGGAGACATCCCCCGCCGGGACTGCCATCGCCGTTTCGAGCGCGCGCATCCGAGCTTCGATTTCGCGCAGTTCGGCAAGCGAGTCGCGGATCATGCTGTCCAGCGTTTGATATTCGATTCCCGTCATGATCTGCGGCAGATAGCCGAGCGTTTCATCAGGATCAAGCGCGATTGTGCCGCTGTCGGGTTCGACTTCGCCCGCCGCAACCTTGAGCAGAGTCGATTTGCCCGCGCCGTTTGCGCCGACTAAACCCAACCGTTGCCCCGCTGCTGCGGTCAGCGACATATCTTTCAAAATCAGGTTCGCGCCGTAGGTTTTGGAAATTCCCTGTAGACGTAACATACAAGGGTCTCCTTCCATTCGTTTATTCAGTTGTAGAGGGGTGGAAATGCGAAACCGCGCCGTGAATCATTCCTGTGTAGGAACGTTCAGCGGCAGACTATCAAGAACGGGTGGAGGGGGTCAAAATTACATGCGACTCACTGAGGTGTTTTCAAGCGAATAGTTAGACTATAACAGACTTTTGTGACCCGTGCAAGCCCTCTATACACTTTTTTACAGAAACAAAAAGGCGGGGGATTGACTGCTCCCCCGCCCGACTATCAAACAGCGGTTAGCTGACGATGCGCGTGGGCAGCGGCGCGCCGTTCTGCGGCGGCTGATAGCTTGGTTGCATGGTGTCTTTACGCACCCACAGGAAGCGGCACGCCAAGACGATCTTGTAATAGGTTTCGGTCGAATCCTGACCGACGACGATATACGTGCCGGGGTTCAGGACGACACCGGGCGCGGCATTATCGGGGCTGTAATATGCCTGAGCGCCGAGCGGCATATCACCGACAACCGAACCCGACGGAACGTTCAGCGTGCAACCAGCCGCTGTTACACCGCCGCCGCAGATCGAATTCGGAGTACCAGCAGGGAGACTCGCGGGCTGGAAGTAATCTTCCGCGATACACGCATACGCGCCGCTCAGCAGTTCGTCAGCACATGCGATGCTGTTTTCGTCCGAATAGCACGCGCTCGCGAGGTCGGTATCAAACAGCGCGTAGGTGATGGGTCCCTTCACCGGAACATTCGGCGCGCCAGAATACGATGCCCAGTCGGTATATTCCGAGCCCTCACCAGTGCCTGTGTTAATGCAGAATGTATCACTATCCGTGATGATGCCGGTCGCATCGGCCATCAACATCGTGACAAAGTCGCAGTCCGTGTCATCAACAACGAGATTGGTTACGCCCGAAATCTCATACATAGGTTGATTAGCGTCGCCGCTGAATGCGATACTTCCGCCGCTCGCGGCACCGACAATTCCAACCACGGCAGCCATCAGGATGCCAAGCAGAAGATAGGAGGTGATTTTGCGCATTGTTGAACCTTTCATGAACCTCTTAGAGTCCAATGGGTACACCCAACCGTGAATCTACCCTGTTCTCAGTATAGTCGATTTTCCGTCAATCGCTGCGCATTTTTACAAGTTCTATCACATAATTCGAGCTTATCAATCAGAGTATTACACACCACGCCTTATTTTGTAATATGCTATAATCAGGCTGATGATCAGCCTTTCAGGAAATCCATGTTGCAAACCAATTCCGCCGATAGTCAGCATCCATTCGCCGCTGATCTGCTGCGCTGGTATGACGCGAATCGTCACCCGCTGCCTTGGCGTGCCAACCGTGATCCCTACCGCGTGTGGTTGAGCGAAGTCATGCTCCAGCAGACCCAAGTCGAGACGGTCAAACCGTATTTTGACGCTTTCACCAATCTATACCCAACCGTGCGCGATCTCGCGGACGCGCCGCTCGATGACGTGTTGAAATTATGGGAAGGACTCGGCTACTACAGCCGCGCGCGCAGCATGCACCGCGCCGCACGGATCGTCACCGAACAGCACGGCGGCATTTTCCCAAATACGGTCGAAGGCTTGCTGGCGCTGCCGGGAATCGGGCGGTACACGGCGGGAGCAGTCGCCAGCATCGCGTTTGATGTCCCCGCGCCGGTGCTGGATGGCAATGTGATCCGCGTGTTTGCGCGCCTACTTGATACGCCTGATGACGTGACCAAGCCCCGCACAATCGCGTATTTATGGGAAGTGGCGGAGCAGTGGACGCCGGAGACACGCCCCGGAGATTACAATCAAGCACTGATGGAGTTGGGGCGGCTGATCTGCAAGCCGCGTAATCCGCTGTGCGGTGACTGCCCGATCCGCGCGCATTGCGCCGCTTACACGCATGGCACACAAGCGCAGCGCCCGATCAAACCACCGAAAGCGAAGACGCCGCATTACGATGTCGCGGCGGGCATGATCTGGGATGAGCAAGGACGGCTGTTGATCGCACAGCGCCCCGCCGAAGGACTGCTCGGCGGCTTATGGGAGTTCCCCGGCGGCAAGCAGGAATCCGGCGAAACGCTCGAAGCGTGTTTGCAGCGCGAACTGCGCGAAGAATTGGCGATTGAAGTCAGCGTCGGTGATCTGTTCGCGGTCGTTAAACACGCCTTCACCCATTTTCGGATCACGCTGCATGCGTTCACCTGCCAGTATGTGAGCGGTGAGCCGCAGGCGCTCGGCGTGCAGGCATGGCGCTGGGTCACGCCGGAGGAGTTACGAAATTATGCCTTTGGCAAGGCGGATCGCGCCGTGATCGACGCGCTCGAAAAGCGGCGCGGGATGATGTTTTAGCTCCCGCGCTGGATCACGGTTTGTTCAGTACCCGCCGCCTGAACGGGTAAATCAGCTTATTCACGCGCCCCAACATCTCAACGTCGTCTCGATAAAAGAACACCTGCTGATCGGTCAGCATGTACGGCGGATTATGGCGCTCATCGCCGCTGATCAGCAGCGTCGTTACACCCGCGCCGCGTGCGATCCCCGCCTCATAGACCGTATTCAAGTTGTCGGCGGTGATGTCCGCAACGATGACATGCGCCCCTTGAATCAAATGGACGATCCGCTGCTGCACCGAAACCGTCCCCGCACCTTCGATCTCGTCACCGATGACGCATGGCATCGCTGTCACACGCTCGATCAGCCCGCGAATGATCTCTTTGCGCCGCTGATGTTCTGCGTCAAAGTCGGTAGCGAAGAACACATACTGCCGCTTTTTCGGTTCGCGCCACTCCGCGTTGAGCTTCGCCGCCGTTGCTTGGGCTGCCGCCGCGATCTGCTCCGGGGAGAGCGTCGGATCGATGGTGAGGACTTCAACTGCTTGATTTTCCAGCGCTTCAGGCACGGCGATTGCGTCGTTTTCGCAGATCACCGCAAACGGGAGTCCCATCTCTGCCGCCCAGTGAATTTCGTCGATCATGTGCGGTGATGTGCCGGACGGTTCATCAGTGCGATGCGGGAGGATCGCCAGCAGTCCTCCGCAGCTTTCCATGATCTGCGTGACGCGCCGTTTGCTTTCGACATTCTGATCTTGCGAATCACCGATTAAACGAAAATCCGCGTCGGCGAACGCTTTCGAAACATGTTCGGCAAAGGCGGATTCGTGTTCGCGCCATGTGCGGCTGAGGTAAATATCACGCACCCGCCCATACTTGACCTTCGCTTGAAGCGCGGGATTCACGCTGCCAAGCGCTCTAAGCAGCAGATCCGCCGTCTCGAGTGTAAATTCAGGCATTTTGATATGGGTAACGGTCGCCATAAAGCCTGTCGGTTGGCTGTCATCCAACACAATCGGAATAATGCGAAAATCTCTAAACTGGTTCTGGTGCATTAGCGCAAACTGAAATTCCTGCTGCACCCACCCGGAACTGAGCGATGATTTCGAGATGATCAAGAGGAGCGCGCGGCACTGTCCAATCGCTTTGGGAAGCTCCGAGCCGAATTGGTCGCCGCCGCTCAACGAAGCGGCGTCATACCACACGCGCCACCCGGCAACGTTCGTGAGCCAGTGATAGAGCGGCTCGGCAATCGCGGCTTTGTCCGCGCTGGCATGGCTCAAAAACACATGAAAATCACGCTTGTGGACGGGGAGCATATCCGGGGACATCGCATCTCCTATCGCAAAAAGAAAAAAACAACCGCAGCGTTCGCGGTGAGTGCGGCGTGAATTGATCACGCTTTATGCTCACTGCGAACGCTGCGGTTTAAAAACTGTCTCTAATAGCCTTGCAATTCGTCCAGCAAAATATCACCACGCCGGAGCGCTTGCAGTGCTGCTTGATCGCGGTTCTTCGCGCCGAGCTTGCTCATCGCTTGCGCCAGCGATTCCATCAACGTCATCATGCTGACATTCATGCGCTGGCTGATCTGTTCGTTATCCAGCCCCAGCGCGATATTCAGCACAATCGCGCGTTCGGTATCGGTGAGCTTCTTATCGCCCCGGTTGCCGATCATGCCCGTCACGACTTTTTCCGCGACACCCTTCCCCAGCACGATATTTCCGGCGACCACTTTACCAATCGCGTCGATCAAGTCAGCTTCGTCAGCGCTCTTGAGGATGTACCCGTGCGCACCTGCCCGCAGCGCCTGCATGATGTACCAATCTTCATCTCGTCCGGTTAGGACAAGAACTTTTGTCGCGGGCGCTTGTTCGCGAATGTCCGGCAGCACATCAAGCCCGCCTTTACCCGGCATATTCAGGTCAAGGATCAGCACATCCGGCTTGGTTTCGATCACTTTCTGGAGCGCGGCTTCACCATCGCTCGCTTCGCCGATGACCAACACATCGTCGCGTTCAGAGAGCATACTCATCAAGGCGCGGCGCAAAATCGTATGATCGTCCGCCAGCACCACACGGAGCGTCTTCGTCGAAATCCGTTGATCCGCCGGAATCTGGCGCGCGGGCTGCGTCGCGTTGACTGGTGTGGCTTCGCCTGTGACCATCTTATCGGATAATGCCGACGCAAGCGCTTCCATCGACTGGAAACGGCGCGCGGGATTCTTCTCCAGCGTTTTGAGGATGACCGCCTCAAGCTGCACCGATAGAGTCGCATTGTGTAAACGCGGGGGCGGCGGCGGCTGCTTCACATGCTGAAGCAAGAGCGCGGGAATATCGTCGGTCGAAAACGGAAGCTGACCCGTTGCCATCTCGTAGATCACCACGCCGAGCGAATAAATATCGGTGCGATGATCCAGCGCCATCCCCTGCGCTTGTTCCGGCGAAAGATAAGCGGGCGTACCGATGATCATCCCATCAGCGGTGACGCGCTTCGCTTCACGCGGGAGCGCTAACCCCAAGTCCATGATTTTGACCTGACCATTTGGCGTCACCATGATGTTGGCGGGCTTCACATCGCGGTGAATGATCTGGCGCTCATGCGCATAACCAAGCGCAAGCGCGATCTGGCGGGCGAGATCAACGGCTTTATCAGGCGGCGAGGGAATGAACTTGGTGAGAGAATCGCCCTCAACGTATTCGACGATCAGGAACTGAACCCCGTCGTCCTCATCGCTGTCATAGATCGCCATGATATTGGGATGATTGAGTTGAGCAACCGACTGTGCTTCCTGAAAAAACCGCCGGCGCGTCGTTTCTTTTACATGCGGCAGGAGAATCTTAAGCGCAACGGTTCTTCCGAGCTTGCGATCGAGCGCCCTGTAAACAGCAGCGGTCGATCCCTCTCCCAGCAGGTCTCGTATTTCGTAACGTTGTTTGAGAATGCGTCCAATCATGGCAGCTAGTTTCAAAATAACAGGCGGACGTTACAAGAATAGCACACTGGCATGCGCCGCGCACCTAAAAAGCTATAAAAAATGTGTTCGTGTGATTACGCGAAAAATCACCCTTCTGGGTGAGCTTAACCGCCCGTTTTAGGATGAAGTGTATAAATCAGTTCATAAGCGAACAACCCCGGTAGGATCGGGGCGGGCGTACCACTCGAAAAACGCATGAGCAGATTTTGCAGCAGACTCCCGGCAATATGGAATCCATCCACGCAGTAACCTTCGCTTTCGAGCATCGCTTTGGCGGTGCGCATGGTGTAGAAGCGAACATGAGTGCGATCCATGATTCCATAATCTTCGTAATCGAAGCGTCCGGCAAGCAGTTTGAGTCGGATACTCCAATGAGCAATGTTCGGCAGCGAGACGATCACACGCGCATTGGGCGTTAAAAGCTCCAGCGCGCGCTTGAGCAGTGCCTCTGGATGATAGAGATGTTCCAGCACCGCCGCCGCGAACAAAACGTCATACGGGGCGCTGGCGCGGGCGGCATCGAGCGCGGCGGGATCATTCAGATCGACCGTGTGGACTTCAGAACAGCGCGGCGCGGCGATCTGCGCGGCGTTCGGGTCGTACTCCAACCCGGTCACGCGGCATCCAAGCGTCTGCTCCATGCAACCGGAGAGATAACCCGACGCGCAGCCCAACTCCAAGACACGGCTGTTGGGCGGAACCAAACGCATCAAGATGCTGTGCGCGTCTCCCGGATGTGCCGTTTTCGGATCAAAAATGTGATCGAGATGATATTTCGGGTCAGTCATGAGACAGTATTTCCTTCGATTCGGACGAAACTCCCCGCCGGATCAGCGTATCAGCCAGCCAGACGAACGCCGCCGCTGATAAGACGAACAAAAGCGGATCGGTCGGCACACGGTAGCGCGTCGATGGGTGAAAGATGACATACGCGAGGGTCATGCTGATCTGCACGATCCACAACAGCGAAACCGTGCGCCATTGGCGTGCGGTCACCACCACGCCGATCAATGCAAGCACAAGCAGCGCACCAAAGTAGTAACGGTGGATCACGCGACCGAGCGCGAACGCGCCGCCGCTGTATTCCGCCACCGGATCGCCCTGCGGCAGCCCGGTGATTTCGATCCCACCCTCCGGCGCATCCGTGATCGCCGCATCGCCTTCCGTGATCGCGCTCGGATCAGCGCCTTCAGTTGGATTCAACGACGGAAAGATGTCGATGCTCCAATGGGTGAGAAACTTCACCCAGATCAGTTCAGGGATGATCGCCGGATTTTCGCGCAGCCAGTCGAGCGCCAGCGCGGATCGTTCCCGGTCGGCGGCAGGGCTGGTTGGTGGATTGTGGATTAAGGCGGGGTCTGGGGCTGTCCACTGCACATCATATCCGGCGCGCATGAGCGGAATCACATCCGGGTTGTTTCCCTGATAGAAATTCGATCCAGCCGTCACGCTCATGGTGACGAGTTCGCCGTAAACACCGTAATTGCGCGCTGTCCAAGGTAGGATCGGGAGCAGACTCAGCACAGCGACCGGGATCAAGCGCAGAATGGACTGCATCAGCGGCAGGCGTGCCCATAACCAGAATGGCAGCAGGAGTGCGATGAATACGATCACGGGGCGCACCAGCGCCGCCGCGCCGAGTGTGAACCCCGCCGCCGCCGCGATGACCCATACCATCCCGTCAAGGCGTTCCCGCTGGCGGAGCAGCACAACGAGATAGACAAACGCATGCAGCAGCGTGATGAACAACGGCGTATCGATCAGCGTCAGGTTTTGAAAGATCAAATAGGGATAGGCGGCATAAAACGCCCCCGCCAGCGCGCCGATCACCTGACCGCGCGCGGGAAATAACCGCCGCGTGATCATGACCAAGAGCGCGATGCTGATCACATCAAGGAGCGTGTGCGCCAGCGCAATCGCCAATGAACTGCGTCCGAACAGCGCGTATACGCCCGCGACGAACACGCTGTACAGCAGCGGCAGCACCGCATCCGCAGCGCCGGGGGTTAAGCCGTACACGCCCGTGTTGATCAGGTTGACGGCATAAACGTCGAACGACGACGAACCGTGAATCGTGCCCGTTTGCTCAAAGGCAAACGTAGCAGGAAACAGCAGATACACCGCGATCCGTATCAAAGCGGCAGCGATCAAAAGAATGAGGAGGTGATGCCGCCAAGCGGCGCGAGTCAGCATAATCATGGCGCAGACTTTAGCACAAAAGTCAGCCGCATTCACGCACACCCGCGCTTGCCCTCCGGCAGAACGATTTTTAACGTGCGGAGAAAAATCGCTGTGGTAGAATTCCGCGCATGAAGACTGCTCGCACCCGCCTAACTGCTTTGATCCTGCTTGTGTACGGCGCATTGATCGCAATCGCATGTACCCTAAGCAGTGAACCTGCCCCGACGATTGTGCCGCGCGCAACCAACACGCCGCCGCCTACCATCGGTTATGCGACTCTATCCGTCACCGAACTGCCTCCGGGAATTCCCACATCTGCGCCGCGCATCGATGCGCGCTTGATCAGCCTGTTGTCTCAAGTTGAGCCAGATCGCCTGATCTTGCATGTGAATGCGCTCGCCAATATGTATACGCGCCACGTGCTGTCGGTACAGAATAACCCGACGATGGGAATCGGCGCAGCATACAATTATGTACGCAGTCAATTCGAGCTGATCCGCGATCAATCACGCGGCAATCTGGTATTGGGTGCGGATCACGAATTTCCGTTTGAATGGGCGGGCGTTCAAAGCGTGGGTCGGAACATCGTCGCGGTGATCCCCGGCACAGAAACCGGCGCGGGCATCCTCGTGATCGGTTCACATTATGACAGTATCTCACTCGCGTGGGAGGATGGAAACGCCTTCGCCCCCGGCGCAAACGATAACGCCAGCGGGATCGCGGCTTTGTTGGAGATCGCCCGCGTGATGAGCCAGCGCCAGCACCGCGCGACGGTGATGTTTGTCGCCTTCAGCGCCGAAGAAATTCAGCGCGCGGGGAGCATCGCGTTTGCGGAGTACCTGCTCCAGCAAAACTTCGATGTCAACTGGATGCTCAACATGGATATTATCGGCAGCAGCACGGGCGCGGACGGCTCAATCAATGAGCGCGAAATCCGCGTCTTCAGCGCTGACCCGAACGATGGACCCGGCTCGGAATCGCGCCAGCTTGCGCGTGCCGTTCAATTGATCATAAACCGTCATGTGCCAGACATGACCGCGATCTTGGTTCCCTCTGGTGACCGCGAAGGGCGCTACGGCGATCAGTTGAGCTTCAGTGATCGGGGTTTCGCAGCGGTGCGGTTTATCGAAGCCAACGAAGAACCTTCGCGTACCAACAACGACCGCGATACCACCGACGATGTTCAAGCGCTGTACTTGACGCGCTCGACGCAAACGATACTTGCTGCTGCGACTGCGCTCGCGGATGGAATACGCCCGCCGCAAAATATCGTTTTGCGCGATGATGGGAACGGGATGCGCACGCTGCGCTGGGAAGAACGACCGGAAGCGGCGGGGTATCTGATCGCGCTCCGTCCGGTAGGGGCAACCAGCTATGTCGATACCTTCGTGATCGCTGATCCGTTTGTGCAGTGGGATCAATTCATCCCGTCGCGGTATGCGGGCGTTGCGATCTCCGCGATTGACGAAGACGGGTTATTGGGTCCGTTCTCGTTCGAGTATCAGATTTTGAACTAGCGGCTGTCATGCGCCTATTTATCGCAGTGGAACTGCCCGACGCGCTGAAAGATCAGATCGCGCGGCTGAAAACAGATATTCCTGACGCCTCATGGACTCGGCGCGAAACGTATCACATCACGCTGCGATTTTTGGGCGATGCCATTTCGGATGCGCGCGTGCCGGAGTTGAAAACCGCACTGTCGCAGATTCACCTACCCGCTTTTGATGTGACTTTGCAAGCGGTCGGGCGTTTTCCGCCGGGTGCGAAGAAACCCGCGCGCGTGCTGTGGGTAGGGCTTGCGCCAAATCCCCCGTTGATCGCCTTGTATCGCGCTGTTGAAACCGCCGTCACCGGATTAGGTTTTCCGCCCGACGATCACGACTTCAGCGGGCATATCACGCTGGCACGCTTGAAACATTTCAAACCAGAGCCGGGCGTCGCGGCGTTTTTGAGCGAACATGCCCACTTCCGCGCCGAACCGTTCCACGCGGACGCCTTTCATCTGTTCAGCAGCACACTCACGCCGCAAGGCGCGCGTTATACGGCGCTGGCGCGTTTCCCGCTCAGCGGCGGAGATGTGCATGATCATATCTAGCGGGTAGAATCGCCGTAATCAAGCATTGATAAGGGGAAACCGTGAGCGATCCCATTGAACCTATCCCGGCAGAGCAAGCGCGCCTCCTGCTCGAACGCGCCATCCGTGAGCGCTGCGGCGATGATTGGCGCGACGAAGACTCGTCTTGGGTATACGTGACCGGACACGATTACATGGCGCGGCTGACGCACGGCGGCGTCAACTTAGATTTTTATGTCGATCTGCTCGGTGAAGTCACCGTCACCGAGACCCCGATCAATCCGGCGCAGCAGGTCGGTCGCATGGTGGCGCTCATGCTGCTGTTCCTCAGTCTGGTGATCGCCGTACTGTTAGCGCGGGCGGTCGGATGGCTGTAACGCGCCGTGACACGCTTCGCCTGATCGTCTTGATCGGGATTGTGCTGCTCATCGCACTACCGACGATCACCTATCCGTTGGGGCGCGATCAAGGCGAGTTTGCGACGATCGGGCGCGGCATTCTCAACGGGCGGATTCCCTATGTCGATTTGTGGAATCCCAAACCGCCCGCCGTATTTTACGTCTACGCGGCGGCGATGGCACTGTTTGGGCAAACCGTCCCGGCACTGCGCGCGATTGATCTGCTGATCTACCCGTTGATCGCCGCCGCGCTGTGGCAGATCGGACGGCGGCTGGCAAGTCCGCGCGTGGGCGAATGGGCGGCGCTCTTGTTCGGCGTGTTCTACTTCACCGAAACTTTCTGGACGCTCACTCAAAATGATGGAATTGTGCTGCTGCCAATGAGCCTCGCGGCGGCGTGCATGATCGAGGCGCTTTTCCGCCAGCGCGTGAGCGCATGGACATTTGCGGCGGGTGCGTTGAGCGGGTGGGTGTTCTGGTTCAAATATCCGTTCGCACTGTTCGCTGCCGCGCTCGTGATCGGGTACGTGCTGGCGCTTGGACTTCCGCGCTGGCGTGAATTCATCCGCCCGCTGTTGATGTTCGCGGGCGGGTTTGTAATCACGGCGGGCGGCGGCGCGGCGTATTTGATCGCTATTGGCGCGTGGGACGCTTTGATCGAATCGGTGCGGGTAACGACGGGCTACACTGCGCTTGGCTTCAGTCCGGACGAATTCATACGCGGCTTCAGGATCGGCATTGGATCACGGCTGCTGTACTGGGGCGTGTTGTTCGCGCTTGCGGCGCTTGCACTGATTCCGCGCCGTGCAAGTACCGAAAAATTGGGTGAATCTCAACCACGAATCGGGTGGATTATTGGATGCTGGTTGATCGCAGGGACGGCGATCCTGCTGATACAGGCAAAAGGGTATGACTATCACTGGCTGCCCATGCTGCCGCCGCTGGCTATGTACGGCGCGGTGACGGTAGAACGCCTGATCACGCGGGTTCGCATGACCGGATCACCTGCCGCTGGACTTGCGCGAGGAATAACCGCCGCACTATTCCTCGCCATTCCGGTGATCGGGATCGGATCGCGTACTGCCGCTTACTTGACGGGCGCGGAAGATCAAACCGCTTATTTTGCGCGCTTTCAAGCCGGGGAGTTCGTCGCCGATGAAACACTACGCGTGACGGAGTTCCTGCAGGCGCGGGTGCTTCCGGGCGATTCCTTGTTCATCTGGGGATTTCGCCCGGAGGTGTACTACACCAGCCGTTTGAATCCTGCCGTGCGCTTTATCTTTCAGTATCCACTCACCGCAAGTTGGTATCCTCCGGAGTGGCGCGAAGAAACGGTTGAGATTTTGTGGGCGGCGCTCCCACCGTATGTGCTGGTACTGCAAGCGGATTATCTCGATTGGGTGACGGGACGCATCGACACCGATTCGAATATGCTCTTGCAGGAATACGAGGACTTGAACAACTGGTTGATCTTCAATTACACCTATGAAACACAGATCGGAAACTTCTTGATCTGGCGGCGTAATTGATCAGGTCAAAATTCAGCGTAGACGTGGAGGCAGAACCGTTGTATAACACCCCCCGTTCCACTTTTCGACCGTTCCGAGTATCTTTAAGAAAGAGGTGCACCAAGTCACCAAGATGACCGCATTGGAAGCAGCGATGATCCAGACTGACGTTCTCGTTCGACTCGCCCAGCGCGAGGAAATCCCCGCCATCGCGGAGTTGATCCGCCCTTTTGTTCAAACCGGAACACTGCTTGAGCGTACCTACGCCGAATTTGAGGAACTTCTGCCGACGTTTTTTGTTGCCGTCGCAGAAGAAGATGGCGAGGTGATCGGCTGTGCGGCGTTGGAAATTTACTCGCGCAAGCTGGCAGAAATTCGCAGTCTCGCGGTGAAATCAACCGTGCAGGGGCGCGGAATCGGCAAGTTACTGGTGGATGCCTGTGTTGCTTTGGCAAAGGAGCGCGGCATTCTGGAAGTGATGGCGATCACGTCATCCGATTCGTTCTTTCAAGCGTGCGGCTTTGACTACACGCTCCCCGGCGCGAAACGCGCACTGTTCCTGCAAACCCGCGATTCCCTTTAGATCGCGCTGAACCGACCATTCTGCCGCCTTTCCCCGTGCTTCGGAGAAGGGCGGTTTTTGTTTACCTTGTCAAAAACGCACAGTGTTCTTTGTGAAAAATCACGCAACCGTCTTCTTCGTTGTGACGTACAGAGTCTCGGTAAATTACGTCACAGCGAAAGGAAAATCGCATGTCTACGTCAAGCCAAGCAGCACCCAACACACGGGGCATCCGTTATGCAGCAGCGGCAGTCGCCGCGCTGACGGCTGTCGTTTATTTGTTGATCGGTCTGCAAGTCCTTATCCTTGGTGATGAACCGGGGGACTCGAACTTTCGCGTATGTCGCGGGCGCGGGGTATGCGCTCGGCGTGTTCATGATTCTGCGCTTCGACCGCCGCATCCTCTGGATTATTGGGGCAGCGATACAAGTGTTCGTGATTTTCATGTACTTCAACATCGCACCTCAGCGCACGCCGAACTACGAATTTTGGGGACTGTTCCTTCGCATTCCACAGGTGATCCTGCTGGTCACGCTCGCGTACTTGGCGCTGCGTTCACCGTCAGCAGCAAAACGCACGAGCTAACCGGCTTCACGTTACAGCGTAATCGGTTTACGCGCTTCCCGAACCGATTCCAAAGGCTGAAATCCGACGGAGCGGTACAGCGCCGCTCCCGCCGGATCATCGGACTCGACGCGATGTGCAACATACGCGGTGTGCATCCCCGCTGTACGCATCTGCCGCAGCCCGTCGAGCATCAGAGCCTTGGTTAAGCCGCGCCGACGGTAATCGGCGTGGCAGCCGACCGGCTCAAATAAGCCGCTCCCACTGACCGGATCGAACCAGAGCACCGCGAACGCGGCGAAATCGCCGTTCGGCGCGATCACAACTCGTTCGTTTTGCGGTTCGAATGCGGGCGAACGCATAACGACGGCATAATGCCCCGGCTGCCAGTTAGACGAAAATGCACTACTGTGGACACCGGCGACTGCATCAGCATCCGCGATTGTGGCACCGCGAAGGGTGTATCCTTCCGGCAGAACGGGATCGGGGATCAGGGAGTCCAATGAGCGTGTTGTCAGTGTCAAATGCGGTTCCATCGGTGTATACCCCAACTCAATGAGGTGCGTCCGGCGAACTTCGTCCCCATCGGTGATGTCGCTGCCCACCCATGTGTATTCCGCCAGCATCTCCGCCCGTTTGGAGTCGTCAGCACGGTTAATCGCTTCCCTCATTAGGGCAATTTCAACCGTTTCGCCTTGTTGAATCAGCGCGCGTTCCAGATCAGGCGTGCGATGTTGAGGATGAATCACCACGTTGAAACCCTGCAAGCGTGCCGGGTAACACATCACATATGCCAGCAGGTCGCCCGATGCGTTCTCCGCTAGGGAAAAATAGTCGGACGGGTTTGCACCGCGCAACCCGTTGCTCATGTTGTGCCGTACATCCCCCGGATGCAAGACGCCGCTCATCTTTTGAAGCCGTGCGACGTCGCCCGCAAAGGTAATCAGCCGATCATAGTCGGCGGCATCATACGCTCGAATGTTAAACACGATGACCTCCGTTGGCATGAACAATCTGCCCCGTCACCCAGCGCGCTTGATGCGAAGCAAGAAAGCGGATCACTTCTGCGACTTCTTCCGCCGTACCAATGCGTCGTAACGGGGTCGATTGCAGAATATCGGCTTCCATTTCGCGGGTGATCCATCCTGTCTGCGTCGGGCCGGGCGAAACAGCATTCACTGTGATGCCGAACTGCCCCAACTCAAGCGCGGCGGAGCGGGTGTAGCTCTCAAGCGCATGTTTTGAAGCGCCATACGCGATTTCGCTGGGAAAGGCAGGTGATCCGTCCGTCGTCAGATTGATGATCCGCCCCCACGATGCGCCGCGCGCAACATGACGCCGCGCAAATTCAACCATCATCAACGCGGGGGCGCGCGTATTGACGGCGAAATGCGCGTCATGGCTGGCTTGGGTGAGCGTGGGGACGTTTCCGCCGAGCCACTGCACCGAATGGGTATTCACCAGCGTATCAGCCGACGGCAGAAACGTGTCGGCGGTCGAATGCGCGGCATTGTTGATCAAAACATCGACCGCGCCGAAACGCGCTTCGGCGTGATCGAACAGCGGCGTGATCCCACTTGGATCGCTCAGGTCGAGTTCGACTGCTTCCGCATCTCCGCCGCTGCCGCGAATTTCCGCCGCGATCTGTTCACCGGAGGCAGCGCTCAATTGACCGTAGAGCGCCGTGCAGGGTTCGGGGTTTTCCGTCGGCTCGTGTAACGTGGCGTGCTTATAGGTTAGGAAGATGCGCGCGCCTTCCGCCGCCAACATTCGCGCCGCCGCCGCGCCGATCCCCATTGCATTGTTCGCGCCTGTGATCAGCGCCGTCTTTCCGATCAACCCCGTATCAAGCATTTCAAATCAGCCTTTCTGACCCATTCTGAGCCAATCATATTCGGAGAGGCGCGGGATTGCAACCTTGCTTAGAACTGTGCGTAAAGAATCAAGAGGGATGACAACACAAAGGGCATGCTGATGAAAACCTTTGATGACCTGCAAAATCAGGATTTGCAGTGGGTAAAGGCGAAGAAGCGCTGGTGGCAGCCGCCGTCGTTTGAACTGCAAAGCTCGGACGGAGAAGTTTATGCGGCAATTCACCGCGAAGGGATGAGTTCACGGGTAACGGTCGACTCACCCGGCAACCGCTGGACATTTGAACGACAAATCCGGCTTTTTAAGCCCACGCGCATCATGATTACCTCCGTAGGCACAGGCGAAGCCCCCGCCGAATACATCCAAAAAGGCAGCCGAGGGACGCTCACCTACCCCGATGGGCGCGTGTTCAAATGGCGCGCGCTCGGACTTGGCATGACGAAGTGGATGTGGACGAACGTGGACGATCAAGCGGTTCTCGGATTTGAACTGAAGGGCTTCTGGCAAACACGCGGTGAAGTCCGCATCAACCCGGAAATCGCGGTCGAAAAAGCGCCGCCGCTGCTGCTCTTCCTCGGCTGGTATCTGGTGCTGCTCGCTCAGGATGACTCTGCTGCCGCCGCAGCGGTCGCTGTAACCGCTGGATAAACGCGCCGATAAAAGGATTGTGAGGCGAAAAGGTCACACATGAAAACATTCGCGGAGTTGGAAGCACAGGATTTGCACTGGGTAAGAGCAAAACGCGCTTGGTGGCACCTTGCTTCGTACCAATTGAGAAACAAGGATGGCGAGGTCTATGCGACGATCCAACGAGAAGGTTGGGATATGGTGACGGTTGATGCGCCCGGAAACCGCTGGAAAATCGAACGCCAAGCCCGATTCTTGAAGTCGCGTCGCATTGTAGTCACATCGGTAGGAACGGGTGAGCCGCCCGCCGAGTTTGTCCAGAAAGGGCATCATGGCATCCTCACCTACCCGGATGGGCGCGTGTTCACATGGAAAGCGCTCGGCTTAGGCATGAAAACGTGGGTGTGGATGGATGCAATCGATCGCCCTGTACTCGGATTCGAACTTAAGGGCTTCTGGCAGACTCGCGGCGAAATACACATTCATCCGGAGAGCACCGCTGACAAAGCGCCGCCGCTGCTCCTATTCCTCGGCTGGTACTTGATACTGATTACGAAGAGCGATGCTGCCGCCGCTATCGCGCCTATTGCTGCTGTTTTCCGATAGGGCGATCAATAGGCGTGTCCCCTGTTTAGCGCGCGGCGCGGCGTTTCGTTTCGCTTTCCGCATCGGATAGATAATCGTCGGCGGGTTGAATTTCGCCATCATCGGTGAGTTCATACGCTTCGTCGCGCTTAGGTTTTTCCGCCGATTCGGGATCGTCCAGCAGTCCGGCAAGCTGTTCGCGGGCGATCACCTGAGGGGCAACCTGATTACGAATAGACCGCTCTCCCATTTTGCTATCCATAAAAAGCGACATCGCTTGATAAAACACTGACAACCCGCCGCCAAGCGTAATCATCACCATTGCGGTTGTAATACCGCTTCGCATCTCCTCGGTCAACTGTGGCGTATTCAAGTAATTGCCAGCGATTCCCCATCCGAGTATGACCAACACGGCGAACACGATCACACTCACCACAAAGAAGGCGATTTTTCCGACTATCTGCCTCTTTAGGACTTCTTGCTGAACTTTGGCGCGCAGTTCACGCGGGTCAAGTGTGTTCATGATAGTGCCTCCCAACTGGGACATTGTGTTTTCTCAATTCTAACGGATGTTCGCGCTGTTGTCTGTGAACCGGATAAGGCGCAGAATTGAACTCCCATGCGGGCTTTGGGATAATGATCGCGTAGCGGTTTCCCATTCGAACATTCCTGAAAGGAACACATGTTGAAAAAGCGTCTGCTTCCCTTGCTGATCCTGATCGCCCTGCCGCTGATGATTCAGCAGCGCGCGATTGCCCAAGAAAGTGATCCGTGTGACCTCGATCTCAGCCAGCTTGTTGCGGCGTTGGTCGAAGCCCAAGCGGTGATCGCAACGGATCAACCTGAACTTGCGCTGCCGGTAGTGCGCGCCGCAGCCGAAGCGCTGACGATTTACGCGGATCGCTGCGAAGCCTCGCTTGCAGGCGCAGAAGCGACCCCGGAACCCGCGCCTGAAGTCACGCCAGAAGCGACCCGCGCAATGGAAACGATTTCCGGTCCGGGGACGTTTGTTTCGCCGAACGGCGTGTTTACGTTCCGCTATCCGCAGGAATGGCTGATCAATGACTTTATCGCGATTGCCAGCAGTGCCGGACAAGTCACCATCGGATCGACGCAAGAAGCGATTGACGCGCTAAACTCGCAGCTACCCGCACTTGCCAGCGGACATCAAGGGATACAGGTTTTCGGCGGAGCACCTGAAATCCTGACGGGTGGCGAGATCACCGACGGCACAATCGAAAACATGATCGCCTATTTCGTCGGCACGTTCGAGCGGCAGTACCCAGAGATCGGCGCACCGGAATTCATGGAATTCAACGGGCATCCGGCGGCGAGTTTGACGTTTGGCGCGCCAACGTTTGACAGCGTAATCTATGTGCTGTCGATGGATGACAATCAGCGGTTTGTGATCCTCGGTGGCGTGTCCGCAAAGGGCGAACTCGACGCGCTCATCCCGATCATTGCGGAAATTGCCGCATCCGTAGAATAAAGGCAAGCGGGGGACGCGGCAGTGCCGTATCCCCCGCTTTTTCCAAATAGTGATGACTTACCCCTACTTGATGTTCACCCCGGCGGGTGCGGATGCGACCGAAGCCGCTTTGCGATCAGGCTGCGTCACCAGAGAGACACCCACCAACACCACAAAACTCAGCGGTATGGAAATGATTCCGGGATTTTCGAGCGGCACCGGTGCATTCGCAGCACCCAGACCGTAAATATCCCACATCAGCGGTGAGAACAGGATCAAACCGAGCGACGAAACGATCCCGCTGAGGATCGACATTGCGATTCCTCGGGCGGTAGTCCGTTTCCAGAACAGCAGCATCACAATCGATGGCAGGTTTGCCGAGGCGGCGACGGCGAACGCCAATCCCACCAAGAACGACACGTTCGTGTCTTTGAACACAATCCCCAGTACGATAGCGATCCCGCCGACGACGATGGCGACTATCTTTCCGGCATTCACCTGTGATTTCTCGGACAGATTCATCCCCATGAAGTGATGCATCAGGTCATGGACGACTGCGCCGCACGATGCCACGATCAACCCGCTGACCGTCCCTAACACAGTTGCAAACGCCAGCGCCGAGATGAACGCAAACAGGATAACCCCGAAAGTCTGCGCCAGCAGCGGTGCCGACATATTGCTGCTTTCGACATCCAGCACACCGTTGACCATCGCGCCCATGCCGAGGAACAGCGTCAAAATGTAGAAAAAGCCGATGGTGGCGATGGCGACGACGGTCGATTTGCGGGCATCGCGCGGACGGCGCACGGTGTAATAGCGGATCAGAATGTGCGGCAGCGCCGCCGTCCCGAGGAACAGCGCCATCATCAGCGACACAAAATCCAACTTAGAGAGCAGTGTCGAGCCTTCGTCGAGCTTGAAGCGAACACCCGGTCGCATGAGCCGCTCGCCCGGTGTGACAGTCTGATACCATACGGTGATGCGCTCCCCGGCATCCTCAAAGGTGACAGGAATGAACCGCGTAACATTACTCTGCTGGATCGCCGCTAGAAACTGGAAAGCGCCTACCTGTTCTAAGCTGTCCACTTCTTCCCCATCGACGACGAGGTTGGCGAAGCTGCCCACTTGAAAGAAACGCCGCTCGGCTTGAGGCGCGCCGTTGTAAAGCAGTGTGCCATCAGCGGTGGTGGTTCGCGAGAGCGCTTCCTGAAGTTCGACCGCGCCGCCCTCAGTGGCGCTCACGCTCCACCACGTTTGGATTCCATCCTGCTGCAAGCGAACGAGTTGGATATTCCCCTGCTGGCGCTGGCTGACGATCTCATAGCTAGCATCGTCAACGGCAATCACATTACCGTCCGCATCGACGGTCGCGTTGAGGGTGATCAATTCGTGTGCAGTCGGGTGTTCCTTGTTGACCGCGACCCCTTGATTGAGGACGGCGATCACGAGGACAGTCGATAAGATGACGAGCAGACCACCCTTCAAGAACTGAACGTAGGTTGTCGATGTCATTCCGGCAGTGGCAACGATGACGATGACGATAATGCCGACGATCAGCACGCCGACATAGTGCGGCAGCCCCAGCAGCGGCGTAACCAACGCCCCCGCGCCGACCATCTGCGGGATCAAGTAGCACACTGACACCACCAGTGCGCTGATCCCCGCCATCAATTGAATACCTTTGGAGTTGAACGCCGCATCGAGCGCGTCCGAAAGCGTGTATTTACCTAAACGCTTGAGCGGTTCAGCGACGACGAACAGCGCCACGACCCACCCCGCTAGGAAGCCGATAGAGTAGAGGAAGCCGTCATAGCCGTAAAAGGCGATCATCCCCGCAATGCCGAGGAACGACGCCGCCGACAAGTAATCCCCTGCGAATGCGATCCCGTTGACGAACCAGTGAATCTGTCCGCCAGCAGCGAAATAGCCCTTGGCGTCTTTGGTACGCCGGGCGAAGTAAAAGGACACCCACAGCACGAGCATGACGAAACCAACGAATACCCCGATGGCGACGGGTGATGCTTCGTAGATCATGGTTTACTCTTCCTCTGGGGGATTGAGTCGGTCTTCGGCGCGGCTGCAAATGATGTTGTAGATCAATCCCATCACGATAGCGAGGATAATCAACCCGAACCCGTAGACCACCGCCAGATTCAAGCCAGCAAAAACGATCTGTCCCATCGCCTGTGGATCGAAGGTGTTGATGAGGACGAAGCCCACATAGGTCAAGCCGTAAATGGCGAATAGGATTAGACCGACTCTGGCTTTAATACCAGATGCGGCGTCAGTACCCGTCTCTTGTGCAGGTTTGTGCTGCATAATGTCCCTTTCATTGAACTCAAGAAGTCACTTTTAGCACCATGAGGCGGCAGCGAACACGTAAACGAACAGGTTCGAGATACGTGGACGTTTCCGCTCACCATTCTTTTGTGAAAATAATAGCAATCAACTTTTACGCGCGCAACAAATCCCGATAATGCACTCAGGTTAAACGCATCAAAAAGGATTCAACACAAAGAGTCTTCGGCACATCGAGCCTCTTTGTGGATTTGTGTTAGGCTTTTTCGTTCTCTTGATTTTGCTGCGTTTGCCCTAGAGAGGCAGAAGGGAAAAAATCATCGGGCGGCTCGCGAGCCGCCCGTGAATGACAGACGGAGAAAAGTCAGGGTATGCGGATCTGCTTTAGTTGTTCCAATCGCCGCGCAAGCGTCCACTCTGCCCGCCGCGCCGGGTATCGCGTGAATCTCGATCCAACGGGTGCTGGCGATTGAGCAGGGCGCGCTTCGCCTTCTGCACATCGCTTTCGTGCTTGAGCAGCACAGTCAGCGTGTTTTCGAGCGTGTCTTTATCAAGCGAATCAGCGTTGAGCATAACGAGCGCACGCGCCCAGTCAATCGTTTCACTTACGCTCGGATTCTTCTTCAAATCCATCTGCCGCAGCGCTTGAACCAACTCGACCGCCTGCCCAGCAAGCTTGGCGTTGAGTTCCGGCACGCGCATCCGCACGATGTTCGTTTCGGTTTCGGCGGACGGGTAATCAATGAATAGATACAAGCAACGGCGCTTGAGCGCTTCGCTCAATTCGCGCGTGTTATTACTCGTCAACAGCACCGTCGGCTGGTGCTTCGCCGTGATTGTACCGAGTTCGGGGATCGAGACTTGGAAATCGCTCAGGATTTCGAGCAAGAAGGCTTCAAATTCGGCGTCGGCGCGGTCAATTTCGTCGATCAACAGGACAACCGGATGATCGCTGGTGACGGCTTGAAGCAGCGGACGCGCTAACAAGAAACGGTCGCTAAAGAATACGTCATCTTCGTTGGCTAACCGATCCGCCGCTTCGGTGAGCGACTGCGCATCCGCCAAAAGTGCGCTCAATTTGTCACGCAGAAGCTGGGTATAGAGCATCTGCTTGGCATACTCCCATTCGTAGAGCGCCTTGCTCTCGTCCAGCCCTTCGTAACACTGAAGGCGGATCAAGGGCTTTCCCGTTATCTTCGACCACGCTTTCGCCAGTTCGGTCTTGCCCACACCGGCGGGTCCTTCCGCTAGGACAGGTTTTCCCAACCGCTCCGCCAAAAACATGACCGTCGCGATCTCATCGGTTGCAATGTACTGTGTATCGCGGAGCGATCCCTTGATCCGCTGAATATCACTGCTCATGAGGCTGTTGTCCTAACTGCTGAACGATTGTGCGTGTGAGTTGGAGATTCTGTGTTGGATTGTATTGTAGCGCGAAACGAAACGCGCGGCGGGGCGTCCTAACCAAACGGATAGGCACTACTGCCCGGTGCATTCATCAAGGATCGGCGCGCCGCCTGCCTGACCGTAGTTTTCCGGAACATCAAGAATACGGGCTTGCGGTGGGAGACCATATGCCAGCTCAATCAGCGTGTCTGCGATCGACTCTGTGGCGTAGGTGGTGATATATGTGCGGGGAATATGCACACCACTGATATAGAACGTTTGGCACGGGGTAATCGTGCCAATAGGTTCGGCGCGCCGGTTGATGCCGGGAGCGGGATATAACACGATTTCATCGAGCGTAATCACCAAGTTTTCACCCGGCGCTGGAAGTGAGTCGCGCGGACTATCGGCAGTTTGCGCCGTGAGGCTGTAATCTGCGACCGTGCCCGCGTCACAAGTCAATTCAGCGCGAATTTCCCACACCACCAGGTCATCAACGAGTACATAATCAATCGAAACGGCGTGATAAGTGTCCGTCCAATAAGCGGGCGTGTAACTTCCGACGATGCGCGCGTTCCCCGGATTCAGCCCATAATCCTGAACGTAGCCGCTGTAGCCGCTGCCCCAATAATGCGCCAGCGTCAGATCGTCGTTAATGTACTGCACGTTGTAACGTTGTAATTGACTGCTCGGCACGGTGAATATAAGCGTCCGCTCATAGTTGATGATCCAACCTGTGTCGCGGCACTCGGTCGGCGGTGTTACTTCGGTAATTTCGATCACGATCGGCGCGCCGTCTTGAGCGTGCGTCAACCCGACTGATACGGACAAAACCGTCACAATTAAGATCGCGCTGACCCATTTCTTTGGCGCTTTCATGACTTTCCAAACCCTTCGCAGCCGCCCGTCGAATCAAAGTAGTCGAACAACCAACCATCACAGATGGTTCCTCGACTTCGAATCATGACACACATCATCGGCGCTCACTTGACGCTTCCTATGTGGTCGCATACCGCTGCCAGACTATTCGGCTTCTGCGCTGTCTTCGATCTGTTCGTCTGTCTTGCCAAAGCGGCGTTTGCGGTGGCTGTATTCGACAACGGCTTTATGCAGTTCAGCGCCGTCAAAATCGGGCCAATAGGTGGGGGTGTAATAATACTCGCTGTACGCGCCCTGCCAGATCAGGAAATTACTCACGCGGAGTTCGCCGCTGGTGCGAATGATCAGATCGGGATCGGGGATGCCAGCGGTATAAAGGTGCTGGCTGATCGTCTCTTCCGTCACTTGATCGGCGGGGATGCCCGCACGGATGATCTGCTGAACAGCACGGGTGATTTCGGCGCGTCCGCCATAGTTAAAGGCGACGTTTAAGGTAATGCGGGTATTGTGACGGGTAAGTTCGATGCCGCGACGAATCTTTTCGCGCATCGATGGATTCACCTTATCCAATTCGCCAAAATGTTGAAGATGCACGCCGTTTTCGTGCATTTCGTAGAGTTCACGGTCTAAGAATAGTTCGAGGATGCGCATCAACATCCGCACTTCGCTCGGCGGACGACTCCAGTTTTCGGTCGAAAACGCATAGATCGTTAGAATTTGGATGCCTTCTTCGACGCTGGCGCGTAGAATGCGGCGTAAATTCTCTGATCCCTGACGGTGTCCTTCAGTACGCGGCAGACCGCGCTGTTTCGCCCAGCGCCCGTTTCCATCCATGACAATCGCGACGTGCGTCGGGATTTTTAAGGGAAAACGTTCCCTGTCATCTATCGCGGTTTGATCACGCACGAGATCGACCATTCTGTGCAGCCTTCCTCAACAAAAAAACAGTGAAGGGATATGGCGAAAACCACATCCCTTCATGATCGGTGGGTTCTTGATCTTATTTTACACCGATAGGATCTCTTGTTCTTTGTGCTTTCCCATTTCGTCGATCTGGTCGATGGTTTTGTCGGTCAGCTTTTGAATTTCTTCCTCACCGCGCTCAAGATCGTCTTCGCTTATCAGCTTCTCTTTTTCGAATTCTTTGAGTTCTTCGTTGGCATTGCGGCGGATGTTGCGCACCGCGATGCGGACTTCTTCCATGCGTTTGTGAAGATGCTTGACCAAGTCTTGACGACGTTCGCGGGTGAGCGCAGGCATGTTCAGGCGGATAATGTCACCATCCACCTGAGGGTGAATGCTCAAGTCACTGTCACGGATCGCTTTTTCGATGGATTTGACGGCGCCTTTGTCAAAGGGGCGGATCATGATCTGCATCGGTTCGGGCGTGCTTATCGTCGCCAACTGACGCAGTTCGGTAGTCGCGCCGTAGTATTCGACATGCAGGCGATCAACAAGCGACGGGCTGGCGCGTCCACCGCGCATACCGAGCAAATCCTGCTCGTACACCGCAATCGCCTGCTTCATCTTGTGCTGTGCTTCTTTGAGTATATCCTCGACCATACGCGCTGTTCCTAAACGGTGAACGGGGCGTTCTGGAAAGCCACGCCCCTCGTCGGAGTAAGGTTTTCCTTCATTCTACACGAATTCAGGATGTTTTTCGTATGTGCCTTAAAGATTCGGTTTCTCGGCGTGCGCCCACCCGTTCCAACCGCGTGCTTGCCATGCCGCATACAGCGCAACCGATCCGACGGTCGCTACGTTCAAGCTGGCAACCGCGCCGCGCATTGGCAGACACAGAAGCATATCGCACGTATCGCGCACAAGACGGCGCATGCCTTCCCCCTCGCTGCCCAAGACGACAGCGAGACTCATATTCAGATCAGTTTTGTCGATGGGCGGAACGTTCGGTCCAATATCCATCCCCACGAGCCATATATCCTGCTCCTTGAGGGTTTTCATCGCCTGTGTCAGGTTGGTGACTTGGACGACGTGCAGATGTTCGACTGCCCCGCTCGACGCATTCACCACTGCCGGGGTGATCGCCACCCCGCGCCGATCCTGCATGACGATTCCATGTACGCCAACCGCATCCGCAACGCGCATCAACGAGCCGACGTTCTGCGGGTCTTTGAGCAAATCCAGCACAAGCAGAAACGGACGTTCGGCACGGCGCTTAGCAAGCGCGAAAATCTCTTCAATCGTGGAATATGGGTAGTCGCTCACGCGCATCACCATCCCTTGATGGTTTGCGCCATCGGGCACGAGATCATCAAGGATGCGGCGCGGAACGCGCTTGACGTTGACGCTTTTTTCGGCAGCAGTGGCAAGAATCTCCGCCGTTGTGCCTTTTTCTTCAACCGTTTCGCTCACAAGGAATTGATCGATCTGACGCCGCCCAGCGCGCAGCGTCTCCATAATTGCCCAGTGACCGTAAATGAAATCGACCATCTTGGATGCCTTTCAGACGTTAGTTCACCTTCCACACCGTCCCATCGGAGCGATCTTCGAGGATCACGCCGAGTGCGGCGAGTTCATCGCGCAGACGGTCGCTTTCTTTCCAGTTCTTCGCCGCCCGCGCTTCCGAGCGCAGTTTGATCAACAGTTCGATCAACCCTGCTTCGCGGTTGGCATTCCCCGCCGACGACTCGTCGGTCGCCGGAATGATCCCCAATACCGCGCCGCCTAATTGATCATACGTTTCGGCAATCGCCGTCAGCACGCTTGCGCCAACCGTCGATCCGCTGTTAAGCAGGGTATTCACTTCGCGGGTGAGTTCCTGAAGCGCGGCGGTCGCCAGCGGCGTGTTAAAGTCATCATCCATGGCGGCGGTGAAGTCAGCGCGGACTTTTTCGACGGTCGCAAGGATAGCATTTCCGTCGTCGGTTTGCGGCGCGGTTGCCAGCGCTCGGCGGGTCAACCGGACGGCATTCATCATGCGTTCGTGACCACGCGCTACCCCTTGAATCGCTTCTTCGGTGTAGTCGATAGGGCTGGAATAATGCGCGCTCTGCACGAACATGCGGATTACTTCGGGACGGTAGCGCTTCAGCGCATCCTTGATGGTTATGAAATTGCCGAGCGATTTCCCCATCTTCATGCCGTCGACGGTCAAGCTGCCGACGTGCATCCAAAAGCGGGCATAATCGGCATCGTTGGCGCATTCGCTCTGGGCGATTTCGCTCTCGTTGTGCGGGAACATGTTATCAATGCCGCCGCCGTGAATATCAAACGTATCACCGAGATATTTCTTCGCCATTGCCGAGCATTCGATATGCCAGCCGGGGAAACCTTCGCCCCATGGCGAATCCCAGCGGAGAATGTGTTCCGGTTCGGCGTTCTTCCACAGCGCGAAGTCTTCAGGATTGCGCTTCTCGCCGCGCACTTCCTCGCGACTGCCCGCCTGCTGCGCATCAAGGCGGCGGTTGGAGAGCTTGCCGTAATCGGGATCGGTCGTCACATCGAAATACACACTCCCGTTGACCTCATAGGCGTGTCCTTTGCGAATCAGCGTTTGGATCATCTTGATCTGTTCGGGAATGTGCGCGCTGGCACGCGGGGAAATATCCGGGCGTTCGACGCCGAGCGCGTCCATATCCTCAAAAAAGCTGCGCGCATACATCTCAACGATTTGCATTGGCGCGGATTGGGCACGCAGCGCTTTCTTGATGATCGGATCGGTACCGTCGTCGCGTAGATGCCCAACATCCGTGATGTTCTGGACGTACAAAACGTTGTAGCCGCTGTGACGCAGATATTTGACCACGACATCGAAGGCGATATAGTTCTTCGCGTGCCCGATGTGTGCATAATCGTAGACGGTCAGTCCGCAGACATACATCCGCACAGAACCGGGTTCAAGTGGCTGGAAAAGCTGTTTCTCGCGTCCGAGTACGTTGAAGATTTGCAGCGCCATAGGGTTTTCTGTTTCTCGCTGTTTTATACGGTTGATCACGCCAGTTTTTCGTTAAGCTGATTGTAGCGGATCACCGCCGCGCGGAATAGACCGGGAGAATACCGCACATGACCGATTTGAAGCGTGCTTATGTCGATGTGAACACCGATGGAAATTGGGCGCTGTTTGAAGGCGATGGCAGCGAAGACGAGCCAATTTTGCTGGCTGTGGGGGATGCGTTTGAACCCGGCGACCCGATCAATGAGGTGATGGACGGGCTGCAAACGTGGGCGGACGAAAACGGCTATGTGATCCTGCCGCCCACGTATTCTAAGAATGACGATGTGAATCTCGATGACTTGTTGAGCGAATAAGCTAATCACCGAAAGGATTTTGAACCACAAAGAACACATAAGGAATGGTCTGGTCTTTTTCTCGTACTTCTTTGTGTTCTTTGTGGTTCGCCATGCTCTATGACGATTACACGCAAAGAATGGATACGGGTGATCGGCTTCGCCCTGTTCGCCGCCGCGCTGACGACGCTCCCGTATCTGCTGGCGTGGCAGTCGCAAACGGCGGATCGCGCATTCAGCGGGGCATTGTTCGGCGTCGAGGATGCGAACAGCTATCTTGCCAAGATGCGCGTTGGCGCTCAAGGGGCGTGGTCGTTCAGCTTGTTTTACACGCCTGAGCCAACCGACTCAGAAGCGCTGGTCTTCCTACCCTACCTCTTGAGTGGGCAGATCATCGGCGCAGTGGTGCAGGATGACGCGGCACTCCCGACGGCACTCATGATCGGCTATCAGATCATGCGAGTGATATTCGGTATCGCGCTGATCCTCGTGATGTACAAGTTTATCGCCCGATTCCTCGATCATGAGCGGGTGCGCTACAACGCGCTGGTCTTGGCGGCGTTGGGCGGCGGCTTGGGGTGGATCACGCTGTTCATCCCGTTCGGCGCGCGCGCCATGCCTGATCTGACGATCCCTGAAGGCTTCAGCTTTTTGATCTTGTACGGTTTGCCGCATCTGGCGCTGGGGCGCGCTGCCATGCTCGGCGGCTTGATTTTGCTCATGCCCGCGCCGCTGCGCCCGGTCGAAATTTACGGCGACGGGATCGCGCCGCCGCTCCAACATCAGCGCCGCGTGATTTACGCCGGACTTTTGTTTAATCTGGTGGGGTTGTGTGTGCCTTTTTATCTGGCGGTGATCTACGTGATCCTCGGTGTGTGGGGGTTAACGCGCTGGATCGTCGAGCGGCGCTTTCCATTCGACTTGGCGCGACGGGCGATCCCGGCGGCGGCGCTGACGGTGCCGTTATTCGCCTACAATGCGTGGGTGTTTCTACGTAATCCCGCGTTTGCGCAGTGGAGCGCGCAAAACATCCTGACCTCTCCACCGATGTTTGAGTATGTGATCGCGTATCTGCCGCTCGGTGCGTTCGCCGCGATTGCCGGATTGTGGGCATGGCGGCAGGCGCGTGAAGGTGGACAGCATGCCCTCTTGATCGGCTGGCTGATCGCCGTGCCAATCCTCGTGTATTTGCCGATCAATGTGCAGCGGCGCTTGTCGGAAGGTGTGATCGTGCCGCTGGCGATCCTCGCCGCGTGGGGGATTCGTCAGCTTGTCTGGCGTGATCAGGTGCGGGACGAAGCGCCGCCGCTCACGACCATTGACGAGCCGCGTAAACGCCGCGTCTATCAGCGCGTACGCACATTCCGCACCTTGTTGATCGTGTTCTTCCTGTGCAGCACAACGGCGGTTTGGATTTCAACAGGCGCGCTGGCGAGCATCCTCCGCAATTCGCCCGCATATCGTGATGGCGCGGAACTGCGCGCGTTCGCATGGTTGGCGGCGAATGCCGAGCCGGATTCGCGGGTGATCGCCGCATGGGCGACCGGAAACGCGCTCCCCGTCTATACTGATCTGCGCCCGATGCTGGGGTTAGGTCCCGAAACGCTGTACGCCGAGTATAAACAGACGTGGATCGAGCTTTATTACACCGGGCGGCTTGATTCCGTCGCCCGTGCCGCCTTTTACGAACTCCCGTGTACGACTCAATGGATGCGCGATCCCGCGCCTGTTCCGCCAAACTGCCGCGTGCGCTATATTCTGTGGGGCGAAGCCGAGCGTGCTTTGTTTCCGCCCGATGTGATTCCGATTTTCCCGTTAGGGGATGATGTTCGGCTGGTGTATGAAGATGGGGGGTATCAAATCTTTGAAACCGCTGCAAACAACCTTGACCGATAGCCCGCCGTCTTCTGTGTGGACGCGGATTGAGCGCGCACTTTTTAAGCCGCTGATTCTGGTCATCATATTGAGCGTCTTGATCGTGGCGTCGATTCGGGCGCTGCAAGTCAACAACACCGACAATTTGTTTCAAAGCCGTGCGAGTTGGAACGTGTACGCCAATCATCGCTTCCCGCACCAAGACCCGATCGAAATGGCGCGCACGGTGTACGGGCATCCAGCGCACACCGCCTTTTTGACCGCGCCATTTTTGATGTTCGGCGCGCATCTAGCGGCATTCTTCAACGTATCTTTCATCATGATCCTGTTGATTGGAGAGAAGCGCGGGTGGGCGGCGCTGGCGACGATGGCGTTCATCTTTTCGCCGCCCGTGATCTATGTGTTCGCGGCGGTCAACATGCCGGGGGTCACAACCGCGCTCGGCTTGATCTTCTTGCTGGCGGGCAAGCGTTCCCCGATGCGCGGGTATGCGTGGGCGATGATGGTATCACGCCCACAGGACAGCTTGCTCACGCTGATTTGGGACGGACTGCGCGCCGTGTGGCAGCGCGACTGGGGCGCGTTCTTGTTCGCCGCCGGGTTAATGCTGCCGACCTTTGTTACGCTGGGGCATTGGCTGTCGATTCTACCAACCTCATCGACAGAACTGGCAATCAATCCGGCGGGATTTTATACCCTCAGCCTTCCGATCAATATCGGCGTGCTGCCCGCCATTCTGATCGTCGCTGCGATTGTCGGCTGGCGGCTGACCGTGATCACGCTGACGAGTGGGCGACCGGCAGTTCGTCTGCGCTCGCTAGAGACGATCACGCTGACCGAACGGTTTTGGTTGGTTTACGTCGTGTGGCTGCTGCTGATGCCGTATTTCTTGCTGTACGTTTTATGGGTGATGATGCTGCCGCTGCGCCTGTATAGTCCCGCGCGAACGCTGCTCGCTTTTGTGCTGGTGATGGTTATCGGCGCGCTGACTCTGAGTACGATTGTGTACACGGGATCATGGTTTGGGGCGCTGCTCGTCACGCTGGTATTTGTGTTCTTGACCCCGAAAACGGGGATTACCGAAACGACTTACGGAGTGCCGCCGCAAGCAGCATAACGCAAGCGGCGGCATTTGATCATTCCCATTCAATCGTGCCGGGGGGTTTGCTCGTGATGTCATACGTCACGCGGTTGACGCCGCGCACCTCGTTGACGATTCGGCTGCTTACATCTGCCAGCAGGTCAAACGGCAGACGCGCCCAATCCGCCGTCATAAAATCGTCGGTGGTCACAGCGCGCAACGCGACAACTTCTTCATAGGTGCGGTTATCGCCCATCACACCGACGCTGCGCACCGGAAGCAGGACGACAAACGCTTGGCTTGTGCCGTGCCGGAGCAAACCCGCCCGTTCGAGCGCTTCGGTAAAGATCGCATCGGCGGCGCGGAGCGTCTCCAGCCGATCCCATGTGATCTCGCCCAAGCAACGGACGGCTAGACCGGGACCGGGGAACGGCTGACGCCACACAATCGAATCAGGCAATCCCAACGCCGTCCCGACAGCGCGCACTTCGTCCTTGAATAAGTCGCGGAGCGGCTCGATCAACTCAAAGGCGAGATCGGGCGGCAGTCCGCCGACGTTGTGATGCTTCTTGATCGTTTTGGCGGTTTTGCTGCCCGCGCCGCTTTCGATTACGTCCGGGTAGATCGTCCCCTGTGCGAGAAAGCGCACGCCTTCCGCGCTCAATTGGCGGGCTTCGTCGCTGAACACGTCAATAAACAGCTTGCCGATGATCTCGCGTTTGCGCTCCGGCTCGGTGATGCCCGCCAGCGCGCTTAAAAAGCCTTCGGTCGCATCGACGGCGCGCAGGGTGATCCCCTGCTCATCCCGAAACACGCGGACAACCTGCTCCGGTTCACCTTTGCGGAGCATACCCGTATTCACGAATACGCACGTCAGTTGATCGCCGATAGCACGGTGCAGCAGCGCCGACGCGACCGCCGAATCCACACCGCCGCTGAGCGCAAGCAGCACGCGATCCGATCCGACGCGGGCGCGAATCGACTCAACCGCCGACTCGATAAACGATTCGGGCGACCAGTTCGGCTTGCAGCCGCAGACCTCAAATAGAAAGTTACGGAGAAGCTGTGCGCCGTCGGGTGTATGTACGACTTCTGGGTGAAACTGCACCCCGTAACGACGCTTTTCGACATCACCCATCGCGGCGAACGGCGATCCATGCGAACTCGCCAGCCCGACAAAGCCTGTAGGCGGCTGTTCGATCCGGTCGCCGTGCGACATCCAAACATTCAGGTGATGGTGCATGCCGTGAAAGAGCGGGTTTTCGACCTCAACGCTGATCCGCGCCGCGCCGTATTCACGGGAAGTTCCCGCCGCGACTCTGCCGCCAAGCGCGTGCGTGATCGCCTGCATACCGTAGCAGATTCCGAGCAGCGGCAGCCCATCGGCGGTTAAGTAGGCGGGTAACTGCGGCGCATCTGACTCATAAATCGAGTTCGGTCCGCCGGAGAGGATCACACCGCGCGGTTGATGCTGCATCAAGCGGTCAGACGTGACATTGTGCGGCAGCACTTCGGCGTACACGCCTTGTTCACGCACACGGCGGGCGATCAACTGGGTGTACTGCGAACCGTAATCAAGGATGGCGATGCCACCCTGCCGGGGATCAGTCATCGCTACTCCGCAAACTCGATCTTGCCATCCTTACGATCTTCCATCCCGGTGATCGTCGCCAGCGCGTGAATCGGTGCGTTGATTCCGGCTTTCTGCACCAGCGCGCGCCCGCCTTCAAACGACTTTTCGACGACGACACCTACGCCCGCAACCCGTGACTGCGCGCTTTCGACCATGCGCGCCAGCGCCATGAGCGTTTTTCCGGTCGCCAAAAAGTCATCAATGATCAGCACATCTTGATCCGGCGGCAGAAATTCGGCGCTGACAAGGATATTCACGTCCATGCCTTTGGTGTGGCTCGGTGCGGTTTCCAAAAAGACAGGTCCCGCCATCGTGATCGGCTTGATTTTGCGGGCATACACGACGGGAACGCCCATCGCCAAGCCAGTCATCAGCGCCGGAGCGATACCGGAGATTTCGACGGTCAAAATGCGCGTCACCGGAATGCCGTGAAACAGTTCCGCCATCGCCTGCCCCATGTGGAGCATCATATCCGGGTAAATCTGATGATTCAGGATGCTGTCGATCTTGAGAATGCCGCTGCCGAGGTTGCGCCCTTCGCGCACAATTCGCTGTTTGAGTTCGTCCATGTTCCCTCTACTGCGGAGTCCGTCCGCCCTGTTCTTCGTACAAATCGGCAAAGAGAAGCTCAAATGAGCCGGGGGTGAAGCGGCGGAGTTCGCGTCCGGCTTCTTGTCCGGCATCCGACATCATCGCCGCCTGCATGGTGAGAAAATCGGCGAAATACACCTCAAGGACACGGTGATAATCGGTCGCCCCTAACGGGCTGCCCATAATATCCACCACCTGCCGCCGCTGAATATTCGGCATCCGTTCGATCAAGTGGAGAAAATCCGCATAGATGATCCCGAATGAAACCGGATCGTGCGGGGTGCGAAAAATGACCATCAATTTGACCATGCCACGTCCTGCATGTGTGAACCGAAAGCGGCTATTTTAGCACGACCACACAACAGAAGAAGAACGGGGTGTAAGGGCGGTTCAATCTTCGTAGATCGTCGCGCCGTTCCGTTTGACGACGATGTTATAACGGGTACTCAGCCAGCCTTTCGCCCGTGTGGTGATCTCGTATTCGGTCGGCTGCCCATCTTCGGGGACGGTGAAGCGCGTCGTCAAACCCCACGTGGTCGGCTGGCTTTCCTTGAGTTCGCCGTCATAGTGGATCGACTGCTTGATGCCGAGCGGCGCAGTATCCACGCGAATCGTGTGATCGTTCACCTTGAGTTCGAGAATGTGTCCTTGGTTGACCACGCGTCCGCCGCTCACGCGCAGCCCGGAAACTGGCGTGGGCGTGGGACTCTGCCGAGACACCGGAGCAGGAGCGGCGGGCGCTCCAAACCGCTGCTGGATCAGGTCAATTACGCGATGAAAATCAGAATCGAAGTTCGCACCGTCTCGAATTACTGCGCCGTTGATAAACGAAAGTTGGTACATGCTCGGCGGCAGATGATCCGCCGGGGGCATACCCGCGCCGTTGACCAGCAGCGGCACGATCAACTTAGCGTGGCGCATGCCGGTTTCGACTTCAAGGCGCACCGCATCAATCGGGTTATCAAGGCGGCGCGCGCCGTTCGCATCGACCGCATCCAACCAGTCTTGACCGATCACGACGATCAACACGTCCGCCATGATGATCGCTTTTTCGATGGCGGCGCGGAAATCCTGTGCCAGCGGAATCGAATCGACATCGCGGAACAAGCTTTTTTCGCCAAAGGTCTGTGCGAGGCGGGCGTAGAGTTGGTCAGTCACCGCTTGCGTGTCAGCGCGGCGGTAAGAAACGAAAATCGTCGGCATTGGCAGCCTCACCAGAAAAGCGCGGGAGTTTCACTATCGACTTTACAGGAATTTGGGGAGAAATGAAAACAGCCTCACCCAATGAGGCAAGGCTGTCAACAAAGGTCACTGCGAAAGGTTACTGATTCGTCTGTGGGTTCGGGCGCGGCTGATTTCCACGCATCACCAAGCCGATCACCAAACCGATGGCGAATACGATCAGCAGGACTTGGAGCGGGTTGCGCGTCACCGTCTTGGTGACTTTTTCCTCCACGTCCTCACCGATGTCTTCATACGAGTTCCACTTCAGGTATGTCGCGGCGCGTTCAAGCCCTTTCGCCATATTGTTCACGTTCTTGAGGGCGTCGCCTTTTGCACCGCGCTCACGGGCTTCTTTACGCATCGACTTCGCCGTGTCGTAAAGCTGGCGGACTACCTGCTTCTTCAGGTCATCAGCGCTTTCACGAGCGCCGCGCCCCAAGTCCTTCAAATCGTCTCCGATGTCTTCCGCGATCGCTTCAACGCGCTTCTGGACATCGTGCTTGCCGTTTTTGCTTCCAAACAAGGCGTCGTTCCTCCGCTCTCGTCGATCAATGTCACAACTACACTTGAGTATACGGCAAAAGAATATGCTTCGTTTCACCCGATTGGGGGATACCTGTGTCACAAAGAGGAGACTCGATGCTTGAGGTATAATCTCGCCCTATGCACACACAGACACGAACCCCGACGACACTCAAACGCGCGGCGCTTGCCGTGCTGATCGCCCTGATTCTGATTGGCGGGCTGGCGCTTGATCTAGCATCACACGGCGCGGCGTGGACATTCTTTTTTCGGCTGACCGGAGAGGAATCCCCAATCGCGCAAGTGCGCGGCATGATCGAATTGGGGAGCAATCTCACCCGCGCACCGCTCAATCTCGCGCTCGATCAGCCAGTGCGCTATGCGAATCTCTCGCCGTATGGGATCAACACATTCTTAGAGCAGGAAGTCGAAGTCGCCAAGCGTGACCTGTCGCTCCGTATGATCGCTGACACCGGGTTTACGTGGATTCGCCAGCAGTTCAGCTGGGAGGACATCGAAGTTCACGGGCGCGGCGATTTTGACGACCGCCGCAACGAGGCGATCAACGGCGTGGTGAGCGCGTGGGACAAATACGACAACATCGTTGATCTGGCGGATCAGTACGGGCTGGAGATCATGGCGCGGCTCGATAATCCGCCCGCGTGGACTCATGCCAACCCTGATATCGGCTCGTTTGCGCCGCCGGATGACTTACAGGATTTCGTCAATTACGCCGTCACCGTCGCGGAGCGCTACCGGGGACGTATCCATTACTATCAAGTGTGGAACGAGCCGAATATTTACCCCGAATGGGGCAATCAATCAGTCAGCCCGGAGGCATACACCGAGATGCTGTGCCGGACGTATCACGCGCTCAAAGCGGTTGACCCCGACATCGTGGTGATCACCGGAGCGCTTGCGCCCACACTTGAACTCACCGGACGCGACCTGAACGACTTGATTTTTTTGCAGCGGATGTACGACGCGGGGGCTGGCGAGTGCTTCGATGTGCTGTCCGCGCAAGCATACGGATTCTTCTCCGCGCCAACGGATATGCGCACGCGCCCAACGACGATCACGTTTACTCGTCATCGCTACCTGCGCGATCTGATGGTTGCCAATGGCGACTCGGATACGCCGATCTGGTTGAGCGAGGCAGCATGGAATCCGATTGATTCGCCGGAAGTCCCGCCGGATGTGCAGTCACGCGAGGCATACGGCGTCGTCACCGCCGAACAAGCCGCGCGCTACATGGCGATGGGGTATGAATTGGCGGAACAGGATTACCCGTATTTGGGCGTGATGTTCTACTGGTTCTTCAAGCGGGCGGGCGAGAGCGAACGGAATCAAAGCTGGTATTACTTCCGCATGGTTGAGCCGGATTTTACGCCGCGCCCGGTGTATGACGCGATGCGCGAATACATCACCACCCAGACGCCGGCGCTGTATCGCGGGCTGCATGAGCCTGCTGGGTGGGGAATTCGCCATGATACCGGAGTCGAGCGTGTGAACCTGCCGGATTCGCCGTATGGGTATGCGATGTCGCTTCAGGCGGGATATTCAAGTCACTTCCGCGTACACGGCACGGACGCGATCTTTCACATGCGCGCCGCGTTTGGCACAGCTTCGGTGATCGTCAACATCGGAGGCGAAGAGCACCATTTAACCGTAAGCGAACAACCCGCCGACTACCCGATCCCGTTGGGACTCTCCGCCACCACTGCCGACATTTCGATTCGGGTCACGGCAGACGCAAACCCACTTTTTATCGAGTCGATTCAGGTGGTCGATCACACATTGGAGAACACGCTGCCGTTTTTCATCGTGATCGTCTTGCCGGTCGTGATCATCCTCATCATCTCGATCTTTGCGCGGCTTGAACATCGGAGAAAAGCATGACTTCGCGCCGATTTTCTGCGTTTTTGCGCCTGAGTTCCTTTGCGCTCATGCTCGCGATCGCTTTTGCGCTGCGTTTTCATCTGTTGGGCACGCAGTCGCTCTGGCACGATGAAGGCATCAGTTATGTGAATGCCACGCGCGCGCTTGACGAAATCGCCGCCAGCGCCGCCGGAGATATTCACCCGCCGGGGTATTACTTCGCGCTGCGGGCTTGGGTGACGTTCACAGGCGAAAGCGAGTTCGCCTTACGTGCGCTGTCCGCCTTTGCGAGCGGGCTTACGGTCGCGGTCGCTTATGGGATCGGGCGGCGGATCATGCCCGCATGGGCGGCGTGGCTCGGCGCGGGATTTGCGGCGCTCAACACGTTCAACCTGTATTACGCGCAAGAAACACGCATGTATGCGCTGCTTGCACTGTGGGGCGCAGCGTCGATTCTGCTTGTGATGGCGCTGGCGAAACGCCCGTCATGGCGGCGCGCGCTCCTGCTCGGCGTGATCAACGCGGCGGGCATGTGGACGCATTATGCGTATGCGTTCGTGATCGCTGCGCAAGTCGTCACCCTGTTGATCATGCTCACGGAACAGCAGAGCAAACGCGGGCGCATGATCACGCTGTATCTCGGCTCGGCGGCGCTGGCGTTTGTGCTGTTCCTCGCGTGGATACCGACCGCGATCAACCAACTTTCAGGATGGCAGCAGGCGGGCGGAATCATCCCCACCGCCGAAGCCGGGGCACGGCTGGCGCAGTGGTTGATCTTCGGCGTGACGGCGGAAAATATCACGCTGGCGATCCCAATCCTGCTCCTGATCGCCGGGTTGATCGCGCCGGTGCGCGGGAATCGTGTGTGGGTCGCGCCGATCCTGCTGGCGGCTGTCCCGGTGAGTCTGTTCTTGATTTTGGGAGTCACCCGCGAAAGCAACCTGAAATTTCTGCTCCCGGCGCAGATCGGCGCGGCGGTGTGGATGGCGCGCGGCGTGTGGGTGATTTCACGAACGCTGACGGAACGCACAGAAAAAGCATTTGAACCACAAAGAACACCAAGAACACAGAGTAAAGAGCCTTTTTCTCTGCGTTCTCCGCGTACTCTGCGGTTGATTTCGTTTCTCCTCAGCGGTGCGCTGGTGGCGTGGATGCTCGTCAATCTGGTGACGATCATTCCGCCGTTTTACACCGATGCGCGCTGGCAGCGTGCAGATTATCGCAGTGTGGCGGCGCGCATGGAGGCGGAACTTGATGCGAATGATGCGATCCTGCTGGTTGCGCCGGGGCAGAGCGAAGTCTTCGGCTATTACTATCATGGAGATACGCCTGTCTACGGACTGCCCATCAATTTCACCTATGATGCAGCTACAGCAGGCTTTCTCCATGATCTTGAACCCACCGTAGATCGCATTTATGCCCTCTTTTGGGGAGAACGAGAGCGCGACTTTGACTGGAACATTGAAAGCACCCTGAATTTCAACACCTTTTTGGTTGATCAGCAGTGGATCGGGGATTTGCGGTTCGCGCGGTATCTGGTAAATCCTGATCTGCCGCGTGAATGCCCGTTGGCAAGTTTCGACAGCGGTTTTATCCGCATAGCGCAATGCCATATGAGCCGCGACACCGCCGCACCGGGGGATGGGATCGCTTTTCTGTTTGGATGGCAGGTCGAACATCGATCGAACATGCAGTACAAACTGTTTGTGCAGATCCTCAACGCTGAGGGGCGGTTGGTCGCGCAGCATGACAGCTTCCCATGGGGGGGAAGCGCTCCCGGTGGGGGCGTGCTATCCGGGGTAACGTCACCGATGACCTACTGGACTGAGGGAGCGGTCTATCTCGACCGCCATGCCATTTTGCTCCCGGCGGATCTAGCACCGGGGACGTATACCGTTATCATGGGCTGGTACGATGCGTCTGATCCGATGCGCCGCCTCCCCGTCGACGGCACAGCGGCGGACTATCACACACTCGGCATAATCACCGTCGAATCACCGGAATAGAAACAGGGAACAATGACAGCAGTTGCAGCGGACGGGGGCGCGCCTAAAGGCACAACCGCCTTTATCGTCCTGACGGCGTTTCTAAATTTGATGGGGGTGGGCATCGTCGCGCCCGTCCTGAATTTTCTCGCGGGGCGCTATGTGAGCGATCCGACACAGCTTGCGTGGACGGTGTCGCTGCTATTCGCGTCGTTTTCGTTCTTTCAGTTCATCGCTACGCCGACGCTCGGCGCATTAAGTGACCGCTACGGACGCCGCCCGATCTTGTTGATCAGTTTGCTCGGTTCGGCAGTCGGGTATGTTTTCATCGGCGCGGCGGGCGCACTGTGGGTGATGTTCTTGGGACGGATCATCGACGGGATCACGGGCGGTAACATTAGCACAATTTACGCCTACGCAGCGGACATCAGCAAGCCGCAAGACCGTACCCGCTTTTTTGGTCTGATCGGATCGGCGGCAGGGATGGGCTTTGTGATTGGTCCGGCAATCGGCGCGCTGCTCTACCGTGTGACCGGTGCGCTCGAAGCCCCGTTGTACGCGGCTGCCTTGGTGACGCTGTTCAATGTGGCGTGGGGCTATTTCACCATGCCCGAAAGCCTCGCCCCGGAGCGGCGCGAGCCTGAAATTTCACTGGGACGGTTGAATCCATTCACCCAATTGATCAACGTGTTCCGCGTGCCGCAAATTCGTGTGTTTCTGGCGTCGATTCTGCTGTGGACGCTGGCGTTTGCCGTCTTACAGTCGAATGTCGCCTACTTGACCGAAGACCGCCTCGGCTGGACGCCGGATCAAACGAATGCGCTGTTCTTCTTGATCGGCATCATTCAGGTGATCACGCAAGGCTTCTTGATTCAGCGGCTGGTGCGGCGCTTTGGCGAACTGCGCATCGCGATTGTTGGGTTGATCATGATCGCCATCGGCTTTGTGATCATCGGCATCACGTCGATCACGCTGTTCGCACCGCTGGTCTTTGTCGCTTCCCTGTTCAACGCGGGTGGCAACGGCTTGATGATCCCAACGTCTGCCGCGCTCCTCTCCAAAGCGGTGACGGTGCGCGAACAAGGGCGTATTCAAGGCGGGAATCAATCGGTGCAGGCGTTGGGGCGTGTGTTAGGTCCGCTGTATGGGGGATGGGCGTACACCACGTTCAGTGCGGCGGCGGCGTATTTCAGCCTATCCGGGCTGCTGCTTGCGGCGGCAGGCATCGCGTATATCAGCGGGCGGGCGCTGGTTGCGGATAAGGCGAAAATACCTACAACAAAGACAGAAGTCTAAACGACGCACCAGCGTCCATCCGATTAGTGATCGCCTAATACCGCAGCGAACCGATGATCAACAGTGCCATTAGGGCGGTCACATAGATGCTGACCGCCCGTACATTGGCGCGGAGTGGGTTAATATCTTCCGCGATCAGCGAGTCCGGACGGGTAGGATCGCGGCGCGGTAGGAAGAATGGCGCAATCATCCATGCCAGCGCCGCACCACCAAGCGCGCCGCCGATATGTCCCCAGTTGTCGATCCGTGCGCCACCTGAACTGACCGAGGACAAAATCCCAAACGCGAGATTGATCACACCTAAGCTAATCAAACTGCCCATTTGTGCGCGACCGCGCTCCCCTAATAGGCGGCGATGCTTGTACAGATACACGAACTCCGCACCCAAAATGGCGAATGCCGCGCCGCTTGCCCCAACTGAGTAGACATTCGAAGGGCTGAGTAAGGCGCTGGCGATGCTCCCCGCCAACCCGCCGAGCAGGTACACGAGCGCGAAGCGCAAATGCCCGAACAGCGGCTCGATCCCGCGCCCGGTGACATAGATAATATAGGCGTTCAGGATCAGGTGGATGGCATTCTGGAAGGCAAACCCGCCCAAGGCATCACGAACGCTGGCATGCAGGAACATTGCCGTAAGCAGGCGGTGAAGTTCGCCTTGCTCAAACACGGCGAGCGGATTATTCGCGCCCCAGTCGAACAGCGCGCTGTCAATCTCAACCGAAACGGCACGAGAGAGAAACACCAGCACGTTGATCGCGATCAACACATAAGTCACGGTCGGCGAAACTGCTGGAATCCGTAGGGTGACGGGCGTCCGCGAAGGTGCGTTTGATGGGGGTGGCGCAGGAGGCGCACTTTGTTCTTCGAGCGGGTGCGGGCGGCGTTCGGGCGGCTGCTCCGGAAGCATATTTACGACTTTCTAACTGGTTGTGTGAGATAGAATAGAGTGATGAGTGACGAGTTTAGGTGCATTATGCCAAGTTACGAGTTTAGGTGCAATACATGTGGGCGAGCCGTCACGTTGTTTTACAAACGTGTGGCGGATTATGAGGCGGCGCAAACCGAACGCACCTGCCCGCACTGCGGCGGCACGAGCCTAACGCGCCAGATTCGGCGCGTGGCATTTGCTAAACCGACAAAAGAGTATGCGCGCATGTCATCCGGTGAGATGCTGTCGGTGTTTGAAAACGGAGACTCGCGCGAAGTCGGGCGCATGATTCATGAGGTGGGCGGAGATGCGGCGCTCAACGACGCGGCGATGCAGGATGCGGCAAAACGACTGATGAATGGCGATACTCCCGCGAAAGTCGAGCGCGACTTAAGCGCGTCGGATACGAGTACGACATGAACGTACAGAAAAAGCGCGCATAGAGGGGACATGCGCGCTTTCGTAGTGAAAGCCTACAACGTCCTACCACACCTTCACTTTGACGTCGTTTTCCATCATCGCTTTGAGTGTATCCATGTCGCTCTGGAATTGGCGTCCGGCGGCATTCATCACCATCGGCAGAAGCGTCTGTGCGAACATATTTGGGATCGGGTCGGCTTCCAACTGAATCGTCATCTTGGTACCGCCGCTCACTTCTTCAAACGTAAACGTGACATCCATGTGAGCAGTGGGTGTGCGGCTCTGATAGGCGAAGCGGTACGGTGGCTCAAGCAGCGTGACCACTGGGCGCGATTCGACCGAGATTCCCATGAACTTAGCGATGTGGCGATATTCAGTACCAACGGCGGTAGGACCGTCGGACACTTTTTTCGCTTCTTTGATCATCGTCCACCAGTTGATACAACTTTCCATGCAGGTCGCTGTTTCAAAAACCTCCTGAATCGGGCGATTGATGACGATTTCTTTCACAATCGTGATCTTGTCCATCTGTCATGCTCCAATGTGCTTGTTGAACGCGAACAGGTGGATACGCACGCTCCCCCCTCCGGCGCAGTTTGTACCCATGTTTCAGTTTATCCGAATATAATTTTTGCGCTGGCGGAGCGTTATCTCGCTTCGGTGCGAACACGCGGCAAGACAACCTGAAATGTGCTGCCTTGATCTTCTACGCTGCTGACGTGAATCGTACCGCCGTGTAGTTCAACCAAGCGGCGCACAATCGCCAGCCCCAATCCACTGCCGCCGATGTTCATCGTGCGCGCTTGATTGACGCGGTAGAAACGCTGGAAGATATGCTCCAGTTGATCCGCTGGGATGCCGATGCCTGTATCGCTGACACTGAGCGCGATCTCATCGTCCGAACTGTTTAATTCGATGTGAATCGCACCATGTTCCGGCGTGTAATTGACGGCGTTCCCGATCAAGTTATCGACAATCGAGCGGAATTCCTCAATGCTGATCGCGGCGTATACGGCTTCAGGCGAGGGCGTAAAACTGATCGTTTGCTCTTTCAGGATAGCGCGGTCAGCGTATCCCGTTACGATTTCGTTAACGAACACGTTCAGATCATAGGGGGAAAGCGTCAACTGCGTGATCTGATCTGCTTTGACCATATGCAGCATCGAATCAATGATCCGTTCTAAACGATCGCGATCCGAATTGATCTGCGCGATTCGGTCGATGATGCGCAGCACATCGCGCACCAGCGGTTCAGGATCGGGATATTGGGCGACGTTGCGGCGCAGACTTTCGGTGTAGCGTTCAAGCAAATAGAGCGAGGTACTGAGGGCACTAAGCGGCGTCCTCAGGTCGTGGGAAGCATCGCTGATGAAGGTTTCGAGCATGCCGCGCCGTATCCGATCCACTTCGGCAGCGGCGGCGGCGCGTTCGCTCCGCGCCCGCTTGATCGTGTTTTCGACGACGACAGGCAGGAGTTTTAGGTAGTGGCGCTCGGAGTCTTTGGTCAAGTAGTCGTAAGCGCCCGCCTTCATCGCTTTTACGGCGAGTTCCTCACTGCCCATCCCTGTTACCATGATCAACGGGGTTTCGCCCGCCGCATCGAGAATATCGAAGCCTGTGCCGTCACTCAGCAAATAATCCGCAATAATCAAGTCAAATTCGCTGGCGGCGACTGCCTGTAATGCGGCAGCAACACAGTTTACCAGCAGCGGATCGTACGGAAGCGACTCCGAATCGATTAAACGAAGAAACGCGCGCTGATCGATCGGGTCATCCTCAACGAGTAAGATTCGGAGGCGGTCAGTCATGGCACATGGCTCACTGTCAACTCGATGGTGTAGACGATGGATGCACTTCCGGCAGCGTAATCGTAAATGTGCTGCCCTTGCCAACTTCCGAACTCAAATGAATCGCACCGCCATAATAATCGACAATTCGTTTAAGGATTGCTAAACCAATTCCCGTACTGCTTTCTGAATCGCGCGGCGCGAGCGTCTGGAATACTTGAAATACCCGATCATGAAACTGTTCTGGGATTCCGCGACCATTATCCGACACGCTGAACGACCACCCATAAGGGAGCTGAACAGCGCCGATTCGGATTTCGGTCATCGGTTTGTCTCCGTATTTAATCGCATTGTCGATCAAATTTTGAAAAATCTGGTGGACGCGCGTCGGATCGCTGTAAATTGTCGGCAGCGGCGTTTCGATAATCAGCCGTGCGCGCTCATGGGGCACAATCGACGAGTCAATCTCGCGGATTACTTCGCCCACATCAACAGGCTGAATAGTCTCCTGACGCCCGATGCGCGAATACTCCAGAACCCCGTTGATCATGGCATCCATGATGCGCACACGCCCCTGAAGCATGTCCACTAATTCACGCCCTTTGTCATCAAATTTATCCGCATAGTCCTCCACAAGCCACCCCGCAACCGTGATGATCCCGCGCAGTGGGGCTTTGAGATCATGCGAAATGATGTAGGCGAAATCCTGTAGATCGCGTGCGGTGCTGCGCTGTGACTCCTCTGCCCGCTTGCGGCGTGTGATCTCCAGCGCAATCAGCACTGTGCGCCGCACCATGCCGCGTTCCAACACCGGAGCGACGGAAACCTCGTACCAGCGGTGCGCCTCCCAACCGGGGATTTCAAAACTCACCGGGCGCGCGAGGGCAGAAACACGTTCCATCTGCGACATAATCATGGGAAACTGCGCCGGAGTGAAATGATCTTTGAGGGGTGACCCTACCACCGGGGTGATGAGGGACGGGGGCGCAACCGTCGGGGCGGTGCGAAATGTAATTAGGTTCAAATTCTGGTCATAAACGAGGATCAAGCCGGGAAAGTTCTCTAAAATCGAACGAAGGTGCTGTTCTGATTCTTCAAGTGCGTGCGATTGTTGATGAATTTGGGCACGATCAGCGCGCGCTACCAAAGCCATCATCGTAATCAAAATGATCGTCATGAACAGGAAGAGAAAAAAATCTGTGTGGATCAGCGCGGCGTAGCGCGGAATTCCACGAGTCACAAATGCAGCGATAGCAATGCCACCGCCGAGCGCGAGTCCGTAAGCGATAATCGTGCGCTGATCACGGATGAACAAACTCACCGCCAAGAACGAGGGAATGAGATATGCCAACGCGTTCAGGTCAAGCATCGGCAGCGTGATAAAACCGAGTGCAGGCTGAAGCAGCACAAACACCCGCACCCCGAGTTGATACCGTCTATTCAGGATAAGGGCGACAACCGTCGAGTTTAAGACTAAATTCAGCGTAATCGGCAGCAGTTGATCGACGTAGAAACTCGTGTAGAGATAAAACAGCAGCGATCCGAACGCCATCAGCAGGTTGATCGCGACCATGTAAAGGGCGCGCCGCTGCTCCTCAGGCGTACTCAGATACATCAGTCGGCGCTGCATCTGTGTGATCAGCGTGTTCATGCGCCTTCCTGTTCCAGCGGCGGTTCACTGCGGACCAGCCAGAAGCTGAACAGCCACAGCGCCGCCATAATCCCCCCGCCCACGAGAAACGGCGCGGATGCGCCATAGGTTTGGAACAACAGCCCGCCCAACAGCGGTGCAGCAGAATCGGCGGCGCTGACAAATGATGCGCTCACGCCGAGGACTGCCCCGCGTTCGTCCGATTGGACGCGGCGGATCATCAGCGTATTTAATGCCGGACGGATCAAGCCCGCGCCGAGCGTCAGCGGCAAAAGCGCAATCGCCAGCCAGAATAACCCTCCAAACCCGCGCCCGCTTTCACTTGGGAGTGTGATAGCGATGTCACCGATCATGGTTTCGGTGGCAGTCGGCGCAAGATCACGAAGTTCGTTGCGGACGATACGCTCGACGTAGAAGGGATGGGGAGAGTCAGGTGCTAGGGCGACAAGCACCAGCCCAACCGCCAGCAGCGCCAGCGCGATCTGCACGACACGCCGCTCACCAAAGCGGCGGCTCCACTGCCCGATAAGACGTCCTTGTGCCATGACCAGTATCACGCCCACGTACAAGAAGATCAGCGCGCTCCCTTGCCCAAGTATCCCAAAACGGCTGAGAAGGAACAAACCTAACAAAGTTTCAAAAGCGAAGAAGATAATTTGCTGAAAAAACATTAGTACTAGGAGCGGTGTAACTGCCGGACGGCGAATGATCGAAAAACTGGTGAGCAGCACGCCACGTCCGGCTTTTCCCTGCTTACGCCGATCCGGGGGCAGTGTCTCGCGGAAACTGAACACGGTCAGCCCAATCGAAAATGCAGAATATGCTGCGGCGACCAATGCAGGCATCGAAAGGCTGTTGTTGATTTCCAGCGCGAACAGCGCGATTGCCGGACCGAACAGAAACCCAATGCCGAATGCCGCGCCTGCCAATCCCAGACCAAGCGCCCGATTGCTGTCGTCGGTCAAGTCGGTGATCGCCGCCTGAGCGGTGGCGTAATTCGCTCCGAATACCCCGTCAATCACACGGGAGAGGATGACCATCTCCAATGAGGTTGCGGCGGCAAGCATCAAGAAGCCGATCAGCGTGGAAATCTGGCTGATCAAGAGCAGGGGTTTGCGCCCAAATCGGTCGGAGAGCGCGCCCATGAGCGGCACACCAATCAACTGGCTGAGCGGAAATGCCGCCGCGACCAATCCGATTTGCAGTGGTGTCGCGTTATAGGCAGCGGCATACAAATGAAGAATCGGGATGATGACCGTCAAGCCGAGGACATCCACAAATGTCAGGACGAGGATCGGCAGCATCCGGTCGAACGGAAGGGGCTTGGGGTCTGAAGTCGTCATCGCCATGATGTCTTTTTTCAAGAACGTCGGATGATTGCCCCCAACATGGCATTCGCAAACCGGGCAATATGGCACATGTGGGCAGCGGACGGTCATGATACACCCAATAGACGGCAAACAGGAGATTGGAACTGAGGATAAACGATGACTTTACGAAAAGCGGTATGGCTCGGCGGGATCAGTGGATTGCGCAGTATGGCAGGAATCGCCGCGTTGGTGAATCATGCGCAGCGGAATCCGCTGGAAGCACAGCAGTACCCGGAAATTCTTCGGAGTTCGGCGGCTGCCGCCGTGCTGAGAGTGGCGCAAGTCGGGGAGACAATCGGCGATAAACTGCCGTTCACCCCGTCGCGTCTCACGCTGTTCCCACTGTTCGGGCGGATAATGGTCGGCGCTGTCGTTGGCGCGCTGGCGCACCGCGAGGATCGGTTAAAGGGTGGGATGTACGGTGCAAGCGCGGCATTGATCGGCTCGTACTTAGGAAATCGCATTCGCAGGCAGCTTGTCGATGAAACAGGCATTCCTGACCCGCTGATCGCGCTGTTTGAAGACGCTGTTGCCATCACAGCCGCTGAGTCAATCGTCAACGAATAACGCGATCACTCGTTAATGCAGGGTAACAGGAATATAGTGGCATAATAGCATTGTCTCGCCAACATGACTGCGACTGCGAATCCGAGGACGGACATGCTCGACTCACTCATCGCCCAGCTTAACAGCACTGAACCCCCCGCTCGGCGCCAAGCCATCATCGGGCTGGGGCGCACAAAAGACCTTGCGGCAATTCCATCGTTAGCGCGGGTGTTCAGCAGTGATCCGGAACCGGAACTTCGCGAACTTGCCCGTAAAGCTGCCCAATACATCCGCCAGCAAAATGAAGCGGCTGGCGGAATCATTTCTACCTCCGATTCTGAACTACCCGACCGCGTTGACATGAGCAGCGCCGCCGGAGAAATCACACTGCGGGTTTATGAAACCCCCAAACCCGACGAAACGTCGAAACCGAGCGAGATTCCGGTGCGCGGGCGCGAGTATGCGGTATCGTTCGCCAACCGCCAGCGCGCAAAAGCGCTGGTCGAATCGGCGTTGGGCGCGAATATGCGCGGCGCGAATGCCATAGCGATGAAAAATCTCGCGCAAGCACTCACGCTTGACCCGAATATGATTAACGATCCGTACTTCGGCAATGTCGCGGGGAGCGTCACCGGCGTCGGCGGTGATGAAGCGGCACGCATGATCCTTGACGGACAACAGCGGACGCAGTTCGTCAAAAGCGAAGTCACGAAAATCAAACAGGAAGTTCGCTCAAAGCAGTGGGAGCGTGCGCACAGTTCGACATGGGGCGACGTCGGTTTTGAAGCCGTGATTTATGTCGTGATCAACACCGTGTTTCCGATTCTGTTCCTTGTGGTGCTGTTTGAACTCATCCGGCAAAATCTACTGCCTATCATTGAGAACATGAGTCCGCGTGATATTCGGGAGATATTCGGAGAAAATTCAGGCTCATTGGAGATCATCCGGGCAACTAGTCTGCCCTTCGTTCCGCTGCTCATCGCTGGATTGATCTCGACCGTGGTTTCGTTGATTACGTTCGCGTTTCAGATGTTGTTCATTCATGTGGCGGCGATTTTGCTCGGCGGCAACGGAACATTCGTTCACCTGATCAACAAGATGCTGATGTTCTATAACCGCTATGTGCCAATCGGCTATGTGATGGTCGCCATTGCGTTCGCAATCATCATCATTACTATCGATCCTGTCTCGCTTGCGCCAAGCCCGCTGGCGGCGTGCGGTTCGCTGTTAATCATCGGCTTCTTCGGGACGTTCGCCTTCAAAATGATCAGCAAAATCGGCGAAGCCTACGACTTTGGCGTAGGGATGGGCTGTTTCTCGCTCGTACTGGCGACGATCCTTATCATGATGGTGAATGTGTTACTTGGCGCATTGTTCGGCAGTGCAGTAGGTAACATTATCAACAATGCCCTGCTGAACGCGGCACAGTTGTAGACCAGATCGAGACACTCATTGAGAAGGTGCGGTTATCATGCACCTTCTCATGGGTGCGTGAGGATGCAAAAACACCCCCATGATTACCCCCCTTGTGTAATGTGAACAAACGCGATATAAGAATCGTCATGTAGTTATTTCACAACCCGTCTGTTAAAAAGATTAAACTACAGTACTACTAGGACTGGGCAGCCGGGAATCCGTATTTCCGCTGACGGAGTTTTTTATGACACAAGTTTCTGACGATGTGAGTGACGCAGCGCTCATCGAACAGCTGCGAACGGGCGACCTCGGCGCGCTGGGGCTGCTATTTGACCGTTACTATTATCAAGTGTTCCGTACCGCAGCGGCGATTACGCGCGACGATGATGTTGCCAAAGACCTCACGCAAGATTGTTTCCTCAAGCTCCTGCAATATGCGGATAACATTGATACAAGTCTCCCGCTCGCCCCTTGGCTCTATCGCGTGACGGTGAACCTGAGCTATACTTGGATTTCGAGACGACAGAAACGCCGCATCTCGCTGGAGACTCTCGTTGACCGTTTGATGAGTCCTGCGTGGTATGCCCCTGATGTCCAAGCGGAAATCGGCGAAACACAGCGGGCGATCCGGCGCGCCATTGGTGAACTGCCCTTCAACCAGCGCGTGGTTATCGTCCTTCATTACTTGTGCGGGCTGAACCTCGACGAGATTGGCGAAATTCTCGGTTGCCCGGTGGGCACGGTGAAAAGCCGCCTCTATTACGCTCGCGAAAACCTGCGTCCCCGATTAGGGGATGTTCATCGTTCGTGGATAGAAGGTATTCCCAGCTATGCCGAATCTCTCGGATAAACGGCTTGAGCAGCTTCTGGGAGAAGCGATCAAGCCTGATACCATTCCGTCAAGCGATCTAAAGGCGGAAATCTGGAATGGGTTGCTGGCAAAGCTCGAAGAGCGTCCTGCGCCGCAACCTATTCAAACGGAAATTGTCGATGTTTCCGCCCGTGCCGAAAAGATTACGGTCGTGCAGCGGATTACAGAATTTTTGTTTGCTACACTTGAACAGTCAGGCACATTCCTTTTTGCTGATGTCATCCCTTTTGAACGTGCCCGCCAACAGATGCCCCCTCAGTCTTATTACTGGGTGCGCTGGCATGGGCATATTGCGGTTGCGTAGGCGAATCGCCGGTCACCGTTGACTTTCTCAATACCTGACTTGATCTTTTCGCGCTATACTCAGATCAGTTCAGCGTCGGATTCTCCGCGCTTTGAGCGATTCGTGGCACATTTGCAAGCTCACAGCTAATCAAGGAAATGGCGCATGATCCCTTTGCCCCGTATCATGACCGTAGATCCTTCCGGGGGAGCAGCGCGGCTCGTCCGTGCAGCCGTGGATCTCCTTCATCGTCCTGCCATGCTGTTCGATGTTCCCTCGTCACTTGATGCCCTTGACGAGACGGCACGCACATCGCTTGATGTCGTCGTTGTTGCATTGGCGCTCGATGACGCCATGAACGGGGTCGATTTCGCGCACCGCATCAAACAGGCACGCCCGGAAACCTCGCTCATTGTGATTACGGATGAGGATAGCGCCGCTCAGCTTGATCCTCAGACCCGTTCGAATTCCCCATTCTTGATCGTGAAACACCCCGATGACGCGGAATTGTTCTTACGTGCCATCACCGCTGGTCTGGATGGGCGCGACGTACTGACCGCGCAGTTTGAATCAGCCTCCCGCAGCCGCGAAAAAAGCGATATCGGCGCTGTGCCGCTTATCGATGTGAAAGCGGCGACACGGTTTGTCGATCAAGTGCTGCAAGATGTCGGCGCGATGGCGGTTGTCTTCAGCAATCGCGGCGGTGAAGTGCTGCTCGAACGCGGCGCGGTCGGCTACATTGACCGTGAACAGCTAACGGGGGCGCTGCTTCCCAGTGTGATGACGACGTTTGAAATGACAAAACTAGTGGGCGGCAAAGCCTCAGCATTAAGTTATTATGATGGCGACCGCTACGATATTTATGTATTATCCGTTGGTCTGCATCACATGCTGACGGTTGTTTTTGAAAGCAACAACGCAGCGCGCGGGCAGCTTGGCGCGGTCAGCCGTTTTGGGCGGCGCGCCGCTGACGATTTGGTCGCGCTGATCGGTGCGAGTGCGTTCATGGTCGAAGCGGAACGCGAAGCACGGGCAACAATGGAAATGCGCCGCGCCGCCGAGATCGCAGCACAAACGCAGCCTGCAGTTGACTCACCAGCCCCCGCCGAGGAGAAACGCCGCGGTAGAGGCAAGCGGACGGCTGAAGTACCAGCCGCAGAACCTCCGCGCGGGAACACAGAACCGCTCATTCTACGTTCTGATGAGATTGAGCAGATCAGCCTGCCGGAGCCGGAACCGATTCGCCTAGAGCCGATTGCCGATCTCGATCTCGACAAGCTCGATCCGAATTTGTTGAATGAACTTGACTTGAGCGCCGCTGATGACCTGTTCGATATGGATAAACTGGCGGAACTTGCGAACGAAACCCGCCGCGAACGAGGTCCTCTTACTTACGACGAAGCGCGTGAACTGGGGATAATTCCGTAGTTATGTCTGAGCCACCGCGCGACAAAACCTCAACCGAATCGTCGCCACCGCTAAAGGGTGCCGATTCGCTGGTGGGTACACATCTCAAAGATGGACGGTATACGCTGGTGCGCGTGATTGCAACTGGTGGGATGGCGCGCATCTATGAGGCAGTCGATCATACCCTTGAGCGAACGGTCGCCGTCAAGGTACTCATTCCAGATCGCAGCGGCACAGAAGAAGACGACACGCTGATGATGCGCTTTAAGCGCGAAGCGAGCGCCGTCGCACAGTTGAATCACCCCAACATTGTACAGGTTTACGATTACGGTGAAGAGCCGAGCGGAATCTACTTCATCGTGATGAATTTGGTGCGCGGGAAAGACCTAGCTCAAGAATTGGGCAGACTGCGCCGTGCGAATATAAAGATGGATGTCGGGCGCGCCTTCAAGATTATGGAGCAGGTCGCGGCGGCACTCGACGAAGCCCATAAGCTCGGCATCATTCACCGCGACATCAAACCGTCGAATATTTTGATCGACTCTGATGACCGCGTGACCCTGACGGATTTTGGACTCCTGCTGCGCCCAGCAACCGACAGCACGTTTGGGACGGCTTTCGGAACGCCGCGCTATATTTCACCTGAACAGGCAATCGCATCCAACAAGGTGACGCCGCAAAGCGATATTTATTCGCTGGCGGTGATCTTCTTTGAAATTCTAACCGGTAAAACGCCCTTCAACGGTGAAACGCCGATGGAGATCGCGATTGCACACATTCATGAGCCACCGCCGTCGGTGATCGCGCTCAATGACACAATTCCGCCCGCCGTCGAGGTTGAATTGTTTAAGGCGCTCGATAAACAGCCGGAAAATCGCCATCGCAACTCCGCTTCGTTCATTTATTCGATGCGGAAAGCATTTGGTATGGCGATCGATGATACGCCGCTCGTCTCGTTCATTCCGCCGAGCAAGCCAACGAAACCGGAAAAGCTCGATGAACGAATCGCGGAAATCCGCGCGGCAGTTGATAATGCACGTGCGGCAGTCGCGCCTGCCTTCAATACTTCCGCAGCCTCAATCCCCTCACCCGCTCCCAATGCTGCAGCTTCGAAGCCCGAAAAACAGCCTAGCACTCGCCGTCAGACGACGCGCCGCAGCCCGATTAACCGCACACCGCTGATTATCGCCGGAGTCGTGGTGCTCATCGTGCTTATGATTGGCGTGGTGCTTTTGCTCCGTCAAGTAGGAAATACGCCAGTCGTTGGCGAAATGGCAACTGACGAAGCAACGGCTGAAGTCGTCGTCGATACGTCGATCCCGATTCTGCTGATTTACGATGAGTTTTCGTTTACGGTGATCAACATGGGTGAGCGTGACGCAGCAATCGGACGCGTCACATTCCAGCGTGCTGACCAAGCCGTGACCGAAATCGGCGGATTTGTCAGCGGCGGATCGCTGGCTCCGGGATGGTGTTTCCGCATTCGCGCGCAAGATCGCCAGATGAGCTTGCAGCCTGAGTGTCGGGAACTGCGCAGCGAAGTCACGCGCCCAACAGGAGATGCGCCATCATATTTCTGGCGCGCCAGCGCAACTGTGACGAATTTCACCGCCCTGATTGATGGTGAACCCGTCGGGCAGTGCATCTCCGTAGAGAGATCCCAGTCACATACCTGCGAAGTTTCGCTTCCTTAACAGAACTTTAACACCGCATTCGCCTTTTGGCGCTTGCGAAATTTACGTTTTTGATGGATTATCAACTAGATTCACATATAATCACACGCGATAAAACTTTACTTTCGCGCGCTAATGCGTTAAGATAGCGTAAATGCAGCTTTGGAGATTCATGGTATGCCCATTCATACGGAATGGTTTGTTCCCCGACGTATTCTCATCACACGCATCAGCGGCGATATAACCATTGAAGAATTGCGCGCCGACAATCAGCATCGCAGTCAGATGACTGAAACACTCGTCCACCCAGTCCGGCAGATCTTTGATCTTACACATCTCCACAAATTCCCACTGCAAATTGGCGACCTTATTACACTGTGGCGAGAAGAAAACAAGTTTCGACCATCGTTCGCCGTTGTCTATGGCAAGGCAAATCCCGTCATCCTGTTGATGGCGAACATTTTCTCTCATACTGTCATGCGCGAAGTTCGGGTTGTGGGAACGCTCAAAGAAGCGCTGGATGTGCTCGCGGAGCATGATTCAGTACCTGCCTAACATAAAGCGCCGTCAACCTGCTTTCTTTGACAGCGCTTTTTTGGATCAGCCGCTTAACAAACACCGCTAGGCGGAATGCGTAAACCGTTCGATGCTGTTCCCCGGTGCCCACTGAGAACCATCCGGCATGATCGTTTCGCGCGAGAACTCAGCCTCTTCAAAATTCGCATCTGTCACATTCGCGCCGCGCAAGTTCGCACCTTTGAGATTCGCTTCTTCAAAGTTTACGCCTTGAAGATCCGCGCCTTCAAAGTTCGTGCCGCGCGCGTTCGCATCCTCAAACGACGCGTCAATCAAAATTGCCTGTGAGAAGTTTGTGCCGCTCACGTTCGCATCTTGGAAGTTCGCGGCGTTCAGTTCAGCGCGGTGGAAGTTCGCGCCGCTCACGTTGCTATCGGACATGACCGCATCGCGCGCCACGACATGATCGCAGTTTGCGCCGCTCAGATTGCCATCCACAAGGATGACGCCGCTCATCTCTGCGCTCGATAGGTTCGCGCCGCTCAGATTCGCATCCGTCAGATCAGCATCCCGCAGTTCTGCGCCGGAGAGATTCGCGCCGCTCAGATTCAAGTCTGATCCGCTGATGCCGTTCAGCACCGCGCCGGACAAGTTTGCACCGCTGAGATTCATGTCGTCCATGTGCGCATCGGTGAATACCGCGCCAGAGAGATTGACACCGCTCGCTTCCACGTCACTCATATTGCAGGCGGTGAAGTCCGCGCCGCTGAACGAGCCACCTGTTAGATTCGCGTCGTCCAAATTGCACTCACGGAAGATCGCGCCGGTGCCGTCTGCGCCGCTCAGATTCGCGTCTGAGAAATTGCTGTTTGTGAAGTCTGCCCCGCTCAGGTTGGTGGCGCTGAGATTGCTGCCGTCAAAATTCGCTTCGCGGAGCGATGTGCCGCTTAAGTCCGAACCGCTCAGGTTCTCGCCGCCTTCAAACGTCGAGACTGCGCGGCGGAGTGCAGCGCGAGTCGCCGTGATCACCGCGTCCGCGAGATCGCGCCCACGCTCATGCTGGTCCTCATCGTGCTTGCGTTTTTCTTTGCGATACACGTCTGTGGTGGATGCGGCACGTTCGCGCAGCATCGGCTCGATGTAGGCGATCAATTGGCGAAGCGCCATATTCACTGCTGCCAAACGCGCACCGTCGTCCGCCGTATCCGTCAGTTCAACTTTGAGCGCTTCCGTCACATACGTATCATCCGGCATCAGTTCCGCAATCCGTGTATGCAGCGCCGTGTAGCTCTTGAGCGCCGCTGTACCCGTTCCTGCGCTCATCCCAAACTCGACGTTGCGGGCAATCGCATCATTTAATGCCCGCAGCGCTGGCAGCAGCCGGTTAATTCCGTCTCGTGCTGTAGTGTCCATGTCGTGCTCTCCTCTATGTATACGCTAATCAATCCCGGACTCGATTGCTTCCACTGTAGCTGCGCTGACGATGCCGCGCAGCATCCGTTTGGCATAATGCAGTCTGCTTTTTACCGTGCCGACGTTAACGCCAAGTGTCTCGGCGATTTCCTCATAACTCATCTCTGCCTGACAGTACAAGATCAGCGTATCGCGCTGTGCGGGCGGCAGTTGGTTGATCGCCGCCTGTACTTCGGCATTCAAGAGCATCCAGTACACCGCGCTTTCCGGTGACTGCGACGGATCCGCCATCACCCGGTAGCCCATCCCATAGGCCCCTTCCGCCTGATCATGATCCTCCTCGACCGACAGCCCGAAACGCTCAATCCGGCGGAGTTCTTCATAACACAGGTTGCGCGCGATCCCGTAGGTGTATGGTTTCGCATCGCCCAACGGAAGTGGATCGGTTAATCGGGTCAAGCGGCGGTAGAGCGCAATGAATGTCTCCTGTGCAATGTCATCAACCGCGAGATCATCCGCGTGAACACCCAACAGCCGCCGAATGTAGCGCCGCACAGGCGGATTAAGCTCCGCTTGCAGGCGTTCAAACGTGCTGGTGAGGTTATCGGTTGAAGGCGGCGAGTCGATCACAGGCTTTGCACTCATCATCATCACAGACTGCTGACTGTATATGAGGGAGCGGGGGGTTTTTGTTCAAAAGTGGAGGGCGACGTTTTGAGAAGTTTCGGGCAGATCGTGAGCCGCCCGAAACTTCGATTGCGCGTGAGAGATTAGGCAGATATGCGGCGCTGACGCTGACGCGCGATTTCCGGCAGAATCAGCAGTTGAAGCAGTGCGTTCATCACGACGATCACCGTGCTGCCTTCGTGACCGAGCACGCCAAGCGGCAGCGGCAAACTGATAAACAGCGTCGAAGCGATCAGCACGACGATCACACCGATAGCGAACGAGATATTCTGCCAGACGACGCGGCGCGCCTTCTTGCTGATACCAATCGCCAGCGGGATCGATTCGAGGCGATCACCCATTAACACGAGATCAGCCGTCTCCAGCGCAACATCGCTTCCCGCCGCGCCCATCGCGATCCCGATGTCGGCGGTCGCCAGCGCGGGCGCATCGTTCACGCCGTCGCCCACCATCGCCACCGCGCCGATTTCGCGCTGAATCTGGGTGATCACCGCGACTTTTTCTTCGGGCATCAACTCAGAATGCACCTGATCGACGCCAACTTGCGCACCGATCCATGCAGCGGCACGGGGATTATCGCCCGTCAGCATCACCACTTTGACGCCCTGTGCTTGCAAGCCGCTGACAATTGCTTTCGCCGTCGGGCGCAGTTGATCCGCCAGCGCGATCAAACCGATCCATTCGCTGCTGCGTATAACGCCCATCACGGTTTTACCCTGTTCTTCAAGTTCGGCGCGCTGCGCTTGCATTCTCTCCGGAAGCGGCGCGATCTCGTGCAGATATACTGGACTGCCGACATGCACAGGTTGTCCATCTTCCATCGTCACGCGCACACCGCGCCCCATCAAGGCTTCAAAATCCGTGATCTGCGCCGGCGTGATGCCGCGTTCTTCCGCCGCGTTCACGACGGCTTTGGCGAGTGGATGCTCACTGCGCGATTCGGCAGCGGCGGCAATCGCCAGCACGGTCGCCTCGTCAACTTCGGTGCAGGGGATCACGTCCGTGAGCGAAGGCTTACCAAGCGTGAGCGTGCCCGTTTTATCGAATGCAACCACCTTGACCAGCGCCAAACCTTCGATGTATGCGCCGCCTTTGAACAGGACACCGCTGCGCGCCGCCGCTGCGATAGCGCTGATGAACGATGCGGGCGTGCTGATCACGAGCGCGCACGGGCTGGCAACCGTCATCAAGACCATTGCGCGGTAAAAATTGCTCGTGAAGTCAGTCAGATTGAGGAGCGGCGGGATCACGATAAACAACCCGACGCTAATCAGGATGAACGCGGCGTAGCGCTGTTCGAACTTCTCCAAAAAGCGTTCGGTCGGGGCTTTGCTGTCCTGTGCTTCTTCCACCATGCGAATGATGCGCGATAAGACCGTATCTTTCGCTTCAGCCGCCGCTTCAACATCGAGCGCGCCCTGCTGGTTGAGCGTTCCAGCGAACACTTTGTCACCGACGGATTTATCGACCGGAATTGATTCGCCTGTGATCGGTGCTTGATCGACCGCCGAGCGTCCAGCACGAATAATCCCGTCGACGGGGATGCGTTCCCCCGGTTCGATCAAGATGATATCACCGGCACGAATCGCTTCGACTTTGACGCTGATGATCTCACCGTCGCGTTTGATCTTCGCATCCGACGGGTACAACTTGAGCAAACTCTTAATCGCCTGACGACTGCGCCCAATCGCATATTCTTGCAGCACATTGCTGAGGGAGAACAAGAACAACAGGATCGCGCCTTCGTGCCAATCACCGATGATCGCCGCGCCGGCTGCCGCCAAGATCATGAGCAGGTCAACATCGAGCTTGCCTTCAGCGAGATGGGAAATCGCGCCCCTTAGCCCGAAGTAACCCCCCGCCGCATACGAGATCACATTGAAAACGAGGATCAAGCCTTCAGGTGCTTCCAACCGCTCGGCGATGAGACTAGCAATGATCGCCACCAGCGTGATCACGACGAGGCGTGGTTTCAGCCAGTTTTCAGTCAGCCAACCTGTTTTTACTTGAGCCTGCGCAGTTTGTTCTGATGCAGTACTCACCGATGTCATCATGTGCGCCCTTTCGCGCTTATCGTACGAAACTAGGTCTATTTTAACACAAAGGAAATCAGTTTTCACATCGGTTAAACCTAATTGATACACACTATCAATTTCCTCATTTTTGCATGACACTTGCCCTTGCGCGCGCTACAATTTATGTGTGTTGTCGTTTGGTATTTTTACGACAGGATCACGGGTCATATGGACTTAACCGCCAATCAATTTCAGCAGTCAGCGCACATCGCTTTAGAGGATATTCGCCTCCGCAGTGCGCTTGACCGCGCGACTGGCAATGCGGACGGTCGCCGCCGCCAAGTAATGGCGGAACTCCCGCACGCCGCCGAACTCCGACAACAAGGACGCGCCGCCCGTCTGCGCGCTTTGAACGAACTTCCTGAACTCCTTGAAAAGGTCGAAGCGCAGGTCACTGGGCGCGGCGGTCATGTGCTGTGGGCACAAACGGGCGAAGAAGCCGTCGAGCACGTCCTTGATATTTGCGAACAACATCAGCTCAAGCGCGGAGTCAAAAGCAAGAGCATGGTGACGGAGGAGATCAACCTGCTGCCCGCGCTCGAAGCGCGCGGCATCGAGATGATCGAAACCGATCTCGGCGAGTACATCGTTCAAGTGAGCGAAAGTCACCCGTCGCATATCATCATGCCCGTCATGCACATGACGAAAGAACAAATCCGCGACTTGTTCATGGAAAAGCTGAACATGCCGCACACGAATGACGCGGGCGATATGACGCGCTTCATCCGGGGGCATCTGCGGAATAAATATATCGAAGCGGATTTCGGCATGAGCGGCGGCAACTTTTTGATCGCCGAAACGGGTACGGTTGTCGTCGTCACCAATGAAGGCAACGGGCGGCTTTCGACGACAATGCCGAAGGTGCATATTGCCGTTGTGGGGATCGAGAAAGTGATTCCGACGTGGGAAGATTTCGCCACGTTGATCCAGCTTCTCCCCCGCTCTGCGACCGGGCAGCGCTTGAGCGTATACGGTAATGCGATCAACGGTGGACGCAATCCCGGTGAACCGGACGGACCGGAGGAGTTTTATCTGGTGCTGGTCGATAACGGACGCACGAACATTTACGCTAGCGAGTACACCGAAGCCCTCGCTTGTATCCGCTGCGGCGCGTGCTTGAACGCCTGCCCGGTGTATCAGAGCGTTGGCGGACATTCTTACGGATGGGTGTATCCGGGGCCGATCGGCTCGATTGTGACGCCGCTCCTCAAAGGAATTGAGAATGCGTCACCGCTGCCGTTTGCGTCGAGCCTGTGCGGCGCGTGCAAGCAGGCGTGCCCGGTTGATATTGACATCCCGGATATGCTGCTCAAACTGCGGCGCGATCTGGAACATGTGCAAGACCCGATGATCCGCGCTGGGATGAAGGGCTTCGGGTTCGCGTTCAGCAACCCACTGCTGTATCAAGTGGGCGGGAAAGCCGCGAGTATGGTCACAAACGTGATCGCACACGATAAAGGTGGAAACGGCGAAAAGACCATCGGTGACCTGCCGATTCCGTTCATCGGCAATTGGACGGACAGCCGCGATTTTCCGCCGCTGGCAAAAGAATCGTTCCATGCGTGGTGGAAGAAGAATCGGGGCTAAACCGTGAAAATCGTTACTCAAATCGTGCTACGGCGCGATGTGGCAGCACTCGTGGATTTTGCTGCGCATACGTCCGGTGGTGCATACAACTACGCGCTGGAAGTGTTTAACGCGATTGGCGGAACCGGGCGGTACGATCACGCTGACGGAATTCTCTCTGTGCACCCACTTAACGGATGACCCATTCATGAAGACGAACGCCCTCGAACGTATTCTCGAATCTATCCTGTGGAACAGCCGCCTCCTCCTCGTTATCCCGGTGATCGCCTCGCTCATCGTTAGCTTGGGCGTGCTGATCGTGACCACGATTGACTCGCTCGGGTTGGTCGGCGCGGTATTCAGCTATCTCAGTCCGGCACTCGATACCTACGCCCGCGATAATTTGCGGTTGGACATCATCTCCGGCGTGGTCGGCGTGATCGACGGCTATTTGCTCGCCGCAATTCTGCTGATCTTCGCGCTCGGCATTTACGAACTGTTTGTCAACAAAATAGAGGTGGCGGAAGGTTCGGAATTCGCCGGACGACTGCTCTTGATCGTCAGCCTCGATGATCTCAAGGATCGGCTGGCGAAAGTCATCCTCGTGATCTTAATCGTCAAGTTTTTTCAAGCGGCGCTCAACCTAAAGTACGAAAGCCCCGCCGATCTCGTCCTGCTGGCGGCGGGGACCGTCATGGTGGGTGCAGCGCTGTACCTCAGCAGCGCCAAACCCGCGAAACTCGGCATCAAGCAGGAAAAGGACGATGAATCATGAGCCAATCCTCGCGCGATGCGATCCTCGCAAAACTGCGCGCCGCCCGCCGTCCCTTTGAGGATGCGCCGCCGCGTCCGTCCGCTTATCTGCCTGTCACCGTGCAGGATGATCTTTCGTCCGATGCGCTGATCGAACGCTTTTCGGCGGAACTCACGCGTTTGATGGGTACAACACTCGTGGTGACGGGGGATGATGAAGCCCGCGCCACCGTGATCGATCTGCTCAAGAAGCACAACGCCGCGCGTATCTTGGCGTGGGATTTCGCGCATATTCCCGTCAGCGGCTTGAAACAAGCGGTCGAAGCGGCGGGTATTGAGATCCTGTACCCTGAACCGTATCAAGGCGACCGCGCGGAAATGCTGGCAAAGGCGGAAAGCGCTCAGGTCGGACTCACCGGAGCGGACGCTGCCGCCGCGACGACGGGCACGCTGATCGTCACGACTGCGCCGGGAAAAGGGCGCATCCCGACGATTTTGCCGCCTGTGCTCATCTCGGTGATCCGCGTGGATCAACTGCTGCCGCGCATTGAGTCATGGTTTGCGGGGCTGCGCGAGGCTGATCCGGCGATGAGCGGAATCAGCAACAGCGCGAACTTCTGCCTGATCACCGGACCTTCGCGGACAGGTGACATTGAAATGGAATTGATTCTAGGTGTACATGGACCCGGTACGCAGTACGTAATCATCAAAAAGTAGCCACGAGGCGCAGCCAATATGACTCAAATAAACCCATCACCCGATGCCGATGAACTGCGTGAGCAGATCACCGCGCTCTTGAACAGCTTTGACGAACGCCGCCGCGAAATTTCAGAGAAGGCGAAAGAGGCATATACCAACGATTGGCGCAACGATTATTTTTATCGCGGCGTGATCAGCACCTACAACGATGTAATCAAGGACTTGAGCGAACTGCTGCAAACAGGTGACGACATCGCCCAACCCGTCCCACCGCCGCCGCCGCAATATCTCGCGGTCAGCGACGAGGATGTAGCGACGATGCTCAACCGGGTGGGCGTATTTGCCCGTCAGGTGATCGTCCATGCGGACGGCGCAATCACCGCGATCTTTGCAAGGATGCAACCAACGCCGCAAGAGGAGCGGATCGCTAAGCTCAAAAGCGCGGATTCGCGGATTGTGATCCTCGATACAGGCAAACTGCCCGACTCAGGAGAGCCGTACATCGATTTCGCACTGACGATGGATTGAAGCGCAATCGATCGGATGCGTTTTGACGCGCCCGAATTCCGCATCGAAGTGCGGGGTTTGCGGCGCGTCCTGTTTGTATCCCCCGTGCTCGTCTATACCGGATTGGTATTCGGCGGTATCATTTCCACAAAGCGCCAAACCAACCAGATGAGAACAACCTCAGCAACCGTTCAGCCACTTCTTATCTAAATACGTTGACATACAAACGGCGTTTTCTTTATGATTAGGCGAGCTAACCATTAGGAAGGCAAACGGTGTTGATATGCCGCACCTTGAAAATCGGACGATTGCGCTGAAAACATTGGAGATCATCCCCGTCATCATGCGCGTGATGAGCGCGCAGATGCGCATTGGAACGGTGATGGTCAGCACGTCGCATATCGTCGTCATGCGGATTCTGCTCGACGGGCAGACGACACTTTCGGAATTGGCGAAAGCCACACAGGTGACGCTCCCAACGATGTCGAACACAGTCACGGCATTGGAGGAGCGCGGGTGGGTGACGCGCACACGCGACGAGCAGGATCGACGCGTGGTGTGGATCGAGATCACTGACGCGGGGCGGGCGAGTTATCACCAAATGCAAGAGCATATGGTCGATCAGATCGCCGCGCTGCTCGATACGCTCTCGTCGGAGGATCAAGAGCATGTTTCTCAAGCGCTGACGCTGCTCAATCAAGCGTTCGCACAGGGAATTGCGAAGAATCCGGGGTACGCAAGCTAGTCGTCCATAACGGGTGAGTCTTAACAATTGCAGGCAAGAAACGCAGTCCGAGAAGCGGGGAGGATGTTGTCATGAATGGTGAAATTATCGGTGATAGGCTGATCAAACAGTTCGGAAACTACACCGCCGTTAGCGGGGTTTCGTTCAAAGTTGAAACAGGTGAAGTGTTCGGCTTCTTAGGACCGAACGGTGCGGGCAAAAGCACGACCGTCGCCATGCTAACCACGCTGGCGCTGCCGACCAAAGGGCACGCAACGGTAGGCGGTCATGATGTCGTGACGGAAGCGGGAGAAGTTCGGCGGATCGCCGGGGTTGCGCTTCAAGAAATCGGACTTGATCCGATCATGAAGTCGATGGAACTGCTGACGATTCAGGGGCAGTTATTCGGAATGTCGCGCCGCGAAGCCCGCGACCGCGCAATGGAACTGCTGACCATCGTCAAGCTGGATGAACCCGGCGTAATGGATCGACGTGTCGGCAAATACTCCGGCGGTATGCGCCGCCGCCTTGACTTGGCACTTGCGCTCGTACACCGTCCGCGCATTCTGTTTCTTGATGAGCCAACGACGGGACTCGACCCGGCAAGCCGCCGCGATGTATGGAACGAAGTTCGCCGCCTGAACCGTGAATATGGGATGACGATCTTCTTGACCACCCAGTATCTCGAAGAAGCGGACGAACTCGCGCAGCGGATTGCGATCATCGACAAAGGTCAGATCGCGATTGAAGGCAAACCCGCCGACCTGAAAGCGGCGCTCGGCGGCGAGTCGATCAACTTGACGTTTGACACGCCCGAAACGGCGATGCAGGCACAAGACGCGGTTCAGCACATGGCGGATCGCACCCAGCTTGACCGAAACGTGCTGCGTTTGTACCGCCCGAAAGCGGCGGAAATCGTGTCGCCGGTCGTGAGCGCGCTCAACAACAGCGGACTCAGCCCGTCCACGCTCACACTCAGTGCGCCGACGTTGGATGATGTTTTCCTTCAGGTGACAGGTCAGCGCTACGAAGAAGACGCGGGAACGGGTCCGGTCGCGGAAACGTTCACACGCCGGGGCAAGCCCGCCGAGAAGAAGGCGAGCTAGAAATAGACACCAAGAAGAAGAACGCAAGACGAATCAGACGACCGTAAACGAGCTGTAAGGGGATACGAGAACTATGACCACGATTACGCAGTCGGGAGTCACTGCACTTCCGGTTAAGAAAGCCGACCGCGCGGAAGGAATGCCGTTCATTCATCAGGTATCGACGATGACCGCCCGCGCTTTCCGCAACAGTTTGCGCGTCCCGTTTGCCATCATTCCGGGCGTGCTGATCAGCATCTTCTTCCTGTTCATTTATACCGGAACGCTCGGTGATGCGGCGGGCTTCCTGCCCGGTCTGCGCGGGCAAAGCTACCTCGGTTTCATCCTGCCGCTTTCGGTGTTGAGCGCGGCGTTGAGCGGTTCATCACTGGCGGGCGATGGAATCGTCCGCGACATCGAAAACGGCTACTTCGATAAGTTGATGCTCACCCCGGCAAACCGCGCGGCGCTCCTGCTCGGTCACATGATCAGCGGTGCGTTCCTGCTCGTGATCCAGACCGGAATTGTGGTCACGGTGGCAGTGCTGATGGGTCTTGAACCCGCGACCGGAATTGGCGGCGTGCTGGCACTGATGGGTATTTCGCTCCTGTTGGGGACGGCGTTCGCGGGGCTGCCCGTCGGCGTGGCGCTGATGTCTGGCAGCAGCGCGGCGACCAGCGGCGCGAGCTTCCTATTCTTCCCGCTGTCGTTCCTCACCGCTTCGTTCGTGCCGCTTAACCTGCTCAGTGGGTGGATTGAGACAGCGGCTTATCTGAACCCGGTCACATATGTGATCGAAGCCGGACGCGCACTCCTGAATACGGGATGGGACGGTGAAGTTATTCTGCGTGGGTTCTCCAGCATTCTGCTGATGGCGGCGATCTTCTTCTCGTTCGCGCTGTTCGCGCTGCGCGTGCGCATGAAGCGGAAGTAGACTGCTTCTCACCCCTGCCCCTCTCATACGCTTGTGTATGAGAGGGGTTTTTTATTCCAATTGGCGAAGCAAGCGCTTCGCCGTTTGAACCATCCCCTCATCGAGATCATTCAGCCATGTTTGAAGAAGTTCGCGGATTTGGTCACGCTCTTCGCGGGTCTGCGCGATCGTGACCAACCACTCCGCCGCCATCACGCGCGCACGAACATCCTGATCAGCGGCGGCGCGGGTATAAAAGTGGTCGAACCGATCTTGATCGGGAATCGTGAGCCAGAGGCGGCGCATCCGGCTGGTCTCTGTCCAATTGTCCAGCCGTTCGATCAGTTCACGCGGCATAAACGGCTTGTACAGCACATCATCCGCCCCTGATTCGATGGCGCGCACAATCTCATCGGCAGACGCGCTCACGGTACAGATCACGATGGCGAGATGTTCAGCGCCGGGGATTTGACGCATCTGCGCGGTCGCCTCGCATCCGTGCATCCCCGGCATCATCGTATCCATCAACACCACATCGAACACATCCGGCACGGCACTCACCAGCTTAAGCGCTTCCGCACCGGAGAGCGCTAGCTGGCAGCCCATTCCGGCGCGCGCGCAGATCATCTCCATCATCTTCAAAATGTTGGAATCATCATCGACGATCAACACATACGGCGCGTGCTGTTGGTTCATGGGCGACCTACCGTCCGCTGTGAACGTGTTTATAATCCCCTTCATCTTAAACCCCTTCGTGATTAAGGATGACAAAAGATGGCTATGGATTATGCGGCGCGGCTGAACCGCCTGCGTGACGCGGCGGGACTCAACAGCGGCGCGGTGGATGCGGTGATCCTCGTGCCGGGGACGAACTTCGTCTACTTTATGGGCTTGGAGTTTCACCTGAGCGAACGTCCGACGCTGGCGATCCTCACCCGCGACGGCTTGAGCATGATCGTCCCGTTTTTGGAAATGCAGAAGCTGAACGAACGCCCTGATCTGGGGGTGCTCTCGTTCGCGTGGCGGGATGAAACCGGCTATGCAGGGGCATTCGCGGAAGCGGTGGACGCGCTCAACCTGCGCGGCAAGCGGATTGGGGTGGACGGCTTGACGATGCGCGTGTTTGAACTGCTGGCGCTGCAAGCAGTCGATCCGACGCTGACGGTAAGCGATGTACAGCGGGCGCTGATCGGGGTGCGGGCGCGCAAGACGGCAGAAGAAATCGCAGCGATGCAGCACGCGGTTGAGATCAGCGAGGGGGCGCTGGGGAGACTGCTCGAAGAAGTGGAACCGGGCATGACCGAGGTGCAGATCGCGGCGCGGCTGGATGCGCTGATGATGGAACTCGGCGCGCATGGGAAGGCGTTCGGCACGCTGGTGCAGACGGGACCGAACAGCAGCAACCCGCACGGATCAACGACGGAACGGGTGCTGCAAGCCGGGGAATTCCTGCTGATCGACTGGGGGGCGCAGTACGACGGCTATCTCGCGGACTTGACGCGGACGGTGTGCATTGGTGAGCCGAGCGCGGAGATGCAGAAGATTTACGACACGGTGCTGGCTGCCAACGAGGCGGCGAAAGCTGTGGTCAAGCCGGGGGTGTCAATGGGGGCGGTCGATAAGGCGGCACGGGATGTGATCGAGGCGGCGGGGTATGGGCAGTACTTCACACACCGGACGGGGCATGGGTTGGGCATGGATGGTCACGAGCCGATTCCGCAGATCGCGGCGGGGGTAGCCGATGTGCTTGAACCGGGGATGACGTTCACGATTGAGCCGGGGATTTATGTGCCGGGGCTGGGCGGGGTGCGGATTGAGGATGATGTGCTGGTGACCGAAACGGGGGCGAAGATTCTGACGCAGTACCCCCGTCAATTGAGGATGTAAGCCAGTGAGAGTTGGGGGTAGGCTAGCATTGAGCTTGCCCCCAGTCCGACGAAATTTATGTCGGTTTATGTCGGAGAATGTGGGTAAATGATTGATAAAGTGTTGATTTTATAGTGAATTCCGCAAGGTGTGACAATTAACCGCTCCTCAGCCCCCTCTCCATCACATGCGATAGAGAGGAGGGCTGAGGAGCATCTAGTAGAAACAACGCCAGAAAAGTCGGGCGGTAAAGCACCTCTCCCCCACTCGCTGCGCTCGTCTCCCCTCCCCGAATTCGGGGAGAGGAGCAAACAAGAGCACTGGCAGAACGTTACGCATGTGCAGTCTAGACAAAAGTGTACCCCTGTCAGCGCAAGCGGGGGGGAGAGGCACAGAACTCATGGAAAGAAGGGCAGCATGTACCCCGAAAAGCCGAAACGATCCCCTCTGCCGTTGGGCATACAAAACCTAGATTTTGTGGCACCGCTGCCGATTGAGGAGTGCGTGACGAAGCTGAAACGACAGGCGTACTGCTGGGATTGCGGGAAGCGCTATCAAGTAAACATCGACGCGATCTCGCCAGCAGAATGGATCGTTCAGATTTTCACCCCTGCGCATCGGAGAGCGTTACGGCGCAAACTGGTCGAAGGGCGGCTGATTGCGATCGATGAGCACCGCACGCGCGTGACGATTACACGGATGCAAGCGCGTGCCGGGCGTGAGCGCTGGATAAATTTGATGGTCGCCGCCGGGTTTATCGGGTACGGGATGCTCATCACAGCGCCGCCCCCTGTGCCCGGGTTAACGACTGCGCTTGGAATTCTGCCGATGGGTTTTGGCGCTGTACTCCTGTTGGAGTGGCTGTTTCCCACATCCAAGAACTTTGGCGAAACCTATGCCGTGATGCGTGCGATTCAGTTGATGCTGAACAGATAGGAAGATCATGTACCCCGAAAAGCCGAAACGCGGAAGTGATACTGACTCACAGCGAACGATTGATTTCGTCTCACCGTCCCCGATTGAGGGATGTATTACGATCCTCAAGCGGCAGGCATATGATGTATGGAAGGATAATTTCCGGGTGAATCTGGACTCGATCACGCCGGATGAGTGGGTGATTCAGGTGTTCGCGCTGAGCAGCAGCAATCGCGGGGGACAAAAGCTGGTCGAAGGGCGGCTGATCAGCCATGACAGCGGGGGAACTCAGGTGAGACTGGACGAGGTTTCGGCAGTGGGTGGTGCGGTACTGCTGATACTGTTTTCGCTGGTTATCATGGGCGTCGGCGTGGCGCTTGCGTGGACTGCACGGGGCTGGGCATGTACGCCAGCACTCATCCCGATTGTGATCGGGGTGGCTGTCTTTGTGGCAGGCGTGTTGAGTCTACAAAATCCGCGGGCAAAACTGATCCTGAGGGATATTGAACGTCTGCTGCGCCGCTGATACTGAGGACATGGACGATGGGTTACATCCAATACGATCCCGCCGACGGCGAATACCACGATCCGAGCGGGAAATCGATCAATTTCATTTCGCCGCTGCCGATTGAGGAGTGTGTCGGTATGCTCAGGCATTATGCTTTCAATGTGTGGCACGATGGCGACCGCCTGCGTGTAGAGCCGATCACCCCGGCGGAATACGTACTAGAAAGCTATGCAGGCTCTAGAGAATATTCACGTTATCGCCAGAAAATCTTGGAAGGGCGGCTGATCGCACTCGAAAGCGGTCAAACTTGGGTGCATGCGGCGGCTATCCCGCGTAATGATGTTGTCGTGTCATTTGCCGGTATGGCTGCAATCTTCGGATTGTTGGGATTTGCTGCCGGACAGACTCTGTCAACCACGCTGGTGCTGTTTGGAGCGGCCGCCGTGAATGCTGTTTTCGCATTTTGGATTTCGCAAGATCAACAAGCCAAATCCGTATTGGCGGATATTCAGCGCTCACTCGATACAGGTGAAAGCTAATCATGAAAGATCCCCGATCAATACATTTCATCTCGCCGCTGCCAATTGAGGAGTGCGTGAGCCGACTGAAGCGGATCGCCTACAGTACAGACCGCAAGGATTACCTGATCATCGACAGCATTACGCCTCAAGAATATGTCGTTCAGAGCTTTACAAAGGTTGGGAGTGGAAGTCGTGAAAAAGTGATGGATGGGCGGCTGAATTCCAACAAGGGTGAGGGAACGCGAGTGCAAATGTGGACTGTTCTGCCCATGTACAACCTCGTAACGAGCTGTTTCATCTTAATTGGGGGAATCTTTTTCCTATGGCTCTCATCAGCAGGCTCGGAAAATGCCACGACATGGCTGTTGGTCGGTCTTGGAAGTGCTGCTGCGGGAGGCATTTTTGTGTACAGTGCCATCCAGAATGAACAAGCGAGATCCCTTATGGCAGATATTCAGCGCTCACTCGATACAGGTGAAAGCTAATCATGAGCGGCTTCATCAAAGATCCCCGATCAATTCATTTCATCTCGCCGCTACCGATTGAGGAGTGTGTGAGCCGACTGAAGCGGATCGCCTACAGCGGAAAACACAAGGATTACTTGCACATCGACAGCATCACGCAGAAAGAATACGTCATCAAAAGCTGGGTTTCGTACACGCGCGCGCCATCTGCAGAAGTTGTGGACGGACGGCTGCATGTTCATAGAAGCGGCGGCACTGAGGTTTATGCCCGTATGATCCCGCGAACGGGACTTGTCTTGGGCGGCATCTTGGTTCTTGCCCTCGGTATCCTTCTCAGCCAAGCGCCCGCTGTAAGAGGATTCGAGCTGTGGTTCCTTTTGGCGGCGATGGGTGTCATGGTGACGGTTCAGGGGCTGAGCAACACACAGGCGAATGAGGTGCTGGATCAAATTCAACTGCTGCTGAATGCCAATTCGGTTCAACCTTCCAACTCGCCTCAGTCTCCTAACCCTCCCGTTGAGATTCCTCGCAAGCGGGATTATCATAGTTGAGATTCAGTCTCAATACGCATAAGGGCAGCATGTGGAGTTTATTCAGCAGTTATTGATCGACCCGTTCGCGGCGGCATTCATGCAGCGGGCAACGCTGGCGGTAATCCTGATCGGGATCGTGAGCGGGGTCATGGGCGCGTTTGTGATCACGCGGGGGATGGCATTCTTAGGGGATGCACTCGCGCATACGATTCTGCCCGGCGTGGCGGTCGCGTACTTGGCGACGGGCGGCAGCAGCGCGGCGATCTTCATCGGTGGGCTGGCGGGCGGGATTTTGTCCGCAATCGGGATCGGGTTTCTGACACGCGGGCGGCGCTTGAGCGAGGACACCGCGATCGGGATCGTGTTCGCGGGGGCGCTGGCACTGGGGATAGGCATCATCTCAACAGCAGATAACTACACCGCCGACTTAAGTCACCTGTTGATCGGCAACGTGCTGACCGTGACCAACGACGAACTCGTGTTGATCGCCGGGATCGGCGCGGTGGTGGTCGGCGTGGTGATTTTGCTGTACAAAGAACTGTTGGTGATCACGTTTGACCCGACGTTTGCGCAAACCCTACGTCTTCCCGATGAACGGCTCCGCTTCCTGCTGCTGATCCTGCTGGCGCTCACGGTTGTGATAAGCTTACAAGCAGTCGGCGTTGCGATGGTCGCGGCGATGCTGGTCACGCCAGCGGCGGCGGCGCGCTTCTTCGTCAAACGCATGCATCATTTGATGATCCTCGCGGCGGTGATCGGCGCGGTGGGTGGTGTGATCGGCATGGCAGTTACGTGGCACCTCGGGATCGCGCCAAGCGCGGGGATTGTCCTCACCCTGACGGCGATTTTTATCGCGGCGTTCTTATTCGCGCCGGGAAAAGGCTACGTATGGCAGCGACGAAAGCAAAACTCTCCGTCCTGAGTTTGATCACCCTTCTGACGTTGGCTTGCGCGTCTCTCATCCACACCCACGCGCAAGCCGAATTCACCCCATTCGAGCGCTTTTACTTCATGCGCGTGACCGACAATCGCTACGACGCCTACAACCCACGAGCCGATCTATATTCGATGAAACCCGGTGATGACGCGCCGATTCAAGAGACGATAAGCGGGTGGATTCGTGCGCCGATTCTCTCCCCCAACGGGCGTTATCTCGCGTATCTGGCGTATCCCCCGCTGATCGCAGCCGCACTCGAACGCGGCGTCGATGTGTATTCCGACTATTTCTGCTGCGGACCGTACCCGACGGAACTCCACTTGATCGATTTGACCAAGCCGCACGACGATCCGACGCGCATCACGCAGATCACCGAACCGCTGACGGTGAACGAAATCACCACCGATCTTTCGCCGTATCGCTTCAACTCCGATCCGGTCTGGTCGCCGGATGGGACGCGGTTCGCGTGGGTCGAGTCTTTCGATCACAGACGCCTCCTGATGTACGACACGCGCACCGGGGAGATTCAGACGATCACATCGACTGTGTACAGCGGCTACGGCGACGGGAGCGATTGGAGCGTCGAGAGAATGGAAGGCTGGGGCGGCGGGATCGCACACACGTACACCCGACCTGAAATCCATGCGGCTGAAATTGATGGTTCATGGGGCGTGATGCTGGAAATCTTCAGCGAAACCGGGGATGTATTCAGCCATGCAATCACCTACCTGACCAGTCAAACGGATGAATTCGACTACTGGCTGACATGGGTGGAGTACGGTGGTGAATGGCGCGTACTGCTTTATTACACCGAGTCGGGCTTTGTGCTGTTCGATCCGGTCACAACTACGTTTGAAGCGCTGGATGATCTGCCTGTGTTTGAAAGCATTAACGGCGGCGGCTGGCATGGCGTGATCCAACCTGATCCCGCACCGCTGAATCCGCGCTTGGGCAATCAGCGCGTCGAATGGCATGTGAACGGGGTCGCGCTCGAACATCAGCCGCCGGACACGCTCGAATTCACGACGTTTGATCCAGCGGGCGTGCCGCTGTTCATCACAGAGGATACAGGGATGCTGGTCTATTGGGATGCGGGCACGATCACGCCGGTTTTCCCTGAAACAAGCGTCGGCGCGGCGGAGTGGGTTCCCGGCGTGTGGCGGGTGACGGGCGAGACGACACCGGTTGAGCAGGTGTGCTGCGCGCTGTGGACACCGGAGGCGGGGGGATCGTAACCTCGCAGGTCAACAAGTGCTCCTCACCCCCTGCCCCTCTCCATCGCAAGCGACGGAGAGGGGAGCAAGCAAGAGTGCGCTTAAATGGCAAGGTCAATGGTGATTGGTGGGAGAAAACTGCGTGATGCACATCATCAAGAAAGCCATGCTTTTGTTCGGGTTTTGCCTGATTATTGGCACATCTGTGAGCGCGCAGAACAATAGAGTATTTGCGCCCTTCGAGCGGTTATTTTTCCATCGTGCAATCGTGCCAGCGGAGCAGTACGCGCGGTGGGAGGCGGATATTTATTCATGGGCGGCGGGCGAGCGCGAACCGCACCGCGAAACAACGACGGGATGGGCGGACACGCCTGTTGTCTCGCCCGACGGCTCGAAAGTGGTGTATACGCAGGTCGCACAGGGGATCATCGATCTGCTTGAACGCGGCGAGAATTACCCGTATGGTGGTGCGCCCGAACCGACTGATATTTGGGTGATCGATACGAGCAAGCCACTCGACGATCCGGCGCGGCATGTGCAAATCGCGGATCAATTCACCGGGCTGCCGGATGCAGACACGCCGTTTCAGATTCGCTCAACACCGGTGTGGTCGCCGGACAGCACGCGCTTGGCGTGGATCGAACTGCACGAATTCAGCACGATGTTCGCGGGGCGGATCATGGTGTACGACATGCGCACCGGCGAAACGACGCAGATCGCCGCGCCTGTCTCGCTCGGTTATGCCGATGGCGGCGAATTCCATGTACCGAGTTTGGAGGGATGGGGCGATGGCGTGCTTCATTACTCATCGAATGCCGGAATTCACCCCGATTCTGACAATTCTTTCGGCGTCCTGATGGATACTTTCGACGAGAACGGGCTGTACTCCCGTGCTGTTGTCACGTACTGGACAGATCGAAGCGACTCGTTGGACAGCGCCGTGTGGGTGAGAGACGGCAGCCAGTGGTTGGTCTACCTTAGCTACCTGCAAACTGGATCGGTGCTGTTCAACCCGCGCGCCGATACCTACGCGCAGCCAGAAAATCCCCCAGTGGTCGGCTCAATCTTGGGTGGCAGCAGAACGTGGATCAACGTGCTGGATGCGGATGCGCCGCCGGATCGTCCGCGGATCATCACGGCGTGGACGCTCAACGAGTCGGCGGGCGAAAGTCAACCGCCGCCCACACTTCGGTTCAGGACGTTCGATCCCGCTGGCGAGCCGGTGTTTTATGATCGTCAGGCAAGCCAGCTTGTGTACTGGAGTTGGGCGAATGCGGAGACGATCCCTGTGCTGCCCGGTGATCATGACCCATCGTGGCGCGATTCCATTGCGACGTGGGTTCCCGGCATGTGGCGGGTGACGGGCGAGACGACGCCGATTGAGCCGCTGTGCTGCGCGCTGGCGACGCAAGAAGCAGGCAGTTGAGTGAAGGCGCTACTTCATGCGCAAATACATGACGAGGTTGGTTTCCCGAAATTCGATCCGGTTCGGGTGATCCTTCGTCATCTGCTCGATTGCGCGTTTGATCGTTTTGTATTTTTTGCCCTTGTAGGTATACGGGTCAAAACCGTTGTACAACTGCACGAAGCGATTGCGCACTTTGCTGAGTTCGACAAAGCCTTCGGCGGGATGTTCGGCATCGGCAACGCTTCGATATGCGGCATAGAGGCGGTAAAACTCGGTGACGGCTCTGGGGCGTTTGGGCGGCTTCACCGCCGATGGCGTTACAAAACCGTTCAAACTTTCAAGCGAGATAAACGCATCACAGCGCCCTCTGAGCGGGGATTTTTCGCGCCCGATCACCAAGACGTATTTCGCCGCTTCGGTGAGCCGGGTCGCCAACGGTGAAAAGTCGCTGTCACTGGAAACGATGCAGAATCCATCAATCTTGTCATCATGAAGGATATCCATCGCATCGACGACAAGCGCGATGTCGGTGGCGTTTTTGCCATTCGGGACAGTCGGGTGTGATCTGCGTGTGATCGCGTGTTTGCGGGTGACGGGTTCCCAACTGCTGTTGAGCGCATTGCCGTAAACGCGCCTGATGATCGGCTTCCCGTAGGCGAGCACTTTTTCCATGATGCGCGGAATCAACTCTGGACTAACGTTATCGCCATCAATGAGAAAGGCAAGCCTTTTTTGCTCTTCTGCCATGCGAGTTCAAACATCCCTGCGGAGCGAATAACCGTTCCGATTATAAAGCATGTTGGGGGTAGGTAAACAAAGCGTTTCATGCAAAAGACGTGGGACGATAATAGGCGACACGACACCGATTGAGCCGCTATTTCATGCGAATGTACACAGTCAAATTGCTGGAACGCAGCTCGATCTTGTCAGGGTAATCCGCCTGCATCTGCTCGATAGCCTTTTTTGCCTTGCCGTGCTTTGTACCTTTGTAAGTCAGCATGTCATGTTTGGGATACAACTTGCCATACACATCACTTAATTGAGACAGCAAAACCCATCCATCGGTAGGTTTTGCGATTTCGACCGACTTTTTGTAGGCGGCGTACACTATCTCGACTTCCGTCACAACGCCTTTTGCCTTGATAGGTTTAGGCGGCGTAACCACTTTTGGCTTGGGTGGCGGCGCGACAGCTTTTGGTTTAGGTGGTATGGGAGCGGGCGGAGGCTGTCGAACAGCCACAGTCGTCGGGGCGAGTGCATCAAGATGGATGAACTTATCGTATGACTCGATGAGCGCGGGATTTGCCTTGCCAATCCCAATTACGATCAAGCCGTTTCGCCGAATGCGCCGCGCTAAATGCGTAAAATCACTGTCACTGGATACGATGCAAAAGCCGCCAACTTTGCCATCATATAAAATATCCATCGCGTCGATGACCAGCGCAATGTCAGTCGCGTTTTTGCCGCTGCTGGCATGATAGGAGTGTTTGACCTCAATGTCGTGCTCGGCGGCGACTGGGCGCAAATTCTTTAGATTATCTTGCGAAAAATCGCCATATATACGGCTGATGATAGGCTTGCCCTGTGTTTTGGCTGCCGCCATGATCGCCGTAATCATGGCGGACTGCGTGTTGTTGTCAGCATCAATGAGAACGGCAAGCAAGCGTTGGTTTTCTGCCATGCGAATTCGACTTATCTCTGCAACGTGATTACGCTAATACCAGACCCGATTATAAAGCATGTTGCGCATAGGTAAACAAAGTGTTCCATGCAAAAAGCGCGGGACGAGTGTGCGTTCTCCGCGCCTTTGCGTCAGCCAATACTTTTTCCGCGTTACTTCCCACTGCCGAGCGTCAGCCCTTGAATAAAGTAACGCTGCAAGAACGCGAACACGATCAGCGTCGGCATCACGCCGATTAGCGACCCGGCGGTGATCAGGGGCCAATTCGTCGTGAACTGCCCGCGCAGACCCGCTAACCCGGCGGTGATCGGCTTGAGCGATTCGCTTTGGACGAGGATCAGCGCCCACAGGTAATCATTAAAAATCCACGTGAATTCGAGCGTCGCCAGTGCCGCCAAAGCCGGAAGCGTAAGCGGCATGACGATCTGCCAGTAGATGCGGAAATCGCTGCATCCGTCCACGCGCGACGCCTCGATGATGTCGTTGGGGATGGTTTTCATGTAATTGCGCAGCACCATCGTACAGAAACCCATTTGGAACGCCGTGTGAATCACGATCAGCGCCCAATAGGTGTTGTACAGCCCCAGATCGTTTGCCAGTTTGAACACGGGAAGCAGCAATATCTGGAACGGGAGCATCGTTCCCGCGACGAACATAAAATAGAGCGGAATTGCCAGTTTGAAGCGGTAGCGCGCCAGTGCAAACGCCGACATCGACGACAAGAACAGGGTGGCGATCAGCGACGGAATGGTGACGATGAAGCTGTTGCCAAGATAATTGGCGACCCGCGCCTGTGTCCACGCGTCCGCGAAGTTTTGCAGCGTGAGCGTCGATACATCGGGACTCCAGAAGCCGTTGACAGAAATTTCGTCCTGTGTGCGTACACTCGTCAAGAGCGCGCTGAAAAACGGCAGCAACCAGATCAGCGTGAGCGCGATCAAGACGACATACATCAGGACACGCCGAACGGTAAGCCGCTTCTTCTTCGGCTTGATCATGATCTGCGGGGCGGGCAAGTCGGTCAACAACGGCGTGCCGCCGCTGAAGGTTGTATTGGTCATGATTTAGTACTCCAACTCGGTTTTGGCGGTGCGATACAGATAGGGAATGATGATGATCAGCGAGAGACTGAGCAGTGTCACCGCGATTGTTGCGCCATAGCCGAACTGGTAATTGTTGAACGCTTCGATGTACATAAAGTTCGCCAGCACATTCGACGCGCCGCCGAGCGGAGTCATCACCTGCACCAAGTCGAATGAACGCAGCGAGTCGATCACCGAGATGACGAGTACGACGGTTGTGATCGGTCCGAGCAGGGGGAAGATGACCTTGCGGAACATCTGCCAGCCGTTCGCCCCGTCTACGCGCGCCGCTTCGATCAGCGACGGATCGAGATTCTTCAAACCGGCGAGATACAGGATCATGACATAGCCGACCTGCCGCCACACCGCTGCGCCGAGAATCGACCATAGGGCAAGGTTGCGATCTGCTAGCCAACCGGGTCCGCGCTCAAGTGGGGTGATGAACGGAAATATCTGGCTCAATGTTTGGGACGCGCCGACGATCACGCTGTTGAGGATTCCGGCGCGCGGTTCGTAAATCCACATCCAAATTGTGCCGATGACGACGAACGACAGGATCAGCGGCGCATAGAAGCTGATTTTGAACCAGCGCGCGCCGCGTATATCCGTGTTGAAGATCATCGCCAGCCCCAAGCCCATCGTGGTGGGGACGGTCAAAAAGACGAGCATCCACTTGAGGTTATTGCCGAAGGAAACAACAAAATCTCGGTCAGGCGCTCCCGTGCCAATACCGAGCAGACGCACGTAATTGTTGAAAGACAGGTGATCTACGCCGGGGATCGGCGCGATTCCGTCCCAGTTGGTCAAGCTGAGGTAAAACGAGAAGAAGGTCGGAAAGATAATCCACATGGCGTAGAGCGCCAGCGGAATGAGCAGAAAGAGATAAGGCGCCCATTGAATTCTACGTCTGCTGGTAACGCGCTTGCGTTCTCCCGTTGCTGCCGCTAAAGAAGCCATCACGTAATCCTCAAAAAACTGACTAATCAAAAAGGGCGATCCCCCGGCGAATCGGCTTCGCAGTGGGTCGCCCCATGTCACTTACCACAAGTCAGGCGGAGCAAACCGCTCCGCCTGTTAGGAGATTAGCCCGCTGCTTCGATTTCGGCAGCGATACGCACGCGGTCAGCTTCGAGGCTTTCCAGCAGCGCCATCACGTCTGCGCCCGCCGGGTCAGCGATGAATTCTGCGAATGCGTTCAGACCGGCTTCCGCCATTTCGGGCGTGGTGTCGCGGTCATAGAACTGGGCAACATAGTCGGCGCTCTGAACCAGATCGATACCCTTCTGCTGCGCTTCGGTGAAGTTGGTGGTATCGACGTCGGTGCGGGTGGGCAGACGACCGAGTTCATCGGCGGCGAACTGCTGCGCTTCCTGCGAACCGAGGAAGGCGAGGAAGTCATACGCGCCTTCGGGGTTCGGGGCATTCACGCTCATGAAGTAGCCGTCGGTCGGGGCATCGATACCAATCGGCACGTCGGGGTTGATGACCGGGAACATGGCGAAGTCGTAATCGCTCTGGATGTCATCCGGTACGCTGTCGGTGATGAAACCGCCCATCAGGTACATGGCTGCTTCGCCACGATTCATGAAGTCCAGACCGCCCTGCCAGTCATACGCGGCGCTGTCCGGCAGGAAGCAGTTGTGTTCGTAAAGCTGACGCCAGTGATCGAACACGGCGACGACGCGCTCATCGGTGTAGCTTTCCTGCAAGCGCATCAGATTGATGTGGAATTCAGGTCCGTTAATGCGCATGTTGAGGAAGTCAAACCATGCGGCTGCCGTCCAAGGAGCCTGTGTACCGATGGTGATCGGGACAATACCGGCGGCATTGAAGGTATCGCACGCGGCAAGGAGTTCATCCCACGTTCCGGGAGGCGTGACGCCGTTGGCTTCCATGATGCTGGTGCGGAAGTACATCGCCCACCAGTAGTAGCTGGTCGGGACGAAATACTGCGCTTCGTTCTGGGTCGCCAGCGCAACAAAGCCGGGGGCGTAGACATCGTTCCAGCCTTCGCGCTCGAACAGCGGGGTGAGGTCAGCCGCCAAGCCGCGATCGACAAAGAACGCCATACGGTTGCCCGCAAACCATGTCAGCACATCCGGTGACGGATCAGCGACAAGGTAGGTGCGGATCGCCTGTTTGAATGCTTCATGATCGGTAATATTGTGTTCAAGCGGTTGATCGGGGTGAGCGGCAGTCCACTGGGCGACAAGGGCTTCGTCCGCTTCACGCGCACCGGGATCGCTGGCATAGGAAGCATAACGGATGACCGGCTGATCCTGAGCGACGACACTGCCAACGAGCGCAATCATGATCACGAGTGCGAACACGAACGCGGCGCGGCGGGCAAACAGCTTCTTCATTGCAAAAGCTCCTTAAGTAACTTCAACGATATCTAACGAACGGGGGCAAAAAACTCCCCGGTTGTTCCTTACACCACAATTGTAACGCTGTTCAGGGGAACGGCAACAGCTCTCATATAATATGATAGGGCAAACGCACCAAAACCCCTCACCCACGTAGGTTCAGAGGGCGACAGTTTTTTCTGCATAAACTACTCCTCACCCCCTGTCTATCACTTGCGATGGGGTGAGTGTCTGCGAATGCGATTGCACGCTTGGAATATGAGTTTTGGCGGCGTGAGTGCTCATCTGATCTGAACACCCTCTAAACAAGTCTCCGATAGTGTAATCGCCGATCCATATCTTGCACTCAACAGAGGAGACCTCTCATGAATCGCACCTTAGGCATTGTTCTCGCCGTCGTCGCCCTGATCGCGGTCGTCAGCGTCGGCGCATTCCTGTACCTGACCCGCGAAGTTGCTGCGCCGAGCGTCGATATTGAAGAAGCGGTTCAGACCATCGAACCCGCCGCTGATGCGTCGAGCGAAACCATTTTTCAGATTGATCAAGAAGGTACAAGCGCCGAGTTCAACATCTTTGAAGTGCTGAACGGGTCGGATAAGACCGTTGTTGGCACGACGAATCAAGTGGCGGGCGAAATCGCCATTAATGCGAGCGATCTATCGCTATCACGCGTGGGTGAGCTGCGGATCAATGCGCGCACGTTTGCGACCGACAGCGACCGCCGCGACAATGCCGTTGCGCGCTTCATCCTGCAATCGGAAAACGACGAATACGAGTTCATTGTGTTCGTACCGACCGCGATCAGCGGGTTATCAGGCAACGCCGCTGTCGGCGATACACTGACGTTCCAAGTCACGGGCGATCTGACGGTTGCGGGGGTGACTCAGAGCATCACGTTTGAGGTGACGGCGACGCTTGAGGCGGATAACATGCTGACCGGACACGCGGAAACGATCATTTCGCGCGAGGCGTTTAATATCAGCATTCCGAACGTGCCGTCGGTGACGAACGTCAGTGACGAGGTCACGCTCAAGCTGGATTTTGTCGCATCAAGCGCGGCGTAAACGCGGCTGCGAAAGTGCTTTGAACCACAAAGAACACAAAGGACACAAAGAGGGGGAAAGACTTTGGGTTCGGTAAATCACACGCTTTAGCAGAATTACACCGCGCCTACGCAAGTTCTGAACAATCCGCCCGTAGAGTGATGAGCATGTTCAATCAAGTCAGGAGCATTGACCATGAAACCTAATCAACACATCGAACCGCACGACGACGATCAACCGGTTGGGCGCGTCCTCAGCCGCCGTGAAATGCTTGCGCTGCTTGGCGGCGGCGGAGCGGCGCTGATCGCCGGGCTGAGTCTGCCGCGCATTGTCAGCGCGCAGACCGCCACTCCGACGGCGACCGCCCTGCCCGCTTGCGTGGTGCGACCAGAACTCACCGAAGGTCCGTACTTTGTCGATGGAATGTTGAATCGTTTGGATATTCGTGTTGATCCGAGCGATGGGTCGATCAAAGAAGGCGTTCCGCTGCGCTTGATCTACCGGGTGCAGGATGTGACGGGGGGCGTATGCGCGCCGCTGGCAGGTGCTCAGGTAGATGTGTGGCACTGCGACGCTGACGGCGTGTATTCCGGCGTATCTGATCCCGGTTTTGATACGAGCGGTCAGTATTGGCTGCGCGGGTATCAAGTGACGGACGAGAGCGGGATCGCAGAGTTTGTGACGATTGTCCCCGGCTGGTATTCCGGACGCGCGGTGCATATCCATTTCAAGATTCGCACCGAAGCGGGCTACGAGTTCACGTCACAGTTCTTCTTCGATCCCGACGTGATCGAGGAGATTTATGCGCTTGAGCCGTATGCGGCGAAAGGATCGCCAGATGTGCCAAACGAACGCGACAATATCTATCGGGGTAGTGATGGGCTGCTCACGCTGGTGCTTGTGCCGATGGCTGCCGACGAACTCGAAACGCTCGAAGCGGAAACGGGCTACACGGCGACGTTTGACATCGGGTTGGACTTAAGTGATGCATCGGTTGGCGCGTCCGACAGCGCAGGCGGTGGTCGCCCCGGCAGACCGTAGGTAAGTTTCCCCAAAGCAACCTCACCCCCAGCCCCACTCCGCTAACGCAGAAAGGAGGTGATCCGCTCGCGTGTCTAGAGGACGACACTTTTTCCTTGATGTACTGCTCCTCACCCCCGACCCCTCTCCAACCTTCGGTTAGAGAGGGGAGCAAACCAGCGAAACGACACTTTCTCTCCGCCTTTTGGATAGGGATGAAGAGTCTTTACACAGGCAGAGTCAAAATCATCGTTGTGCCATTGCCGAGTTCGCTTTCGGCGCGGATCGTGCCGCCGTGCGCTTCGACAATCGACTTGGCGATTGCCAAACCGAGTCCGCTTTCGCCGCTTTCGGAATGACGTGACGGATCGGCACGGTAGAAGCGCTCGAAAATACGGCTCAGGTCATCCGGCGCGATCCCCGATCCGGTATCGATTACGCGGAATTCGATGCCAGCGACGTTTTTGTGCGCGCTCAAGGTGATCGCGCCGCCCGTCGGCGTATGACGCAGCGAATTCGTGACCAGATTTCCCATGACCTGCACCATGCGTTCACTATCCAGTGAGATTTCGGGTAAATCGGCGTTCGCCTGCACGGTGAGCGCGATCCCCGCCGCCGCTGCTGACTCGCTGAACGAAGTCGCTACCCGATCAAGCAGTTCACGCGGGGGAAGCGGCGCACGAGTCAGTTTCAGTTCGCCCGCGTCCGCCAACGAAAGCGTGCGCAAGTCTTCGACCAAGCGCTGAAGCAAATTCACTTCTTCGCTCATCACGCGGAAACGCTCCGCCGTCGGCTTGAACGTCCCATCGCGGAAGGCTTCCAAGTAGCCCGCGATCACCGTGAGAGGCGTTCGCAGATCATGGGCGATGTCGGCGGTCATCTGCTTTCGAAGCTGATTCGCCCGGTAAAGGTTGGCGCTCATCTCGTTGAAGGTCTGCGCGAGACTGCCGAGTTCATCCCGACTGCGAATTTTCACCTGCTGATCGAGATCGCCCGCGTGCATGGCAGTGATCGCCCGCGTAAGGTCGGAGAGCGGCGACAAGAATTGACGCGAAAGGATCAAGCCGACAACCAGCGCGGTCGCACTTGCACCCAACGCGCCGATCAAGAGTGCGCGGTTGGCACTAGCTACATATTCCTGTTCACGCGGATCAAGCTCTGGCGGCGGCACGGCAAGGAGCGCCGTCCCGATCAAGTCACCATCTAAGAAAATTGGCGTGCCCTGCGTAAGTTCGCTCAGAGGCACACTCTCGCCTCGGTGATACGGTCCGCTGCCGACGATCACATCGCCATAAGTGCTAATGAGCGCGAACATCTGAGGCGTCGAATAGCGCTCGCGCTCACCGGGGGTTTCCCGCCGCAGCCAGTCGTCCACGCCCGACCATGAGCCGTGATTCAGGTAGTAGGTCAGCACTTCTTCGACGAATGCCACACGCGCCTGTTCGCTCCGCAAGCGATCATATTCGGATCGGGTGGTGCGGAACGCGAACACGCCCGCGAGGATCACGCCGATCAAGCTGGTCAAGAGGAGTGTCGCCGTCCACTTAAACGCAAGGGAACGGAACATCAGTCTTCCTCACCCATAAACCGATAACCGACGCCGAACACGGTGAGGATGTACTGCGGGTTCGCCGGATCAGGTTCGAGCTTGACGCGGAGATTGCGCACATGCACATCAATCGTGCGCTCAACATTTTCAAAGAGATCACCTTTGAGTTTTTCGAGCAGTTGAGCGCGGGTGAACACCTGCCCCGGCGCATTCATCAAGACGGCGAGCATCTCAAATTCGGACGGCGTGAGTTCAATTTTGCGATAACCGATGCGGACGAGGTGCGTCCCGCGATCAAGCACGATGTCACCGACACGCAGCACATCCGGCGCAGTGACCGGCTCACCGACGCGGCGCAGAACAGCGCGAATCCGGGCGACCAACTCCGCCATGCCGAACGGTTTTGTCACGTAATCATCCGCGCCAAGCTCCAGCCCGACAACTTTATCGGTTTCCTCAACGCGGGCGGTGAGCATGATGACGGGTGTTTGCCGTTCACGGCGAAAATGGCGCATGAACTCCAGCCCGTCCATTTCTGGCATCATGATATCGAGCAGGACAAGATCGGGCTTTTCGTGGCGGGCGACGAATAACGCCTCACGCCCGTTGGATGCTGTCACAGTGCGGAAACCGTTTTCGGTCAGGTAATCGGTCAAGAGCCGCAGCGCATTGAGTTTGTCATCGACGATCAGGATAGTTTTCACGGCTCACCTTTCGATTGAACGTATTTTTTCAGCTTAAAAGAATGTGAGGTTTTGGGGAAGTGGGGTCTAGCCCTTTTCGATCCCGAATACAAAGCCCTCCCCCGTCCCAGTCTTTCAAAAGCTCCTCACCCCCCGCCCCCTCTCCATCGCAAGCGATAGAGAGGGGGAGAAAAGCTCTTTGGTTTCTCCCCTCTCCAACCTTCGGTTAGAGAGGGGTAGGGGGTGAGGAGCAGTCCTTTACCCCGCACAGTCGTAGAGCGTGCCATTAATGGTCACCTCGGTGACGACGGTGCAGCTTTCGGTCAACCATGTGCTGACCGCGCTGGTGGTTGTGCCGCCGTTCATGCCGCGCGGCATGTTACCCTGACCGCTTGAAAGAACGTAGCGGAGTTCACCTGCATCGACGAGTGCTTGGAGACTCTCAGCATCTACGACCGGGTCTGCGCCGTTGAAACCGCCCATATAGAGCACGCCGCGTCCGGTTTCGAGGACGTACTGCGCGCCCTGCATCGAACTTCCGACCGCCATCATGTAGCGCATGCCTTCGGTGTTCGCTTGCAAATAGGCGATCAGGTCTTGATCGACGCCGCTTTCGCCGCGTCCGCCGTTGTTCGCCGCCATCGCCGCGCGCTGATTTTGCGCACCGCTGCTGCCCGCATAGGCGGCGGGAAGTGCGGTATTCGCGCCGGAATTAAGCGCAGTCATGCTCGCCCATACGGTCGGGACGGCGGTCATGGCGATCACGATGCCGATCAACCCCGCGACGGCGAACCGGGAGACACGCGGGATGAAGCGCGCCGCAAGGAGGATCACCGCGCCGATCACGAGCGCCGCCGCTGGAATGATCACCCATGTGAGGGAGGTTGTGTAGCCCGCCGCGATGCTGATCTGATAGGCAAGTGTCGCCCCCGCCGCCGCGATCAAGAGCGCAATCGCCAGCAGGTGACGAGTCTCGCGCAGTTTCCATAAGCGCATCACGCCGATCCCGACGAGCGCCGCAATCGGCGGCGTGAGCATGGCGAGATAGTAGGCATGGAAGAAGCCCGCCGCGCTGAAGAAAACGACTTCCGTCACCAGCCAACCGCCGAACAGCACCGCTGCCATATGTGCGGTTGAAAGCGGCAGACGCACACGCGAGGCGATCACGAGCAGCGCGACGCTGACCAACCCGAAGGGAAGCAGCCATGCGATCTCGTTATCAAGCGGCTGCGAGAACAAGCGCAGTACGCCCGCCGTGCCGATCTCACTGCCGAACGGCGTACCGCCTGCCGCGCCTTGCGCACCGTCGTCCGGTCGAGCACCGCCATCACCGGGCGGAGTCATTCCAGCGGGGGGCGTGAACTGCTGCCCGGCGGCATCATCGCGCGCTCTGCCGTCGTCAGCAGCGCCGCCGCCCTGCCCGCCCAACAAGCGCTGAAGCCCGTTGTAACCGATTGCCAGTTCAAGCGCGCTGTTGGAATCACTGCTGCCGACATATGGACGCTGATCGGCGGGGGTGAGATCGACCGCGACGATCCACGCGAACGAAACCGACATCATGACCGCCGCCGCTGCCGCCAAATGAATGACTTTGCGCCCCCAACCGACTTTTGCGCCGAGGAAATACAGCGCGAAGAACGCGGGAACGGGGAGAAATGCTTGCAGCATCTTGATGTTGAAGCCGAGTCCGACGAACACACCGCCGAGGATCAACCACTTGAGTTTGCCCGTATCGGTCGCTTTGACGAACGCCCATGCCGCCAGTAGAAGGGCAAAAATCAGGGTCGCATCCATCGTATTGTTGCGCTGAACCGCAACCGAGATGGGCATGATCGCCATGACCAGCGCCGCGATCAAGCCTGCGCCCGTGCCGAAATAGCGTTTGACCAGCCAATAGATCAGCGGGATGCTGAAAATCCCGGCGAGAATTTGCGGCAGGGTGACGGCGAAACCGTTCACGCCCAAGAACATGGCGCTGATCGCTTGCAACCACAAACCTAACGGCGGCTTATCGACGGTGACACTGCCACCCGGTTCAGCGGCGGCGAAGAAGAAATTCGACGGCGATTGCAGCATCGCCTCGACAGCGGCGGTGTAATAGGTGTTGCCGTCGCCAATCGCTTGAATGTTGATGAAGTTGAGTGCCGCCGCTAACAGCATGATGGCGATCAATGCCACTGTGGGGGTGATCAACGTGCGAAGGATGGATGATCCGCGTGTGTTTGTGGTCGGCGTGGGAGTCACAATCAAGGTAGGGGTGGATGTCGTCATGGTATGTCGTCTCCGGTTAGCGATAGTGCGGTTCGCTGAATGTCCACATGCGATTGACGATGAAATTCCAGAACACAACGATTCCCGTTGCGAGTATTTTGGCGGCGAGATACCCCGTATCCGGCAGACTGAGCAGTTCACCCAGCGGCGCACTCATCATGCCGACGATCAGATTGTTGATCAACAAGCCCGCCGTGCTGACGATCAAGAATTGGAGGAACTGCCGCCCAAGTGCTTTCTTGGGTACATCGGCGTATGTCCAATGGCGGTTGAGGGTGAAATTATTCCCCACACCCGCCAGATACGACAGGCTGTTCGCGGCGATCAGCGGCAGCCCAATGATTTCTTTCAGCACAAACAGCACGCCGAAATCGACGATAGTGCCAATGCTGCCAACCACCGCGAAGCGCATGAAACGCGCCGTTTCCCGTGTGCTTTGGGCGATCGAGAGGGTCATCGTGTTCGCTCCTGCGTCCGTATGCTGAACAGACTAATGGCGCGTTGTTTAGAAGTTGTTCACGAGATGTTGGATGTTTCTGCGAGGTGTAATGTATATACTCCGCGCTTCTTTTTTCGTTGTTTGGATGCGTCATCATGACATCACTGCTCGATTGGCGCGCGGAATTTCCGATTCTGGCGACCTGCACCTATTTGATCTCAAACTCGCTTGGCGCAATGCCGCGCGCCGTCTATGACAAACTCCGCGAGTACGCCGATACATGGGCGACGCTCGGTGTGCGCGCATGGGGTCAGCACCACGCGGATAACCCGACGTGGTGGGAACTCAAAGGCGCGGTTGGGGACAAAATCGCGCCGCTGATGGGAGCGCCCGCCGGAAGCGTGCTCGTCCACGAAAACGCCAGCATCGCCAACAGCATCTTGATCAGCGCGCTGGATTTTAGCGACACAAAGCGGAACAAAATCGTGATCAGCGATCAAGACTTCCCGTCGGATGTGTACAGCGTAACGCGCAGTCTGCCAGCGCATATAGAAGTCCAGATCGTCCGCTCACACAACGGAATCACGATTGATACGCAAGCACTGCTCGACGCGATTGACGAGCACACGCGGCTTGTGAGCTTGAGCCATGTTTTGTTCCGGTCGGCATACGTCATGCCCGCCGCTGAGATTGTAAACAAAGCACATCAAGTCGGCGCGCAAGTCTTGCTGAACGGCTATCACAGCGTTGGGATCATTCCGGTGGATGTGAGCGCACTCAACGTCGATTTTTATGTCGGCGGCACGCTCAAATGGATGTGCGGCGGACCCGGCGGTGTGTTTTTGTACGTGCGCCCTGATCTGCTGCCGACGCTTCAGCCGAAAATGACGGGATGGTTCGCGCATCAACACCCGTTCGCGTTTGATCTGGAACATTTCGAGCTGCGCGACGATTCGTACCGCTTGGCGAACGGTACGCCCGCGATCGCGGCGCTGTACGCGATTCAGCCGGGGGTGGAGATCATCACAAAGGTAGGGATCGACGCGATCCGCGCGAACTCGATCCGGCAAATGTCGATGTTGATCGATTATGCGGAGCAGGCAGGGTATCAAATCAATACGCCGAAAAGTGCCGATCAACGAGCGGGGACGGTGACGCTCAATATGCCGAATGCCTACCCGATCAGCCGCGCGCTGCTGGCGCAAAACATCGTGATTGATTACCGGGAAGGTGCGGGGATTCGCATTGCGCCGCACTTCTACAACACGGATGACGAGGTGCGGCAGGTGATCGATGCGCTGGCGGAGATCATACGCGAGGGTACGTGGAAGCCCTACGCACAAAGTCGATCATTTGTGACGTGAATAGAACTCCTCACCCCCTGCCCCTCTCTAACCGAAGGTTGGAGAGGGGAGAAAACAAAGCGCTTTGCTCCCCTACTCTATCGCTAGCGATGGAAAGGGGAAAGTGGACTCAGGGTGAAGGGGTTGTGTGTCAGTTTTGGATGACTGTCCAGCCTTTTTCGGCGGCGATGGCGCGCAGTTCGTCATCAGGATCGATGACATAGGCGCTGCCGAGCAGCGAGAGAAAATACTGATCCGACGTGGTATCGCCAAAACCGACCGAGCGCGACAAGTCAATGTTGTGTTTTTGAGCGACTTCGCGCACGCGCACAGCTTTTTCTGCCCCCGTGAGCGGTTTTTCGGCTTTACCGGTAAACACACCGTCTTTCAAGATCGGGCGTGTGCCTTCACCCTGCCAGCCGAGCGACGCGGCGAACACCTCAACCCCCTGCTGAAGCGCGGCACTGACCAAAAAGACAGGCATCCCTTGTGATTCGTACTCACGGACGCGCGCAATCGTTTTCGGCTTGAGGGCGGCATGCAGCAGTGGGATTACGCGCTCCATGACCGACTGATTGACAGACATTGGCAGATTGCGCATGGCGGTCATGATCGCCAGATAACGCAGAATGCCGCCGATCTTCGATTTAGGCGAAAACGGCTTCCCCAACAGGTTGAACAGTCCCGTTTGAAGTTGATTCATCCGTGGGACAAGTCCCATCGCCCGCGCTTGCTCAAAATAGGTGCGGGGAAAGCTGATGCTGATCAGTGTGCCTTCAATATCGCTGAAAACGGCGGGCTGTGCTTGAGTCATGCGGTATCCTGTTCGGTGAAGATAATTGGTGTTTACATTCATGAGAACACATGCAGGGTCGAGATGATGCTCACCGCCTCGGCTAAGAGCATCTCAACACTCTGTTTTTCAATCGCATGTTAACTTTAAGTTAACAATTGATTGACTTCTTCACCTAAGGAGCAAAGTTATGCCCGTCGAAACCGTGTACAGCGCCGATTGGGCAACCGTGCGCTACGAACCCGAGGGGAAGTACGTTTTTCATACCTTCCACAAACCCATTCACGGGCAGCACCTCCGGGATACGCTTAATGCGGGACTGGTCGCGCTGATCGCACACGGCGCGCATAAATGGCTGTCCGATGATCGGAACAATGCCGCGCTCGAACCTGAGGATTTTGAGTTTTCGCTGACAGATTGGGGACCACGCGCAGCCCAAGGCGGCTGGAAATACTGGGCGCTGGTCGTGCCGGAAAGCTTGTTCGGACGCGCCGATATGAGCGAAGTCGTCACCGCTTACTATAATCTTGGCGTTACGGTGAGAGTATTTGTTGACCTTGAAGAAGCCCGCGATTGGCTCATCAGTCAATAGCGCTTATGGCGCGGCGCGGGTGCACGCTGCTTAATTTTCCACCCGCGCCGCCGCTGAACCCCGCCCATCTGCACAAACTCATCGCAAATTCACGTTGACCCCGTACAATAGCGGATGGATTTGATTTTGCTAATCACCATCTCTCTTTAAGGAGCACCGTCATGAGTCTGCCCGCGCTCGCAGAATGGACACCGACCGCACAAGGTCTGCACCGTGCCGTTCAAGTGCTTGCCGGGGTGCAAATGCTGCTCTACGCCCACGATCCGCACTACAGCGAGGTTGCGCTCAAACCTGTGCCGGAAGGAATCGCCACCGGGCGACTGCCGGACGAAGGGCGGATTACGCTCGATATGCGGCAGGCGGCGTTGATCTACTGCCAAAGCGATAACACGGAAACCCAAGTTCCACTCGCGGGAACTTCACAGGCATATGCCAACCGCGCTCTGCTGCAAGCGGTACGCGAGACGATCCTTGCCGGTACGCTGAACGGCGCGAATACGGAAACGCTGGTTGAGCGATTCACTCATGCGGTGCGCACAAAGTATCCTGAACTACCGGCGCATCATACCGAATACGCGAACCACGAACCGCTGGCAATCGATCCGTCGGTCGCGCGCGAATATGCCATCGCGCTTGATACATTTTTCACCGGAATTGCCCGCGCACGCGCAAGGATTCAAGGGCATTGGTCACGGTTAGTCGTCTTTCCTGAACACTTCGACCTCTCGACGATTTGGTATGCCAGCCCGGATTATGACGAGCATAAGCCGCATATCGCCGTCGGATTTGCGCCGTTTAGCCCCGGATTTGAGCGCCCGTATTGGTATGCGTATCTCTACCCGTACCCGAAAGACGCCGTTTTTCCGGCGCTGCCCAAGCCCGCCCGCTGGATTCATGAACCTTGGCGCGGTGTCGTGATCGACTATGATGCGCTCGCACAAGAGGATGATCCCGCACTGGCGATTGAGCAGGTCACCAGCGCCGTTTTTGACATTCTGCGCAATTTTTTGGAACAGTCGTAGAGGTCATCGTATGTACGCGCCGCCACCTATCCGCACCGACGACAACGCCTTCGCCAATCATACAATGCGCGTGCGCGTCCCCGGTATTATCCGCGACACGATCCGGGTGAATCCCGATTTGCATCCCGAAGCGCTAGATCGGCTGCACCTGCTGGCAATCGAAATCGAGAATGATGCGCCGCTGCCGATGCTTCAGTATCCCGCGCCGGATGCGGCGGATTGGCTGGCGGCGTGGCGCGCCCGCGACGGCGACACTTGGCATAATACCGACTGGTTCTTCGCGGAGACCTTCTTTTACCGTCACTTGATCGAGATGGTGGACTGGTTTCGGCTTGGGCGCGATCCGTATTACCCGAAGAAGCGCGAGGAATACGAAAGTGCCGCGCTGTGGGGTGCGGTGCGCCGCACGCTCGACATCCGCGAGAGTGACACGACACCGGAAGACAAGTTGATCGCCCTGCTGCAAGCCGCTTTGTGGGGCAACAGCATCGACTTGAGTTATGCGCGCGCGGCTTCGCACGGCGCATCACGGCGAGCCGATGACCTTGTGATCGACGAGACGGCGTATCTGGTTGATCATCTCGCAGTTGTGCCGGAACCCGGTCAGATTGATGTACTGCTCGATAACACCGGCACAGAATTGATGCTCGATCTGATTTTGGTTGATGCCCTGCTCGATGGCTGGGCATCGAATGTCGTTCTGCACGCCAAGCAGCATCCGACTTTTGTGAGCGACGCAACCCCTAGTGATGTACTCGACGCTTTTCTGCGGATGAGTGAGCGCGGCGGCAGAGAACGCGCCTTAGGGGATCGCTTGAGCGCAGCATATCAAGCAGGCGTGCTGGAGATACGCCCCGATTGGTTTTGGAACAGCAGTCATTTTTTGTGGGAAAAGCGCGATCTTCACGAGTTGTTCGGCGCATCCAGCGTTGTGATCAGCAAGGGCGATGCTAACTTCCGGCGCATAGTGGGCGACGCGCTGTGGGAACCAACCACGCCGTTTAGCCAAGTGGTGCGCTACTTCCCCGCGCCGCTGGCTATCTTGCGCACCCTCAAGAGTGACCCGATCATCGGGCTGCGCGGCGATCAGGCGGAGGTTCTCAGCAGCATCGATCCTGATTGGCGGCACAGTGGTCAGCGTGGGATGCTGGCATTTGAAATGTAAGATAATGTGAAAAATGTCACAAAAACCTCTTGTCAAATGTCATGTTTCGTTGTACCGTGTGATTGTTCAGAAATTCACAACGTAACGTTTGTCAGGAGTTTACTCAATGGCAAAGCAGCCGCTTCCGCCGATGCCACCGGGACAGCTATTCTTTGGGCATATGCGCCAGTTCAACGGCGATACGCTGGGCTTCATGAAGCAGCAAGGCAGCTATGGCGATCTTACGGCGTTTCGCTTCGGTCCGTATACTGCGTACATGCTCAATCACCCGGATGTCGTGCATGAAGTCCTCGTCACTCACCCGGATAAGTTCAACAAGACGGATGGGATCAAAGAAACGCTCGATCCCGTGCTGGGTAATGGCTTGTTCACGTCCGACGGTGAATTCTGGAAACGCCAGCGCAAGCTGATCCAGCCCGCTTTTCACACCAAGCGCATTGGAGCATATGCCGATACGATGGTGCGCTACTCAGCCGCCGTCGCGGACGGGATGACCGATGGCGCAGTCGTGGATATGGATCACGCGATGACTCACCTGACGATGGGAATCGTCAGCAAGACGCTGTTTGATCAAGAAGTGAGCCACAAAGCCAACGAACTGAGCGAAGCGGTCACGGCGGTGTTGAGCACCGTCAACGAAAAGCTGTCGCAGCTCGTCCCCGTACCGTACTCCGTTCCCACGCCAACCAACCGCCGTTTTCTACGCGCAGTCGCAAAGCTGGATGCGATCATTCAGAAATTCATCGATGATTGGCGCGCGGAAGGGGTCGATAAGGGCGATCTGCTTTCGATGTTGATGATGGCGCGCGATGATGATGGCAATCCGATGTCCGACAAACAGATCGCAAACGAAGCGATGACGCTGTTCGGCGCAGGACACGAAACCACTGCCTCCACGATGACATGGACGTGGTATGCGCTTTCGCAAAACCCAGATGTCCTTGCCGCGCTGCACGCCGAACTTGATCGGGTATTGGGTGGGCGACTGCCGACGCTGGCAGACCTGCCAAACTTGACTTATACTGAGAAGGTGATCAAGGAATCGATGCGCATGTTCCCGCCTGCATGGATTGTCACCCGTGAGGCGGTCGAAGATGTGCAGATCAACGGTTACACGATTCCCGAAGGTTCGGTGCTGTTGGTGAACATCTACGGGATGCACCATGATGGGCGTTTCTTCCCTGATCCGGAACGCTTCGATCCGGAACGCTTCTCACCGGAGCGGGAAAAGACGATCCCGAAATATGCCTATATCCCGTTCGGCGGCGGTCCGCGCGTGTGCATCGGGAATACCTTTGCGATGATGGAAGCGACGTTGGCGCTAGCGACACTCGCACAGCGGATCACGGTGGAGCTTGCGCCTACGCAAATCGTCGAGCCAATCCGCGTGTTCACGCTGCGCCCGAAGTACGGCATGAAAATGATCGTGCATCAGCGCCAACACGCCGCCGAAATGGCGTAAACCGCATTCAAAACAAAAACGCCGGAACTGCTCCGGCGTTTTTGTTTACTCGTATTTGAACACATCCACCACTGCCAGCGAGAACCCCGGCAGCACATCCCCACCGCCGATCACATCCTCATTCGCAGCCGTGTAGACTGCTTGTTCGCTGGCGGTGTACGTTTCGATGATGCGCTTTTCCGGGAAAACGAGCCAAACCAGCGCTACGCCAGCAGAGAGATAAAACGCGGCTTTTTCGCGCATCTGCTTGTATGTGTCGTCCGGTGACTTGATCTCGATGCAGAGATCAGGCATCTGCGGGACTGCGCCTTCTGTCGTTACCGGAAGCAGTCGTTCCCGCCGGGTGAATGAAATATCGGGAATACGCGCATTCTTCTGATCGTGGGCTTGTTTGTGCCTTGCTTCAACAGTGAGTCTGCCCAAAAGGGAACCGTAGACAAACTGACCAAGCAAAAAGATCAATCTGGCTGAAATTAAACCGTGTTCTTCAGTTGGCATGGTTTTTTCGACAATCTCCCCGTGAATGAGTTCAAAGCGGCGTTCGGTGTTTTCCGGGCGGGCGATAAACGCCTCAAATTCGTCGATTGTCATCTGTACATTTTGAGTGATCACCATCGCTGCACCTCAGTTAGCCTAATCGTGAGTCGGCGGGGTTGACTTGGACACGAGCAGCCCAAGGTTGATATTGGCTGGCGAAGATTTCCCGGTCGAGTTGATTGCCGTTCGCGTCAAGGATGATGCGCGTGACTTCGACATACGCGCCTTCCGCCGCGAAATCGACCCAACGCTCTTGACCGAGCGGAATCTCAGCATTCGCTTCATAGGTCGTCGGCAGCGCCGGACGAATATCGACCAATTCCGGTCCTTCTTTGATCACCTGCCGTCCGGTCGGGGTGCTGTAGAAGCGGAATTCAATCGCGCTCCGTTCGGGATAGATCGACGTTTCGATCAACAGGTGATACGGTGTGTCGTTGAGGAAGCGGAAATCGAGATCAGGCGTGAAGATCGCCGCATCTAAGCCCACACCTTCGGGATCGCCGTGTTCGTAATAGCCGACGCGGTAGCTGTGCGCGTAGCGTTCGACAATCGGGAAGCCGCCGTAAAATGCCGCGCGGAATGCCGTCGTGCTGACCTGACACACCCCGCCCCCGTCGCCTTGTATCGTGCGATCCCCGAAGATGACTGCGCTCTGTACGTAGCCTTCTTCGGCGGTGATCTGCCCGACGTAGCGATTGAACGAGAAAATATCGCCGGGGGCGATGATGATCCCGTCAAAGCGGGCGGTGGCGACCGAGATATTGGTCATGCGCGACTGAGTTGATCCTGAAAAATAGCTTGTGCCGCTGGCGACCAACTGCGTGATCCCCAGCTCGGCGGCGGTCACGTTGTCGTGATACGCGGGTAGGTGATAATCAAACGCGAGCGGCACGATTCGGTTGGTGCTGAAAATCGCGTCCTCCATGCTGGCGATGGTTTCCGCGACGTTGAGCGTGCGTCCGTTTTGCGCCCGCTCGATCAACTCAAGCTGGCGAGTTTCGTCGTTGAAGTGAAAACGACCGTTTTCTTCCGGCACGATCAAGCCGCGCGCGAGGTCTTCTAAGTATGGCGCAAACGCCCCGGTATTGACGCTGACTTCATAGCTGAGCGCTCCGGTTACGTCGTCCCGCACCGTGCTGACTCGCAAAAGCTGGGCGATCTGTCCGACGGTTGCTGTCCAAGGTCCGAGCGGGCTGCCCGTTGCATCAGTCGCAATCAGCGTGACCGGAGCGGAAAGCGCTAGGCGCGCGCGCGCCGCCGCTTCTTCTACGTTGGTGACAATTGGGGAGGTTTCTTCGATAGCGACATCGATCAAACTGCCGCTTCTATTGAGAATTGCGTCATCCAGCCGTTCGAGCGTGGTCATTACAGCGACGGTGCGCCCGCTTTCCCCCGGCGTGATCACGACATCTGTGCCGACGATCTGAAATGAGCCATCGGTCGGGAAACGGTTCAGCAATTCAGCGATTTGATTGATCTTATCGAGCGCGACCGCTTGATCATACGTGATCAGCGGTGTGACCGATTCGCCGTTCAGCCAAACCATCAATTGGTCAAACACGTTGGCAATCGGAATCGTGCCGCCGCGACCAACTGCGAACGCATCACGCGCCGACCGTGACGGATCAAAGCGAATGCCTAATTCGGCAGATGTGAACGTCCACGTCTGCTCACCATCGCGCAGCGTAAAGGTGCGATCCTGATCCTGAGCGAAGGCGTTCAGGAGTGCGGCTTGGGCTTCGGCTTCGGTCATGCCACCGAGGTCAATGCCGTAGGCGCTCACGTTGGGGATGATCCGCCCCTGATACTGAATCTGAAAGACTGCTACGAATGCCACCAACAGCAGCATGAGCAGCACCGCCCCGCTGAACAAGAGGATCGGGATGCGAATCAGCCATGCGCCGCCAAGGGGCGCGTCGTCAGAATAAGTCTCGTACTGTGACATATCCGCCTAAACATCCGGTAATCGGTCGTGTGCTATTTTACCATCTTTGGGAAATGCGTTCGGCGGCGACTGCCAATCAATTCCTCATGCAACCTTTTCGCACAGGGCGCGTACTATGAAAGTGTATGAAGGTATAACGCGACAACAACGAGGAACACATCCCATGACATACACCGGCACACAGCGACTTAGCGACGAACCGATCGTGATCTCCACGTATACGGATAAATTGACCCCCGAAGATGTGAAAAACTCAAGCCCGGATATTGAGCGCCTTTTTGTGGAAGCGCAGTCCGTCTTCAATGTTTTGATCATTGATACGCGCCGCTCCGACGCCAACTTTCAAGACATGCTCAGGCTCTTAAAAATGAATGATGACGCCCCCGCCGAGTTTGAAGGCGCACCGATTGAAGTCCGGATACTCATGGTGGGAACAAGCGCAATGGCGAAATTTTACGTCAGCGCCGCACAACAGCAGCAGTTCGGCGGACATTCGATTCCCTTATTCGCGCACCTTGATGACGCAATCGACGCGGCGCGCATGATGATCCGCACCCATCACGAGGAACAAGCGCAGACTAAGTGAACCTTCATAGCGAACTGCGTGTACTCTGGGGTAGACTCGCCGCTTCTATGAACAGTCATTCGGATCAAAGCGATGACGTACACGCGCAAAGCGTTTTTCTCGTTCGTGATTCTGGTACTTTTCGCTGCCCTATCGGCGCAGTCAATCGCTGCGCAGGATACCCAGAGCGGCGCGATCACCCTGAGCGTTGAAGCGGGATTTGACGGCGCATACCGCGATCAACAGTGGATGCCCGTGCGTATTCGCGTTCGCAACGACGGCGCGGCAGTCAGCGGCAGACTAGTTGTGCGACCGGAAACATCGGGAAACGCGGTGCTCGGCACGTACAGCACGCCGATCACGCTGCCCGAAGGGGCAGTCCAAAGCGCCCTGCTTGGGATCATCGTGCGTGGCACGGCGACTCAACTTCGCGTTGAGTTGATCGATGATCGCGGCTTAGTTGCCGCTTCCGCGCCCGCGCTGGTGCGCCCGATCCAGACGTATGATCGGCTGTATGTCGTCATCAGCGAATCGCCAAACGGTTATGTCGATGTGACGACAGCGCGGATTGGTGGATATTCGGCAGTGCAAGCAAGCTGGACACCTGCCGACCTCCCTGATCGCGCCGCCCTACTCGATCCGGTCAATGCAATCGTGATCCACGAAGCGGATACGGGTGTGTTTACGTCCGCACAGCGAAACGCACTCGCGGATTGGGTGGCGGCAGGCGGTCACTTGATCGTGACAGGCGGTTCAAGCTGGCAGGCGACCACCGCCGGTATCGCGGAACTGCTTCCCTTTACCCCACAAGAGACAGGATCAATCGCGTCTATACAAGCGCTCGGCGTATGGGTGCGCGTCGATGCGGATTCAGTCGACGAAGCGGCGACCGCAGCACTGGGCGTACTCAAAGACGGCGCTGATGTACTCGCGGCACATGCAGACGGCGCGCCAATCCTGATTCGCGGCGTGTTCGGCTCTGGCACGGTTGACTATTTGACGATTGACCCGAACAGCGCCCCGATGCGCGGATGGTCAGGCTTAAGCGATCTGTGGTTCGCGCTGATTACGTCTACCGCGCCGCCTGTGGGCTGGTCATTGGGGATCACTGATTGGGATCAAGCGGTCAGCGCGGCGCAAATCTTCCCCGGTTTGGATGCGCTGCCGGATATTCTGCCGCTGTGCGGATTTTTGCTCGGCTATATCCTGTTGATCGGTCCAATCAACTATGTCGTCTTGAACCGGATCAACCGCCGCGAGTGGGCTTGGGCGACGATTCCGGTGTTCATCGTGGTGTTCACCGTGCTGGCGTTCGCCGTCGGCGCGAACCTACGCGGAACCGACGCGACGATCAACCAACTGACATTTGTGCGCGCTTGGAGCGATACCACACGCGCACGCGCCGATACGGTGATCGGTCTGCTGTCACCGCGCCGCGAACGGTATGCACTGCTTGCGCCGGACGGCGAAACGATCCGCCCGATTCCGCGCAGCGTGACCGGATCGGCACTGCTGGCGAACGTCGGGGCGACGTTTTCGGATATGGAGATTCAACAAAGCAGCATTTTTGAAGCGTCCGATTTTACAGTTGATGCCAGTTTTATCGCACCGCTTGGGCTGACGGGAAGCACCGCGCCGCCCGCGATCAGCGGCAGCGTCACGTTCACGTATGACCCGCGCATCGAGGGTCAGATGATTGTGCGCGGGTCGGTGCGCAATGACGGCGAGTACACGCTGATCGACCCGGTGATTTTGGCGCGGGGCACGGCGGAACATCTTGAGAGCAACCTTGCTCCGGGCGATCAGATTCCATTTGCGCTGGTACTGGCGGGTGAAGGCGTTGCCGCGCCGCTCGTCCGCGTCCCCAGTCCGCCGCTGACGTTTTATTCGCGTACAGCGGCGCAGTACTCGCAGACCGAGCGAAGCGTGAGTGATATCATGGGGGTGCAGAACTTCAACGCCAACATCAATACGCGCGCGTTTACGGGCGTTGATGACGAGGCATTGGAACTACGGCGGCGTCAGTTTTTCTTGAGTTCTTTCGTGGACGACGCATTTTCGAGCGGGCGCGGGGATCGTGTATACATCGCGGGGTGGAGCACGACAGCACATACCAGCATCGAACTGGAAGGCGCAGATTGGAGCGCGCAGTATTCGACGCTGGTCATCATGGAACTTGATGCCACGCTTGATCTGCCCGCTGAAGAAATCACGATCACGCCGGAGAGGTTCACGTGGATGGTGCGCGATCAAAACCGCGCCGGAGCGTCCCCCAACGATGTTGATTTTGTCGCGGGTGAGTTTGCCGAATTCCAGTTCACGCCGTTTCCGACGGCAGTGCTGAATACCGTCACGGAACTCAAAATCCGCATCGGGGAAAATACCAGCGGCTCACGGGTGATTCCGCTCGATATTTGGGATTATGAGCGCGCCACATGGCAGCCGATCAGCATCGCCAGCGGGCAGTGGATCGCCGACGATCCTGCGCCATATTTGGGCGCTCAGAACGCAGTGCGACTGCGCGTGACCGCCGATCAAGTGGCGTCCGGGTTTATGCGTTTCACCGCGCTGGGGGTCGAACAGCGGGGGACGTTTTAGGGGTTTGTCCGATAGTCAACAGTGATCATTCCCCCGATCCCTCGGTTGGAGAGGGGAGAAAGACAGGTGCTCTGCGTCCCTTCTTGATCGCTTGCGTGTGAGGGGGCATAACACCCGCTTCGCGCACAGAAATCGCATGGCGGCAGTTTTGAGCGTGAGGGCACCGCTCGGCGTATAATAATTGAAAGGATCAGCGGACAAGGAATGCGCCCCCGATGACGGACATGATTATTGTGACGAAAGACCTCGTGAAGCAGTTCGGTAAATTCACGGCGGTGAACGGCTTATCGCTTCAAGTCCCTGCCGGATCGATTTATGGCTTTGTGGGACCCAACGGAGCGGGCAAAACCACCACGATGCGCATGTTGACTACGCTCACGCGCCCAACGCATGGCGAGGCATGGGTAGCGGGGCATTCCGTGACAGCCGATCCGCGCGCGGTGCGGCGGGCGATTGGCTACATGCCGGATGAATTCGGCGTGTATGACGATATGCGCGTGTGGGAATATCTCGACTTCTTCGCGGCGTGTTACGACATCCCCGAAACCCAGCGCAAACCGCTGATCAGTGACCTGCTCGAATTGGTCGATCTGACACACCGCCGCGATGATATGGTCGATAAACTCAGCCGGGGCATGAAGCAGCGTTTATCGCTGGCGCGCACACTGGCGCATGATCCGTCAGTGCTGATCCTTGACGAACCCGCGTCCGGGCTTGATCCGCGCGCCCGCGTGGAAATCCGCGAACTGCTGGTCGAACTTTCCAAAATGGGTAAGACGATCTTCTTTTCGACGCATATTTTGGCGGACGTTTCCGAGATTTGTACGCACATCGGCATCATCGAAGCGGGGCAGATGATCGCACAGGGCAGCATGAACGATATGCGCGCCCAGCTTCAGCCGCACCGCGAGATCACCGTGACGGTGAAGGACAGCGACGCGGCGGCGCTCGTGCGTTCGACGTTGGAACGCTTCCCCGGCGTGATCGGGATCAAAGACCTAGAGCCGAAGGGCGGACGGGCGCTCGTGCGAATTGATTTTACGGGCGATGATGATGGCGTCGCGGCGATGAGCGGCGCGATCAACGGGGCGGGAATCGCCGTGCTCGGATTCAACGAAGAAACGAAAGACCTTGAAGCGATCTTCATGCGCGTCACCAAAGGCATCGTGACGTGACCCCGGAGACGGTTTCTCATCTGCAACGGGTGTTGGAGCGCGCGGCGCGCATTTTGCGGATCGGCGCGCTGCTCAACGGGGCGCTTGCCGGGTTAATCCTCGTGCTCGGAATTATCGGCGCGCTGCGGATTTTCCCGGATGTGTTCGCCACGCTGCACCGGCTGCTGCTGTTCAACACCAGCGGCGCGGACGATGCCACCGTCACCGGCGCGGCACTGCTGGCGCTGCTCAATTTGAGTTTGCTGCTCGTGTTGGGTGTGGGCGCACTCGCCCGCGAAATGTGGACGCTTGCCGCGCTGGCTGCGCTCGCGCTGGCGAACGTCGGCGCGCTGGTGTGGTTGGGGTATACGCCCGCGCCGCTGACGATCGGGTTTGCGCTGTACACCCTGTTCGTGATTTTACGGGATCGGATCGCGCGCGGCGCTTTCCGCCCGAATCCGGTCATGATCAAAGAACTGCGCGGACGGATGCGCGGCGTGCGCGCCTTCGTCGTCCTGACGATTTACTTGAGCTTGATGGGCGGCTTTGCCATGCTGCTGTATTTGATCTACAGCACGGCAGGGCGTGATCCCGGCTCGGCGGCGGCGGGTGAGATCGGGCGGGTGTTGTTTAACGGCGTGTTCGCGGTGGAACTCCTGCTAATCATCTTCATCGCGCCCGCGTTCACCGCTGGGTCGATCACCGGAGAGCGCGAACGCCAAACTTATGATCTGCTGCGGACGACGCTCCTCAGCAATGCCTCGTTTGTGATCGGCAAGCTCGAATCGGCGCTCGGCTATGTGATGCTGCTGCTTCTGGCGGGGATTCCGCTGCAAGCGTTCGCGTTTTTGTTCGGCGGCGTGAGCGAAACCGAATTGATCCTCTCGCTGACGATCCTCGTGATCACCGCGATCACGCTCGGCACGATTGGGATTTATTTCTCCGCCGGAAACGAACGGACGCTCAACGCAAGTGTGCGCGCTTACAGCACCACGCTGCTTTTGTTGTTCGTCGTCCCGTCGGTCATCAGCTTGATCCTCGCGGTTTTGAACGGTTTTCTGTTCGGCGTGAGTGGGTTGTTCCCGTATGCGCCGCTCGAAGCCGTATTCGTGTATCTCTCGCACTTTTTGACCAGCATTAACCCGTTGGCGGCAGCGGTCACGACACAAAACTTGCTCGTCACGCAGCAAATCGCCGGATTCTACCCATTCACGCTGTCGGTTGATGGCACGACGATCCCGCTGGCATCCCCGTGGATCAATTTTTCGATTTTGTACACGGCGGCGGCGTCAATCCTGCTGACGCTGACGATTCGCGCTGTGCGCCACCTTGACGAGCGGGAACAACCGCAGCCGCGCTGACGTCTAGTTAGGGCAGAAGAGGATCAAACACGATATGAGCGACATCCTGACGACGCTTTTTCAGCATCACGTATGGGCGAATCTGTGCTTGTTGGAACGCTGCACTGCACTCACGCCTGAACAACTTGATGCCTCGATTGCGGGGGCTTATGGCTCGATCATGGTTACCTTTCAGCACATCGTCCGCGCCGAACAATCCTATTTCTCACGCATCAGCACGGGGAAGCGGCTCGAACGCCCTGAAAATGAACCGCCGATGACGTTTAACGATATGAAAGCCTCACTACAAAAAACCGGCGCGGGATTATTGGAATGGGCTTCAAAGGTGCAGTCGGGTGAAAGCGTGCCGATTGATTGGGACGGTGTCATGCGCGACGTGCCGAAAACGATTCTGTTCACACAAGCGATCCAGCACGCCGCCGAACACCGCGAACAAATCAAGGCGATCATGACGGAGATCGGCATCGAACCGCCGGATTTGCAAGGCTGGGCGTATTTTGAAGAACTAGACGGATAACAGGTATCTGAGGGGCGCTCCAATGGCAGTACAGGAACATGCAGACATCTACGCGGCGCTGACGGGACACGTTCAGCGGTGGGATCGACGCGCCCGCGTAGGGCAAAGCCTGATCTGGCTGCCGCGCGCGGTGAGTCTCGCCTTGATTGTGGCGATTGTACTGGCGTTGATCAGCCGCATGCGTCCCCTTTTTACAGCAAATCAACTGGTCTGGATCGGCGCAGCGGCGGTGGTGATCAGCGTGATCACGGCGGCGGCGCTGGTGTGGATGCGCAACCGTGATCTGAACCGTCTCGCGCTCCGATATGACGTCATGCTGCGCAGTGACGAACGTTTGTCCACCGCGCTTGAACTCATCGGTGGGCGCATCCCCGCCGATGCCGATTTGATGGCACGTCAGCTTGCCGACGCTGAACAATGGGCGCAGTCCGCCGATGCCAAGGCGGGGATTCCGCTGCGGCTGCGCGGCGGAGAATGGGCGCTGATCGCGGTGCTGGCGGCGGTGTTCGCGGCGCTGCTGCTGATCCCGAATCCAATGGAAGCCGCAATCGCGCAAGATGCCGCGCTTGAAGCCGCGATCGCAGCGGCGGAAGAAACCGTCCGCGACTTGACGGAGGAGATCGCCGCCGACCCAGATTTAACCGAACCGGAACGCCAAGCCCTGCTTCAAGCGCTGGCAGCGGCACAAGACACGCTCGACCGCAACGGCGTATCGCCTGAAGAAGCGTTCGCCGCCCTGTCAGATGTGCAGACCGCGCTCGGTGCAAGCGCCGCCGAACGTATGGCATCTAGTCAAGCACTCGGTGATGCGATGTCACGCGCCGCCGGACGAATCGCCGAAGCGATGGAAAGCAGTCCGGCGGGTGATGCATCTGATCTGCAAGCGCAGTTGGAAGCGCTGGCGGATCAGTTGGAGGCGATGGACGAAGCACAGCAAGGCGAGATGAGCGATGCGCTCCGCCAAGCGATGCAAGACCTATTGGATCAAAATCCTGAGCTTGCCGATCAAATGGGTGAGCTTGCCGATGCACTGCAAGGCGGGAATCTCCCCGGCGCGGCGAATCAAGCGCGGGATGCCGCTGACAGCGCCGCCGACAGTGCACAGTCCGGCGAACAAGATCGTCAAGCGGGCGAACGGATGCAAGACCGCGCCGAACAAGCTGAAGACGCGGCGGAAAGCATGGCAGATCAGCAGGGTGATCAACCGCAAGACGGGTCACCGGGCGAAACAGCAGAAGGCAGCGGTCAAGCAGGCGAACCTCCGCCTGAAGGACAAGGCGACGTTCAGCCGGGTGGACAGCCACAGCCGGATACAGCGGGCGATCAACCGGGGGGTGAACAGCCCGCTGAAGGCGAAGCAGGGCAACCGGATCAACCCGGCGCGGGCGATCCAAACGTATTCTCCGGTTCAGAAAGCGGACAGCCGGATCAAGGACAGGATGTGCCCGGCGCGGAAGGCGATCAAGGATCAGGATCAGGCGCGGGCGATCAAGCTGGCGACTCGTCGTCGCAGTCACCGCCCTTCAGCGGCGCAGGCGTGGATTCGAGTAATGATCCCGACGGCACGGGCGAAGGTGATTACGATGCCGTCTACTCCCCGGATCGGATCGGCGGCGAATCAAGCGAGGATAATCAGATTTTCCTTGAGCCGGACGGCGGCGGCGTGCCGAGCGTCGAAGGCGAGTTTGCAGAAAACCCAACCGGCAGATCATCCGTGCCGTATGCGGACGTGTTCCGCGATTACAGTTCCGCCGCCGACCGCGCGCTCGCTCAAAACCGCGTGCCGCTGGCGCTGCGCGACTTGATCCGCGATTACTTCGCATCGCTTGAGCCGGAAAGCCCATAACCGGACAACATAGAAACCATTTGAGTTGAGGGGCGACATTTCTGACTCGCTGTACTGCTCCTCACCCCTGCCCCTATCCAACCTTCGGTTAGAGAGGGGAGAAAGAAATGTGCGTTGCTCCCCGCCTGCGTGGGGGTTGAGGGGCGTTTTTTCAAACGACATCTAACAGAATTGAAATGCCTATCAAACATCAACGGTGGTACAGACTTTTCGCCTATAGAATCGTATGTACAACCGAGGATATGATTTTCGTAAAGTTTGTCGGGGAGTTCTGTTCTTATGCGCCTTAAATCATCACTTGATGTGTTCTTGGTCGCGTTAGCGATGGTGCTGCTGGTGATCGTCGGCATCGGCGTTCTGAGTCGCAGCCGTCAACCGGAAGCCGCAGCCGTAAGTCCTCAAGCGTCAGGCGAAGAAGTCAGCGCTGCCTCAGCCTCGGACGATGTGGAAGTGAGTGGACTCGGCGCGGAGTTTGGCGTCGCGGGAAGTGCTGACGAATCAGCGCTCGGCAGTGACGAAGCGGCGACGCTCGAAGAAATCGATCAGCCGGAAGAAACCTCGGTCGAGTGGGATTTGAACGGCACATTCGCCATCGTGCGCGCCACAATGAATGTGAATGTGCGCATCGGTCCGAGCTTGGAGTTCGGCGTGATGATCTCCGTCCCGAACAACACAGAAGTTCAGGTGATGCGCCGCAGTAATGACCACGAATGGATTCGCGTCAAACTGCGCGACGGGCGCGAGGGTTGGATTTTCGGCTCGCTGCTTGACCTGCCCAATTAACTCCCCGTTTCCGTCTCAATCTTCCCCGCATCGACGCGCCACACGGCGGCGCGGTCGAGAAAATGCGGCGTAAAGATATCGAGTTCGGTTGTGGTCATGAGCGTTTGCACGGCGCGTCCGTCTGCAATGCGGTTGAGCAGATAGGCGCGCCGTTTTGAATCCAACTCGGCGATCACTTCGTCAAGCAGCAGCACGGGCGGTTCGCCAATACGGTCGCCCATCCATGCCAGTTCCGCCAACTTCAACGCCATCACCGCTGTGCGCGCTTGTCCGCGACTGCCGTATAACCCGGCATCACGGTTGTTGATCATCATGCGCAGTTCGTCGCGGTGCGGACCGGAAAGCGTCATCCCGCGCGCAATTGATTCGGCAAGTTCGCGCTTCAGGTGCGCGCTCCACTGCGGCGCGATCTGTTCGGCGCTTAATTCGCGGTGCAAGTCTAAGCCCAACGTCTCAAACGACATTTGACCGTCGCCATCGACCGTCGGTGTGAAGCTCGGCACGTAGCGGAGCGTGAGCGTTTCGCGCCCGCCTGTCAAATCATCATGGGCGCGCTGCGCATCGGCTTCGAGTTCGCGCAAAAAGCGCTGCCGCCCTGAGATAATCGTCGCACCCGCCATGATCAACTGCTGATCCCAATAGTCGAGTTCGCTCGGTTTCGCTTGGCGGTCACTGATGCGCCGCAAAAGCGCGTTGCGCTGGGGCAGCACTTTTTCGTAGGTATCGAGCGCGTTCAAATATGCTGCATCGATTTGACCGAGCGTATTATCAATGAAGCGGCGGCGGTCAGCAGGTGTGCCTTCGACCAGCGTCAAGTCTTGAGGGAGAAACAGCACGACGTTAAACAAGCCGACCATATCCATCGCCCGCTTTTCGACGCCGTTCAGCTTGATGACTTTGCGCAGTTTGACGCCGCCATCGCCCGGAATACGGTCGAGCATCAGCGTGATTTCGATTCGGTTGAGCGCGGTGGTGCGGGTGCAGACCTCCGCCGATACGCGGGCATACGGGATCGGATCGGTTTCGGCGCGCCAGTGGATCAACTGGCGGTCGGTGGCGGTGTACGGAGACTTCGACGCGGCAAGGTAGTAAATCGCTTCGAGGAGGCTGGTTTTTCCCTGCGCGTTTTCGCCATGCAGCACGATCGGACGCGCGGCAGGCATGCTGAGTTCAAGCCGCGCGTAATTGCGAAAATTGGTCAGGGAAATGTGATCCAGATGCATGCGAATGCGCTGCTCACGAGAAGGCTTAGAACAGGGATTCTACCAGAAAAGGACCGGATTTTCACGCCGAAAACCAAAGACAGGATCGACCACAAAGAACACAAAGAAGAACAGTGTACAGCGCCTCTTTGTGTTCTTTATGGCTTTGTGGTTTACGGTTGTTTTTCTTAGAAGTCGTAGAGCATCCCCCACGCTGCCTTCAAAGCGGCTTACAATGGGTGGAGTTTGCCGCGTGAAGAACAATGAACCTGATGAACAGACTCGCCGCCCTTCAGCTTTCTCCCCGACAACTTTTCAGACGCCTTGACCCGATTGTGATGATTTCGGTCGATACATGGGTGCTGGCAATGATCGGCGTACCGATCTTGCGCTGGGTGTGGGGCGATGATGCGCTGATCGGCGGGATCGTGCTCGGCGTGTTCTTGCAGGTGATCGCGTCGTTCATCACGCTTAGCCGCGCCAAAGGGTGGGGACTGCGCTATGCGGTGCTGACCGTCGCCTTGATCGCTCCGGCGGCATGGGCGGTCGAATATATCGGGCATACCACCGGCTTTCCGTTCGGCGCGTATGTCTATACCGAACGCTTACAGCCGCAGATTGGCGGTGTTCCTGTATTGATTCCGTTCGCATGGCTGATGATGCTCCCGCCCGCGTGGGCAGCTGCCCGCTTGATTCTTGGGGATATTCCGGGTATACGTGGTCGGCTGGCATTTATCGGCATGAGCGCGATCACGTTCACCGTATGGGATTTATTCCTCGATCCGCAGATGGTGTTATGGAATCTGTGGGTGTGGGCTGACCCCGGCGCTCTGCATTATGTCGGCATCCCGCTGAGCAATTATGCGGGCTGGCTGCTGGCGTCAGGCGCGATCACGGCGCTGGTAATGGGCGTGTTTCACGTGATCGGGCGCGACTTGCGCGATCTGCCCGTGCTCGCGCTGATGGGCATTTATATCATCACTTGGCTGCTGCAAACGATCGGGCAGTTGTTCTTCTGGGGCTTACCCTTTCCCGCCCTCGTCGGGTTTGCGGCGATGGGCGTGTGCGTCGTGCTGGCGCTGCGCGGGCTGGCGCACATGCGAGGGCAGCTAGAAGTAGAAAAGGCGGCAGTATGAGCGCAAACGCGATCGTCCTGACGATCCTCGGCTTATTCCTCGGCTCGCTGATGTGGTCATACTGGCTCGGCAAGCTGTTCTTGAAGCGCGATATTCGCGCGCTCGGTGATGGCAACCCCGGCGCGTTTAATCTGCTCAAAACCGGAAACATCCCGGTCGCGGGCTTAGGTATCTTTCTCGACATCGGCAAAGGTGTGATCCCGGCAGGCTTGGCGATGACGTTTTTACCTGTCAGCGGGTGGGAGATCGTCCCGGTCGCGGTCGCTCCCGTGATTGCGCATGCGTTTTCGCCTTGGATGCGCTTCAAAGGGGGGAAAGCGGTCGCGGTGACGGGCGGCGTACATATCGGCTTGCAGCCGCTTTTTACGCTCGTAGTCGGGATTCCGCTGTTCGTCTTGCCTTCCTTGATCGTGAATCGTTCCGGTTGGGCGATTGCGATCACGCTGGTGCTGATGTTCATCGCTCAAGCTGTCGTGAGTCCGTCCGCGCCGATGGCGGTGATCTGGGCGATTCATACGGTGATCCTGCTCTACAAGTACCGCGCCGATCTCGCGCAGCGCCCCGGCTTGCGCGCCCGCACCCCCACATCGGAATAACAAACCGCTATGAATGCACTTCCGTTGATATTTCTGCTTGTGTTCATCACCGCCGCGTTGATCAGCATCAGCGCGATTACGATTTTGAATGTACTCACGTTTCCGCGTGTGCGCCCCGCTCCTTTGCCAGAAAATCCGCCGCATATCACCGTGTTGATCCCAGCGCGCAACGAAGCCGCCGTGATCGCCGCAACGGTCGAGTCGCTGCTGAGTCAGGATTACCCGCGTCTGCGCGTGATTGTGCTGGACGATAACAGCGACGATCAAACAGGCGAGATCGCACGCGCTGCCGCGAAAGGGGATCGGCGGCTGCGGATTCTCAAAGGGCTGCCGCTTCTCCCCGACTGGTTAGGGAAAAACTGGGCGTGTCATCAACTGGCGCAAAGCGCGCTGGAAGAACTCGGTGAGGCGGATGATCTACTCCTGTTCACCGACGCCGATGTGACATGGAAACCCGGCGCACTGCAAGCGATTGCCGCAATGCAGCGCCAGCGCCGCGCCGATCTGCTCACCGTATGGAGCACGCAAACGACGGTCACATGGGGGGAGCGGTTGGTCGTTCCGCTGATGGCGCTCGTGATCTTGGGGTATCTGCCCGCCGTGCTGGTGCATCGCACACGCTGGTCAGCCTTCGCGGCTGCCAACGGACAGGCGCTTCTGTTCAGCCGCGCCGCCTATGAGATGGTCGGCGGACACAGCGCCACACGTGCCGCCATCGTCGAGGACATCACGTTTGCGCGGCGGATCAAGACGAACGGCGCGCGTCTGGTCATGGCGGACGGCGCGGGCATGATCACCTGCCGCATGTACCGGAATTGGCGGCAGGTGCGCGATGGTTACGCCAAAAACATCATCGCCGGATACGGCAGCGTGATCGGGCTGCTGCTCGGTTCGGCATTCCACTGGCTGATCTTCCTCGTGCCGCCGATCCTGTTCATGATCAGCTTGTTTGCGCCGATCACGCCGATCTCGCCGCTGTGGGAAGGGATGCTGACGCTGATCGGGATCACGATTCGCGCGCTCACGGCGGCGGTAACCCGTCAGCGCGTGATCGATGCGATATTTATGCCGGTGTCGGCGCTGCTAATGACGCGGATCGCGGCGCAAGCACTCTACTGGCAGATTCGCTATGGCGGACCACAGTGGAAAGGGCGCACGATCCGCCAAGCGAAGCAAACAGGCTAAATCAACTTAGGATAGATGCGGATGGCATGCTTAAATGTGCTGGTCAATCAGGATCGGGTTTCCATCAGGATCAACGATCACGAAACTGGCTGGTCCGCTGGTAGTCTCATCCGCTTCGGTCTGAAATTGCAGACCCATCGCTTTTAGCTCTCGCTGAAGCTCGCGCACATCCGTAAAGGTGTCAAGCGTGTTGGCGTTTTGATCCCATCCCGGATTAAAGGTCAAGATGTTCTTGTCGAACATCCCCTGAAACAACCCGATGACGTGATCACCATTTTTCATCATGAGCCATTTATCTGCTGCATTGCCACCAAAAACGCTGAAGCCCAACTTCTCGTAGAATGCCTTCGATGCTTCCAGATCTTTGACGGTCAAACTTATCGAAAATGCACCGAGTTTCATCGTCTTCGCCCCTTGAACTAATCCCAAACAACAGCACAGACGTTCTCAAACAGCATGTTACCATGATTTGGCTTCAATGAAATGTCAGCAGAACCGCACAAATCCAAAACCGTAGGCGAGGCGGCTGACTCGGCGGTTTATCAGCGCCGCAAGAGATGGTAGGATCAAGTCGTTTTTCCGCCATCAAACGCTTTTCGGAGCTTGTTTCTATCGTGAGACTGACCGCCGCTGCGCTGCTCGTGTTCGCTTTGCTCGTGTCTTTTCCTGTGATCGCCCAAGACCCCGCCCCGACCGATGCCAGCGGGCTTGATGCTCCCGCCGGAACGTCGATGCCGCTCCCAACAATGGGCGTGCGCCCCGCTCCGTCAACTGCTGTACGCTCGGATGATGGCAACACGGTGATGCAGGTGCTTTTCCCCAATCTGCCACAGGGCGGGATCGGCGTAGTGCGTGTGTATGGGATCAGCGCGTCCGGTTCGCCAATCGCCAGCGTGAACGCGACCTTTCTTGAGGAAGCGATCACGTTTTATCCCGCACAGGTGGACGATATCGAGGACAGCTTTTACGGAATCGTCTCCGCGAGCATGGAGCAGAACGCCCGCACAGGCTATGACTTGACGGCAGTCGTCACGTATGCCGACAACAGCGCGATCACGCTCACGATTCCGGTACAGATCATCATCGGTCCGTTCATCCGGCAGATCGTCACGCTACCGCCGGATACTGCTCATTTACTCGACGCCGAACTCGAACGGAGCGAACTCGCCCGCCTTGAGTCGATCCACGTGGGCTACACGCTGGAACGCTTGTGGGATGGCGCGTCGTTCCGCATGCCGATCCCGAATGACCTGACCTCCCCGTTTGGCGCGTTCCGCACCTTCAACGACGTGATCAATACGCGCCACACCGGATGGGATATTCGCACGACGCTGGGTGTACCCGTCGCTGCGATGCAAAACGGGCGCGTTGTGTTTGCCGGGCGGCTGGAGATACGCGGCAATCATGTGATCGTCGATCACGGCTACGGCGTGTTCTCCGGCTATTCGCATCTGTCACAGGTGCATGTCACCACCGGGCAAGAGGTTGTCGCCGGGCAGATCATCGGCTTGACGGGCGCAACCGGACGCACGAGCGGACCGCATTTCCATTGGGAAATGGCGGTCAACGGGGAATTTGTGGACAGCGTATCATTCATTCAAATGTGGCTGCCGTAAACGAAAAACGTACCGCAAAGGAGGCGCTGCGTCCTTTGCGGTTAAATTTTCGCCTTGACCAGTCACACGAGAACGGTTATACTTCTCTTTACATGCCGAGGTAGCTCAGTTGGTAGAGCAACGCACTGAAAATGCGTGGGTCGCCGGTTCAAGTCCGGCTTTCGGCACACAAAGAACACCGCCAAGCGCGGTGTTTTTTGTTTCCTACACGTCGAGCATCATCATCACATCCAAGCGCCATGCGCGCCATAATCCATGAAAATAGCGTTTAAGTTCGCGGATCGTGCGGTCGTCGCTGTCGTGCGGCTGCATCAAGAACGGAAAGTGCTCGTCGATTTGATCGGCGGTCAGCATCCGGTTCATGATCTGGACGATCACATTCGCTTCGATCTTGCGCGGCACCGCGCCGAAGAACATCAGCAGCATAGCGGCATGCGGCGGCTGCACATGACCGAGCAAAAACAACATCTCAAAGGCTTGATCGGCGCTGAACACGAATTCGACCAGATCACGCCCGGCGACCTGCTGTTCTTCAAAATAGACCGGATTCTGGCGCAGCGCCGCCACGCTTGAGCCGTCGTAGCCGAGTTCTTCCACGCTTTTGCGCAGCAGCAGCCATAGGAGCGGTTCTTCCGGCGGGGGCAGGCGATCCAAAAGCCAGCGCTCCGCCGCCGCGCTGATCGGGTATTGAACAAAGTTCATGCACCCGAATGGATTCCCCGTCACGTTAGCGGGGCAGGCTTCGCAGTGGACTTGAAGCGGTTCGAGCGCATCGGCATTATCGAGCGCATTTTGCACGACGATCAACTGCGTGTCTTCCGTCCCGTCCGGCAAACTGCGCGTCAGCTCAAATCCCATCTCGGTCGGTGGACGCATATCCCCGGCTTCGCGGTAGGTGCGGATTACGGTCAACGCCCGTTCGCGGAACTTGATCCGGTCGAGGATTTCTTCGGTGTTGAGGGTCTGTTTGGGGATGCAGGTATAATCGACAACGCTATCGATTGCCATAACGGGGAAACTCCGTTTTTTTCTTCAGTAGGATGGCAATTATAGGATCACACACGCCAATCGTGCAGTCCGGCTTTGCGTTCGTGTTCTTTAGGTTTTCGTATGCCGTCTCATTTTCCGGCGCGGTTGTACGCCGAAACACAGTTGAAAACCCTCACCGGACGAGCCTACGCAATCGGATGCGGGCGCGGCTCGGCGGTGATCGAAGCCGCCCTGAACGTAATCGGCGCTCGAAACCGTCCCGTGCTGATTCCGGCGAATACGTGTTATGCCGTGCTGTGGGCGGTGCTGCACGCAGGTGCGATCCCGTACTTGGTGGACTGCGATCCGCGCACGGGCAACATCAACGCCGAGACGCTGGAGCAAGCGGGAATCGATCATCCGGCGGCGGTGATCCCGTGTCATCTGTACGGCAGCCCTGCCCCGATGCGCGACATTTCCCACTGGGCGCATGCGCGCGGTGCATTCGTGATCGAAGATGCGGCGCTGGCGGTCGGCGCGGTTGTTGAGGGTAAACCCGCCGGATCATGGGGCGATATCAGCTTGTTCAGCTTTGGGACGGGGAAGATCATCGACTGCGGGAACGGCGGCGCGGCGCTGACCGATGATCCCGCGCTTGCCGGGGCGATGCGCGCCGCGCTGGATGCGCTCCCCGCATGGCGCGAACACACCGACCAGTTGATCGCGGGATGGGGAGAACTCTATTGGGCGCTGCACCGCCATGAGGCGATCAACCCGGCGCTTGCAGAGCTTTACCCGCGCTTGTTTGACCTATACGGCGAGACATTGGCGTTCAAACTACCGCCGGAGGCGTGGCGCGGTCTGCCGCAAGCGCTCGACGATCTTCCGGCAAATCTCGCGCACAGGGCAGCACTCGCGGCGGCGTACGATGCGGCATTTCCGGCGGCGATCAAACCTGCGCGTGCATCCGGCGCAGTCTTGTGGAAATACCCCCTCTTGATCGACCCGGCGCGGCGGGATGCGGTGCTCGCGGACTTGTGGGCGGAAGGCATTCACGAGGCGTCATGCTGGTATCCGTCACTTCAGCGCATGCACGCCGCCCTCGTGCCTGATCCGCTGAATCCGCCGACGCCGCACGCCGATCACTGGGGCGCATCGATCTTGAATCTGCCGCTCACCACGAGCGAGGATGCAGTCCGAATCGCCGCACTCGTGAGCGCGGCGTTATGAGCTGCTCGGATGCTGCATGAAATAGATGATCTTGTGCGGGTAATCATCCATGCACTTGAGTTCGACGACGAAGCGCGTGCCGTTCTCCGCTTCCATGCGGGCGACAACATCATGCTCATTCATCACGATCCAGCGCTTGATCCGCGTTTTGCCGAGCAACTTCCGCATCTGCGCGAACGCGGCGGCTTTGGCAATTGGCGGTTGCTGTTCGAGCAGTTCCGGCGCGTAGGCGTCGGCGATGAACTGGATCAAGCGCGCTTGATCGCCCCGATTGTAAAATGTCGTCTGGGCGATCAAACGCATTGCCGCCTGACTGCTGCCGGGATTGGCGGGCTGGCTCATGTACTATGCTCCGGGGTATGACGATGGTTTGGTGAGGAGCATTATACCGTATTCATCACTCTACCTTTGTCAGCTCGTGCTTCGGCGGACCTTCCAGCCATTCCCCGGTCGCGGTGTAGCGCCCACCATGACAAGGGCAGTCCCATGTCTTTTCGGCGGTGTTCCAATGCACGATACATTTCATATGCGGGCATACAGGCGATAAGCAGTGCAGCGCGACGTGTGGATCACGGTATGCGGCGATCTGTTCGCCGTTCACGCGAATGATTTTTCCTTCGCCGTTGGCGATCTCTCCGTAGACTTCGGCATCTTCCGCCAAACGATCACCGATCAGCCGCGCCGCCGTGTTGACGTTTTCCGCGACAAAATCGGTGATCGAAGCCGCAGGTTTGAAGCGCGCGGGGCTGTACAACTCGGCATACGGATTTGGTCGGTCGAGGATCAGGTCAGTCAGCAAGCGCGCCGCAACGTTGGAATACGTCATGCCGTTACCCGCATACCCGGTCGCATAGTAAATGCGCTCCGCTCCCGGCTCGACGCCGATATATGCCAGCCCATCAATCGGCTCATACACTTGCGCTGACCAGCGGTATTCAATCGTTCGCATTTGAAAATGATCGCGGATGTAGTGCTCCAGCGCTTGATACGCGCTTTCGGTATCCGCTTCTTGCCCAGTTTTGTGATCCTTGCCGCCGACGATCAGCCATGTTTGCTCACCATCGTGATAAGTGCGGATATAGTTGTACGGGCGGGCGGTATCCCAGAACAACCCGATCGGATATTGATGGTCAGTTTTACACGCGATCACATAGGAGCGGTACGGCGCGACCTGTGTATCGACAGGTTTAAGACCGGGCGGGATATGCGTGGCGTAGATCAACGCCCCGGCGCTGATCGATCCGCCTTCGACAGTTGCCCACACGCGCCCATCTTCTTCTTTCACGTCGCCAATCGCGGTGTTTTCGTAGATCGTCACGCCCTGCCCGCGGATCGCGTCCGCCAGCCCGTGCAAATACTTGAGTGGATGGAACATCGCTTGATTGCCGACTTCGATGGCATATTTGACCGGAAACGGCAGCCCAATTTTGCTGAGTCCGCTCACTGGCAGCCCGGCGCGCAGCATCACGTCAAGTTCGCGGTGAAGCATGTCGATATCGCGGTCAGATTCGGTGTATAAGCAGCCGGGAACGCGGAGAAATTCGCAGTCGATTCCGTAATCGCTGACCAATCCGGCAATCTGCTCAATCGCTTCGAGGTGCGATTGTGCGGCGAGCTTTGCGCCTTCGCTGCCAAAATCGTTGGCGATCTGATGAAAGCGGGTATCCAAAATCGCGGTGATGTGTGCCGTTGTGCCGCTCGTCACGCCGCCGCCGAGTTCGCGCCAGTCGATCACGATCACCTGTTTTCCCGCCCGCGCCAGCAGTGCCGCCGCCGTCAGCCCGGTAATACCCGCGCCAACGATCAAGACATCTGCCGATTCATCGCCTTGCAGCGTCGGATATGCGCGCTGCGGAACGGTCGCCCGCCACAGCGACCCCGGTTCGATTCGGTGCAGCATAAAGGGAAATCTCCTGTTTGTCTGAATTCCCCTACAGAATGTCGGCGTGGGTGCGGATCAACAAGTGCCAAATGACCTACTTATGGAAACATTTTTACATTAATCACCAACCGCGCGGGTTTGCAACTGAGCTTGAGGTGCTGACTGCTCGTGATGCAGCATCCAGATTTCTGCGACAAGCAGCACCACCATAAAGCTCAACTCGATGCCTGAACCGAGCACATAACGCCCCGCCGCAATGCCATCACCCACGAGCAGGAAAACCGAACCGAGCAGCAGAATCGGGGAATGCACCTTGCGCCACACCACCACGCCCAAGCCGATCAGCGACATATTCATCAAGATCACACCCAGCGGCGGGACGCCCTTGTTCGCCCACATGTAGCGGATCACGCCGTTGAGTTCGCGCGGCTCAAGCTGACGCCCAATCACTTCGACGAATAGGGCAAAGGCGATCAATACGAACACGAAGACCCACGCACCGATCCACACACTGCGGTTTGCGGCGAACTTCGCGCCGGAGCGCTTCGCCAGATCAAGTCCGGTGATCACCAAGAACGCCGGGAAAACCGCGTAGCCGATGAAGCGCCCCCACGAAAGCGCCTCAAGCAGCGCCCCGTGACCGATCAGCACGCCAAGCGCGAGAAGTCCGTTTTCGTAGATCATCGCCGCATTGACCAGCACGAGCATCAATGTGCCGATGCTTTTTGACTGCCGCCACACGCGGAACGACCACACGGTAAGCACGATGAAAGTCACTGTGTAGAGTGAGTAAAGAAACTGATCCATTTTTGGAAAACCCCCTGTAACACCGTACTGCTGTCATTGTAAAAAAGCGGTATCTGCGGGTGAGATGACAAAGATCACCGATGAGCGGCGATACCCGTCACCCTATATCGGCAGACACAGGTAGGCGGGTTGGGGGATGATCCGATACCAGAAGGCGCGTACAGTGAGATCATGTAATTTTTGCAGCGAAGGATAGGAACAGACGATGGAACGACTGACGACGAAGATGCACGGTCAGCTTGATTATCTATCCGTGATTTTGCTGCTCCTCGCGCCGCGTATCTTACGCTGGAACAGCAAAATGACTAACCTGCTCACGGCGCTTGCAGCCGGAACACTGACGTACAGCGCGCTCACGAAATACGAATGGGGTGTCACGCCGGTGCTGCCGATGCGCGGTCATCTGCTGCTGGATGCGATGAGCGGCATTTTCTTGATCATGGCTCCTAAGCTGCTGCGCGTGCATAACCCACTGTACCGCGTCGCGCTGGTGAGCTTCGGCTTGTTTGAGATCGCAGCGGCGTCCGCGACTGAACTCCCGGAGGAAGAAGAACACGAAGCGCACCAGAATTCGCAGTTTATCATTCCGGTCGATGTCGAGCAGTATGTGAGGGAATAGTGGGGAGGACAGGGCATGCCCTGTCCCTAGATGGTGTCATCCCCTCTCAATTGCGCGCGATTGAGAGGGATAATAGCTACTTCCAAGGCACATGCCGCGCGCACACTACCAACTCATTCGCGGAGCGTGTGTGCGGGATCAATTGGAGCATAAGCCCTTTTTGCAGACGCAGCCGCCCCGTTGTGAGCATCCGCAGCGGTGACGCACCATTACGCAGCAGTTCCATCCATGTCTGATAGTCCCCGGCGATCACGAAATTCGCGGCGCGCTGCACTTCCGTGTGCGGAACAGCGTGCGCATCCCGGCAGATCCCGCGATACAGGTCAAGATACACGGCGGACGGCTGATCAAAGCCGTAACGCGGCGCGGCATCCATCACAAACACGAGTGAGCCAGATGTCCAGTTTGCGCCCGCCTTGCGATAGTCGGTGCTGGTGTTGATCGCGTAGCGGAACTGCTGCGCCCACTCCTCCGAGAACAGACGATAGCGCACTTCTTCGATCTTGGTGGCAGCAGCCGGAGCGGCGACTGGCGATGGTGTGGGGGCGATGGACGCAGCCGGAGCAGCGGCAGCGACAGCGTGACCATTTGAAGAATGACCGTTCATCGACGGGGCGACAGAAGGCGCAGTCACGACGGGCAGCACTTCTTCAGGTGCTATAGGTGCTTCCGGAGGATCATCGTCCGCTTTGGCTTCGACGGACTCCGCAGGCGCGGAACTTACCGCAGCGTCGGCTTTAACCGACTCGACAGGCACGGCGGCGACAGCCGCTTTGACCGACGGGCGCGCCGTATAATCAACCAGAATCGGCGCGGGTTTGATTCCAACCACCGCGCACAAATCGGCATAGGCATCGCGGACATCCTGCTCAAGCGCGGCGGGGTCTTGGATGATGCCATGATCGTAAACCAGCGTCATTGTGACATGCCCGTTATAGCTCACGACGACAGCAGCAAGCCCCATCGACGGGTTGAGCGGGAAATATCCATAGATGTGTTCGAGCACATGCCCCATCATGTACACGGGGATCGGCGCGGCAGCGACATTGGTACACCACGTATGCGCCAGCAGCGAGAATGCCGCCGGAGCGATCTCCCACACGAGCGGTTGAAGCGTTGAAGGCATGAGCGACGGCACGGTGAGCACCATGTCCATCACGAGCGACAGCCCGCTCTCTTTCATCACGCTGCTGAACTTGGTCACGGTGCGCAGCCGTTCGAGCGGACTGCCCGTATGGAACGGAATATCAATCGGCAGCACGGAGATTCGGTTGCCCGCATCCTCATGCACCTGATCATCACTGCGTAGACTGACAGGAACAAGCACACGCAAGAAGCGCTGTTCCGTCGTGCCGAACCGGGCGCTGTAGCGCTCGATCGCGTCCGCGAACACTGCCAGCATGACATCGTTCACGGTCGCGCTAAACGGCTTGCGGATCGCGTGTACGTCCGACAGCAGACATTCATGCCAGATGATCCCCTGATCGCCGCGATTCGTGCCGTTGATCGGCAGGCGGCGGATCGGCTTCAGGTTGTCGTTGATCAGGTGCGCGGCGGAAACAAGGATCGGCAGACGCTTCGCTGGCTCAAAAAGCGCTGTACCCAAGTGCGAAATCTCTTTGCCAATTTTGTCCATTAAAGCGAAGCGATGCGCCCAATCACGCGAAAACGCATCAAGAGTCAGCGTTACCGGATCAGGCAGCGCAGGCGGATCGTAAAGCGGTTTCGGCTCAGGTGATGGCGGCTGATCGGCGGTTAAGTCCATCAGCATTGTGAACAGATCAATCGCCGCCAAGCCATCGACCATGCAGTGATGCACCTTGAAGAAAATCGCCGTATGCCCCGGCAGCCCGTTGATCACATGGATTTCCCACAGCGGACGATCACGCGGCAGCGTGCGCGACAAGAGTTCGCCCGCCAGCGCTTTGAGCTGTGCCTCTGTTCCCGGCGCGGGCAGATCAACCTGCTTGATGTGATTGCGGATGTAAAACGCCGGATCAGGAATCCACGTCGGCTGACCGAGATTCAGCGGCGGCTGCACAATGCGCTGAAGATAGCGCGGGGTACGAAACAAGCGCGAATCGATCAGGTTCACGAGGTCATCAAACGGGATGATCCCTTCGTAGATCGTCAGCGCGCCAATATTCATCGGTGTTTCCGGCTTTTCGACAAAATAGAAAGCCGAATCAACCGAGCCTAAAATACTCCCATAACGTTCCATTTTCCTTTTCTCCCCCTAAACCACAAATGAGCAAGCTCACGGCTTACCCCTTAAGCCTCAAGATTTAAGTAGCAGCGAGATGAAGCACCTTTCGGGCGGCGGTTTCGCCGCTTTGGAGAATATGATGTTGGACTTCACGGCGGAACGAGAATTCCGGCGCGAAGAACATTTCGGCATCGTCACTGTCCGGGTGAATCCAGATAAATTCCTTGTCGGGATACATCGTTTCGTACAGTTCGCGCCACACGCGGATACGCTCATGGAACACGATATGAAGCGCCTGTTTGAAGATCGTCAGCCAGCCCATATCGCGCACAGATGATCCGTCGTTGCTGTAGAGCGGCTGATACGTGTGCGATACGATAATCCGGTCTGCCAGCGCCGCGCCAATATCGACCGACAGTGTTTGTTTGACCTCGCCATCAATGTAATAGCAGTCGTGAATCCGCAGCGGCTCAAACAAGCCCGGAATGCTCACGGAGGCGCGCACCGCTTTGTGAATCGGTACGTCATCCATGAAGGCGTTTTCCCCATCATCGAAGTCGTAATGCGCGTTGAACACCCCACGCGCCCGCCCATCCAGCCGAGTCGCTATCACGTATAAGTCGATCATCGCATCGCGAAAATCATTCGATGGCAGCAGTGACTTAAACAGGTCTTCAAGCGATGCCGCGCTGAAGAAACCCGGCACATGATTCTGACTGAGCATCCAACGATCTAAGATTTCGGAGAAATAATCGCGCGTGCCTAAACGCGGCAGACTCCACAAGAAGCGGAGCGCTTCGATTCCGGTATATGCCCCCTGCCTCAGAATATTCGCCGCCTGTGGGTGAAACAGAATGCTTGAATCGAATGACTTGATCACTTGATCGAGATGTGGTGAATAAATCTCGCGCTGGTGCACCGACGCGATCACCTGATCGACCGTGTTTCCCGATGCTAAAAGCGCACCCGCGACCGCGCCCGCACTCGTACCAACAATCGATGTCACACCATCCAGCCCAAGCGCCCGCAAGACGCCCAAATGGAAATAAAACGCTTTCGTCCCCCCACCACTGAGAACGAGCGCCGTCCCTGACTTTTTCTGTAACTGTGGAATTCCGCGCCGCATATCAGCACCTATTCATGTCATCAATAAAGTGGCGAAAGCGGAATCTCTTTCAAACAAAGAACTTTTACACTGTCGCCTCTTTCACTATAGCCCCGCGCGCCATCCCATTTGGAAGTCTGTTTATCACCCGAATCACAGACATTCGACACATCCAACATGCCTGACGCCCGTTCAATAATGAGAAACGTATGAAAAAATGCTTCAGTTTTGGGCGTCTAATCCATAGGGGGGACTTAGATTATGATCCACACGCACCAACTCGACGGTGAAGCCGCGCTTCCAGCCGAAATTCAACCACACGCAGATGCAGTCGATTTTGCAGCGCCGCCGTCCGCCGTCTTTTTGACCGGAGCAACGGGGTTTGTCGCTGCTTACTTATTGGCAGAACTGATTGAAAAAACGAATGCGAAAATTTTCGCGCTGGTACGCGCCGAAAGCTACGAGCGGGCATTCGAGCGGGTGCGCGCCAACATGAACCAATATGCGCTGTGGACACCGGCAATGGATACCCGCGTGATTCCGGTCGTGGGCGACCTCAAAATGCCGTTGTTCGGCTTATCGCAGACGGCATTTGATACCCTCAGCCAAATGATCGATGTCATTTATCATGTGGGCAGCAAGCTGAGTTACATCGCGCCATATGCGCACCTGAAACCCGCCAATGTAGACGGCACAATCGAAACGCTCCGGCTCGCGGTGACGGGCAAAGCGAAGGCGTATCACTTCGTATCATCCCTCGGAATCCTCTTGGGCTTCAAGGCGGGCGTGCAAGACCTGACGGGCGGCGACGAAGCCGATCCGTTGGACGCCGAAAAATGTCCACAGGTGGGCTACTTCCAAACGAAATACGTGGCGGAGGCGGTCGTGCGTGCGGCGCGTGATCGCGGCATTCCGGTGACGATCCACCGCATCGGCTTGATCGTCGGGGATGCCGCGCGCGGCTACTCCAACCCGGATGACCTCGTTGCGCGCATCCTAATCGGCTGCATACAGTCGGGCTACGGACCGGATATTCAGCATCATATGGATATGACACCTGTCGATTTTATCGCCCGCGCCATCGTCCATTTGGGCGCACAAAACGAATCGCGCGGCAAGGTATTCCATCTGCTCAACCCGCAGCCGATCACATGGAGCGGGATTATGGATACGGTCATGCAGGTGGGGTATCCTGTGACAAAACTCCCGTTCGAACGCTGGATCGAAGCGGTCGAAGAACACGAAGACCCGCAGCGCAATCCGCTGCATCCTCTGCTGCCGTTCTTCCATATCGAGATCGCTGGACGGATGTTAGGCGTGAGCGAAACCGCGTACCGCGCGCTCAGCACACAGGCGACACAAGATGCGCTTAACGGGTCGGGCATCGTCTGTCCGCCTGTGGATGCACACTTGATCCGCGCCTTCTTGAAACGGATGGTTGAATCGGAAAAACTGCATCCCGTTCCTACAGCTAATCAGGTGATGAGTTGACGCGATACCGCACTTACGCTAAAGCAGTTCAAATACCCGTGATCGGCGGCATCACCCTCGCCGCCGATCACTATGCCCCGCTCACCGATGAGCGCTGCCCCACCCTCGTGATTCGCACCCCATATGGACGCAATTGGCGGCACGGTTACTTCGGCATGGTGGTCGGATTCTTGGCGCGCTGGTTCGCGGTTCGCGGTTATCATGTGATCGTGCAGGATGTACGCGGGCGTTTTGATTCCAGCGGCACGTTTGAGCCGTATATGCACGAACGCGAGGACGGACTCGCGCTGCTCGAATGGCTGCACGGACAAGCGTGGTTCAACGGCATAGTCGGAATGTGGGGGTCGAGCTATCTCGGTATCGTCCAATGGGCAATCGCTGATGCGCCGGAGATCAAGGCGTTGATGCCGCTGATCACCAGTTCGCGGCTGTATGAGATCGTTTTTCCCGATAGCGTGCTCGATTTGGGGCTGCTCCTCCGCTGGATGGCGATTCTCGACGTCGGTGAGACGCGGCGGGCGAGATCCCTGCTCACAGGAGGGCTGCTGCTGCTTGAAGTACAGCGGCGGACGCGGTGGGCGATGCGACAACCGCGTCCGCTCCACTGTACCGAGCACTACTCGGCGCATTACGCCACCCTCTTTCGGGAATGGGTTGCTCAGGCGGACATTAATGCCCCGATCTGGAAGCAGGTCAACAGCACGATCCCAATGCGCGATGTCAACGCGGCTGTGCATCTGGTCGGCGGGTGGTATGACTTTTTTCTGCGCGGGATGCTGAAAGATTACGCGGAACTGGTGGCGGCAGGCAAGCACCCTCACCTGACCATCGGGGGTTGGGGGCATTTTAGCTACTTATTCCTGATGTTGAACACGCCGAAAATGGCGCTGAAATGGTTTGACGCGCACCTCAAACATCGTCCCGCCAGCGCCGATCCGCCGATTAAGCTGTATGTGATGGGGGCGGAAAAATGGCACTGCTTCGATGAATATCCCCCACCGAGCGAAACACACGCTTATTATCTCAATCCCTGTGGGCAGTTGGGCGCTCACGCGAACGCGGGCGACCCTGACAGTTTTGTTTATGATCCCCGCCATCCGACGCCGATCATCGGGGGGACACAGTTTGCGCCAGAAGCAGGAAGGCGCGGCGGAAACCGCTTGGTGCGGCGTTCGGATGTGTTGATGTATACGTCGGCGGTGCTGCGTGAGCCGCTGACGGTGATCGGGTCGGTCGCGCTTGATCTCACGGTATCGGCGGACGGAGGCGCGGACTTTTGGGCGCGATTGTGTGATCTCACTCCCGATGGGCGGCTGATCAGCGTGTGTGATGGGCTGGTTCACCTAAAACCGGAGGAATGCGACGGCGCGCGGCACCGGGTCACGGTCGATCTGTGGGCGACGGCATACCAATTTAAGGCGGGTCACGCGATGGTGATCGTGATCGGCGGGGGCGCACATCCCCGTTGGCTGCGGCACAGCGGCGGCGCAAATCCGCTCACCGATGCGGTACTGACGCCTGTGCGCCATACGGTTCACTACACGGCGGACTGCCCAAATACGCTGCATCTGCCTGTTATTTCCCTTGCATAACAACGACGTCCTCGCGGCGCATGTTTCCTAAGAGACTGAATCACTGAACAATATTATGGGATCGGGCGGCTATCCTTTGCATATAATGTAGTCATCGGAGTCGCTGTCGTGATGACTCTGCTTCTGTGACCCCACTCACGAAGGGCGCTAACGGTGGCGGCAAGATGCGTCTAAATCTAGCTTATGCCTTGAACTACAGACGCGATTTCAGTCTGCGGCTGGGAATGGCTGTTGGCGCGCTCATTATCAGCAGCGTGGTCATCATCAGCCTTGGGCTTGCGTTTACGATGCGGGAATTCTGGAGAGACGAACGGGGGCAAGATTTCTCGGAACTCGCCTACCACATGGCAGATAAGCTGGATCGCGGCATGTTTGAACGCTACCGCGAGATCATTCAGTTAAGCCAGCGCAACACCCTACGCCGGGGAATCGACAACCCCGATGAACTCCGCCCGTATCTTGAAAGCATCCAAACGACATACCCCTATTACGCATGGATCGGGTACACGAATACGGATGGCGTGGTCATCGCCGCAACGAACGGGTTGCTCGAAGGCGAAAGCGTATCGGAGCGCGCGTGGTTCGTTCAAGGGCAGATCGATGTCTACATAGGGGATGTGCATGATGCGGTGCTGCTTTCCCCATATTTGTCTACCGGCGGCGGCGCGCCGGTTCGCTTGATCGACCTGAGCACGCCGATCTATGACACTGAAGGTAATGTGATCGCGGTGTTGGGCGCGCACCTCAGTTGGGATTGGGCGAAAGATATGCGCGCGTCGATCCTTGAGCCGCTGCGCGATCATGCGCTGATCGACATGACGGTGATCGGAAAAAGCGGAACCGTGTTGTTAAGCCGCTACCCGGACGCACTCGGCGTATTGTGGACACTTGCAGAAATCCCGCCGGAACGCGATTCAGGATACGTTTTTGGAAGCAGCGGCGGTATGCCATATCTCGTCGGTTACGCGCGTACCAGCGGGTATTCGTCGTATCCCGGGCTTGGGTGGACGGTGGTGGTCTCACAACCTGTCGAGATCGCATTTGAAGCCGTGAACGAGCTTGGGCTGCGTGTGTTCGTCGTCTTTGTCTCATTCGCCGTCGCGATCGCATTCATGGCGTATCTCATCGCGCGGATTCTGCTGCGCCCCGTGATCATGTTGGCGGCGGCGGCGGATCGGATTCGCCCGGACGATCCCGAAGCCAATCTTCCGATCATCGACGGCACGGACGAGATCGCATCACTATCCCGCAGTTTGCATACGATGTTTAAAGCACAGAAGGCGTATCAGACAGAGATCACACGGTACAGCGCCGAATTGGAGGAGCGCGTGAGCGAACGCACGCTCGAACTGCGCCAGCGCAACGCCGAAGTTGAACTGCTGCTGAGTACCACGCGGGATGCGTTGGAACGCGAGCGCACCCTAAACGCATTCAAGGCGCGGTTCACGTCGCTGATCAATCACGAATTTCGGACGCCGCTGGCGGGCATCCTCTCGTCGGCTTCGATACTGCAAAGTTATGAAGACCGGATGACGCCGGAGAAGAAACAAGAGCATCTTCAGCGCATCGAAACCAATGTCAAGGACTTGGATGGGCTGCTAGACGAAGTACTGACACTCAGCCGAACCGAGACGATCCCCTCTCAGATGCCGCGCGACCCCACAGACATCCGCGAGTTGGTGCAAGACGTGATCTATGAGTTTCAGACCGTAAGCGAACAGCACACGATCACGCTGTCCGTCGTTGGCGAACCGCGCTTAATTCCCACCTACGCCAAACTGCTCAAACAAGCCGTGAGCAACCTGATCTCGAACGCGATCAAGTATTCCCCGAACAGCAGTGCGATCCAAGTACGCGTGCGTTTTGACGATGCGCTCGAAATTGCAGTCGAAGATCGGGGGATCGGGATGACCCCTGATGACATTACCCGCTTATACGAGCCTTTTTTCCGGGGGCAAAATGTTGGCACGATCAAGGGGACAGGTCTAGGCTTGGTCGTCGTCAAGCAAGCGATGGACGCGCACGGCGGGACGATCACGATCAAAAGTCAGATCAGTGTCGGCTCAACGTTCACGCTGGTGATTCCCGACGCTTGAGGCTTGAGCCGCCGCGCTACGGCTCAAGCGTGTAACGATACTGCGGCGGCAGCAGATCACCCGCCTTGCCACGCAGTTCACGCGCGGCATTTTGCGCCCAATGGGAATCGCGCAGCAGTTCACGCCCTAACAGCACAAGATCGGCTTGTTCAGCGCGGACAATTTGATCCGCGTGGTGCGGTTCACGGATCAGCCCAACGGCGGCGGTCGCAATGCCAGTTTCGCGGCGGATAGCTTCGGCAAACGGCACTTGATACCCCGGCGCGGTCTGAATCTTCACGCGCGCTGTGCCGCCGGAACTGCAATCGACCAGATCAACGCCCATCGCTTTGAGGCGATGCGCCAGCGCAATCGAATCATCGAGCGTCCACCCACCCTCGATCCAGTCGGTGCAGGAGAGGCGCACCGTGAGCGGATTTGCCTCGCCCCACGCATCCCGCACCACCACGACGGTTTTGAGCAGAAAACGGATGCGATTCTCGAATGAGCCGCCGTATTCGTCATCGCGCTGATTTGAGATCGGCGATAAAAAGCTGTGCTGTAGATACCCGTGCGCCGCATGAATTTCCAGCCATTTAAACCCGGCGGCACGCGCCCGCCGGGCGGCTTCGCTGAACGCGAACAAGACTTCCGCGATCATGGTGTCGTCCATCATCGTTGGCGTGGGATACCCCTCGCCAAACGGGATCGCGCTGGGGGCGATGGGCTGCCAACCCTCATCGACCGCGCTGAGGGATTTGCCACCGTCCCAAGGGCGCTGAGTCGAGGCTTTGCGTCCCGCGTGCGCGATCTGGATTCCGGCGGTCGCGCCGCTGCGTTCGATGACGCTGACCAGCCGTCCCATGCCTTCGTGATGGTCTTCTGCCCATAAGCCGAGATCGTGCGGTGTGATTCGTCCGCGCGCCTCGACTGCTGACGCTTCGACGATGATCAAACCGCAGCCGCCCGCCGCTCGCGCGCCGTAGTGCGCGATATGCCAGTCGTTGACCATACCATGATAAGCACTGTACTGGCACATCGGTGACATACCGATGCGGTTGCGGAGCGTCACGCTGCGCGCCGTGAATGGAGTGAACAGATCAGTCATGCGCGCCGCCTTTTCTGAACACGGGGATTACCTCGCGCCCGATCAACTCAATCGCTTTGAGGGGATCATTTCCCATCGGCGGACCGAAGCTCAAATGGCGCGCGCCGAGCGAAACCAGATGCTCCAAACGTGGGATCAAGTCGGCGGGCGTACCGACGACGCCGATCTTGAGCATCTGCGGCGTAACCATCGCCCCCGCACGCTTGAGATCGCCGTCCCGCATCGCCGCCGCTTCGATAAGACGAAAATCATCCTGTGTTAGCCCCAGTCGATCCCAGATGAGCGGACTCATCGCATGACCGTAATAGGCGATTTTTTCGCGGAGCACGCTTTCGGCGGCGGCGCGATCCTCCCCCAACGATACCCAGATGCACGCCGCTAGATCAATTTGATCGAGCGTGCGCCCCGATTGTGCCAGCCCTTCGTTGACATAAGGCAGCACGGTTTCGAGATGCTCCGGCGGTAAAAGCAGCGGCAGACCACCGTCCGCCAGCGCGCCTATAGCCGTCAGCATCTTAGGGGACATCGCACCGAGATAAATCGGGATGCGGCGGCGCGGCGGATCAAAGCGGAGATATGCCTCATCCGTCCATTTGAGGAATTTGCCGTCCATCGCCACTTTTTCGCCTGCCAGCAGCCGCCGGATCGCGGTCACAGACTCGACGGCGGCGGTGTACGGAGCGGACGCATCGATCCCCACCCACTTGAGGAACTCGCCCGCGCCGGACGAGATGCCGAGGTTGAAGCGTCCGCCGCTTACTTCGTCCAGCGTCGCCGCCATCATGGCGATTTCTGCCGGATGAATCGTGTACGGGTTAACGATGCACGTTCCGATCTCGATGCGCGACGTGGCGGCGGCGACTGCGGTGAGAATCACAGGGGCGGAGCGGAGAAACAGGTCATCACTGACCCAAAATTGATCGATTCCGGCGGCTTCGGCGGCTTGCGCCAAGCGGATGTATTCGCGCACGGGGAGATCGTTATTAAAACGTAGACTGAATTTCACGAGAAAAATGTCCTCGAACGCATGGTTAAAGAAGGCAAGAGCATAACGCAAAGACGCAAAGACGCGAAACCTCCCGCTGTCTCTTTGCGGCTTCGCGTCTTTGCATTGAATTTTTGAGGACAGGGCATGCCCTTTGCGGTGAGGCGTTATCTTGCGACGGTCGCGCCGCAGTGGGCATCAACTTCGATGACTCAGCCCAGCGACCGAACAAAGTTCATGGCATCTTCAAGCGTCGTGCAGGTTTTTACATCTATGTTGCCGAAAATCGGGCTGTTTAAGCCGCGATAACTGAGAACCAGCAGCTTATCCGTACTTACCAGAACCAGCTTTTTCAGCTTCGGGTGGTGATAGGGTGCGGTGGCACCGCGCGCAACCTGTGTTGCCCCCGATATAACATCGTCTAGACCGATGCTTACCAAAAGGGCATCAATAATAACGGGTATCGGTTCGTCCTGTGCATCGAGGTATTCAATCAGAGTCCTGTTGGTTGTGGTAAGGTGATCAGCAACGCTGTATGCCTCGGTGGTCGTGAACAGAAGAACACGGGGTTCTTGCAGCAGTTCAAAACGATAGGCTTCAGTCACAATATCCCCCCTATCTGAATAGATGAAAGCAAGATGCTTATAATCTAACACAGTATCAATGCCCGTGTTCGTTTGCGAGCTTCACGTCCTCTGCTAGCTATTTTGCTGCGCGCCGCAGTGGGCATCAACTTCGATTTCGATCAGGTGCTGCGGATCGACCAATTTGCTGATCTCGACCATCGTCGAAACCGGACGGATCGTGCCGAAGAACTCCCCATGCACGCGCCCGATCACTTCCCACTGGCTGATGTCGATCACGAACATGCGCACACGCACTACGTCGGACAGAGACGCGCCCGCGCTCTGGAGCGCACGGTCGATCTTCTCGAAGATATAGCGGGTCTGCGCGGCGACATCCCCGACCCCGATCACGTTCCCGTGCTCGTCGCTCGCGGTCGTGCCGCTCACGTAGACATGATCGCCGACGCGCACCGCGCGCGAGTAGCCAACAACCTGCTCCCAAGGTGTTCCGGTCGAAATATTCAATCGCTGCATGGTTTGATCTGCTCCTATACGAAAATTCATCACTCAAGCGGAGGCAAGTAGCGCACGTCAACATCGGGGCTTTGCGGATCGATCCAGCGGATCAAGCGCTCGGCTTCTTCGTTCAGCGCGGCGGCATGATCCGGCGTGAGCGCGACGAACGGCTCAAGGATGAGCGCGTTCCGCTTCTTTTCTTTTTCGACTTTCCATGCGCCTGCCACAAAGCCGTCGATCAAGAAGGTGGCGCGCACCCGCCCGGCAGAAAGATAAACTTTGCTCCTGTGTTCGTCGGCGATCACGCGCTGGCGCTGATCGTGCGACAAAATCAGGTTGTCGTATTCCGGCATCAAGCGCACGGGCGCGGGCGTATCTTCCGGTGGGATCGCCATTTGCGGCAGATCGAATAATTCACGCCCGTTTTCGTCGCGGTATGCAATCATCTTTGCGCGCAGCCGATCAAACGCCTCTTTCGTGCGCGTCAAACCTGACCATGATTGAAAATCCGCGACGGATGCGGGACCAAACGCGCTGAGATAGCGCATGATCAACGGCGCGGGATCGAAATCGCCATCGACCGCTACCGGATGCCCGATCGCGTTGTCGGGGAGCGCATAGCGGATTTCACCACCGAAGCCCCACGATCCGCCGGGATACACTTGCACAATCGGCAAACGGGAGCGGATCACGTTGGCAAGCGCATCGACATCGCGCTCCGGCGCAAGCGGCGCGATCACGGAGCGCAGTTCGACAAACGTGCGCGCACCCTCCTTGAGCGCTGCCAGTCCTGCCGCGATAATCGGATTCGTGTCAAGTCCTTCAATGCGTCTGCCGGAGTAGCTGTTGTACTGGCGGACGATGCCCGGATGCAAGATCGGGCGCATCCAGCGGTAATCCGCCGCTGTGTGCAAATGCAGCGTGGCGCGCATCATGGTTGAGCGCACGACCGTGCCCGTTTCGAGCGCGCTCATGAGCGTTTCGCGCTTAAAATCCGTCAAGCGCGACCATAAGCCGATATACGGCGGATTGGCGACCTGTGCTTGCAACCCTGCCACCCGCTCGACCGTCTCAAAAAGCGGGAGATCGGCACGGCTGAGGAGCAGTTGACGATCCAGCACGGCGCGATTCAGTTGACGTAAGGTGAGTTTAACCATAGCGCCGATTATAACGCAAAGGGCGCGGATCGACTCAAGACGAGGAGGCGAGATCGTGGCGCGAATTCGGTTTTTCAATCGACGGACGTGTGACGAGTTCCATCCGCGACCGCATCCATGCGTCCGGGGCGCGCGGAAGCGTCAGCGCGTGGTTCGAGGCATGTCCTTTGGCGAGCAGTTCAGGCTGGGCGGTCGGCAGGAGAATACGCACGGTTGTCCCCATCCCTTCCTTACTTTCGATCTCAATCGAGCCGCCGTGATGGGTGATGATCTTGCGCGCAATTGCCAAACTTAAGCCAGAACCATGCCCTTCGCTGGCGCGTGCGGAGTCGCCGCGAAAGAACGGCTCAAAAATGTGCGGGAGGTCGTGGCGAGCGATGCCTAAACCGCTGTCTGAGACTTCAATCGTAGCGCAGTCGCGGTACACAAGCGTGCTGACGAAGATTTGCATCCCGTTCAGCGAGTAATCAATCGCATTTTGCAGCACGATCTGGATCACACGTTCGACCCGATCTCGATCAGCCAAGACGGGCGGTAAATCCGGGCACTGGGCGACAACGATTTGCTGCTTTTTCTCGGCGGCAATCAAGCGATACGGCGTAACGCTGTGATCGACAAGATTGTTCAAGCTGTGGACGTGGAGCGCAAAATCGTCACGCGAATCGAGCTTGACCATATCGATCATGTCACGCACGATGCGTTCGATCTGCATCGTCTGCGTTTCAACCAAGATGAGGCGCTCACGCATCATGCGGACGGTATCGCTGGAAACGCTCCCATTACCGCTGGCTGGCGCTAGGTTGTCCAACATGCGCTGGAGCAAATAACCGGACAGCTTGATCGACGAAAGCGGCGTAAACAAGTCGTGGGAGATGTTGGTGACGAACTCGTGCAGGAGCGCGGCGCGGCTGCGGTCGCGGCTGAGTTCCAATTCGCGGCGGCTGGTTTGGACGCGCTCGGTCACATCACGGATGACAATCACGGCGGTGCTCTTAACGGGGTTGTCCGGGTCAACGAGGGAGTAACGAGCATCGTACCAGCGCACATCTGAGTCAATGCGCGATGTCCACGAAAACGCGTATTCCTTCGTGTGCGGCGGGAGATCGCGCAGTGCGGTAAACACCGTGCGGATCGGCTTATTTTTGATCGCTTCGATTGGGGTTTCGATGATTTGGGCGGCAGCCGCATTGACTTCGATCACGTCGCCGCCGGGGTTCACCACTATAACGCCGTCTGCCATCCCATGAATCACGCCAAAGTGTGCCGCTGCGGTCAGGCGCTTGAGATGCTGACGGATCAGAATCACCGTCAAGAACAGCGCAAGCCCAATCGCAAGAACGAAAAGGACGACAGTGGTGAGATGGAGGAAGGCAGGCACTCGACACGTTCCAATGATTACGACGCTAGGCGGTATTGTAATACAGAAAATGTTTTCGAGCATGCAAGGAGCACGCAGGCACAAGTGCTCCTTTGTTAGCATACGTCAAAATGGATTCTTGCGTTGCTTAAGGTTATAACAGGGTTAGAATCATCGGTTCGCCATCGGTGATAGCGATGGTGTGTTCGATATGCGCGCACCACGAGCGATCCGCCGTGACCACTGTCCAATGATCATCGAGTTCGCGTAATTCGTTTCGTCCGGCGATTAACATCGGCTCAATCGCGTAAGTCATGCCGGGGCGGAGCGTAACGTTTTCAAAATGAATGCGGCTGCGCCGCTCATTGCGGGGCCACCAATTAGGGACTTCCGGCGGCTCGTGCATCTGCTGACCGACGCCATGCCCGGTGTATTCGAGCGCGACGCTGTAGCCCGCATTTTCGGCGGAGCGCTGCACGGCAAGAGCGACGTCGCGCACCGTGTTGGGCAGGCGGCTCGCCTGAATTCCCGCCGCGAGTGCGGTTTCAGTCGCGGCGATCAAGCGCTTGACTGCCGGAGAAACCTCCCCCACTGGCACGGTGATCGCCGCATCCCCGACGAATCCGTTGTAATTGCAGCCCACATCCAAGCTGATGATGTCGCCATCTTTGAGAAAGCGTGAGCCGCTGGGAATCCCATGCACCAGTTCATGATTGATCGACGCCGTAATCACGGCTGGAAAGTTCGGGGAATCAGGTTTGGGATAATTCAGGAAGGTTGGCACGGCGCCGTGATCGCGCAGACAAGTTTCCGCGATCCGATTGAGTTCGAGGGTGGTGACGCCGGGTCTGACCGCTTCACGCATGGCTTGGAGCGTCCGGGCGACAATACGCCCGGCTTCCCGCATGATGGCGATCTCGTCCGCCGTTTTGAGTGAAATTGATTGAGACATCGGTTGAATTACGCGCGCACGCTGTCGATCAGCGCCTTTAGGTCGCTGCTGACATCCTCAATTGGCTGATCGGCATTAATCGCATGCAGCAGCCCTTTAGCATGGTAATGGTCAATCAACGGAGTCGTCGTGCTGATAAAAGTATCGATCCGCTTGATGATCGCGTTTGCATCAGCGTCATCGGGGCGGCGGATTGCGGTTTCGCCGCTCTTGAGCTTGACCACGAGGCGCGGCGGGTACTGCTTTTCGGGGTGTGGTTCCATGTTGGCGGAGTCGATCGCGTCGCGGTTGTAATAAATGTTATATGTGCCGCCGCTGGTATCGCTCACACGCCCAAACGCGCGCTTAAACGCGGTGTAGTAATCAAGTTTAAACAGAATAACGGCGGCGACACGTTCGCCTTTTTCGCGCAGATGCGCCTCAAGCCATTCGGCTTGCGCGGGGGTGCGTGGGTAGCCGTCGAGAATTACGCCGCCCTTTGCGTCGTCCAGCGCCAAGCGTTCGCGCACGACTTCGTTGGTGGTTGCGTCGTCGATCAGCTTTCCGGCAGCCATCGTCTCTTGAATCCCGCGCGCGAAATCATCGGTACGGGTTTTCATGGCGCGAAACAGATCGCCGGTGGATACCTGAGGAATGCCATAGGTCGTCTGGATGAACTTTGCCTGTTCGCCTTTGCCAGCGCCCTGTACGCCGAGCAGGACAAGATACAAGCCCATAATGTTGACTCCGACAGGAAACTAAGTAGAAAAACAGTGATGAGGAATGAGTGTAATCACTGTGCGGTGCGCACTGCGCATACCGTTTGTCACAGTTTTCACTCATGACTCATCACTGTTGTTTAGCGGATAAACCGATCGTAGTTACGCATGACCAACTGCGCTTCAAGCTGGCGCAGCGTGTCGATCACGACGCCGACGACGATGATCAAGCCGGAGCCGCTCAAGACGGTAGCCGCGTTCAAGCCGCCCACCTGTTCCGTCGGGAAAAGGAGGCGATTGAGGAAGTCCACCAAGCCCGGGACGACGGCGATCATGCCGAGGAAGAGCGCGCCGACAATCGTAATACGCCGTGTGACGCGGACGATATAATCGGCAGTGCGTTTACCGGGTCGGATACCGGGGATAAATCCGCCGTTGCGCTGTAGGTTGCCGCTCAAGTCTTGGTTGCCGACTTGAATATCCGAATAGATAAACGTAAAGCCGACCACAAGCACAAAGAACGTCAGCCAGTAGACCAACCCCTGCTGCTGCCCGAATGTGGTGGTCACGGTTGTTTTGATCGCACCATCGGGGAACAAGTTGACTAACAGCGCCGGGAAGGTGATGATCGACTGCGCGAAAATGAGCGGGATCATACCGACCGAGTTGACTTTCAGCGGGATGTGCGTACTGGAGCCGCCGTACTGCTTGCGACCGCGCACGCGCTTGCCGTACTGAACCGGAATGCGACGCACGCCTTCCTGAATGTAGACGATGACCGCCACACTCACGAGCGTGATCAGCAGGAACAAGACCACGTTCCACAACGGCTGAGTTGAGCCTTGAAGCAGTTGTATCAGGTTTTGTGGGGCACGGGCGACGATACCGCCAAAGATGATGATCGACATACCATTGCCGATGCCCTGTTCGGTGATCAAGTTACCGAGCCAGACGGCAAAAAATGTACCGGCAGTCATCGTGACCATCACGGTGATCGTCAGTAAAGGATCACTGCCGAAACCGGGGATGATCGGCTGCCCGATAATCGAATTGAAAATTTGAATCTGACTGATCACTTGGATGATACTCATCGGGATCGCCAGATAATAGGTGTAGGTCTCGATCTTTTCGCGACCACCCGGTTCCTTGCTGATCTGTTCAAGGCGCGGGATCACGGGGATCAACACCGTGAAGATGATCGACGCGGTGATGTATGGATACACGCCGTTGGCGATCACGCTGAAGTTTTGCAGCGCTCCACCGCTCAGCAGGTTCAATACGCCGACAATGCCCGATCCCTGAGTGAGAAGCTGTTGAAGCGCGCCGCGATCCACGCCGACGACTGGGACGTGTGCGGCGAACTGGTAAACCACCAGAATCAGACCCGTGAACAGAAGTTTGTTCCGCAGGTCTGGAAGCCGCCAAGCATTACGTAGAGCTTCAATCATGAGAAGTGTTCCTGAACGTATCCAATTTCCGGACTCGCTGAACGCGCCCAAGCGCGTTGACTAGCAAGTGATTGTACCGCGCATCATGCCTCATCCCCAACCACCTCTCCTACGTAAACGGGGAGAGGTGGCTGCTGCGTCCATTGTGGTTGAGGATGAAGACGTTTTACTGCTTCGCGCGTTTTGCCTTCAGCGCTTCAAGCTCCGCTTTGGGGAGCAGTTTCACGGTCGCGCGCGCGCCGGTCACGAGCAGTTCGAGCTTCTCAATTGAGCCGCCCGCCGCCGTGATTTTCGCTTCGGCGCTCTTGGTGAAGCGATGACCCTGCACCTTCAACGCGGTGGTGAGTTCGCCGTCACCGAGAATGGCAACCGGTTTGTCTGCATCACGGATGATGCCAATCTCCACCAGTGTCTCGGGGGTAATCAGCGTGCCCGCCGCGAGTTCGAGCCCGTCCAAATCGCCTACGTTGCAGATTTGATACTCAATCTTGAAGATGTTGGTAAAGCCGCGCTTGAACGGCAGACGGCGCACCAGCGGAAGCTGACCGCCTTCAAAGTACGCGCCCTTGCGCGCATGACGACCACGCGCACCCGCGCCCTTGGTACCACGCCCGGCGGTTTTACCCTGCCCAGCGGAGATACCACGACCGACGCGCGTCTTGCGTTTCTTGCTGCCCTTGTCGGGCTTCAGATCGTGAAGCTTCATGGAACTAGACCTCCTCGACCTTGAGCAAGTGCTGAATCTTGAAGATCAGCCCGCGATTGGTCGGCGTGTCCGCTTTTTCTACTGTTTGATTCAGGCGGCGCAGACCCAACGCGCGGGCGGCTGCATCCTGATCCTTACGAAAGCCGATCGTGCTTTTGACGAGGGTAATGCGGAGCATTTTACTGCTTGTCATTACGAACCTCCGTCACCTGAGCGCGATTGGCAGCACGTTCCCAGAAGGGACGCATTTCGTCAACCGGCTTACCGCGCATGGCTGCCATCATTTCGGGGGAGCGCAACTGCTTGAGCGCTTTCCACGTCGCCATGACGACGTTGAGCACGTTATTGCTGCCCATGCTCTTGGTCAGCACGTCTTTGTAGCCCGCCGCTTCCAAGACAGCACGCACACCACCACCGGCGATCACGCCAGTACCGGGGCTTGCCGGACGCAGAAGGACGACTGCGCCGCCGTATTCCGCCGTGACTTCGTGCGGGATCGTCGTGCCGCTCATCGCGACGTTGACCATCACGCGCTTGGCGCGGTCGGTACCTTTGCGGATGCTGTCCGGCACGGCGCGAGCTTTGCCGATACCGATGCCGATCCGACCCTTATTATCACCAACGACAACGACCGTACGGAACGCGAAGCGGCGACCACCCATGATCACCTTCGCAACGCGCTTAATGTCTACAGGGCGTTCGTCGAGTTCTTCTCGTTCTTCACGGTCACCACCACGATCACGACGGTCACGATCACCACGCGGTTGATTGGGCGCATCGCCCCCTTCACCGCGTTCGCCGCCGCGACGACGGCGACGATTTGCGCCGCCTTCACCACCGGGAGCGGCGTTCACCGGAGGACGGTTCTGTTTTTCATTCGCCATAAGTTTCTCTCGCTCTAGAAGTCCAGACCGCCCTCGCGCGCGCCATCTGCAAGCGCTGCGACGCGACCGTGATACTGATAACCGCCGCGATCAAACACGACTTTCGTGATCCCGGCATTTTTGGCGCGTTCCGCCAAACGAGCGCCGACCATCTTGGCGCTCTCGATTTTGTTCTTGCCTTCAACCTCTTTGACGATCTCGCGGTCGATAGTCGATGCTGACACGAGCGTGACGCCCTGTGTATCATCGATCACCTGCGCGTAGATGTTGTCGAGGCTGCGGAAGACGTTCAGGCGCGGACGTTCAGCCGTGCCTACCACGCGAGAACGGACGCGCTTGTGCCGTTTCTCACGCGATGCGCGTTTCTTTCTTAGGTCTTTCGCATTCATCTCGGTTTCTACTTGCTTTCTCTGTGTACGGAGTGTTCGTAGGGACAGGGCATGCCCTGTCCCTCACAAGGTCGGCGGAGCATGATAGCATACGCCGCCGCACGTTCGTAGGGGTGATCCCCCTTTACTTGCCCGACTTACCCGCTTTGCGGCGGATCACTTCATCACTGTAACGCACGCCCTTACCGAGATACGGTTCCGGCGGACGCCACTTGCGAATCTGTGCTGCCTGTTCACCCACAACCTGCTTATCCACACCGGTCACGCTGATGTGGAAAACGGTCGGGTTTTCGCGGCGAACTGCAAACGAGATCCCTTCCATTGGCTGGACGCGAACATCGTGCGAATACCCGAGCTTGAGGACGAGCGTTGCACCGTCCATCAAGCCGTTGTAACCGACGCCGTTCACGGTCAAGCTTTTGGTGAAGCCATCGCTTACACCGACGATCAGGTTGTTCAGGAGTGCGCGCGTCAGACCGTGCAGCGCACGGTCTTCGCGTTCGTCCGTGCCGCGTGTGACGACAAGATTGCCATCCTCGCGGCTCACACTGATGCGTGGGTGAACATCCAGCGAACGTTCGCCCTTGGGACCTTTGGCGGTGATTTTCTGCCCGTCAATGGTGACGGTGACTTTCGCCGGAATGGCTACCGGCTTCTTACCAATACGCGACATGGTGGTTTCTCCTTACCACACCACGCACAGGACTTCGCCGCCGACGCGTTCACGACGCGCCTGCTGTGCCGTCATCACGCCCTTAGGCGTAGTGACGATGGCGACACCCATGCCGCTACGAACGCGAGGCAGGTCAACCTTCTTGCGATAAACGCGGCGACCGGGCTTGCTCACACGTTCGAGGTGGGAAATCACCGGGATGCGCTCGCGGCGCGACCCGTGATACTTGAGTTCCAACTGAATGACATTGAACGGCTGCTGTTCGACCAGCGAGTAACCTTCAATGTAGCCTTCTTCTTTCAGGATACGGGCGATTTCCAGCTTCAGCTTGCTGGCAGGAATCTCAACCGTCGTCCGTTTGACCATTAGTGCATTGCGGATGCGGGTCAGCATATCCGCGATCGGATCGCTCATCATAGGCTTTGCTTATCCCCTCTTACCAGCTCGACTTGACCACGCCGGGGATTTGCCCCTTCAACGCGAGTTCACGGAAATGAATGCGGCACAGTCCGAATTTGCGGATATAGCCGCGCGGACGACCACAAATCTTTCCCGAACTGGGATCGATGTATTGGCAGCGGTTCCGCACCCGCACCCGATATTTGCGGCGCGGTTCACGCGCCGAGACTGAACGTTTTGCCATAATCTGTTAGCTCTCCCGGAAGGGCATACCCATCAGTTTCAACAGGCGGCGACCTTCTTCGTCTGTTGAAGCGCTCGTCACGATTGTGATTTCCATACCACGCACTTTGTCGATCTTGTCGTACTGGATTTCTGGAAACACCAGTTGTTCACGCAAGCCGATCGTGTAGTTCCCGCGTCCGTCAAACGTATCCGGAGAAACGCCCCGGAAGTCACGGATACGCGGCAGCGCCACATTGATCAAGCGGTCAAGCATCGCCCACATGCGACTGCCGCGCAGCGTGACCTTCACGCCGATGGCACGACCTTCACGCAGTTTGAAGGCAGCGATGCTCTTCTTGGCTTTTGTGATGACGGGCTGCTGTCCGGTAATCTGCCGCAGATCGCCAACGGCAGCGTCGAGCGCCTTCGCGTTGTCGAGCGCTTCGCCAACACCGATATTGATGACGATCTTTTCGATCTTCGGCACCTGCATCACGTTCCCGTAGCGAAATTCGGTTATTAACGCCGGGACGACCTGTTCGTGGTAGCGGTTTTCAATTCCATATTTTTGAGCCATGATGGTTTCGTCCCCGCCTACTCAATATCCGAGTTGCAGTTGCGGCAAACCCGCACTTTAAACCCATCGTTTTCGCGCACGCGGAAACCCACGCGCGCTGCTTTATCGCATTTGGGGCAGACAGGCATCACATTAGAGAGATCCATCTTGCCTTCAAAGTCGATGATCTGCGCGGGGACTTGCTGGCGCCCCGCCTGACGCGCCTTCTGGTGCTTCTTGAGCATATTCAAGTTTTGCACCGTCACGCGATTTTCTCTTGGGAACACGCCGACAACGAGTCCGCGCTGCCCTTTATCTTTCCCGGCGATAATTTCAACCTTATCGCCATGTTTCACACGCTGCATGGTCGGAAAATTCCCTCACTCGTCTCTTACAGGGTTTCCGGCGCGAGTGAGACGATTTTGGTGTAGCCCTTGTCGCGCAGTTCACGCGCAACCGGACCAAACACACGCGTCCCCTTCGGATTCTGAAGGTCATCGTTGAGGATCACGACGGCGTTATCGTCAAACTTGATGTAGGAGCCATCATCGCGGCGGTATTCTTTTGCCACGCGGACGATAACTGCTTTGACGACATCGCTCTTCTTGACCGTACCGTTCGGGGTCGCGCTCTTGATTGCGCCGACGACGATATCGCCGATGCTGCCATAACGACGGCGCGAACCGCCCAGTACACGAATGACCAGAATTTCCTGTGCGCCGGTATTATCGGCAACCTTCAGGCGGGATTCTGTTTGGATCATGGTTGTTTCTCCTCCCGCCTATTCGTCGGCGGGTTCGCCGCCGCCAACAATCGCCGTCTCATCCGCAAGTGTTTCCAGCGTGGGCGTTCCAACAGTTTCGAGGACTTCCTCGACGACCCAGCGTTTGTTCTTGCTCAACGGCTTACTTTCGACCACGCGCACCAATGCGCCCACCTTGATCGCGTTGCTTTCGTCGTGCGCCATGACCTTTTTGGTCAGCTTGACTACCTTCTTATAAATCGGGTGAGTCTTGCGGCGCTCGATGGCAACCACGACCGTCTTATCCATTTTGTCGCTGATGACGCGCCCCACCAGACGGCGGCGATTATTTGGCAAGAGTATCCCCCTTCTTCAGCTCCTTGCCCTTCTTGGGTTTTTGGACAAGGTGCGATTTGTTGACACCGCGCACACGCTTGACCGGACGGGCATCGCCCATCGCTTCGAGCTCGCGTTCGCGCAGAACCATCAGAATGCGGGCAATATCGCGGCGTTCGCGCTTGATCGCATTCTCATCTTCTAACTGACCAAATCCCTGCTGGAAACGCAGATTGAAGATCGACTCGCGTTTATCTTCGATCGCATCCAACAAGTCCTTATCGGACATTTTCCGCAGTTCGCGGACATCCAAGCGTACGTCAACCATTGCCGCCCAACTCCACCCCGCTAATCGGGTCAATACGGCGGACAACTTTGGTCTTGATCGGCAGTTTGAACGATGCCAACCGGAGCGCCTCAAGCGCTTCTTCTTCAGAGATGCCGCCCATTTCGAACAGGATTCGCCCCGGACGAATGACCGCGACGTAGTACTCCACGTTGCCCTTACCGGAACCCATGCGCGTTTCTGCCGCCTTCTGGGTATACGGTTTATCAGGGAAAACGCGGATCCAAATCTTTCCACGACGACGGATAAAGCGCACCATCGCACGGCGGGCGGCTTCGATTTGGCGGCTGGTCAACCAATACGGTTCCAATGCCATCAAGCCGTATTCGCCAAACGCGACGACGCTGCCCCGCTGCGCTTGACCCTTCATGCGTCCGCGCATTTGCTTACGATACTTCACACGTTTCGGCATCAACATGATGCGGTGTTCTCCTCAATCTTCCCGTTAGACCGACTGAGTCTCGGTTGTCGGGGCTTCACGCGGCTTCGGCGGTTCGAGTCGCAGCACGTCACCCTTATACATCCAGACCTTGACGCCGATCCGCCCGAACGTTGTCAGCGCTTCCGCCTTTGCAAAATCGAGGTTGGAGCGGAGCGTATTGCGCGGGATGCGCCCTTCGCTTGCCCATTCGCGGCGGCTCATATCCGACCCGCCGAGACGACCGCTGACTTCGATTTTGACGCCTTGCGCGCCCTGCCGCATGGCTTGGCTGATTGCGCGCTTCATGGCGCGGCTGTGACCGATACGCTTTTCGAGCTGCTGTGCGATGTTTTCAGCGACGAGTTGGGCATCGGTATCCGCCTTCTCGATTTCGCTGACATCGACCTTGACCTTCTTACCCGTCATCTTTTCGAGTCCGGTGCGAATTTCCTTGACCTGATCGCCCTTGCGACCGATCAGAATGCCCGGACGCGCCGTGTGAATCGTCACCTGAAGCTGGTTCGGGTAGCGTTCGATTTCGATGCGCGAAACGCCTGCCTTCGCACCTGCCGTCTTGACGAATTTGCGGATGCGGAAGTCTTCGTGAAGGAGTTCGCTGTAGCGTGGACCTTCAGCGTACCAACGCGCATCCCAATCCCGGTTGATTCCGAGACGGAATCCAATCGGATGTACTTTTCGACCCATAGTTACGCGTTCTCCCCACCATCCGACAGGACGATCGTAAGATGTGCTGTGCGGCGCAGACGCGGTTTATAACGTCCACGAGCGCCCGCCTTATACCGCTTGAGCATTGGACCGCCGTCCGCCAAAATGGCGGAGATCGTCATTTGTTCGCGCGGCAGGTCAAGATTGTTTTCAGCATTTGCCAACGCGCTGCTCAAGAGTTTGGAGACGAATCCGGCGCCTTTCTTAGGGACGAACTTGAGCACGACCAACGCCTGCTCTGCATTCAACCCACGCACTTGGTCACAGACCAAGCGGAGTTTCTGCGCACTGATGGGGAGATACTTCGCTTCTGCGCGAACGGTTGCCATCGCTTCGTATCTCCTTACTTCTTCTTTTTCTCGACCATGTGACCACGATAGGTACGAGTCGGGGCGAATTCGCCCAGCTTGTGACCGACCATGTTCTCAGTGATGTAAATCGGCACGTGCCGGCGACCATCATGCACCGCGATGGTGTGACCCACCATCTGCGGGAAGATCGTGCTAGCGCGGCTCCAAGTGCGGATCACAACCTTCTTGTTCTCCACATTCAGCTTCTCGATCTTCTTGAGAAGCTTTGGACTGATGAAAGGACCTTTTTTGAGCGAACGACTCATTCCGTTTACCCCTCTGCTAGCCGTATCCAGTTCAAAATCGAGCGACATTCATAGGGACAGGGTATACCTGTCCCTACAACGCGATCCCATCTGAATGGACGCGCTAGCTGCTCTTGTTAGGCGCTCGACCCGCGACGGTTGCCGCGACGGCGAACGATAAATGCATCTGTGCGCTTGTTGCGGCGCGTGCGGTAACCCAGTGCTGGTTTGCCCCAAGGTGTCTTAGGACCGGGCAGACCGATACCGGAACGACCTTCACCACCACCGTGCGGGTGACCTTCGGGAGCCATCGCCACACCGCGCACTTCAGGACGCCAACCCATCCAGCGTTTGCGACCGGCTTTACCGAGCTTGATATTGCCGTGGTCAGTGTTGCCCACCTGACCAACAGTCGCCATGCAGCGCTCGTGAACCAGACGCACTTCGCCGCTGGGCAAACGCACCTGTGCGTAGATGCCCTCTTTAGCGAGAAGCTGCGCGCTTACGCCCGCTGCCCGCGCCAGTTGCCCACCCTTGCCGGGCAGAAGTTCGACGTTGTGGATCTGTGTACCGACGGGAATATCGCGGATGTACAGGGCATTGCCCGGACGCACTTCCGCCGATTCACCGTTGACGATACGATCCCCAACCTTAAGACCCAGAGGAGCGATGATATACCGCTTCTCGCCGTCTTCATATTGGAGGAGCGCGATACGAGCGGAGCGATTGGGATCGTATTCGATTGCGATCACCGACGCTGCGACATCAACCTTATCGCGCTTGAAGTCGATCAAACGATAACGCCGCTTGTGACCACCGCCGCGATGCCGCACGGTGACACGCCCCATATTGTTGCGACCGCCCTTTTTACGCAGCGGCTCGGTGAGCGAACGTTCCGGTTTCGACTTGGTAATTTCATCAAACGAGTGTCCGGTCATGCCGCGACGACCCGCCGATGTGGGTTTATAAATCTTGACAGCCATTTTCGTCCCCGCGCCTTACACGTTGAACAATTCGATCGTGGCACCCTCTACGAGCGTGACAATGGCTTTTTTCCACTGCTTGCTGCGCATGTAACTGCGGCGACCACGCTGCCCACGCTTGGCGGGCACAACCAGAGTGTTGACCTTCTTGACCTTACCTTCAAGGTCGAAGATGATCTCGACGGCTTCTTTGATCTGCGCCTTATTTGCCTTCTGCGCCACTTCAAAGACGTATTTGTTGCCCGTTTCATTGAGCATGGTCGCCTTTTCGGTGACGACGGGGCGCACCAGAACGTTATAAATGTGGAGTTCTGCCATCGCCTTATTCCTCGCTTTCCGCTGCGTCCGGCTTGCCCCAAATGCGCTTGATGGTTTCGAGCGCTTCGACCGGCACGATCACCTTGTCGTATTGGAGCAGGTCACGGATATTCAGGTAACTAACCACCAGCGGCTTGGCGTTATCGAGATTCGTCGTGCTGAGCTTGACGTTCACCTGTTCGGGAACAGTGTTATCGGCAATCAGCACCAACGCGGACGTATCCGCACCCACCACCGACTTGACGATCTGCGCCATCTGGGACGTTTTCGGCGCGGCGAGGGTGAGTTTATCGACAAACACCAGTTGACCATCTTCCAGCAGGGCGCTCAGGGCGCTGCGAATTGCGGCGCGGCGCATCTGCTTGGGCATGTCCACCGAATAATCACGCGGCTTGGGACCCATCGGGCGACCACCGCCGACAAACTGCGTTGCGGAGCGCGACCCGTGACGGGCACGACCGCCGCCCTTCTGGTTGCCCAGTTTCTTCGTCGAACGGCTGACTTCGGCGCGGCGCTGGACGCTGTGCGTACCGGCGCGGGCGTTTGCCATCTGGCGGACGAAGGCTTGGTGCATCAAGCCCTTGTTAATCTTGGCTGCAAAAATATCGGCGGGCAGATCCAACGTACCGACCTGCTTGCCGCTCATATCCAACACGGGAACCTGTAAGCTCGTCATCGTCATTTCCTCCTCAATCGTCGCTTTTAGTGACCACGACGGACACGGGCGGGCTTGACCATGACGATGCTGCCGTTGACGCCGGGAACGCTTCCCTTGACCGCCAACAGATTCTTGGACGCGTCGACGATGACCACTTCCAGATTTTGCGAGGTCACACGAGCATTGCCCATGCGTCCCGCCATCCGCTGACCGCGCCATGTATGCGCGGGGAAGGTCGTCGCGCCGACCGAACCGGGTGCGCGTTCGCGGTCGCTTGCCCCATGTGTCTTGGGCTGACGATGAAAGTTGTGACGCTTAATCGTCCCTGCGAAGCCACGCCCCTTGCTCTTGCCGATCACATCGACACGTTCGCCCTTTGCGAACACGTCGCACTTAATTTCTTGCCCTTCGCTCACATCAGTACTGCCATCGCGCATGCGGAATTCACGCACGACCTTGAGCGCAGGAAGTTGATTACGATTCAGGTGACCGAGCTGCCCTTTGGTGAGGCGCTTCGGCTGCGTTGACCCGAACCCAAGCTGAACTGCGATATAGCCATCCCGATCCGCTGTGCGAATCTGGGTCACAAAGCATGGACCCGCTTCGATGACGGTAACGGGGACAACGTTCCCCTTCTCGTCATAGACCTGAGTCATGCCGACCTTACGACCGATAATGCCTTTCATGGGTGTTACGTCTCCTCACGCGCAGCGGCGGGCGGCATCAGCCCGCATACGCCCGATCTATCTAAATCTTGATTTCGATGTCGACGCCAGCCGGAAGATTCAAGCGCATCAAGGTATCAATCGTCTTGCTATCAGGGTCAAGCACGTCGATCACCCGCTTGTGCGTGCGAATCTCAAAATGTTCTTGGCTGTCCTTGTCAATGAACGGCGAACGGCGAACCGTGAACCGCTCGATGTGCGTCGGCAGCGGAACAGGACCCACCACACGCGCCCCTGTGCGCTCCGCCGTCTCTACGATGCGCTGCGCCGATTGATCGAGCACGCGGTGATCGTAAGCCTTCAAACGAATACGGATTTTACTTTTGAACATGACACTCTCGCTTCTCATCGCGGCAGTTCGCGCCGCCGATTAGTAGGGGCGGGTCATATGACCCGCCCCTGTGAGTTCCTTACTGCCGGAAGTGCAGTGCGCTAGTTATTCAGGACTTCGGTGATAACACCTGCACCCACCGTCAGCCCGCCTTCACGAATAGCGAACTTCGACCCTTTTTCGAGAGCGACAGGGATGATCAGTTCGACTTCGAGGTTCACGCTGTCACCGGGCATAACCATTTCGACGCCGTCGGGCAGTGTGACCGTGCCGGTCACGTCCATCGTACGGATGTAGAACTGCGGACGATAACCCGTGAAGAACGCCTTGTGACGCCCACCTTCTTCGCGCTTGAGGATGTAAACTTCGCTCATGAAGCGCTTGTGCGGGGTGATGCTGCCCGGCTTGGCGAGCACCATACCGCGCTCGACGTCGTCACGCTCGATACCGCGCAGAAGAATACCGGCGTTATCGCCCGCCTGCGCCTGATCGAGTTCCTTATGGAACATTTCGATACCGGTCACAACGGTCTTACGGGTTTCTTCACGCAGACCGATGATTTCGATTTCGTTGTTCTTGTTCAGCGTACCGCGTTCAACACGACCCGTCACAACGGTACCACGACCCTTGATCGTGAAGACGTCTTCGACCGGCATGAGGAACGGCTTGTCGGTTTCACGAACAGGCGTCGGGATCCAAGCGTCAACCGCGTCCATCAGGTCGAGGATCGGCTTATATTCCGGCGCGTTCGGGTCTTCGCTGCTGGACTCGTATGCCTTCAGCGCCGAACCACGCACAATCGGCGTGTCTTCGCTGAACTGATAGCTGCTGAGCAGTTCGCGCAGTTCCAGTTCAACCAGTTCGAGCAGTTCCGGGTCGTCCATCTGGTCGATCTTATTCAGGAAGACCACCATCGCGGGCACTTCGACCTGACGCGCGAGCAGCACGTGTTCACGGGTCTGCGGCATCGGACCATCGGGTGCGCTCACCACGAGGATCGCGCCGTCCATCTGCGCCGCGCCAGTGATCATGTTCTTAATGTAGTCGCGGTGTCCGGGGCAGTCCACGTGCGCATAGTGACGGGCGTCCGTCTCATATTCAACGTGGCGGATGTTGATCGTGATACCGCGCGCTTTTTCTTCAGGCGCGTTGTCGATATCTTCGTAATTCATCCGGGCGGCTTTACCCTTGAAACCCAACACCTTGGTGATGACCGCCGTCAGGGTGGTTTTACCGTGGTCAACATGACCGATGGTGCCAATGTTCACATGCGGTTTGGTACGCGAAAATTTCCCTTGCGACATCTCTTCTTTGTCCTTGCTCTTGTCGTTTTACCCAACGCTGTTGGCGAGTTACCGAAATCCTGATTGACGAACTTATCGGGGTGGGGCGCAGTATTATACGAACGCCCCAACCTGCCGTAAATCCCGTACTTCGTTAGCTGTTGCCCTTGATGACTTCGTCCGCGATGGTCTGCGGAGCGACACTGTACTTCTCGAATTCCATCGTGAAGCTGCCACGACCCTGAGTCATATTGCGGATTGCCGTCGCATAACCGAACATCTCACCGAGCGGGACGTTGGCGCGCACGCCAGTCGCGCCGCCGCGCGGTTCCATGCCGATGACGATACCACGACGCGAGGAGAGGTCACCGACGACCGTCCCGGTGTAATCATCGGGCGCGACGACTTCAACTTTCATCGTCGGTTCGAGGATCACAGGTTTCCCCTTGTGGATACCCTCTTTGAGCGCCATCGAACCAGCGATTTTGAACGCCATTTCCGATGAGTCGACTTCGTGGAACGCGCCATCAACCAAGCGAGCGCGGACGTTCACAACCGGATAACCCGCCAGCACACCGCCCGCAACTGCTTCGCGCATACCGTTTTCGGTCGGGCGAACGAATTCTTTCGGAATCGTCCCGCCCCTAATATCATCTTTGAAGATCAGCCCGTCTTTCATATCCGCGATATCGGGATCGTTCTCCTCAACGGGTTCAAACTCAATGACGACACGCGCATATTGACCGCTGCCACCCGTCTGACGCTTGAAGATCATGTCAACGCGGTTGGCGCGGGTGATGGTTTCACGATACGCCACACGCGGACGTCCGACGGTCGCCTGCACGCCAAATTCGCGCTGCATACGGTCAACCAGTACTTCCAAGTGAAGCTCACCCATACCCTTGATCTTGGTCTGACCGAGCTTCTCATCGACCTCGATCTTGAAGGTCGGGTCTTCTTCCGCCAGACGACGAAGGGCGTTGCCCATCTTGTCTTGGTCAGCCTTCGTGTTCGGCTCAATTGCAACTTCGATCACCGGTTCGGGGAAGGTGATTTTCTCCAGAACAATCGGCTTGTTCTCATCGCAAAGTGTATCACCCGTGAAGGTATCCTTGAGCGCCAAAATCGCGGCGATGTCGCCTGCGCGAATTTCTTCGACGTCCTCGCGGCTGTCCGCAAACAAACGGACGATACGACCGATGCGTTCGCGATTGCCCTTGGTGCTGTTGAGCATCATCGAACCCGCTTTAACCACGCCGGAATAGACGCGGAAGAAGGCGAGGCGACCGACAAACGGGTCGGTAAGAATTTTGAAGACCAATGCCGCCGTCGGTTCGTTCGGATCGGGGCTGCGGGAAAGCTCTTCATCTGTCTTCGGGTGCGTTCCGGTCACCGGCGGAACATCCAACGGCGACGGGAGCAGCTCAACGACTTTGTCGAGCATCAACTGAACGCCCTTATTTTTGAGCGCCGAGCCGCACAGGACGGGGTGAATCTTGCCGGCGATCGTCGATGCGCGCAGCGCGCCCATCAGCTCCTCATCGGTGATTTCTTCCCCGCTCAGGTACTTTTCGGTCAGGAAGTCGTCGCTTTCAACGATCTTTTCGACCATTTCCGCGCGCAGTGTTTCCATCTGTTCGCGGTGGCTCTCCGGGATCGGGTGATGCTGAATGTCTTCACCCTTATCATCACCGTAAGTGATCAGTTCCATCTTGAGCAGGTCGAAAATACCCGCAAATTCAGCACCTTCACCATATGGGTACTGAAGCAGAACCGGATTACCATGCAACCGGTCAACAATCATATCGACACAGCGCATGAAGTTCGCACCGGTGCGATCCATCTTATTGATGAAGCACATACGCGGCACTTGATAGTTGTTCGCCTGACGCCAGACGGTTTCGCTTTGCGGTTCAACGCCGGCGACGCCATCAAAAACGACGATACCGCCGTCAAGCACGCGCAGTGAGCGCTGCACTTCAACAGTAAAGTCGACGTGTCCGGGAGTGTCGATCACGTTAATCTGGTGTCCGTTCCACGACGCAGTCACGGCGGCAGCGGTGATGGTGATTCCGCGTTCGCGTTCCTGCGGCATGTAGTCGGTCGTCGCTGCACCATCGTGCACTTCACCGATTTTGTGAACCATGCCCGTGTAAAAAAGCACGCGTTCGGTTGTGGTGGTTTTACCGGCGTCAATATGAGCAATGATGCCGACATTGCGGACCCTGCTCAGATCGTCTACGGTTACGCTTTTCTTCGCCATACTTGTTCGCTGTTTTCCCTACGTGTCTAATGTCGCTTCGGCGCGAAGCACTTCAAGTTAAAAGTGACAAGTTAAAAGCCGAAAGCAGTTGGCTTGTACCTCTTTTAACGTTTGCCTTTTAACTTTTAATTCCGCGTTAGCGGAAGTGCGCAAAAGCGCGGTTGGCTTCCGCCATACGATGGGTGTCGTCCTTCTTCTTGACGCTCGCCCCCTGCCCGTTTGCTGCATCGAGCAGTTCGTTCGCCAGTTTTTCCGACATCCCGCGACCGCCGCGTTTGCGGGCATTTTCCAACAACCAGCGCATCGCCAGTGTTAAGCCGCGCTGAGTCGGGACATCGACCGGAACTTGATAGGTCGCACCGCCGACGCGCATCGGCTTGACTTCGATTGCCGGGGTGACGTTGCGCAGACCCTGTTCAAGAACTTCGACCGGGTTCCGCTTGGCTTTTTCTTCGATCATGTCCATCGCATCGTACATAATGCGGAGGGCGACGCTCTTTTTGCCGCCGCGCATCATACGCGAGACCAACATGCTAATATGAATGCTCTCGTACTTGGCATCGGGCACCGGTTGGCGCTTCGGGGGTGATTTTCTTCTCGGCATTTTCGCTTATAACCTCTTACTTCTTCTTGCCCGGGGCGCCCTTAGCGGCAGCCTGACCCGGTTTCGGACGCTTTGCGCCGTACTTGCTGCGAGACTGGAGGCGATTTTTCACGCCGTCGGTATCAAGCGAGCCGCGCACGATGTGATAGCGGACGCCGGGAAGATCCTTCACACGACCGCCGCGCACAAGCACGACGCTGTGTTCCTGAAGGCTGTGACCTTCGCCCGGAATATACGCCGTGACTTCAATCCCGTTGCTCAAACGAACACGGGCAATCTTACGGAGCGCCGAGTTCGGTTTTTTGGGCGTCATGGTACGCACGACGGTGCAAACACCGCGTTTCTGCGGCGACCCTTTACGGGTGCGTTCGCGGCGCTGATCGAAGACGTTAAGCGAGTACTGCAGCGCCGGCGCTTTGCTCTTGCTCTTCTTCGATTTGCGACCTTTACGCACCAACTGGTTAATCGTTGGCATTAAAGTTCTCCAGATATTCTCGCTCTAGCTATAAGCGCGCAAAAAGGCGTACTCGAACCTGCGCAAGTTACGCCTGTATGCTCATGACCGAGGCGGGCAACCTCGACATCCGTTGATGCGAGACGCTTTCGCCACCATTCGTTCAGTTCAGCACGGCATTGCCACATATAGTGGATACTCGTACCGCAGTTCGTAGCAGTGCATGTTAACATTGCGTGCATTCGGAGTCAAGGGAAAGATCGCCGCCTTAATATGCATGTTCTGAAACGCATTGCGGGACTTATCATGGTTGAGTATCGTTGAGGGTGTTGCTAACGCTGCATCTACAGAGGAAACCATGAATCACACAGGTATGCTTCGCACTGGCGGATTGATCTATCGAATCCTCGGCGTTCTTGGCGGACTGGCATATGCTTACATCGGGCTGTCATCGAGCGGTCGAAACAGCGGACTCATCATCATCATTTCATTGATCATCGCGGCAGTGGTGGTGTATTTTGCGTGGGTTTTCGGCGCGATGCTGGATACAATCGCGGACATCGGCGATCAGACGATGAGCTATTCGTACCGATTCAGCGACCTCTCCAAAGGAATCGCGGCAGAAGCGAAAACGCTCGATCAGATGAGCAAGTTGATCATCGAACTACACGCCAAGATTGATAGGCTCGAAACGAAAATTGCCCAATCGAATACACCGACCACACAATAGCGAGCAGCGTTCTAGTCCCCAACAACTCATCACAAAGGACGGATCATGCAAATCGCCCGTGTTCTGCTGCTGTTATGGTTTTTCGTCACGCTCACCCGCCCCACCCTCGCGCAAAGCGAGACGATCACGCCGGAAAATGCCGATCAACTCGTCGAAACAGCACGATTGGGGCGCGGTTGGGTTGGCGGTTTGGCGTGGTCACCGGAAGGTGATGCGGTTTTTGCCGCCAGCATGACCGGCGTATACCGCTACGGACTTGATGGGAGTGAAGCGCAAGTACTCCCGCCTTCGGGTACAGACATCACGCAAAATTATGTGTTCAACCGCGATTTCGGTACCTTCGAAATCCGCTCACTCGCTACAGGTGAACTGATCGACATTCACCCGACCGTGAACAACCAACCGCGGGCGTGGCTTAGCCCTGATGAGGCACTCCTCGCAGTCTCCGATAATCTGAGCATTCAATTGTGGTCGCTCCGGGATCGAAAACTGCTGCATACCATCCCAGTCGAAAGTGACCCATTCCGGGGAACGCTCGCGTTCAGCCCGGATAACCGATTATTCGCGGCAGCGTTTGAGGTCGCACTTGACAATCCCGCACTCAATGGAGCACTGCTCCGTCAAGAAGTGCGCGTGTGGTCGGTCGATTCCGGGGAATTCATCACCACGCTGACGACCAACGGATTGGATGATATCGTCACATCCGTGCGATTCTCCGCTGACAGCCGTCGCGTATTGACTTCGCGTGTCGGTGGGGTGACGGTATACGAGGTCGAAAGCGGTGATATTGAACGGTACGATCTGCCCGACCTGCCGGCTGACAGCGAATACGGCGATTATCGCACGTTCGATTGGGCAATTTGGGTGAACGACGAAACGCGCATTGCAGCAGCGTGGACAGACTCCACGCCGCAGGCAGGCATGCCATCAGGCATTACCGTTTGGGATGCGGGGACAGGCGAGATCGTCAGCGAGGTTGGCGGATGGTACGGGTTCATGTCAGGACCGTACCCATCGCCGGATGGCAGCTTGATCGCGGCATACAGCTACGAGGGTTCGATCATCGTGTGGGATATGGACGGCGAACCGCAGATCATCACCGATCAGCACCCGGCGGGCGCGGAACTGCTGGCGGCACATGGCGATATACTGGCGGTGGGCGGGTTTGATAGGGCGGTGCGCCTGTGGTCGCTTTCCACCCACGAACTCACCGAGACAATCTTCAGGCAAAGCAGCACGGTTCAAGCGATCAACTTCAGCCCACGCGGGCTGCTCGCCTCCGCTTCGAGATTCGATACGTGGCTGAGGGAGGACGATGGTCGTCTTTTGGACATCGATATCCGTGTGGGAGATGCGCTCGCGGTAGGCTTCAACGGGGAGATACCGAGCGGCATCTTGTATTGGGGTGACGAACCGTTGACGTTGTGGACAGCCGCGCGAAACGGGTTACAGGTTTTTCCATTGAATGTGACCAGCACACGCGCTGCCATCGGGCATGAAGAAGCCGCCGTCGTGATCACCGGTGTCCTAGCTGATCGCATTGCCCTGTTCGATCTTCAAGGTAATCAGTTTGGCGAATTCGTGCCGGGTACGACCGCGACATTCCTGCGGTATGCGCCTGATGATCGGCTGCTGGTGGGTATGACCGGTCCTTTTGGGGTCGGCGGTCACCTGAGTTTGTGGAGCACCGGTGAGTCCCCAGAGCGGCAGTGGGGCGTGCCGCTCGGCGGAGAAGTTCTGGCGGCAGCGTTCAGCCCGGATGGTGACCTGATCGTGCTAAGTCTGAGCGACGGAACGCTTGAAGTGCGCGCCGCCGAGGACGGGGCACTGCTCGCATCGTATCCGGATCAAGGAGCATTGTTCGATGTGATTTTCTCACCCGATGGCACGCAAATCATTGGTGCAGTCCGTACACAGGTGGTGATCTGGAGTGTTGGGGCGTAAGCTCCAACCTTTTATTGATTGAAAGAGACAACTGATGACGACATCGCATTTGTCGCCTGAGGCACTTCAGCAGCGCCTCACCGAGTTTTTGCAAGCGCAAAGTGGGCAAACGGTTGTGATTACGAATGCCGCGCCGCTGGCGGGTGGCGCATCCCGCGATATGTGGCGGATCGATGCAGCGTTTGACGGCGAAGCGCGTATTTTCGTCTTGCGGCGCGATTTGCCATCGCAGATGGTCGAACGCGCCCTCACCCGTGAGCAGGAATTCGCGGTGATGGCGGCAGCGCATGAGGGCGGAGTCAAAGTCGCGCAACCGCGCTATTTATGCACCGATCCGGCGGTCTTGGGCGGCGCATTCTTCCTGATGGACTGGGTGGACGGAATCGCCATCGGGCGAAAAGTCGTCAACGCGCCTGAACTCGCGGAAGCGCGGCGCGTCCTTCCCGATCAAATGGCGGATCAACTGGCGCGCATTCATCGCATCGATCCGACGCTGTTTGAATTTCTGCCGCGCCCCCGCATCGGACTATCCCCCGCTGAAATGGCAGTCGCGGAAACACGCGAAGCGCTGGAAGCCCTCAAAGTGGATAACCCGATCTTTGAGTATCTGCTGCGGTGGGCGGCACGTCACGCGCCCGCGCCGAGCGCGATCACGTTCATTCATGGAGATTTCCGCATCGGCAACATAATGGTGAACGCGAACGGGTTAGCCGCCGTCGCCGATTGGGAGTTCTCTCACATCGGTGATCCAGCGGAAGAACTCGGTTACTTGTGCATGCGCGATTGGCGCTTTGGGAATGGGCGCAAACGCCTAGGCGGAATCGCGGATCGTGAGCCGTTCTTGCGCGCTTATGAATCCGCCAGCGGACGCACGATCAACCGCGCCGCCGTCGATTGGTGGGAACTGCTCGGCAATATCCGTTGGGGCGCAATCTGTCTATCACAGGCGGATCGTCACCTGAGCGGGCACGATCCGAGCGTCGAACTCGCCAGCTTGGGGCGGCGTTCGATTGAAATGCAATATGAAGCGCTGAAGATGATTGACCGCATGGGAAAGGCGTGATCATGTACGACAGACCAACATTGAGCGAACTCATCGACGCGGCGCGCGACCATCTGGAAGCACACGTCATTCCGGCGATCAAGCATGACCAACGCCTGTACTTTCAAACGCTGGTGGCGATCAACGTATTGAAGATCGCCGAACGCGAGGTCACACTCCATCCACTCCATACACGCGCGACTTGGTCACGCTTGAACACGCTGTTCAACGAAGTCGCCTCGTATCCCGAAGACCGTCAGGCGGTTGAAGTTCGCTTACAAGAGCGGACTCAGCGGCTGTGCGCAGCAATCCGTTCAGGCGATTTTGACTCGCCTGAACGGGAGCGGGCACTGTTGGAACATCTCAAAGCATTGGCGCGTGAAGGGATGGAAGTCGCCAATCCAAAATTGATGGCGACAATCGACGAGGAAGAGCGCGCAGGCTAACGCAAGCGCTCTGTTGCATCGAGAAGCTGATCGCCGTCGCGGACAATACGGCGCGCGATCAGATCATCACGCAGCGCTTCTCGGCGCGCATAGACCAGTGAGATCATCAACATGCGGCGGAGACGGCGTGCATCGGTATAATCATCATCCGGGCGCGGTTCATCGCTGCTTGTGATATCGGCAAGTTCGGTTTGAAAAGCAAATGCGAGTGTAATGGCAAGACGAAGCAGATATTCCAACGCACTGGGATCCGCTCCAGCGAGTTCAGGCACATCCACGATCGGAGACTGCACAAGCAGTCCGGCAAGCACACGGCGCACCTGTTCCTGCATTTCATCAAGATAATCTGCCGGAGACAGCTCCTCACCGTCCATGAGCCAATCTTCGAACATGGTACGCACTTGCTCGGCGATGACCGTCGGGTCGATCGCCTCGATCGCGTGCAGATCGAGTGACTCGGTAATAAACTGGGTGAATGGATTCCGCGATGAATTTTCGCGCTCCGCATTCATGAATGCGCTCCTAGAGAATCAACACATCTACGGATAAGATACGCGGGAAATCAGCGGGTTTCCATGAAGATTTCTGATGACGGGGAATTGATCGCGTTCTTTATTGAACATACTTGCTTTTTGTCATGGGTCAAGTGGGTGATCATTAATAGGTAGGAAGAAGACAGGGAACTCGTGATACTCTCCACTGCTGAAATACTGCTCATCGTCATCATAGGCGTGGCGATCTTGCTGATTTTGTCGAACCGGATTCGACCCGATGTGGTAGCAATCATGGTTCTGCTTGCGCTTCATCTCACAGGCGTCTTGACCCCTGAGCAAGCGTTTTCCGGCTTCAGTCGATCGGTCGTGTTTACGCTGATCGGCTTGTTCATCATCTCGCACGCGCTGGAAGAAACGGGCGTGATCGCGTGGATTGCGGCACGTTTTAATCGTCTGACAGGCGGCGATGAAACTCGATCGATCTTGCTGATCATGGGATCAGGGGCGCTGCTGTCGATAGCAATGAACACCGTCGCCGTCGGTGCGCTGCTGCTGCCGGTTGCGGCTCAAATGGCGCGCGATTCAAATATCCGCACGTCCAAACTGCTGATTCCGCTGTCTTATGGGACGCTGCTCGGCGGCACGGCGACGATCTTCACCACAGCGAACATCGTTGTGAGCGGTATTCTGCAAGATCAGCAGCTTGGCGCGCTGTCGTTTCTCGATTTTATCCCGACGGGCGCGTTGATCACGGTTGGCGGCATTCTGTATATGCTGCTGATCGGGCGAAACCTGCTCCCTGTCCGTGAAGGCATGGGAAGTTCACCGAGTTCGCGGGGGTTGGCGCGCACGCTGGCGGAAACGTATCAACTGCAAGAACGCATGTGGGAAGTGCGCATCCTGCCGAATTCCAAGATCGCGCACCAGCGGCTGATGGATACGCAGATCGGGGAAGACCTCGGCTTAAGCGTGCTGGCAATCTGGCGCGGTGGACATGCGATTCTCGCGCCGTCCCCCAGTGATTTGCTCGAAGTCAACGATACGCTGCTCGTTCTGGGGCGCGAAGACCGCGTGCGCATCCTGCTTCTGTGGGGAACAACGCTCGCCCGAAGCGAAGATGATCTTTCAACGCCGCGCCGCGATTTATCGGTAGATTTGACCGAAGTTGTGGTCGCGCCGCGTTCATCGGTGATCGGCAGATCGCTGTTTGAGATCGGATTCCGCAACAAGTACGGTATGACGGCGGTCGCCCTATGGCGCGGCGGTCGCAGCTACCGGACGGATGTGGGCAAATTCACGCTGCAAGAAGGCGATGCGCTCTTGATGGTCGGTCAAGCGAAACATATTCGCGCGCTTCAGCGTGACCGCGATTTTATCCTCTTGCAGAGCAGTCACGCCGCGCAGCCGCCGTCACCTAATCGCGCCGCTGCGGCGTTTGTGATCACGACGCTCGTGCTGCTGCTCTCCGCGTTTGAGGTGCTGCGCACGCCGGACGCGATGCTGATCGGCGCGTTGGCGATGGTGTTGACAGGCGCGCTGTCGATGGACGAAGCGTATCGCGGGATCAGTTGGCGCGTGATCTTCTTGATCGCGGGGATGATTCCTGTCAGTCTTGCCATGATTGAAACCGGATTGGCGCAAAAGATCGGTGATGTTGTGGTCACGGTCGCGCAGCCGTTTGGTCCGCTCGGTTTGATCGCGGGGCTGTTCCTCGTGACGATGGCGATCACACAGGTACTCAGCGGTCAGGTATCAGCGATCATGATGGGACCGATTGCGATCACAGCGGCGCTGAGTATGGGCGTTGATCCGCACGCGGTCGGCGTAGCAACGGCGACGGCATGTTCGGCGGCGTTCTTGATCCCGACGGCGCACCCGATCAACGCGCTGATGATGGGACCCGGCGGTTATATCCCGTCGGATTTTCTCAAGCCGGGGATTGGCTTAACGATCGTGATGTTCGTGATGCTGCTGCTCGGCATGGTGGTGTTTTGGGGCATCCGGTGATGAACGCAACCTCCGCCCCACTCGTTTCGCTCAAGCCTTCGTTCGCAAAGAGGCGATTCTGGAAAATGCTTCACGCTGAAGACGAAAGTCAATGGGACGCACAGTTTGCAGCGTCTCAAGACATGTTGGAAGCTTTGGCAGATGAGGCGTTGATAGAGTTTATGTCGGGTGATACTGAAGAACTCAACCCGGATACGATAAGCTGATTTCCAAGCTATAGGAGATTGAATGACCCGCCTACTCGTGATTTTGCTGCTGTTTGTCAGCATTCCCATCATCGCCCAAGATGCGATCCCGCCGGAACTCGACACACACCTTGACGCGCTCGTGAGCATCACCGAACAAATCCGCGCGCTCGATACGATCACGCCAGTTGAGCGTGCCTTCCCCACCCGCGAGGATACGATTGCCTATCTCACGCGCTTGTATGACGAAACACTTTCGCTCGATGACTGGGAGCGGCAGGCGGCATTTTACGGCGCGCTCGATATGCTCCCTGATGATGTGAATTTGCGCGACGTGTACTTGAATCTGCTCGGCAGTCAGGTGGCGGGATTTTACGATACCGAAACGCGGCTGATGAACGTGCTGCCGCTCGGTTTTCGCGGTGAAACCAGCCTCGCGCTGACCGAACAGATCATCTTCGTGCATGAGTACACGCACGCGCTGCAAGACCAGTATTTCGAGTTGGACGCGATCACCGAAGACGAAAACGGAACGGAGCGCAGCCCAGATCAAGCACTGGCGATTACATCGCTGATCGAAGGGGATGCGTCAGCGGTGATGACGGTGTACTCACAAGCGATTGCGACACAAAACCCGCTTGCCGCTGTCGTGCTGCTTGCCGAGACTTTCCAGAGCGGCGGCTTGACCTTGCCGGAAGGAACGCCGGGAATGCTCGTGCGCGAACTTACATTCCCGTATGAGGCGGGGATGTCGTTCGTGACCGAACTGTATCAAGCGGGCGGTTGGGAGGCGGTCAACGCAGCATACACGGCTCTGCCGCTGTCTACCGAACAGATTATCCACCCGGAAAAATACCTGAGCGGTGAAGCACCGCTGATCGTCGAGAGTTACGCGCTGAGTGATATTATCCTGCGGGAATGGACGAGCTTGTACGATACCACGCTTGGAGAGTTCTACCTGCGTGAGCATCTGCGCTCCGGCTTGAACAGCGTCGAAGCGCGCGACGCGGCGGCAGGATGGGGCGGCGACCGCTTCCAACTGTTGATCAACCCGGAAACGGGCGATCAAGCGTGGACGCTTAGTGCGCTGTGGGACACGGTAGACGAAGCGAACGAGTTTTTCGTTTACTATACGGAACTCGGTGCGGCGGTGTTTGGCGAACCGAGCGAAACCAGTGCGCAGCAAATCTGCTGGGCTTCCGAGATTGAAACGCGCTGCTTGATGCGCGGGGCTGACGTGATGACCGTCGTGATCAGCAGCACCGATCCCGACCTGACGCGGCAAATCACCGGGCTGTACACGGGCTGAAAATGTGAACCGCAAAGGGCGCAAAGAACCTCGTTCTATCGCTTTTGGCGATCATTCAACCCCTCCCTAAATCCCTCCCTGCGACAGCGGGGAGGGACTTTGCACATGCGTGAATTCCCCCTCCACTTCGTAGAGGGGGCAGGGGGAGGTGAAAGAAAACCACTAAATCTGGTAGAACGAGCAAAGAACATTGCATCTTTGCGTTAAGGGGTTTCTTCGACCCGCACATCTTCGATCAAGATGCGATCCGCGCCGTCTTGCAACGGAATGCGCGTGCCGTCGTTCAAGCGGTAATGCCCGACTGCCAGCGTATAGCCGTCCCCCGGCGGCACATCGAAGAAATCCGCCATCACAATCACGCGGTCACCTAACTCCCACGTATGCACCGAAAGCGCCACATCCGATCCGAGATACGGCGCAGTGTCGAGATCATCCGCTGCGCGGTACAAATGCGTGAACTGCTGAATTGACTCATCCGACAGATCACCAACCACGCGCCACAGCGTCGAGACGCGCCAGCGGTTCCCCACCCAGCGCACGCGCCAGCCTTCCAACTGCGAACCGTCGTCAAATACAACCGGATCAAGCGGTGTAAAGCCCTGTGGATCAGCCGCACCGTCGTAGCGGAACGCCAAAAACGGGAGCGCGCCTGCGCGGCGGGGATAGTCGCGGACATCGACCGCCAAGCCGGACGCTTGAACTTCTTCCCATGCTTGAATCGGCGCAAGCGTGGACAGGATCACCGACGGGTACGGCGGCAGAATCAACAGATTGTCGCCGTTCAAGACGCGATGGGGATACTCCCAGAGCAGCGTCGTGAATACAGTTACTTCGCCATCGATCAGCGGATCGTCGCCATGCGTGAAGAACAGTATCGGATCGCCGAACTCGGATGCGCCAAGCGCCGCATCGCGCGACTCGCGGAGGATGCTCGATAACGCGCTGTTGACCGGACGCGCGCGGCTTGCAGTATCGAGCGTGAGCGCTGCTTGAGCGCCCCACACAATCGCCAACACTAATACTGCCGCGCCGATCCCGATCTGCCAGATGCGTCGGGGGATGAGTGTGATGCTCAAGCCGACGATCAGGGCGGCAGCGGGCAGTGCCACGAGTTGGTAATGCGGCAGCACGGGCGATGTATGCGCCAAAAACATGAGCGGAGAAGCGATCAACGCGGCGAACGCGAGTTCCGCCAGCGTGCGCGGCGGAGACGCCGGACGACGGATCACGCGAAGCCATGCCAATGCGCCGAAAATCAGCAGCGCGGCAGCGATCACCACTGTGATCAATTCCCGGCTGAGCGTGTCACCTTCGCCGCCGCCCAAATATGCCCAGTCCCAGCCAAGCGCCATGCGCAGCGCGTGACCCGCCGCGCTCAAGTCAACGGAAAGCCCGCTCCCGGTGACCGACTGCGCCCGCGTAATAATCTCCGGTTCGGTGAGAAGCGCATAGCCATAGGGGAGCGCGGCAATGATCACAACTGCGCCGCCGATCACGACGGGAATGGGTGAACGCCACCACTTGAAGCGGATCAGCGCGTAGAGCGTCAAGGGGATCAGCGCCGCTCCCGCGAAATGAATCTGCATGCTCAAGCCGCCGATCATGGCCACCGCCGCGATCCCGATGAAGCGGGCGCGTCCGGTCGATGCCGCGCCGTGATACGCGGCGATCAACCACGCCAGCATGAGCGGCGCAAGTAAATTCGGCTGCCAGATGCTGCGGGCATAAAACACAGCATACGGGTTCACGGCGAGAAACAGCGCGGCAGCAAGTCCAGCGGCGCGACTCCAGCGGCGGGCAAACCACCACACGCCAAACACCATTGCGACGTTGATCAACGCGACGTACAACACCGCGATCAACGGATCGGGTGAGGCGAGGTACGGCGGGACGAATGCCCACACACTCGCGGGAAAAAACGGCACCCCTACTGATGATCCCTGCCCGAACAGCAGGAATTCACCACCGCGCGCCACACGGAGCGCGTCATAGCTGATGCGCGCTTCGTCCCATGCGTATGATCCAACGCCGACGGGGAGAATCCGCAAAGCAGCGGCGATGAGCATGATGAGGAGAATGGAGAGGCGTTCGAGAAATTTCAGCACGATTTACGGAAGCAGCGTCAGCGCGTCAGCATGAGTAGGACGATACACTGTGAAATCACGGCGATCAAACGTGAACACGCGGGAAATTTTCAGCCTTTCGGCAAGCGCCATGATCGCCGTATCCGCGTAGTCAAATTCGGCATCGAGATAGCGGTTCATGATCGCTTCCATACGAATAAAAACATCGGAGTCGAGTGGAACAATCGAAAATGAGCGTCTTGTGATTGCATCTCCCAATATCGCGCGTTTATATCCGGCGGGGGTTGAAAGCATGTAAAACAATTCGGACAAGACGGGCGAAGGAACAATCAACGTCTCGTTACCAAGCTGGTTCATCATCATCACAGCAGGAGTGTGATTCTTGTCTCGCTCATAGAAGTAGGCAAGCAGCGCACTAGTATCAAGGAGAATCGTCACGTTCTACTCCAAAGCGTTTCTGCAAAGTCTCCCGCACGGTTGTAGACATATCTGTTACATCGTCTTTGAATACGCCAGCAGCCGCACGCCGTGATTCTAGCTGCGCTTGCTTTTCCTCGCCTGTTAAAATGGGCATCTGTGTGCGCAAGTTCAACAGCCGTTCTAGCAGCGCCTCAACCGCGATCTGCTCATCCGCCGCGAGTTTTTGCAGCCGTTCCGCCAGTTCGCCTTCAATCACCACTTGAGTCATGATCCGCCTACCCTTAACACACGTGATCTGACACTATTCTACCTCCGATCCGCACGCGGGCAGCGCCGTTAAGTCGATCACCCACAAGCCGCCCTCCGCCGCGCTGACCGCCAGCGCGATCCGCGTCGCATCCGGGCTGATCCACCACTGGGCATGCTCGTCTTCGCGCAAGCGGAACGGGAGCGGCGCAAGATCGACCATTTGCCCCTCTACCCGGTTGTAGCACATCAAGCGCGGTTCACCTTCTATATCGAGCGGCAGATAAATCCGGTCGATCAAGTTATCCGCCGGATTCGTGAGCGGAATCGGCGGCGGGTAATTGTTCCCCGGCGGCACAGCTTCAAACAAGCGCTCTTCAAAGCCGTTGGTCACGACATAGAGCGTGTAACCGAATACGCCGTCTTCCCATTCGCTGCTGAAAACGATGCGCCGACCATCCCACGACGCGCCGGGGAGCGAGATCGACGGCGGGTTGTTATCGAGTGCGGGCGAGATCGGGCGGGCTTCGGCGTCGGCGGTGAAGTAGTAGACCGGATCGCCATAGCCGCCGAAGTAATACGTGATGAAGCGTTCTTCCGGCAGCCAATAAATCTCTTGCAGCGTGCGGCGGCTGAGGAAACTGTACAACGTGCGCCGCGCTTCGCCGCTGAATCCGGCGGTGATCAGCGTATTGATCGCGTTCTGAAACACCAGCCGATCCCCTGTTGGGGCGAACGTCAAACGGGAGGCGTTCGGGTCATCGAGATCAAGCACTTGCGCCAATTCCGGCGTCACGTCCGCCGTGTGGGGATGCTGCGCCGGAAACGGCTGTACAGCGCGAATGTTAAACGTGTACCAGTCCCACACGCTGAAAATATCCGTCCGGCAGCCCACGCCGTAGCGGAGAAAACGCTCGTTTACCCATTCCACTTGAGCGACCGATTGATCGGTCACAACCGGGTGAATGGCGGCGGGCAGGTCACGCGGCGGGAGGGGATCGACCGCTGTGCCGCTTGGGAGGATCTCGAAACGATCAATCGGCGCATCCTCGAACACTTCGAGCGGGATAACGAACGCTTGCGCATGCCCCGGCTGAAGCGCGAAATCGAACAACAGCCCTGCCCCGCACGCATCGACGGGTGTGCCGAATCCCTCGGCGACGGGGGTATCATCGGCGGCGAACGCCTCGGCATAAAGCGTAATATCCGCGAGCGCGTTTTCGCCCGTGTTGACGATCCGCCCGCGTAACTCAAGGAGCGGTTGACCAAATGTGCCAACACTCTCCGCGATCTGCGCGTCTTCGATGGTTAATCCCTCCGGCGCATCTTGAGCCGCCGCGATCATCGGGAGTAGTACGAGTAATCCGATCAGCCAACCGATCCGTTTGAACATGCCGCCTCACAATAAAGTCATTCGCCAAATGGTCGCCTTACTGTAACGATTTCTGCTGTTCACGAATAGGGGGCGTGCAATAAAAGAGGGCACAGGCTTCACCTGTACCCTCAACCGTCATTAAGACGGGGAGATTTCAAATTGATGGATCGTTACGTCCCGGCGGCTCCGGCGCTGAATGATACCGCGCGGCTGATGCGTGCAGGTTTCAGCGGAGTTACCCGTCGATAATGTTCCGTATGCAGGACGCTCGTCGGCAGCACACCGAGGCGCGGATTATAAGCGGGGTTTTCCCACACGATCGCGGCAGCATAATTGAGCGTGCGCGGATCGTCAATATAATCCGTGATGATGTTGTGGACTCGAAAGCCCATTTTAAGCTGCTTGGAAAGGTTGTTATCCCACAACCTGCCTGCCACGACTTCCGCGACATAATGATCGGGCGTGTATTGATCCGCCACCGCGCCATAATCCATGATCATGCTGCCCGCGACCATCCCTTTCAGGTTCAGCCGCCGGAGAATGTCAAAACGCGCGTTGGTGAGCAACCGCCCAACGCCTCGCCCTTGGTACGCCGGATGCACAGCCGATTCGACACCGTACAACCACGCGCCCATTGGCTTATGCGGGGTCAGTCAACCGTCGCCGGTGGAAGCCGTCCAACTATCACGCAGGGAGCGGGTGGGGTCAAAATGGTAGCGCATCGACGCCGTGCGCCCGACCACTTGATCGGTATCACGGTCAATCGCCACGAATTGTCCTTCGGGGAATACTGTCAGGCTGTGGAGGAACGCCTCCATCATTGCTTGTGTGCTGTGCGGGTCATCTGCTGACTGCTCATAGGTATATGCAGCTTGATCAATCGCGCCGATGGCGTCGACATGATGAGGCTGCGCCGGAACGACGACGATGCTGTCCCGCGTCAATTCTGCTGACGGGACGTGCGTCTTTTCGCCGCCGCTGGTCTGTCTATGCTTATGTTCGAACTGGTACGTTAACACGATTTTCACTATCCCTTGCGAATATGCGATCACTTATGCGAAGTTAAAAGTAAGGGTTGAGCGTTGACAGCGCCCGCGCCTGACTTTTCACTTTTGACTCCCTCAAAATGAGATGAATCGAACGTACACCGTCCGTTTTGCGTGATAACACCCCGGATGGAATCCAACATGCGCCGCACGCAGCACGAGTCGACACTTCGATTGTTTGCCAGAAGAGGAGATTTAGCCCAAGATTCTGGGCAGACAGTCAACGCGGAGCGTCGCTGCCGATGATGATGCCAGCCATAAAACACCCATTTTGAGAGAGATTACGCACAATGGACACAGCATAAATCCAGTTCATGAAGTTTGTCAACAGGGGAGCCGTACCAAGTCGGTAAAAAGTCTGCTGCGGCTTGTAAATAGGCGCGACGCGGGAGAACTGATTACAATTACGAACAGCGTCTGACTTGCGATACCCATGGAGGCAGCGTCTCATGAGCTATGACATTGATGTGCATATGCGCGTGTCGCCGCACGACATCGGCGAACAATGGAATCGTGAACTTGCCCGGTTGGGCGTGTCGCACCGCATCCCGGATGATGTGATCGTGGAATGGCGCGCGACTCGTCAGTGGAGCGGTGCGATTCCCGTCAACCAAAATCCAACCGTCGCTATTGAAGTCTACTGCGACGGCACTACCCCACGCTCATACGCGCTGATCGACAAACCAAGTTTCGAGAAAACGAAGGCGGAAGAACGGCTTGAGGCAGCGCAGTATGTCGTGAACTTTACGACATCGAGCAACCGCTCACAAATCGAATGGGATGCGACATGGTGGTGCGCCACTGCGCTCACGATTGCCGCTGATGGCGTACTGGTCGATCCACAACATGAAGATGACGAGAACGAAGGGCTGTACACCGCCGAAGATGTGGTCGCCTATGCACGGGAGCAGATCGCGGCATGGCAAGAATACAACGATCCCAACCGCGCGCCTTCCCGCGCGAAGCCGCCGGGGGATGCTGATCCCGCACCGCCCACTATCAGCACCATCGTGATTTTTTCGATGGTCTTGTTCGGGCTGGTGTTTGTGTTTGCCTTCAACCTCGTCGGCTGGAGCGCGGAACAAGACGGCTTGCGCTACCTGCTGATGGCGGGCGTGATCGGTCTGGATATACTGGTGACGTCTCTGCTGGTGCTGCGCTACCGCCGCCAGCCGCCGAAGAAAAGCTGATCAAACGAACTGATGAAAACCCTGATTCTGAATATCGAACGGGTGCGCCGTGTGAACGAGACGCACCAGCATGTGCATTTATCCTACGATCCGATGCTGCTTAACCTGAAAGCGGGTCAATCGCTGTTGGCGCGCGTCGGTGAAGTGAATGATCCGTTTCTGCGCGAAATGTGGCATCCGGTTCAGGTGAGCAAGTCTGGCGTCGTGATCGAACGCCCGGTCACGAGCCTGTATTTGCCGTCTACTCCGGTTGAGGTGATCGGCATGATCGGGCAGCCGTTCCGCTACCGTCGCACGCTCCGCGCCGTCTTGCTGATCGCTTACGAAACGCCTCCGACCGCGCTCTTGATGGCGATTCCGGCGCTGCTGGCGAATCAAGTGGCGGTGACGCTCGTTTTGCTCGGCTCGGCGGCAGCATACCGCACCGAGCATCTGCCGCCGGAAGTCGAAGTGATCGCCGGGGATGCGGATTTTAATTGGTCGAACCGCGTGACGACGGTTGGATGGGCGGATCAAGTGTTTGTGGCGGTCAACCCAGCGGACGAAATGACGTGTTTTCGCAAGGTGTGGCACATCTTCAACGAAATCCGCGCCGATATTCCAAAGGCGTATCTGTTCGGCGTGTTTCAGCCGATCATGCCGTGCGGCGTGGGCGCGTGCGCGGCATGTACGGTGAAGATCAAGGGCGGGACGGCGCTCGCCTGCACACAAGGTCCCGCCTTTGACCTGACGGAGATGAATTTATCATGACGATCCTGCTCACCAACTCCGCCAAAGGCGCGCTCTCGATCAACACCCCGGTTATGCCCGCCGCTGGCGTATTCGGCTACGGGGACGAGTACCGCGCACTGGTGCAGATCGACAAACTCGGCGCAATCGTGACCAACCCGGTCACATACTCCCCTTGGAGTCCGACGGCAAGCACACGTGTGATCCCACTTCCGGCGGGGGTGCTGGTGCATACCGGGCTGCCCAACCCCGGCTTGAGCAAGGTGATCAGCGCGCACCGCAATTTATGGAGTCGCATGCCCGTCCCGGTGATCGTGCATCTCGTCGTTGGCAGTTCCAATGAAGCGGCACGCAGCGCGGAACGAGTCGAGGAAGAAGAGTCAATCGCGGGCGTCGAAATGGGGATCGCCGACGACATTTCGGTCAAAGATGCGGCAGATCAGGTGCGGGCGTTTGTGAAGGCGGGCGAGAAACCGCTGATCGTGCGCGTGCCGTTTGGCGCAACCGCCGAGTTTGCCGAAGCGCTGATCGACGCGGGGGCGGGGGCGGTAGTCTTATGCGCGCCGCCGCGCGGCACGGCGCGGGATGCGTCGGGTCGGCTGGTGAGTGGGCGTTTGTACGGCGGGTTGATCAAGCCGCTCGTCTTACGCTTGGTTGGTCAAATGGCGCGGCGGCTGAAAGCCCCGGTGATCGGCGCGGGCGGGATCATGACTCCGCAAGATGCGCGGGATTATCTCGAAGCGGGAGCGGTCGCGGTGCAAGTTGATGCCGTAACATGGACGAATCCTAAGATGCTGGAAGTAATCGCGCGCGACCTCGGCGGCTTAGTCGTGACTCAACCGATGGGGGCGCTTCCCGATGAGTGGTATCCCGGCATGGGTGACACCGAACGTATGAAGCGGGTAAGCGACGCGGAAACGCCGGATGGAGAGGGGCGAGGAGACATCTCATGAGTATTTCCAACCATGACTTGATCGAAAAAGCAAAGTCTGTGACCTATCCCCGCGATCTAGGCGAAAATGCGGCGGGCGGCGTGGGTGCGGCGCTGATCACCGACAAGGGGAATATTTATCTCGGGGTGTGCATGGATATGCCGTCGGGGATCGGGTTTTGCGCGGAACACAGCGCAATCGCCGCGATGATCACGGCGGGGGAGACGCGGATCGAAAAAGTGGTCGCGGTGTGGCTGACCGATCAAGGGGAGTTCTACTTCCTCTCCCCGTGCGGGCGCTGCCGTGAGTTCATGTGGCAGATCAATCACGAAAATATCGCCACACAGGTGATCATGGACGCGGAGAAAGTGCTGCCCTTGAGCGATTTACTGCCGTATCACGATTGGGCGCAGCCGCTCACGCCGCCGAAAGAATAACAATGGAAAGCATCACGTTGGAAGGTAAGCGCGTGCGGCTGCGTGACTGGGCGCTTGACGATCTCGACAGCTTTCCGGAGTGGTTACAGCCGGGGCAGCGCTGGCAGGAACTCGATGGACCGTATTTTGGGCATTCCACCGCTGAAGAAATCCCCGGCGTTGTCGCGCGCGTCCGGGCGCGCATCCTTGAAGCGGCATTCTCGAACCCGCGCGAGCGCATGATCATCGCGGAACGCGAGCACAACCGCATGATCGGGCAGGTATCGCGCTACTGGATCGGCGTCGAGACGAATTGGTTGGCGCTCGGCATCGTGGTCTTCGATCCGGCGCTGTGGGGTCAAGGATTAGGTTTTGAGGCGCTCGGCTTGTGGACGGATTACCAGTTTCGTGAAGTCCCGGTGCTGGTGCGGCTTGACCTGCAAACATGGTCAGGCAATACGGGGATGATGCGCTTGGCGGAAAAACTCGGGTATACGCTAGAAGGGCGATTCCGTAAGGCGCGGATCGTCAACGGCATGTATTACGACGCGATCGGGTACGGCATTTTGCGCGAAGAATGGCAGGCGCGTTATCCGAATGGTTTCGGGGGATAGGCTAGACTATCCCGCTGCCTCAATATTACTTATGTCAAATAGGTATCCTGTTTTCATCATCGTCTATGAATTCTGCGACAACATTATGTAGTTCCTGATCCCGAAGCATCTCCACGAGGCGATCCAAAGGAACTATACCTTGCGCGATTGCTTTCTTTAGAAGACTAGGTAATTGAGTACTTATACGAACCTCAGAGTTGGACACTGCAATACCAAGGATAGATGTGATGTCGTCGTTTGTAAGGTATGGGACAAGAGGAAAAAGTACAGCAGTTGCTATTTCGTTTGCACGGGCGAAACTGTTTGCGTCTCCATATAACGCTATTGCATAACGTACGTACTCAATGCGTGGTCGGTTTTGTGCTAGTATGCGCCATGTCTCAAATGGCACGGTAACCAATCGCCTCAAAGCTTGTTCTTTTAGTTCTGGCAAGTCTAAGGCAGCATCAATGGAAGTCTCAATTTCCACTTCATCCATAGTCAGAACGAAACTCTCGAGTCGCAAACACGCGTCGTCCTTAAGATATTGCCAAGTATCCGAGACATCCAAAAGAAGCTGAACCGCCCAGCGCAAATCCTCATCTGAGAGTCGCGCAATACGCTGTGATAACTCTGCTAAAATAGCCTTTTCTGCTTCAATCCGATGCATCTGACGGACTGCCTCGAGGGCAGTAGCGAATCGTGAACGCCGCAATGCGTCTGCATCCGCAAGCAGGGATTTGATCAGAAGGCTGACGAAATTGCGGATAAGCACTGGTTTTGGGTTAGATAGAGGTCCCTGTCGAAACCACCTTATTGCCGAAGGAACATCATTTGGAAAGTGCTTGCCCTCTAGTTCTTTTTCTAGTGCGTCGATTGCACTCTTCCCTTGGATTGGAGCATGCTCCAAAAGATGAGTAAACGCATTGCGCAAGTGATATCGCGCAACTTCAGCTGAAGGCTCATATCTTTCGTCCGACGATACCATTGACGGATGGGCGCAACGGTTGCGATCTTCGCGCAATCTGACTAAATCGTCATGCTGAATCTGTGATAAAAAGCCGAACTCATCTCGTGCCCAGGTCAAGATTTGTCGCTCAAACTCGAGAACCTGTTCGTAGTTTGTATTCTGCCGTGCCTTCTCAAAAACCTCCAATTTCGCTTTCGCGTTTTTGTCCCCTTTCTGCTCAAGCAATCGTAGTTTGTCGATAAAATCGTAAAAGACAGCGATCCATGTCATTACGATGCAAGCGCGAAAAGCACCAACACGGTAGCATGCAATTGCCTCTGAAATATTCCGTTGGGCTTCTGGTCTCCAACAACGCAAAGCCAGTTCATCAAGGTCGATGAGGTATTGAGTCATGTATAGTATGTAGTTCAGTGACAGCTTTGAATGATGATTATAAATTCGAGTATTTCAAGCGCAAGGACGAATCCCTAATTCGACCGGAACAGCGTCAAAGTCGCCCCGAACGTGATCACATCCCCGTCGCGGAGCGCCCGCCCCTTCTCGTTGACCGGTGATCCGTTCACCAGCGTGCCGTTCGCGCTCCCCAAGTCATACACAATCCATGTCGATTCGATGCATTCAAGGCGGGCGTGCGGGCGCGATACCGACGGGTCTTGTAAGCAGATTTCCCAGTCGGCTTTAGTGGTAGCGCGCCCCACCCGCACCGATGACCCCACCAAGGGAAGGCTCGTACCTTCTTGCGGTCCGTTCGTCACCACTAACCGCCCCGCCCCGTCGATCCCCGTGCTGGCGGTGATCACCGTGACGTGTTCGCCGCTGGGGTCTTCGTCGGTCAGCACCGCGCTGAACTGAATCGTCGGCACATACAGGCGAATTTCATCCCCGGCGGTGAGCGGATACGGCTCAACCACGCGCTGATCGTTCACCCAAACGCCGTTCGCGCTGCCCAAATCGGTGATCAGGAACACCCCGTCGCGGTAATTGATGACCGCGTGCTGGCGCGAGACGTGCTGCTCTTTGATGCACACGTCATTGCTTTCCAGCCGTCCAATACTCGCCGTCGCACCTTCGGTTAAAAAGAATTCGCTGGTGTTCCCGGATTGGGGATCGTTCCACGTGATTTTTGCGAGCACTGGCAGCCGATTCATCATCAATACCCTAGCCTGTTTGTGGAATAGCTTTTCTATCATACTGCAAGTTCACCGTTCACATGAAGCGTTTGTAACATGTCTCAAAAAACTTCTACACTCTTTTTATGCTGCATCGTTTGGGTGAGGATAGACCTCCCCAAAGGCGGGGCGTCAGTTGCGTAAACCCTGCTACAATTAGTTCCGACACAGGGGATGGTGCGCGTGAGCCGGTATATCGATCTGTTTACAAAGTCGGATGAAACGCCCGAAACATTCGCAGCAAGCCTAGAGCAAATCCTTGGGCGTCGGCTTCACCGCGTGACAGATAGGGGTGACGATGTACTGTACCTGTACAGCGGCGCGTACAAATGGTTTGATGTCGGCGCGGGCGTCCTCGACCGTCACCCGGATTACGGCTTCCAAATCTATATCGGGCGCGGACATCACGACGTAGGCGATCGACTGCGTGTCAATTTCGCATGGTCAATCCTTGAAAAACTCACGCCGTGTTATGCCTTGATCATGGAGGATAACCTGTCGGGTGTGCAGATCATCAGCCGCCCCGGTCAGCCGCTGTCCACTGCGCCGCTTAGTGTTTTGGTGCAAACTGGCGCGGGCGAAGTCGCTACGATCTTCGCCGCCAGCCCGGAGCCGCCGCCCGTCTTTGTGCATTCTTTAAGCCGCATCCTGACGATGGAGGCGCATTCCAGCACGCGCACGCATTCGCCTGTACTGGCGGTGATGGTCGGTGAAGCGGTGCGACTGCGCGTGGAAGAACACGATTACGAAGATACAGCCGGACTGCGTTTCTCAGATTACCGCTACTGCATTGACCTTGATCCGCTGGACGCCGCCGGAGTTTATGAGCGGATGCGGGCGGTTGGGCGGTATCGCTTGTTGTGGGTGAAAAATCTGGCGGAAACCGTCGCCGTTCACGAACCGTAAGCGCGAACTATCTTCATAAGGAGGGAGAATGGCAAATAAAGCGGTCAATACCGCCGTCAAAATCGGCGCGCTGTTGATGTTCATCGGCGCGATCCTTGTGTGGCGGCTGCGTAAAGCCATGCTCAAGTGGCAGTTGGAATACCCGCTGGCGGAGACGTTTATCACCGTGCCGCAGCTTCACGTCAGCGTTGAACGCAATCAAGATCAGTCGATCCGCATATCATGGCGTGTGGACGGGGACGAGGTGCATATCCGCGCCGGAACGCGCGCGAACGACTTCCCTACCGAAATCGCCGTCGTCAAAGGCGCAAGCGAGTATCTGCTCACCCAAGACCCGTTCCCCGGCAGACGCACGTACTACTGCCTGACGATCTACAAGGCGGGCGCGTTAATCGAAGAAGTCGTCACTGCCGAGCGCGTGCTGCACCTCAAAGGCGCGTTCAACTTCCGGGACATCGGCGGCTACCCGACGAAGGACGGAAAAACCGTGCGGTGGGGGCGCGTGTACCGTTCCGCGAACCTGAGCGAATTATCCGATGAATCAGTCGCCTACGTGAGCGAACTCGGCATCAAATTGGTGTGCGATCTCCGCAGCGCTGACGAAGTGAGCGAACGCCCGGATCGTCTGCCTTCGCCCGCACCGAATGTGCTGATGCTGCCCATCGTTGATCCGAGTAATCCGTTCGTGCGCATGGCACGCATTTTCTCCAACTGGAATCGCGTTGACAGCATCATGCTGGAGGGGTATGCGCAGGTCGTGTTGGATCAAAATGCGGCGGCGTTCGCGCGCATTTTTCATCATCTGAAAGACGAAAACAGCCTTCCGGCGATCATCCACTGCACCGCAGGGAAAGATCGCGCGGGCATGGCGACCGCGATCCTGTTGATCGCGCTCGGCGTGCCTGAGGAGATCGTGATTCAGGATTACAGCCTGAGCAACCTGTATTTCAGCTATTTCCGCGACGTGATGGACAAGACGATCACGCCGCTCAAGCGGTTTGGCATTTCGGTGGATGATATTCGTCCGCTGCTGTCTGCCAGCCCTGCCGTAATGAAAGGCGCGCTCGATCATCTACATAAAGAATACGGCTCAGTCGAGGCGTATCTTGCGCGCGCAAGCGTGACCGCCGAGGATATTGATCAGATCAAGCGGCTGCTTTTAGAAGACTAACGACGCACATAAGCGACCCAAGCGATGTTTACCGTATCCGATGTTCTCAAACTTCCTGAACTTGAAGGCGCTCGGCTGGTGGCAGGGGAGCGCGGCGCAAGTAATCCCGTGCGCTGGGTGCATGTGAGCGGCGTGCCGGATGCGCCCGACTGGTTGAACGGCGGAGAACTCGTGCTCACTACGTCGATCAACCTGCCCCCGCTCCCATCGGAACAGCGCGCGTATCTCTTGGCGATGGCGGAAAAAGGCGTCGCCGCGCTCACAATCGCCGTCGGGCGCTATATCGAGCGCACGCCGGACTTGTGGCGCGAGATTGCCGATCAAGTCGGGCTGCCGTTGATCGAGATTCCGTTTCAGGCGCGCTTTATCGATGTAGCGCGCGCGGTCAACCAGCATGTGATCGACGAAAACTACGCCATGATCGAGCGGTCGCTGCACATTCATCAAGTGCTGACTCAGCTTGTGCTGGATGGCGGCGATCTGAAAGACCTCGCCAAGACGATGGCGGACTTGATCGGGCAGTCGATCAGCATCGAAAACGAACGTTTTGAAGCGCTGGCGAGTTTCAACATTGCCGAGGTGGACGAAGCACGGCGCTATACGCTCATCGAAGGCAAGACGAATCCGCGATTACTGGAAACGCTCGACTCGCGCGGCTATTTGCGCCAAATTCGCGCGCAAAAGCGCCCGGTCGAACTACCGCGCATTCCCGAAGTCGGCTTAGAGATGGAGCGCATCCTCGCGCCGATTGTCGTTCACGGCGATATTTACGGCTACCTGTGGGTGATCGCCGACGCACGTTCTTTGAATGAACTCGACCGGATGGCAATCGAAAGCGGGGCGACGATTGCCGCGCTGATCATGTTCTATCAAGAAGCCGTCGTGAGCGCCGAAGCTTCGCTCAAAGGTGGGCTGCTCTCCCAATTGATCGACCTACCCGCGAGCGGTGGTCAAGGGCGCGAAGCCGTGCTGACCGATCAAGCACTGCGCTACGGGCTGGACATGAACAATCCGTTTGGGATGTTGGCGATCACGCCGCTGGAGAGCGCGGCGCAAAACGGACGCTCAAGCACGCAGCGCTTACTTCAGCTTTACCGCCGCGTGGATCGGCTGGCGCGGCTCGGTGAGTGGCGCGGCGTGATCGGGCAGTTTGCGGGGCAAGTGCTGGTGATGGCACAGGACGAAAAAGGGCGCAGCGGTCAGCGGCTTGATGCGATTGCCAGCGCGATTTACGGCGGCTTAACCGACGAAGCAGATCGCGCGGTGCGGATCGCCGTCAGCGCGAACGGACGCGGCGCAGCATTCGCGGCAGAGGCATATCATCAATGCCGGGATACGCTCGATATTGCGCGGCGGCTTAAATCAACCGAGCCAATCCTCCGCTTTGCCGACTTGGGTTATCTGCATGCGCTGTATCAAGCGGGGGCGGCGTCGATGCGCGCAAACCCGTTCACCGAACGCTTGCGTCCACTGTTGGACGACAGCGAAGCGGACTTGCTCGAAACACTGGAGGTATATCTTGACCGGGGCGCGAACGGCGTACAAACCGCCGATGTGCTGTGCATCCACCGCAGCACGCTCAATTACCGCCTTCAGCAGATCGAAAAGATATGCAGCGTTTCCTTGAGCGACCCCCTACTGCGGACGAATATTCAGATCGCGCTCAAGCTCTTGCGCCTATTCGCGGATTAGGAAAAGCGTGAACGCGAAGGCGCGGAGGAAAACCCTTTGCGCCTTTGCGTTGATGTGGTTTGCTGTTTTACTGTACTTCCGGCGGTAGTTGAAACGAGCCGTCCTGCTGCGGCTCAAACGGGTGCGCGGCGATCACTGCGTCAAGGTTGAGCGTGCCGTATAAGTGCGGAAACTTCCATTCGGCGGCTTGTCCGCTGGCACCTTCAAACGGCGGTTCCCACTTGAGTTCATGCACAAGCTTGTCCGTATCGACTTCCAAGAGCAGCAAGCCTGTATGCCCTTCAAAGCGCCCGTTCGCCACCCATAACACCTGATCATGCGTTGAAAAATGGATGAATCCTTCGGCGTCGAGTGTATCGCCCCGATAGATACCGTTTTCCTGAGCGTCTTTCCACTGCTCCGCCGGGATGACATGATAAATCTTCATAAGTTCATCTCCAGTTCGATCTCGTCACGGATAGGAATGCCGTCAATACCTTTGAGCGGGATTTGCGGCTTACGCTTGCGGATGGCTTCGATGGCGTTCACGCGCACGGCGGCGATTACAAAGCCGCGCCGCTGATAAAAACGCAAGGCGCGGGTGTTATCGTTCGTCGTCTTGAGGAACAAGCGTTTGCAGCGAGCATTCCGCGCTGCATCGCGCGCCGCGTCGATCAATGCTGTACCGATGCCGGTATTTTCTTCAAGGCTGTTGAGTGTGAGGATTTCGCAGTCCTTCCCGGTGATATGGATCGTCGCCACGCCGATCACGGGGGCATCCCCGAACATATCCGCATCACGGACGGCGGCGAAACCGGGACACTGCGACGCATCGATCAGCGTGTCGCCAGAGCCGATCATGGGCGATCCCCAGTGCTGAGTCAAGAAGTCTGCCAGCCAAGCCTGATGTTCTCCGTTCACATTCATCGGGTGGATGGTGAACACACGGTTTCTCCCCGGTGAGTAAGAGGTTAATCGAAGCGGATTATACATGCCGATTGATGCGGCGGCAGTGTACTTTCGTGATATGCGCTTCCTCCACCGTATAGCGCCTCACACTTTTCCGAATTTCCAAGCTCGGATGTGAGTATTTTCTCAGAAATTGAGCGCAGCAGCGCCGTGCATCGTAAGCTTTGAACGACTGCATCATGAACCGCATTCTATACACATGGAGCTTGGCAACCCGCTTATGACTCAGCCTTCCGATTCACTCCAACCTCTTGTTGAATACCGTCTGCTCGAAAACGGGATTCATGTGTTCGTCGTTCATGAGGAGACGATCACCGCCGCCGATGTCCTGCTCAACATGTTCGAGGCAGAACTGAACGCCGCACCCTCGGATCAGGTGTTTCGGTATATTGTGGATTTGCAGCATGCGGTTAATCTGCCAATGGCATATACGGTGCGCCGCACCCGCGAGAAAATAGCGAACAATCGGGCGCGCGCGGTCACGCGTGGGGCGCACATGCAAGGCGAAACGGCGCTCGGCACGATCGCTCAGGTGATGTTGTCGATGCTGGTTCAGTTCAACAAGGATGAGATACGTTTCTTTCACACGGATGAGTTCGACGCTGCGGTTGCGTGGGTGTTAGCGGCGTAAGATGCGTAGAACATCCGCCGCGCCTTGGGTCGAGCGCGGCGGATGTGATCAAGCCGACTACTTCCCCTCTTTGTCATACGGCACGCCGTCCGCTTTCGGGGCGACCGCCCGACCGACCAAGCCCGCCAGCACGACAATCGTCACAATGTAGGGAACCATCTGCATAAACTGAGGCGGAATCGGCACGCCGAGTAGTTGGAATCGTTCGCCTAACCGATCTGAGAAACCGAATAGCAAACCGCCACCGAACGCCCCGAACGGCATCCACTTGCCGAAGATCATCGCCGCCAGCGAGATAAACCCGCGTCCGCTCGTCATCCCGTCGTCAAAACTACCCGTCGTTTCCAGCGAGAACCACGCCCCCGCCAGCCCGGCGATCAAGCCGCCGATGATCACGTTGATCCAGCGGTTGCGGATCACGTTCACGCCGAGCGTGTCGGCGGCTTTCGGATTTTCACCGACAGCGCGTGTGCGCAAGCCCCAGCGCGTATGAAACAGGACGATATGCGTCACGATCAGCAGGATGAACATCGAATAGAAGATCGGCTTGCCGCTGAAGAAGATGTCCCCGATGACGGGGATATCCGCCAAGATAGGAATATCAATCGTCGGCAGCGTGCCGCGACCCGCTTCACTGCTGACCAGCACTTCGCGGCGTAAAAAGCTGGTAATGCCAATCGCCAAAATGTTAATCACTGTGCCGCTGACGATTTGATCGGTCTTGAACGTGATCGACAGCCACGCATGCAGCACCGCCATCAAGCCGCCGCTCAAAATCGCCACGAGTACGCCGAGCGGCTGCCCGATCTCCGCGACAATGCCAGCGCGCAGCATGAGCGTATACGCGACAAAGCCCAAACACGCCCCCGTGAGCATCATACCTTCGATGGCGATATTCGTCACGCCGGAGCGCTCCGACCAGATGCCCGCCAGCGCCCCTAACACGATCGGCGTGGCGTAACGCAAGCTGACTTCGAGCATCACCGTCACGTTGGTGCTTTGCCCCGCCGATGCGAGGATGATGGCGGTGGGGATCAACAAAATGCCGTTGATGATATACAGGATATTACGCAGACGCGGCGAGAAGTCCGTCATGCCGATTCCGCCCGCCACCACGTACAGCGCCGCAACCACAAACGCCCATAACTGCGTTGAGACGAAGATTTCGACACCGGGGAGCTGCGCGCCAAACGTCAAGCGTGTGAGTACTCCGCTGTTGCCTGATCCGCCCATGAAGAACAAGATCGCAGCGGCGATAAAAAAGACGGCGTAAATACGCGCCCGCGTCACACGGAAACGGCGTCGTTCTGGAGTGGCGACCGCCACAGAAGGATTTGCAACTGCCATGATGTTACCCACCCCAGCCCTTAGAGAAGGTCGATACGGCGACTTTTTCAGATGTTTTCGGCACTGCCCACAGGTAGCGAATGATCGCGTCTGCCGCGATGAACATGATGATCAACGCTTGAATGATCTTCACGAGGTCAATCGAAATATCGGCGCGAAGCTGCATCAAGCCCGCTCCGGTCAGCAGTGATCCCCACAGCAGACCCGCCCAAGGCATATTGCGGATGTTATTGCGCGCCAGCAGCGCCACCGCAATCGCATCAAAGCCTAACCCGCTGAAGAATTCCGGCTGCATATTCAACTGCACGCCGGTAACTTCGATTGTTCCCGCAAGCCCTGCCAGCGCCCCGCTGAGTGCCATCGCCATGATCACGTTGCGCGGGACACTCATGCCGGAGTAGCGCGCCGCATCCGGGTTCGATCCGACGGTGCGCAGTTCAAAACCGAGCGTCGTTCGAGTCAAGAACCAGTCGGTGAAGATCACCGCGAGGATCATGATCACGAAGCCAATATGCAGCGCATTGCGCACGCTGATCCACTGAAGGAACAAGCCGCCGACCGCGATCAACACGCCGTAGACAATCGGGCGGATCGCAGCGCGGAAGTTTTTGCCAATGTCGCGCCGCCGGAAGTACATCCAGATCAGCGCGGTCAGCACACCCGCAAAGATGAACACCAGCGGCGAAATTGCCGGAAACCGCGTGAGCTGCGCGCCCGGATTGACGAACGGCGTGCGCGGAGTCGATGCTACCGGGTCGAGCAGAATAATCGGATCAGTTGATTTGATCAGCCAATCGACGATCAGCACGGCGATATAATTCAACATGATCGTGACGATCACTTCATGCGCGCCTGTGTATGCTTTCAACGCGCCGGGTATCGCGCCCCATAATGCCCCGCCGAATATGCCCGCGATGATCACGAGCGGGATATGAATGAATGCCGGGATCGACGCGAAGATCGGCGAGAAACCGACCCACACGGCGACAATCGCGCCCGCGTAAAGCTGACCTTCCGCGCCGATGTTGAACAGCCCCGCTTTGAAGCCAAGCGATACCGCTAACCCGGCGATGATGAACGGAATCGAGCGGACGATCATGCTTTCCAAGTTAGCGGGAAAGAACAACAGCGCCGAATCGCCGACCCGCGCAAAGGCGACTTCGATTGCGTTGGCGGGATCGTCGTCAATATGCACGACGCCAGCGGCGGCATCCGTCCGGCTGATCACTAAGCGATCACCGGGGCGGTGAATGATCAAATTTTCAGCGGCGGCGGCGGGGAGTTCGTCACGCAGCGCCACCATCACATCATCATTCGTGAGCAGTTCGTCGTCATACAAACCGCGCACAATCGCGATCTCGCTGGCAAGCGCCGCCGGATCAGCGACCGCGACCTGCTCCAGCATATCGATCACACTGGTGATCCGCTGCGCGGTATCCAAGTTGGTGACGGCATCTTCGGCAGTCAATTCAGCGAGCGTCGTCAGTTCCGGCGCATCGAGCGTCAATCCAGCGGCGCGGATCAGCACAAGCCGTTCCGTAAAGGCGTTCAAACGCACGATTCCGGTTTCGTTCACCGCGAGCATATAGGTGAACAGCGTTTCCGCGTCGAGCGCGGCGGCAGTCGGCGCAAGCACGGCGATTTCCGCTTGCAGTTCCGGCGTGATCGCGCCTTCGCTTTGGACACGCTCGGCAATATCGCGCACGGCGGCGCGCTCCGCCGCTTCAAGTTCGACGATCAAGGGCTGCATCGCGTCGAGCGTGTCCGCGCCTAAAGCGCGCATCTCGGTGATGCTTGTGCCCAAGTCAGTCAGCGCATCGGCATCCAACGCTGGGAACAGTGCCAGCGCATCGGTGTAACGGCGCGCATTCTCCACGCCCGCCGCCGCATACCCGCTGATCGCGCGCGATAAATCACGGAGTTCACTGCGCTGGAGCGTGCCCATCGCGTTTGCCAGCGTCGTCACGCCATCGAGATCACCGGCGCTCACCTGATCGTTGATCGTGAGTCCGGTCGCGCCTTCGAGCAGCGCCACGTAAGCCGTACCCGCGATATTCAAGCCCCGGCTGAAGTCACCGCGCGCCCCGGTGATCATCATAAACGGCACGGTAATGATCAGCGCCGTGATGACTGCCAACACCGGCACAAGGGACGGCGAAATGCGTCCCCACACGCGCCCAACGCCCGCCAGCGCAGGCGGCGCGCTCCCGCGTTTGGGGAGGAAAGAGGTATCTGTCATGAACGCTTCTCCACCTTGGGGATTTCCTGCACGTCCGCCGTTGTCGCCTTCTTGACGCCCGCCATCAACAAGCCAACCGTGCTGCGATCCGCTTCTTCAATCGGCAAGATCGCCACGATGCGCCCGCCGAACATGACCGCAACCCGGTCACTGAGCGAGAGGATTTCGTCAAGTTCAGCGCTGACCAGCAGCACAGCAGTCCCGTTATCGCGCATGCGCACGATTTGTTTATGGATGAATTCAATTGAACCCACGTCGAGTCCACGCGTCGGCTGTGCGGCGATCAAGACTTTACAATCGCGCGAAAGTTCACGGGCGATGATCGTTTTCTGCTGGTTGCCACCGCTCAATGCACCGATGCGCGTGTAAATTCCCGGCGTGCGCACATCAAACTTTTCGACCAGCTTTTCGGAATACGCATCGACTTCTTCCGGGTTCGTCAGGATGCCATTGGCGAACGGCGGCTCGTAATACTGCTGAAGCGTCAGGTTATCGCGCACCGGGAAGGCGTAGACCATCCCGTTTTTCTGGCGATCTTCCGGGACATGACTCACGCCCGATTCGGTGATCCGGCGCGGGCTGGCGTTCGTCAAATCAACGCCTTCAATCTGAAAATGCCCGCTGAGGATCCGCCGCAGCCCGGTGATCGCCTCCACCAGTTCGGTTTGCCCGTTGCCCTGCACCCCCGCGATCCCGACGATCTCGCCCGCGCATACTTCGAGCGATGCGCCGCGCACTGCTTCTAAGCCGCGATCATCCTTGACGACCAAATCGCGGATCGACAGTGTTGGCTCACCCGGCGAACAGGCGATCTTATCCACCTGAAGCAGCACGCTGCGACCAACCATCGCCGCCGCCAGCATTTCTTCGGTGGAGGTCTGCGGATTGGCTGAACCTGCCACCCGCCCGCCGCGCAGCACATTAATCCGGTCGCAGATCGTCAGCACTTCTTTTAATTTGTGGCTGATGAAAATGATACTCACGCCGCGTTCGACCAGCGTGCGCATAATATCGAATAAGCCCTCGGTTTCCTGCGGCGTCAAGACGGCGGTTGGCTCGTCGAGAATGAGAATATCCGCGCTGCGGTACAGCGCCTTGATGATCTCGACACGCTGCTGGACGCCCACCGGAAGGTCTTGCACAAGCGCATCCGGGTTGACCGCCAACCCATACTGCTCTGCAATCTCTAAAATGCGCTTGCGGGCGGCGCGCCGGTCGAGGAAAATGCCGCGCACCGACTCGTTGCCCAACATGATATTTTCGGTCACTGACAGGACGGGTACGAGTTGAAAATGCTGATGCACCATCCCGATCCCCAACTTGATCGCGTCGTTGGGATCGTGAATCGTCACGGTTTGCCCGTTGACCAGTATTTCGCCTTCATCCGGCTGGTATAAGCCGTAAATGAGGTTCATGAGCGTGCTTTTGCCCGCTCCGTTTTCACCGAGAAGCCCAAGAACTTCGCCCTTATGCAGTTTCAGATCAATATGATCGTTGGCGAGTACGCCGGGGAAACGTTTCGTTAAACCGCGCACTTCCAGCACAATTGGGCGTTCCGGGGGGGATCCGCCATTCGTCATTGTCCGCCCTCTTTCCCGTAGCAGAATGGGATCAAGTATAGGTGACGGTGTTCTCAAACGCCACAAGTGTTAATAATCTGTGTGCATTCCGAAATGTGCATACCCATGCTGAACTCATGATAGAATCGGGGATAGGTATCAGGAGATGAGCTATGACCATGATCGCCCAACAGCAGATGACAGTCGCAGACTATGAAGCGCTGATCGCGCTCCCGGAGAATGCGGATCGCCATCTCGAACTACTCAATGGGGAGCTGATCGAAGAAATGCCCGGAAAACAACACAGCCGCTTGACGAAATTCTTCCTCTATCAGCTTGATGCATTCTTGAAGGATCACCCGCTGGGTGAAACCTTTGTTGAGCTTCGCCATCACATCCCGACAGAACCATTTACCGCGCTCATCCCCGATGTGTCCTACATCAGCGCGGAACGTTCCGCGCAGCACCCACATGATGACGAAGGCGCTGTCCCCTTCATGCCTGATCTCGCCGTTGAGATTCAATCGCCGGGGCAGAGTAAGAAAACGCTGCTTGCGAAGGCAAATTATTACCTCGCGCATGGGGCGCGGCTGGTGTGGTTGGTCTACCCGGATGAGCAGATTATCGAAACGCTTACGACGACCGAGCGCGATCTACTGCAGCCCGGCAAGACGCTCACGGGGGGTGATGTCCTGCCGGAATTTTCAATTGAAGTGGCGGCGGTATTCGCCTAGTTTATGCCTCTTGTGTGACGCTATCCCGGTACGGGCGGAAGGTATTGATCCAGTCCTGATCGTGCATAGCGATGAACTTCTCCGCCTGTTCGACCAACTCCCGGTTGCCGACGAACAGCGGCGTACACTGATGGAGTTGATGCGGCTGGACATCCAACACATCCCCGATCCCATCTGATGCGTACCCGCCCGCCTGATCCGCGATAAACGCCATCGTTTGCGCCTCAAACAGCAGACGCAGTTTTCCGTAGGGATGCCGTGCTTTCTTCATATCGCCGGGATAATAAAACACGCCGCCCTGTAACAGATTGCGATGAAAATCTGCGATCAGCGAACCGATGTAGCGCTGACTGAGCGGTTTACCGCCTTCTCCGTCGATCCCTTGCAGCCACCGCGTGAAACGCCGTACTCCATGAGTCCAGAATTTTTCGTTGCCTTGATTCGCGCTGTAAAACAAAGGTGGGTTGGGAATACGAATATCCGGGTGACTGAGCAGAAATTCGCCAATCGTCGGGTCAAGTGTGAAACCGTGTACACCGCGCCCGGTTGAATACACCATCATCGTGCTGCTGCCGTAGATCATATAGCCCGCTGCCGCAAGCGTGCGCCCGCTTTGCAGAATATCCTCCAGCGTGCCTTTTTCCCCGGTCGATACTTTGCGATGAATCGCGAAGATCGTCCCCACACTCACATTCACATCAATATTGCTTGAGCCGTCGAGCGGATCATACAGGAGTGCATACTTTCCCTCTCCATAGTGCGGCGGGATCGTCAGAATTTGTTCGTGCTCCTCGCTTGCCATCGCGCACAACCGCTGTGTGTGATCGTTCAGCTTGAAGATGAGCGAATCGGCGTATACATCCAGTTTCTGCTGACGTTCGCCATATGTGTTTTCTGTGCCTGCTGCGCCGAGCAGTGATCCTAATCCAGCGCGGCGTGTTTCACGGGCGATCATCTTGCCCGCCAGCGCTAGATCATACAGAATACGGGTGAGGTCGCCGGTAGCGTGGGGAAACTGTGACTGCTGTTCCAGAAGAAAACGTTCTATCGTGTAAATCTTAGAGGTTTGCATAAACAAAAAAACTCCTTGCACAACATACTTTTAATGTTCACTTTATCAGTGGTGCGGCGCAATCCCCTTGTGCAATTCATCCGAGAATCAACTGAGGAGCATCGGATTAGGATGCCCCTCCGCGAAAAGCTTAGGGATGCTCAACCGAACCGGGATCACACGCGCTGGTCGGGCGAGTATTCCCCGGCTGATCAATCGTCACCGGCACGCCGCCGACTGCCAAACAGTCCGCCGCTCCTAAGACCATACTTGTGTCGGTCAGCGGCAGCCAACCGGGGAATCCTTGCAAACCGTTAAAGCCGAACGAATTTCCCGGAGCATTACACGATGAATCACTTCCAGAATTGGCGAAACTGCCGCCTTCATTCGTGATTATCCCTGTGCAGTACGCCCCTCCCGTCCGATATAGGAGCGTATTACGAATGGTGAACACGGTGCCCCCGAGCGAGGTATATTGACCCTCGTACAGCGTAACAAAGCTTAGCGCGACCGATCCGCCGCTCGGGTTGTTGTTATAAACGTCTGCCGTTCCGCCCTCAACTGTGAAATTACCTGTGAATGTACTGTTGATCGCCGTGAGCGTACCGGTGCTCGCGTTGTAGATCGCTCCACCGAAGAAATCCGACATATTCGATGCGAATGTCGAGCGGTCCACAGAAACGCTGCCAATGTTGTAAATAGCGCCGCCTTCAAGCGCTGTATTGGATTGAATGAGCGACAGTTCAATATGGAGCGAACCGCCATTCTTGATCGCACCGCCGTGCGCACCGTCCGCATGATTGGAACTCAGGTTTACCCCACTTAAACCCAGCGAACCGGCATTGTTGATCGCGCCACCGTCAGCAGCGGAAAGCCCGAAACCCGTGATGCTGAGACTGTTCAGTTGGAGCGTTGCGGTGCCTATCACATTAACGAAACGACCCGAAAGAGGCGTGCTCACGGTGAAGGCTGCCCCATTCCCATTAATCGTGATCGCCGTAGAAATATCGGGCAAATGAGATCCGCCGGGAGCGATTCCCCCGAAGGTATAACCTTGACCGAGCAAATTCAGCGTTTGCATACCGGGGCAAACCGCTTCATTGTTCGCCGCATTGATCGCATTGATCAACGCTGCGACATCCACGACCGGATCGGGGATCGCGCATACAATCGGAATGTCCGTCGGCGTGGATGTTTCGGTTGGTATGGCGGTTGGCGTCGTGGTCGCCGTTTCGGTTGGCGTCGCGGTCGCCGTAAAAGCAGCCGTTGCCGTCGGTGTCGGCGTCGCTGTGAGAGTCGGTGTGATCGTCGGCGTTGGGGTAATTGTGGGGGTTGGCGTGATCGTCGGTGTATTGCTCGGCGTATAAGTATCGGTGGGCGGCGCTGGCGTATTCGTGTCGAAGACCGGTACGAGTGTCGCGGTTGCGGTCGCAGTCGGAATCTGCGTGTTTGTGGCAATCGCCCCCACACCCGGCGGCGGCACAATTGGGCGCGGCGTGGTGGTGTCGGTAGGCGCGGCTGTTTCGGTTGCGATCACGCCTTCGGGCAGCGTAATCGAGTAATTCAGTTCGTAGTCTTCCAAAATCGCATACTGAGCCAACTCATCTTCGGTGAGCGGCTCCGGCGGCGTCCAACCGCATTCAGGAATGACGTCAAACGTATCTGCATCAGACGGAACGAGGCAGGTATACGCCACTTCTCCGGCGCGAACGGTCTGCGCCTCCGGCGTATCCGGGTTGACCGTCGCTTCGCCGTCGAGCACGATCACGCGCAGAAGTGCCGTTACATCCGACGCAAAACCGTACAAGGCTTGCAGGGATTCGAGCAGCGCCGCATCGACGGGGAGGGTTTCAAGGATGATGGTCGATCCCAGTCGAATATCCGCGCCGTTCGCCTGAATTTGCACTTGCAGCGTCTCAGGTCCTTGCACAAGGAGCGTATTCGGCGCTTCAGTGCATTCGATTCGTCCAACACTCGTGCGCAGATGAAACGCCTGCATCGGCGTAAACTGCACGCTCGGATCGATTTGCGGCAGACCGGACAAGTCAGGCGTGCCGCTCAAGGTATCGATCAATGTCCAACCGAACAGAGGTGTGTTCGTCTCTGTCACACGCACCCATGTTCCGTCGGTCGATACCGCATCAGCGAGCAAATCGGCATCGGTGGTCGAACCAATAATCTCAGAGTCAGCCGAAGGGAAGAAATGCAGTTCTAGCGGCCTATCGGCGCTCACGGCGGCGGTGGCGGTCGATTCCGGCAGCAGTTGATCTGGCGCGACGGCATTTTCGACCGACGCATCGCCCATCAACATAAACACGGTGTTTTGACCCGGCAGCGTCCCCGGCATGTTCGCTTGTAAACTGAGCAGACTGATCCCCCACTCGTCAAGCACGCGGTTGAGCGGCAGTGTGCGGATGGACGATACAAGGGTCAGCGCCGCACGATCTGATACCTGTGTGAAAAAATCGACGGCTTGCGGAGGTTCAAAAGCGGTAACCAAGCGGCGGTTGCCGTAACACGCACTGTTACGATCCAGCGGATTACAGGCGGTTGATACCGCTTGCAGTGCTTGCTGCACAAACGCTGGGCAGTCGATCTGCTGTTGAGATCGATCGGCAGCGGCGGCACCTGTGATCGCGATCAGTGCGACTGCGAAGAATATGAGCAATGTGGAGCGTCTGGTGAGATGCAAAGCGGTCACTCCTCAATCGGATCGGATAACTAGAGGCTGCAATGATTGTAGTCTACATATATACAATATAAAAATACGTACGGAGCCGTTTGCGCTAACCGCCGGTCAATAAATGCTGAATCTCATGCGCAAACGGGAAGGATGCCATCGCACCGGGTTTGAGCACGCTTAACGTAGCGATTGCCACCGCGCGCCGCACCGAGTCGCGCACGTTCAGCCCCGCCGCCATGAAGAACGCCAGCGATCCCGCGAACGCATCCCCCGCGCCAACGGTATCGACCGCCTCGACAGGTTCTGCCGGAAGATGCGCCGCTTCGCCGGTTTCGTCGATCAAGAGTGCGCCCCGGCTGCCGAGCGTAATCACGACCTGCTTGACACCGCGCTGTTGCAGCGCCTTTCCAACACTAATCGCATCCTCGACGGAGTGGATCGGCGGCATTCCGGCGATCTGCGCGGCTTCGTGTTCGTTCGGCAGGATCACATCGCACAAGGGGAGCAGTTCAGGCGGGAACACGACCGCCGGAGCGGGATTGAAAATCGTCACGGCGGGGGAAGCTTTCGCCCGCGCCATGCGAAACGCCTCTAAGGTCGCGGCAGTTGGGATTTCGAGTTGGCACATCACTGCACCCGATGCTTCGATGGCGGCATGCGCGGCGCGCACCACGTCCGGTGTTACTGCCGCATTCGCGCCGGGTGTCACGACAATAGTATTTTGTCCGGTGTCCTCAGCAACACTGATCAATGCAACGCCGGTGGGGCGATCCGCTGTGCCTGCATAGGTCGTATCCACGCCTTCACGGGCAAAATTCGCCAGCACGTCCGCGCCGAAACTGTCCGCGCCGATTCTGCCGATCATGTGAACATGTGCACCGAGCCGTGCCGCCATTACTGCTTGATTCGCGCCTTTTCCGCCAAACGTAGTGACAAGATCACTGCCTAGCAGCGTTTCACCGGGGGCGGGAATACGCGGAACACGCGCAACCAGATCAACATTGATACTTCCAACAACGGCGATTGTGGGCGATTTCATCAAGAAAGCTCCATCCCAAAAGGCTGACGCAATTTAGGGAAGGACATTAACGCAAAGGCACAAAGTCGCCAAGACGTGAAGATAAAACAGGGGATGACGAGGGATTTCTTTGCGTATCGGCGTTGATATCGTATGCTTTTGGTTTCGGGCTGATTCAAAGGTTAGGTATGAGTTCTGAACTACTCGGCGCAGTCTACGGGCTGATTTCTGCCGTTTTTTACGGATCAGGTGACTTCACAGGCGGTTTCAATAGCAAGAACAACAGCCTTTATGCCGTCGTGATCGTGTCGCAGTCTACCGGCTTGATTTTGTATCTCGTGCTCGCCCTGATCAGCGGCGAAGCCATGCCGCCGCTTGAAGACCTCGTTTATGCCGCGATTGGCGGGACGATTGGCTTAATTGGGCTGCTAGCGCTGTATCGCTCGCTTTCGCTGGGGCATATGGGGATCACCGCGCCCATCGCCGGGGTGATCACTGCCGCGCTGCCGGTAATCTTCACGGCGATCAGCCGGGGATTCCCGGATATGCTGACGCTGGTCGGTTTCGCAATCGGATTGGTCGCTGTGTGGCTCGTCGCGCAGTCGCCCACCAGCGGACACATCGACCGGCGCGCCATTTTACTGCCGATTGTCGCAGGAACAGGCTTCGGAATCGCGTTTTTGTTCTTCGTGCGCGGCAGCGAAAACGCGACCTTCTTTCCGTTAGCAGCAGCACGCGCGACAACGGTCACGCTCACCACCTTGTTTGTGCTGATCACGCGCAAGCCGTTCACGATTGCCTCACGGCGGGCAGTTCCGCTGATCATTTTCGGCGGCATGCTCGATTCAGGCGGGAATGCGTTTTTTGTCACAGCCGCGCATCTCGGTCGCCCGGATGTCGCCGCCGTGCTGTCATCCATGTATCCCGCCGCGACGATTGCACTTGCCGCGATCCTCCTAAAAGAGCGAATCCGCCGCATTCAGTGGGTTGGCATCGTCGCCGCGCTCGTCGCTATCGTATTAATCGTCGCGTGATGTCCGTTCAGATAAAGATATGACGCAGCGCATTAACAATATGTACGAATGTCGTTAAGGCTTGAGTCGACTACTTGATCATGGGTTTCTTAATGATATGATGATTAAACGAGTCCGAAACGAGACTGTAACGAAAGCAATGTCATATGTCTGACCGACCTTTAGTTCTCTTTACCAACGACGACGGAATCGCCAGCCCCGGTTTGTGGGCAGCAGTCGAAGCGTTCTACGACTTGGCGGATCTCCTCGTTGTCGCCCCGCGTGAGCAGCAAAGCGGAACGGGACGCAGTTTGCCCGTCACCAGCGAGGGGCGCATTTATGAACGCGAGATGGTCATCAAGGGAAAAACACACAACGTCTATGCCGTTGATGGCACTCCGGCGCAAGCCGTTCAGCACGCGGTGTTTGAACTGGCGGATCGCAAACCTGCTCTGTGTGTGAGCGGAATCAATTACGGCGATAATCTTGGGAACGGTGTCACGATCAGCGGGACAGTTGGCGCGGCGCTCGAAGCGTCGAGCTTAGGCATTCCCGCGCTTGCGGTCAGCCAACAGACCCCGACCGACCTGCACCTGACCTACTCCAACGATGTCGATTTTACGGCAGCGGCGTATTTCACCCGCATGTTGGGCGAATGGGTGATGTTCAACCGCCGCCCCGACGATGTGGATGTGTTGAAGATCGATATTCCACGCGACGCAACCTTTGAAACCGAGTGGAAGATCACCCGTGTCAGCCGCCGCCGCGTGTACTGGCCCACGCGCCCAGAGCGCGTCGCCCTCAACGAGATCGGGCGCATGGGATATCGCTTGGATACAGACCCCTCGGTGGCAGAACCAGACAGTGATGTTTACTGTCTACTTCAAGAAGGCAAGGTCAGCGTCACACCACTCAGCCTTGATCTGAGTTCGCGGACGGACGCTTATCGTCTGGCGCAGATCATCCGGGGCGCGGCGCATTACCCGAACAACGGCGCAACCCCGCATGTGAACGGCGATGACAAGGTTGAGAAGATCGCCCGTCAAACGCGCCGCAAGAAAAACGAAGCCACCGCCGCTCCCGGCGAATAGCTGCTGACGATGCAGAGGAGCAGACAACCTGCTCCTCTCCAGATTTTGCTGACCCTTCTAGGGGAATCTCATATCTTAGGAGTGCGAAGCGTGATCTTCCTGATCGGATTGGTTCTCTTATTGTCGGCTGTGTTCATCCTCGTCTTCAAACGGCGCGCACGAGCGCGATACTTTGTCATTCTGTTGACCGCATTCTTCGTCGTGTTTTTGTTGTTGATCGTTGTTCCCTTTTTCGCATACGGACTCCACCTAGAAGACCCGGCGCTTGTGAGCCGGGGGGCGTTTGACCCGAAAGGCTACCCGCTGTTCAACGGCACCACCGAGATTGGCTGCTGGCTGCATCTCGGTGCCCTGCTCCTGATCACGACTGCTCCGGTTGCGGTGGTTGCGCTTGGAGGTCGCCTCCTCTTGGAGATGCGCCAGCACGCGCATGAGTGGCGAGGAACGTTGCATGTCATGACGATCACGGCTGTGTTGATGAGTACGGCGCTGCTCGCGTTCTACTTCACGCCGCTGGGCAGAGTGATCACCGCTTGGCACGCTGACTGATCGCAGACGTTCGCGCGGAACGCAGAGAAATGCTAGAGTCTCTGCGTTTTTTGATTCTGGACAGTAGGCTTCATGTCGGCATTCATCCCCGGTCTTGAACTATCGCACTTGTTCTTCTCTGAAGCTGTTCAGCCGATCCTTCAGACCCAGTTTCCCGCGCTCCGGTACGATGCCGGACTGATCGGTGCTGGCTCGGAGGTCTTAGGCTTTGATACCGAGCGCTCAACCGATCATCATTGGGGCTGCCGGGTGATCTTATTCTTTTCGGACGCGGATCAAGCGCAGTTCGCGCCGCTGATCGACTCAGCGCTCCGGCAGAATCTCCCTTATCGCTTCCGTGATTACCCCACCAGCATGAAAGTCGCCCCCGGTGAGCCGCACGTCCGGCTGTTCGACCCGGACAAAACCGAAGGCGACGTTGAACACCTGATCACGATCACGACCATCCGCGACTTCATGCGCGGAGCGTTGGCGTGGGAGATTGACACGCCGCTCGAACCCGCCGATTGGCTGACATTTCCACAGCAGCGCTTACGGACGCTGACGGCGGGCGGTGTTTGGCACACGGGCTTAGGTGAACTCGACTCCGTGCGGGCGCGGCTGGCGTATTTTCCTGATGATGTCTGGTTGTATATGCTGGCGGCGGGATGGGCGCGCATCGGTCAAGAAGAACCGTTCGTCGGGCGATGCGGCGATGTCGGGGATGATCTCGGCTCACAGGTGATCGCCGCCCGGCTGGCGCGTGATGTGATGATGCTGTGCTTTTTGATGGAACGGGTATACGCGCCGTATCCGAAATGGTTCGGCACGGGCTTCGCTCGACTGCGTGCGGCGGAAACGCTCACGCCCATTTTGAGCGCGGTCATCAAAGCCGCCGATTGGCACGAACGCGAAACGGCGCTGTCTCAAGCGTATCGGGTGATCGCGCACATGCACAACGCGCTAAACCTAACCGATCCGCTGCCGACGGAGGTTTCCCCGTTTCATGGTCGCCCGTATCGGGTGATTCACGGCGATCAATTCGCTGATACGCTGATCGCCCGCATCACCGATCCCGCAGTCAAGCGAATTGCGGCGCGCACGTTGATCGGCAGCATCGATCAATTCAGCGACAGCACCGATTTCCGCGATAATATGTCGAATCGAGCCACGATCAAGGCGCTGTATGACTAAGAGCGAAAGAACATCAACGCAAAGGCGCAAAGATGCAAAGGCGCAAAGCCTCCGGCAGTATCTTGGCATCGTGGCGTTTTTGCGTCTTGGCGTTTACGTGTTTTTCTGTTCTCTTTTTGTCTTTGGGTTTGCCCCAACGGCGGACGCTCAAGAGGATGTACAGGGGGTTCTGGCGTTCGGCGTCACAGCGAGCGGCGCGATCAACGACGATGCGCCGCGCGCCGCTTACGAGTTTGACGGCGGGCGCGGCGAGGTGATCACCGTCACGCTCGACATCACCGACGGCGATCTTGACCCGATTCTCACCGTGATCGATGACGAAGGGAATCCGCTGGCGGTGCGCGACGACGGCGGCGCAGGGCGTAATCTGCGGTTGGAGTATGTGCGACTGCCGCGCAGCGCTCGCTATTACGTGATCGTCGGGCGTTTCGGGTATGGCTTGGGGACGACCAGCGGCAGTTACGAACTGCGAATCAGCCGCGAAGGCGTGTCATTTGCCAGCGGGAGCGCGCTCCGCTACGGCGATACCGTGTACAACGCGATCACCGACATGACTCCGCAGGTGTATTACAGTTTTCGGGCGGCGCGCGGGGATGCGATCACGATCCGTATGCAGCGCGTGAGCGGCGATCTCGACGCATTTTTGCAGGTCGTGAACAGTCAAGGCATCGTGATCGCGGAAAATGACGATGTGATCGGCTCAGGTTCGCTGGATGCGCAGATCATCGCGCTGGCGATTGAAGACGATGGAATGTATGCGATCGTCGCGTCACGCTTCGGGCAAGCCGCCGGACGTTCACGCGGATCATTCGTATTGACACTCGAAACCGCCGCGCAGAGCGGGCTGGGGACGACGGCTCAGTTTGCGATTCCGCTCACCGTCGGCGCGCCGATTGAAGGCGAGATCACGAACGACCGCCCCGCGTTGTTTTTTGAGTTTCAAGGACGGCGCGATGAACTGGTCAGCATCACGATGAGCCGCGCCGGAGGCAACCTTGATACATTTATCGCGCTGGCGGATGCAAATGTTGCCGAACTCATCTCCGATGATGACAGCGGCGGCGGTCAAAACAGCGCGATCCGCGATTACGTCCTGCCGCGTGATGGGCGCTACATCGTGATCGCTACGCGCTACCAACGCGCTGAAGGCGTCACCGAAGGGCGGTTCACGCTGACCGTCACGAGCGCCGGGAACATCTTCGAATCGCTGGTAGAAGGCGCGTTCCGCTTGAGCTATGGCAGCACGATCACGGGACGAATCGATGATGAAGCGCCGGAAATCCTGTATGCGTTCTATGGAAACGAGGGCGATGCGATCACGGTCAGCATGAGCCGCGCCGATGGTGATCTCGATCCGCTGCTCGCGCTGTTGAATGCCGATCTTGTGCCGCTGGTCAGTGACGATGACAGCGGGAATGGTCAAGATGCACGCATTGAGCGTTACACGCTTCCGTCAACGGGCGTGTATTACATTCGTGCCGCCCGCTTCAGCAGCGAAAACGAACTCCCCACGCGCGGGAATTTCATCCTCGTGTTGGCGCGTTTGACAGGGTGACGGTTGTCACCCTGACATCGGCGCATCCTACATAGGTCACAGCCGCGCGATGGGTTACTGTTCGGTTGCGCAGCGGTGTGTTACACTCTCAATCACCGCTGCCCAAACACGGGAAAACAACCCCATCATGCGTATCGTTCGCACCACCACACGACCGTCGTTTCGTCGTTATCGTCGTCGTTCCGGCTGCTTATCCTTTGTGATTGTGCTGGGCGTCGTTCTCGGCGTCGGGCTGATCTCGTCAAGCCGGATTATCCGCTGGTTTGACCCGCCCAGCAGTGATGAAGCGGCACGCCAAAATAACGAGGAAACCCGGCGAGCGGCGGCGCGGGCATTCACGGCGGGGGATCTTATACGCGCGGTCGAGTTGGGACGGGTGGCGCTGGCGGCTAATGCGATGGACGCGGGTATGTTGGGCGTGGTCGTGCGGGCGTTGATTTACCAGAGCTACAGCGAAATCGACCGCGCGATTGACCGCGACACCGCGCTTGAATTGGTGGCAGCGGCGGCGCGGCGTGATCCGCGTAACCGGGATGTGAACGCGGTGTATGCGTTCGCGCTGGCGGCGGCGGGGAGTCCGGTCGAAGCGTCTGAAGTCGCAGAACGCATCCTCGATGACGATCCCGAAAATGCACTGGCGCGGATCGCACGTGGGTTGGCGTATGGGGGCGTCGGTAGTTACACGATTGCCCGCCGCGAAAGTGAACTCGCCGTGCAAAGCGCGCGCACGTATGCGGGCGGGGCATTTCATATGGATGCGCTCCGCGCGCTGGCGATTGCCCAAAGCGATCTGGGCGATTATGCGGGGGCGATCACGACGATTGAGCAAGCAATCGCGCTCAATGGGCAGATTGTCTCGTTTTATTTCGAGCGGGCATTGTACGCGCTTCAAATTGGCGATGCTGACGCCGCGACTGTCGCCTATTACGAAGTGTTGGCGATGCAGCCGGAAAATGTGAAGGCGCGGCTGCGGTTGTGTGAGCTTTCTAGTCTACTGCGCGAATCCGAGCAGGCGATCATGTACTGCTCACAAGTGGTCGAGCGCGCGCCGGCGTATGCCGATGGCTGGTATCAATTGGGGCGCGAATACTTCTTGAGCGGGAACTTTGAGGAGGCACGGGATATGCTGCACCGCTGTTCCGCGCTTCAGGTGATGCAGAATGTCCCGATCAACGAGCGCCGGTTTGAGTGCTGGTATTTACAGGGGCAGTCCGCCGAAATTCTAGGCGACTGCGACAGCCTTGTTGCCACGTACCGGGAATATCAAGCGATGGCAGCCGAATCCGAAGTCGGCGGGGTATGGATGTATCCCCCGGAAGGACCACCGATGTGCAGCGGGCGCTGACAGCGCGCAACTCAATCGCAATATCTTTCGTAAATATTCATGCTTGTGAGTGATGCACTTTGAAGGAAGCACACACATCATGGAAAAGACGAAATCAGATTATCCACGTTCCTCCTCACGCGCCCCGTCCATTTGGGCGTTCATTCTGATCGCAGTCGGCGTGATTTGGCTGCTCGGTCGGGCAGGTATTCTCACGTCGTCCAACTTCGCAGTCCTCGGCAGAATGTGGCCCATCGTCCTTGTCGCGTTTGGGTTTGATCTGCTGTTCGGGCGTCAGCGCGGCTTGTCGATGCTGATCGGGCTGTTCACCGTCGTGCTGTTGCTCGTGCTGATGATCATCGGTCCGTCGATTGGGCTGGCATCCAACGCCGAACTTGTGACAGATGCGTTCAGTGAACCCATTGGCGATGCGACCCGCGCCGACATTTACCTCAGCGGCGCGGTCGGTGAGACTGTCATCAGTGCATTGTCAGATTCGAATGATCTGATCACGGTCGATACAGCGCATTATGGGACGGTGTCATTTGATGTGAGCGGCGAGTCGCGTAAAGCGGTTACGCTCGGTTACAACTGGTCAACGACGATCAACTTCGACTTCTTTGGCTGGTTCGGCGATACATTGAATCAGGAAGCGTATACCCGCATCGGCTTGACGCCGAATTTGCCGCTTGACCTACAGGTAAACGGCAGCGTCGGCAGGATCGAACTCGACCTTACGGAGCTGACCATCACCGACTTGAATATCAGCGGTGGTGTCGGTGAAGTCGCTGTCAACATGCCCACATCCGGCGAACGCTACACCGTTTCGATTAACGGCGGCGTTGGACGTAACGAAATCAACGCGGGCAGTGCTGCGCCGTTTGAAATGCGCGCGTCAGTTGGCGTGGGTGAATTTGTGATTGATCTGCCCGATGATGCACCCGTGCGGATGGAGTTCAACGGCGGGTTGGGTGGGCTGAACGCCCCCAGCTGGCTGGAACAAACCAGCGGCGATGATGATGACGGGACGTGGGAATCAGCGTCGTATGCCGAAGCGGACGAGGCTGCCCGTTTTGATCTGGAGATCAACGGCGGCGTTGGCGGGATCACAGTGCGCTAGTCCGTAACATTGAACATTCGCGGTGCGCAAGCGAATTAACGAATAGCCACCATGCAAAGGGAGCAGTCAAATCAGATGGACGACAAACAGAAAAACTACCGGACCGAATGGTCATTCTCGTTTGAGAAACTGGGCGGAGATATCCGCGACTTCTTCAAAGATCTCGGCGCGAACACCGAAGAAGAAATCAAGAGCGGTCACTTTGAAGCGCCGGTCGCCGGAGCGACGGCAGCGAATGTCCGCATTGACTTGAGCGTTGGCGAGGCGGATATCAAGGCGCTGGCGGACACGGCGGCGGATCAGGTGATCACGGCGGACGTGGTGTACGTCGGTGAAATCCGCTTCAGCGCGGAGAATGTCGAAGGCACGCGAGTCGTGGCGCTGAGTCAGGCGGCGGGCGCGAAGCAGTGGTTCCGGGGCGCGCTTGGTTGGATCGCCAGCAAGAAGAATCTGCGCTGGGATGTGGGCTTGACACCGAGCATCCCGATTGATCTCGACGTGCGCGGCGGCGTGGGTGAATCGACGCTCGATTTGCGTGGGCTGAAGATCTCCAAGCTGCACATTTCCGGCGGCGCGGGCGAAATCAAGGTGTTCCTGCCCGCTGGCACATACGAAGCGGGGATTGATGTCGGCGTGGGTGAAATCGAACTGGTCGTCGTCTCTGGCGCGCACCTCGATCTGAACATCGGCGGCGGCGTCGGTGAGATCGAACTCACGATTGAAGAAGGCGCAACGGTTGCCAGCAAAATTCGCGGCGGCGTCGGTGAGGTCAAGGTGACTGCGCCGGAAGGCACACCCACCAGCGTGACCGCCAAGACCGGAATCGGCGCGATCAACCTGCCTTCGCGCTTCGTCAAGGTGAGCGATGCGGGCGGCAGCGGGATCGGCACAGGCTCAGGCGTGTGGCAAACCCCCGGCTTTGAAGGCGCGGTCGCCGACACCCGCCCGATCATCATCCACTATGACGGCGGCATCGGCAGCTTTTTGATGCGCTAAAGCGAAAAGCATCAACGCAAGGGTGCAGAGTATCATTTCCTACTCTGCACCCTTTTTTGTTTGGCGGCTAACTCAGGTCATGTGTTCTCCAACCGAAGCTCTCAATCGCATGTCGCACGGTTCTCCACGAGTCTTGAGTGTTGAATTTGAAGCGAACAGGCGGTGATGTCAAGAACTCAAGAAATGGTCCATCTGCCCAAGGTGGTGTCAATATATTCCGTTTTCCAACCGTTTTCACCGCCTTTATTCTTTCCACAAAGAAATTCCAATCTTCATCTGACATTTGGTTCTGAGTCATGAGGCTAACCCGACTGTCGTTACTCAGCCACGCTGCAAGATTAGTTTCATAACACTGCTGAAAGTCGATGAACTGCTCCTCACCATTGTCATCTTCGTAGGTTAATCCTTTTTCCGTCACCGCTCGAATGCGGCTGCCATCATAAATCTGCATTATTCCCCTGTCTTCCGCTGCTGCGGTTCAACTGCTTTTCGCGGGTTCGCAATCACTGTACAATCTTCCTCAACAAGAACTGAATCACAATTTGATTAAGGAAAACCCAAAATGGATTTTGAACTCTCCCGTGAGCAGTCCATGTGGCAGCGCGTCGTCCGCGATTTTTGCGAAGCCGAAGTCAAGCCGCACGCCGCCGAACACGATGAAACTGGTCAACTCAACTGGGACATGATCCGCAAAATGCGCGATGTCGGCTTGTTGGGGCTGGAGATTGCCGAGGAATACGGCGGCATGGAGATGGATACGATCAGCATCGCCATTGCCGTTGAAGAATTAGGGCGCGCGTGCGGATCAACCGCCCTGAGCATCGCCGCGCATAACGGACTTGGATGCGCACCGATCAGCCGGTGGGGATCAGCCGCGCAAAAAGAAAAATACTTTCCTAAACTTATGAGCGGTACGGTTCTCGGATCGCTGGCATTAACCGAACCGCAAGCGGGCAGTGATTTACAGGGCGCACAAACGTATGCCGTCCGCGACGGCGATTCGTGGATCGTCAACGGTAACAAAGCATGGATCACGAACGCGGGGATCGCCCCCGTGATCACGGTCATGCTCCGCACCGACCGCGACGCCGGATCGCGCGGAATGTCGATGATGCTGGTCGAAACCGACCTCCCCGGCGTGACGATTCACCCGCCGGAGAAGAAAATGGGCTTAAAAGCCTCACCCACCTACATGATCACGTTTGAAGATGTGCGCGTACCGCTCGACTCGGTGCTGGGACCGGAAGGCAAAGGCTTGCAGCAAACCCTGCAAACGCTCGATAACGGGCGGATCGGCATCGGCGCGTTGAGCGTCGGCTTGGCGCAAGCCGCCTACGAAGAAGCGGTCAAGTACGCCAAGCAGCGCCACGCCTTCGGCAAGCCAATCGCCGAGTATCAAGCGATTCAGTGGATGATCGCCGACGCGGCGATGGAGATCGAAGCCGCGCGCTTGATGGTGCAGCGCGCCGCATGGCTGAAGGACAACGGCAAAGATTACGGCAAACAGGCGGCGATGGGTAAGCTGATGGCGAGCGAAGTCGCGGAAAAAGTCTCGCACAACGCAATCCAGATTCACGGGAGCTACGGTTACAGCCGCGAGTTTCCGGTCGAGCGCATCTACCGCGATCAGCGCTTGATGGCGATTGGCGAAGGCACGAGCGAAGTGCAGCGCATGGTGATCGCGCGGCGCGTGCTGCAAGAAATGTAAGATGGATCGTAGGCGAATCAGCGGGGCGTGACCGGGTCCGGTCGCGCCCTGTTGTGTGATTCGACTCCGCATATCTCACTTTCATCTGGACTTCATGCAAGCGGGTTATCCTAACGGGGATTCGATTCCATTTCCGTATGAGGAGAACCCCTATGATAACCATCGGTCAACCCGCCCCCGATTTTGAACTGCTCAATCAAGACAACAAGCCTGTGCGCTTGAGCCAGTTACGCGGGCAGAAAGTCGTTTTGTTCTTCTTCCCGAAAGCGAACGAGTTCAGCGCGGGATGTATCGCCCAAGCGTGCGCCTTCCGCGATGAATTCACCGAGTTGAAAGCCGTGAATGCGGTTGTGTTGGGGATCAGCCACGATACGCCCGCCGAACTCAAGGCGTGGGGCGAAAAACGCAGCTTACGCTACGATCTGTTGAGCGATCCGGGTTACAAAGTGCATCTCATGTACGGCACGAAGATGAATCTGCTCAGTATTCTGCCTGTGCCGATGACGAACCGCTCGTATATTGTGATTGATGAAAACGGGATCGTGATCGATCAGCAGATCGGTGTGGGACCCAATGAAAGCGCGAAAAAAGCGCTCGATGCGGTGCGCAAGGCTGCGCCGTCGGCGGCTGTGTAGAGGAAAAGCATTAACGCGAAGACGCAAAGAAACGCAGACTCTTCTTTGCGTCTTCGCGCCTTTGCGTTCGTCCTACTTCCCGCCCAACCCGCTCAGTGATACACCTTCGACGAAATGCCGCTGAAGAATCACGAACAGCACCAGCATCGGCACAGTGGCGATAAATGATCCCATCATCAGCAGATTCCAAGGGGTGGAGCGTTCGCCTTGCAGCAGCGCGATCCCAATCGTGATCACCTTCGGGTTATTCGGTGCTGCCACGAGCGGAAATAGAAAATCGTTCCATGCCGCTTGTACGGTGATCACCACAAACGCTGCAATCGCCGCCCGCGAGAGCGGCAGCGTGATCCGAAACAGCACTTGAAGCGGATTTGCGCCGTCGATCATGGCGCTTTCTTCGAGTTCAACCGGAATTTGCATAAACGCCTGCCGCAGCAGGAACATCGCAAACGCGCTGAACGTGCCGGGGATGATCAATGCGGCGAATGAATCGCGCCAGTTGAGTTGCCTCAGCAGCAGATACTCCGGGATCAAAATCGCTTGAAACGGCACCATCAGCAAACCGAGCGAGAGTGCGAACAGGATGTTCTTACCCGGAAACTGAAAACGCGCGAATCCATATGCTGCCAGCGCACAGGTGATCAACTGCCCGACAGTGCGCGCAATCGTGACGATTGCGCTGTTGAGCAAGTAACTGTTGAAGTTGGGCGACTGCTCATACAGCGCGCCGATATTCTCCAAACAAACCGGGTTTTGCGGAATCCACTGAAGCGGGAGCGTATTCAAGTCTTGCGGCGCTTTACACGCCGTCGAGATCATCCAGAAGAAGGGCAGCGCCATCACCACCGCCCCGGTGATCAAGATCGCATACGTGACGAGTTTCCACGCGGTATTAAGATCGTCGCGGAGCGCGCCCGCCTCCGCAACTGCTGCGTTTCTGCTTGAGGAAACTGCGCTCATGCTGACCCACTTTCGTAATACACCCAACGCCGCTGGAACGTGATCTGCACCAACGTAAGCAGCAGTGTGATCGCAAACATCGCCAGCGCAACCGCCGCTGAATAGCCTAACTCGGAGTCCGTGAAGGCAGTCTCGTACAAGAAAAGGGAAAGCGTGGTCGCGCTGTCATTCATGCCGCCGCGTGTCGTGCGCGCCGTCATGACGTACACCTGATCGAAAATTTGAATCGCGCTGATCACCTGCAAGATCAGCACGAGAAATGTCGTAGGAGAGAGCAGCGGCAGCGTGATAAAGCGGAACATACGAATCCCGTCTGCCCCGTCGATGCGCGCCGCGTCGTAAAGCTGGCGCGGAATCGCTTGCAAGCCCGCCAAGAACAAGATCATGTCAAAGCCGAGTCGCTGCCAAATCACCACCGCCGCAATCGGGAACAGGACAAGATCGGGGCGGGTGATCCAATTCAGGTCTTGCAGTCCAACCGGTTCTAAAAGGTTGGCGATCAGCCCGTAGCGCGGCTGAAACATCCATGTCCATGCCATTGTCGCCGCTACGGTGGATGTGACGACGGGCAAAAAATACACTACCCGGAAAAACGAACGCCCATGCAGTTTTCGGTTGAGCATCAGCGCGACGATCAGCGAAAGCAGCATTCCCGCCGGAATCACGACGAGCATCAACTTGAGGGTGACGCCGACCGAGTTCCAGAAGCTCGGATCGTGAAGCAGGCGGTCGAAGTTGCCCAACCCGATCTCGACCGGAGGGCGGATTCCATTCCAGTCTTGCAGCGATGTGCGGAAAGCGATGAGAACCGGAATACCGAAGAAGAACAACAAGCCGAGGACGTTCGGGGTGACCAGTGCCAAGCCCCAAAACGCGCGCCGCCGTGTGAGTGGTGTTTTGCCGAAAAGATTCAGAAATCCGGTCATACAATCGCCAAAGGATAGGTCGAATTCAACCGCAGAGGGCGCAGAAAACGCAGAGTGCGCCGGTTGCCTTTGCGCGCTCTGCGTTCTCTGCGGTAATTAATCACTTACTGGGAGGCAAGCTGCGCGTCAATGAAACCGCACGCCTGAGCAACTGCATCCACGACCGGAACATTTAAGTCGAAGATGTTGATCACCAATTCGGTGTTCGCTGTGTCCCAAATTTCGTCGAAAACCGTCACACCCTGCGAGTCCTCAAGGGCATCGACGAACGCCTGAATATTGACGGTCGTCTCACCAAACGAGTCGACCCATGCCTGCTGCTGCGCCGGATTCGCCGGAGCGACGCCGCCCGCATTCGCGAAGAACGCCGAGCCTTCGTCACTGACCAGATACAGAATCAGGTTCGCCGCCAGATCAGGGGCGTCCGAGTTTGCGGAGGCAACATAGCCGACCGAATGAACGATCGAGCGCGTGCGTCCGGTTTCAGGGTTGCGCGGAAGCTGAACCACGTCCCAGTTGAAGGTTGCTTGTTCAATCGCCGTCGGCAGATTCCACGAGCCGTTGGTGACCATCGCCACGCGCCCCGCCAGCCAGAAGTTGAAGCTATCGGACGCGCTTGCGCCGCCGATCAGGCTGACGCTCGGCATATAGCCTGCGGTGTACAACCCAGCGAGGAATTCGAGCGCTTCGACGCTGCGCGGCTCATCGAGCGTGCATTCAGTACGTCCCGCGCCGACCACCGGCGGAATGCCCGTGCTGGCAATAAAGTTGGTGTAGCCCGATTGATATTCGCTGTACACTGCCGCGCCGTAGACGTCGTTCGCCGGGTCGGTCAGCGCTGCGGATGCCGCTGCGAAATCATCCCACGTCCAATCGCTGGTCGGGTAATCGAGTCCCGCTGCGTCGAACATGTCCTTGTTGTAGAACATGACAATCGTATCCCAGTTGACCGGAGCGGCGTACAGATCATCATCTTCGCCCCAACGGTATGGATCGATCATGCCCGAACCCCACAGCGTTGTATCAACGCCGAATTCGTCCCAGTACGGCTGAAGATTCAGAATCGCGCCGTTATCCGCATAGAAGAAGAACCGATCCTGCGACACATTGAAGATATCCGGCAGATCGCCAGAGGTCGCGTCCGTGCGCAGAAGCGTCCAGTATTGATCCCAAGGAACAACTTCCAATGTGACCGTCGCGCCGGGGCAGTAATCGGCGATCCACGCATCAATCGACTGCTGAATCACTGCCGCCCAGTTTTCATCCCACACACGCATTGTGAGTTCGCCGGGTTCAGCGCATGCCATCGACGGAATGGATGGGGCATCTTGACCGACCGCCACACCAACGACGCCGAAGAACAGCGCTGCCACAAGTAGGAACGCCAATGGACGAGAAAGTTTTGTCATCTTCTTTGACCCCTCAAAAGCCTTTTCACTCACTGCGCGACCAACGTATCGAGCTTATCTTGCTACGATAACTATAGATCGCTTTGTGGCTTTTGCCACTAGCCATAAGGGGAGACAGGGGAAACGGGCAGCGACGCTGCGATCAACTGCCCTAGTTTGGAGAGCGGCAGACTGACGGCACACCTTCAAGCAGCGAATGTGCTGTCAAAAAGTCAAGCGCATGCGAACGCGAATAAAACGCGCGGAATTGATGCGGTGACGAGCGCAGTTGAAGCGCAAATGCGCTCACGAAATGCAGCAGGAGATTACCTTCTGGCACGACAAGGATCAACCATCCGCGCTCGTGCGCTGGCGGAGGCAGCACTGCTTTGATGCGCGCCAGATTCGCAGGAAAATCGGTCACCTGTGTTACATCGACCAGCGTATGCAAAGGCTGTGGCTTCGCAAATGCCGCTCGTTGATGCAGAAGGCGATCGATTTCGGTCGCGGCATGGCGCAAATCGCTCAGCGTGACCCGACCCGTGAACTGCTCAAGCAAAATGTGTGGCTCATTCAGCCATGTGAATTGAATACCCATTTATCCGTTGAGTTGTTGTGAATCGTTTCGATACGTTTAGTGTATTACATGTCACATTCTAAATGTGTGAAACATTTATGAAAAATGGTCTTTATTTCATGTATGAATTTTTTGTGAACTTTACGAACTCGAAATCACCCCATCAACTGCGGAGTCGATGGGGCGGCATAGTGGAGCTAGTCGTGTGTGTAGGGGGTTATTGCGCGATTTGGAGTTCTGGTGCGCGTTCCTTCAATACTGCCGCTGCCTCTTGCAATGAATAAACGCTGAACATCCTGCCGCTCTTTGAAGTCATCTTGGAGGCATAAGACGCCAAAAAGCGCATGAGCGCATTTTTCTCTGGCACCACCATCACGATCAAGCCACGCACGTGCTTGAAGATGTTCATCATAGCGCCAAGCTGCGCTAAATTCGATGGTAGGGATTTCATCTTGCTCATGTCGGCAATGGTATGAATTTCGAGGTCTGCCCCGTCAGCAAGTAAGATTTCTGACGCTTGCGCCATAACCGCTTGCAGTTCATCCATTGTCACATGATCAACATACTGAATCCACAGTACCCGTGATTCAACAAGCCAAGAAAGTTCGGTCGCCATATCGACAGCCCCATGCACAAAGCGAAATTTGATCGTTAGGCATGAGTATAACCCGTCGAACGCGACACTCTCCGAAAATTGGGAAATTTTTCACACATTGATCTGCGTAATTCATTCCGCACTTATTCATCGCGTGGGCGGCGCTTTTGCAGCAGTTTGCCCGCCAGATTCTCGCCCGGCTTATCGGGTTCAGGGGTGGCGCGCGGCGCGGTGATCGATTCACGCGGCGGCGGGGTGAACGTTGGCGGCGGCGCAGTCGGGAGCGGCGGAAGCGGCGCTTGATCCGACTCTGGTGCGCCTGCGCGTTCTTGTGCGCGGCGTTTTGCCGCTTGCAGTGTCGAAACGGTATCACTCGCTTCGACCACTGCCCGCCGCGTCAACCACGCCCGCGCCTGTGCTAAATCGCTCCGCGTGATCACCAAGCGGCGCACAGCAATATCGACAGGTAGGAGCAGAAGCGCGATCAACAGCAGAACTGGCGCAAGCGGCGTACGTGACACGCCCGCTTCGAGCGTGTGCGCGAACACTTCAGCCGCATTCCCCGCAAGCGATTCACCACCCGTAATCCGCGCTAACTCCGGCAGCACATTCGCCGCTCCGCCGATGGCATATTCCGACGAATAGCTCATCACCCAACCGGATGTCTCGGTGAGCGGCAGCGATTCGCCCGGCATCGTCCCGTTGACGGCGACGAAATACGCGCCTTCGGTTTGTGGAATGAAGGCGGCTTCGTATCGTCCCGGCGCGACCTGTTCTAAGACAATATCTTGATCGCCTAGCGCCGGATCAACCAGCGAAGCTTGCAAGTCCAGACCGTTTAAAAATGCGCCGTTCGCATCGCGCGCATCGACCATAATCCGCGCCGTTTCGCCTTCCATCGTCACGCGCGTTTCGAGGTTGGTATTCACACCTTCGAGGATCGTCCAGCGCACCGCCTGACTCCAGAAACGGGCGAAGTTCTCCCAACTTACCCAATCGCGCCCCCAACGCGCGGCGGCGTCGCTTGTGAATGCAACCGACCGCCCTAATCCGTACTGCCACGCGGCAAGGATCGGATCGGCATTGTCGTCCGGTGTGACGAGGATCACCTGAGCGGTCTGTTTGGACGAGGTGGCGACATAGCCATAGAGCGGCGGCGCAGCGGTGATCCCGTCCAAAATCGGGCTTAAGCCCGCAAGTGCGGGCGTAAATGGTTCTTCGATCAAGTAACTGCGCGTTGCCAGCACGGTTTCGAGGCTGAAGATCGTCGGGATCGAAGCGATACTCGACGCGACGTGATAGTTCCCGCCGCCCTCGACCGCCATTTCTTCCAAAAAGCCGGGATTGCCGCCGCCGATAGCGATCACCGAGGTGGTGATATCATACGTGACGCGCAAATCTTGGGTGAGATCGACCAAGCCGCGATCATTCGCGCCGCCGTCGGTGAGTAGGATGATATGCCGCCGTTCGCTGGTGTCCTGTGTGATCGCTTCAGCAGCGAGGCGCATTCCTGCCATGATGTCCGTCCCGCCCCCCGGTTGGAGCGTGCCGACGAGCATTTGCAGCATTTCGCCGTTGATCACGGGTTGAATATCCGCGACCCAATAACTGCGCGCATCAAAGCCGAGCACGCCAACACGATCCGTCGGTTGCAAGAAGTCGATTGAGCGGATCACTGCCTCTTTCGCCAGTTCGATGTTTTCGACGCCGCTTGCCCCCATCGCCGCCATACTGCCGCTGCGGTCGATCACGTAGATCATGGTCAACTGCGGCACGCGCTGTTGATCTTCTAGCTGCATCGCCAGCGGGAGCGTTTCTTCCAAGGGTGTTTGGAAATATCCACCCGGCGCATATGTTTCCGGTCCGCCGATCACGACCAGACCGCCGCCGAGATCGCGCACGTAGACCTGAAGTGCTTCCATACGTGCAGTGGGCAGTTCGGTCGCGGGAACATTCATCAAGACGACGGCGTTATACGCTTGCAGCGCCGCAACGCCAATCGGTAGATCGGCGGGTGCGTAGACATCCACGCCCAAACCGAGTTCGGTCAGCGCCTCGACCAGATAACGCGATTCGGCATCGTCGCGGCGGATCACCAGCACGCGCGGTTCACCCGTGATCCGGCTGAAGGCGGCAAGCTGGTTATTCTGATAAAAACCGTCCGCGCTGATCGGGATCACGCTCACGCGGAAATCGCGGAAACCCGTTTCTTCCGCCGTGATCGTCAGCGTGTACTGATTCGTGCCAACGGAAAGCTGCACATCTTGGCGGCTGATCGTCGCGCCGCCCGCTTCGACGATCAGTGCCGCCGCCGTTGCGATCTCGCTTTCAACGGTGATATTCAAGTCAAACTGTGTGCCCGCCGCCACACTAGACGGCGCATCCACGCTCGTAACGGCGATCTCCGGCGCAGCCTCGCGGGTGATCGGCACATAGCTGATCTCAACGCCTATCGCTTCAGCGCGGCGGGCGGCGCGTTCCGCGTCACCCAATGTCGCTTGACCGTCGCTCAAGATCACCATGCGCCGCGCCGCGTCGGTCGGGAACAGCGCCAGCGCGAGATTGATCGCTTCCTCAAGATCGGTGTTGCCCGTGTTCGGCGTCGAGCGAATCTGGGCGATTTCGCGGGTGCTGCTCATCGCCCGTTCGACCACCGCCTCCCCGCCGAATACCACAACCGCCGCTTGATCCTCCGGTCGCATCGTCCCGAGCGCATCGCGGATATAGGCGAGTTCTTCGGCGCGAACATCGCTCCCCATGCTGTCCGAGACATCAACCACGAACACCACTGCTAAGCGGTCAGCGGCGCGCACGGTTTGAACACCCGCCAGCGACAAAATCAGCAGGGTGAGGATGATCACGCGCAGCGCAAGGCTGGTGAGATCGCGCCCGCGCCGAAATTTCAGGCGAGGGCGACCGATCAGGATTGTGATCGGGATCAAGACAAGGAGCAGAAGCGCCAGCGGCGCGGTAAAGGTCATGAGCCTAGTCGCATTTCCCCAGCATACGGAAGCATTTTTATCGTCATGCGCGCCGCCTGACCAGTGGTTTGAACAGTGTCGGCGCATTCATGCGCTGATGATAAGCGTACCATTCGATCATGAGCACGATCAGCGCGGCGAGCGCCAGCCATGACCAGAATTCCTGCTGCCCGACATCCTCTTCTTCTTCTATGCTGATCTCCGCGCCGCCGATAGTCAACGTGGGGCGTGGAGTGATGTCGCTTTCGCGCGAATCGGTGCTGTTTACGACAAACGGCGCGGTGGCGATCACCTGTCCGCCCGCGAAAAGCTCAACCGTGTACACGCCGGGCAAGTCAGTTTCGCTGAAGAACCGCGCCGCGCCCTCTCCGCCCAAGCTCCGCGTTGATCCGTCCGGCAGGGTGACGCGGGCATCGTCAGCATCGCCAATCAAGCGCACCGTGACGGGAGCACCCACCCGTGCCGCCGTTTGTTCAATGATCGTGTTCGCGGGCTGAAACCAGTCAAGCAGCGTAGACATGAGCGCAACAAACGGAATTTGCAGTGGCAGGTCACTGTCCGCAAGGTTGAACGTCAAGATCGCAATCTGGCGGTCGCTGGTTTCGCCCGCCAGCAGGAGCGCTCCCCCGTCCGCCGTGATCAGCGGTGCAGCCCACGACGCGCTAACTTGATTGAATGCGCGTACATTCACCGTCGAAAAGTCGATCAACGCCATGAGCGGATCATCGCTCACGCGGATATTGCCCGTCTCCGTCGTTTCCTCGCCCACTGTGAACAGCACCGTCGAACTCGGCGGATCGATCAGAAGGAGATCACCATTGGGCAGCACAGGCGGCAGATAGCGGTCGAAAATCGACACGTCAAATTCGCCGCTCGGCAAGCCCTGTTCGAGTGTTCCCCGGAAGGTCTGCACATTCGGCAGGATGCGTAACACCTGCTCAAGAAAGAGATTGCCTTCGCTCATCAAGAGCACGCGCCGCGCGCCGCTCGTGCCGCCGACCGTCCATGCTGTGTTGTCCGATTCCAGATAGTCGGTGAACGTCCCATCAACCGGGTACGTGATCGCCGCCTCAAGCACCGTGTAATCCTGTAACGGCGGAAAATCGGTGATCGCAAGGCGCGTACCCGCCGGAATTGTATAGCGATCCGCTGAAAACAGCGTGCCATCGGTGCGCAGCGAGAAAATGATCTCCGCGTCGGTCAGTCCAAAATTCGTCACCTGCGCAAATAACTGCGGCGGCTCACCGGGGAGCGCCCGCGCTGCCAGTGCTGTGATTGCCACGTTTTCCGCGCTTGATCCAACCGGAATGTATTCGAGATCGCCGGGGATGGGCGGTAAGCGTGTCGCGTCGTTTACGCAGCCATCGCTGATGATCACCGCCGCGTAATCTTCTGATCCCGCCGCGCCTGCCGCTGCCAGCGTGAGCGCCGCATTCCAATCTGCGGGGGCGTAGCTCGGTTGTGCCGCTTCGATGGCTGCCCGCAGCGCCGCCCGATCCGCCGTGTAGGGGATCAAAATCTCTGGTGCGCCTGCCACGCGGATCACGGTCATCGTGTCACCGAGGCTCATCGTATCGACCAGCTCGATGGCGCGGTGCTTCGCTTCGTCAAAGCGTGTGCCGTCCGCCGAATCGGTGCTGTTCATGCTGACGGAGGCATCGAGCATCACGGCGATCCGTCCCGCGCTCACCGCTGGAACGATGATGAACGGTCGCGCCAATGCCAGTACCATGAGCAGAAGGATCAGCAGTTGGAGGATGAGCAGGAGATTCCGGCGCAGTTTTTGCCAAGGCGTGTTCGCCTCGGTGTCTTGGAGTACCTGCTGCCATAAATACGTGCTGCTGATCACGACCTCGCGCCGCCGCAAGCGGAGCATGTACAACAGCAGGATCGGCATCGCCAGCGCCAAGCCGATCAGCGCGAACGGGGCTAAGAAAGACATAACGTCACCATCAACCCACAAAGAAGTACAGGAAAAGCGTTAACGCAAGGGCGCAAAGAAAAGCAGATTCGTACCCTTCTCTTGCTCTGTTTCTACGTCACTTCACCAAGCCAAGCCGCCGCAGATCATACAGGATGACTTTTTCCCATGCGATATTCGTCGTCACCGGAATATAATGCGCGCCGCGCTTGCTGATCTCGCGCCGAATCTCGTCACGCCATGCGGCAACCCGCCGAATATAGAGATCGCGCAGTCCCGCATCCATGCTCACCTCTTGACCCGCACCCGTTTCGCTGTCGATCAAGCGCAGATCGCCCACAATCGTCGGCTCGACTTCTTCCGGTGAGAGGATATGAATCAGCGCGACCTCGTGCCCTTTGCTCAACAGCGCATTGATCCCATCCAGATAACCCGACGGTGAGAACATATCCGTCAAGATCAGGCATAAGCCGGGAATCTTCGTGTGTACAGCATACTCGCGGAGCGCGATATTGAGATCAGTCGCGCCGCGCGCCTTGAGTCCCGCCGCGAAGCTCAACAAACGGACGCTGTACGCCCGCCCACGCGCTGGACCGAAGCGCTGTGCATCCCCGCCGATGCTGGACACAAACAAGCGGTCATTCGTCGCCAGCGAGGTATAACCCAACCCAGCCATCAAACGCCGCGCGTAATCGAATTTATGCTGTTCCGGGTCGCCCTCGATCGGGAAATCCATGCTCGCGGACGTGTCAATGATGACATGGACGGTTAAATCCTCTTCATCCTCGTACAATTTCGTCAGCGGGCGACCCAACCGCCCGTAGGCATTCCAATCCAACCGCCGCAGATCATCCCCCGGCGTGTAATTGCGCGTATCGGCAAATTCGATACTCGTGCCGCGCTTAATCGAGCGGCGCTCACCCTTGATCGCCCCGGCACGGATACGCGATGCTTGCAGCGTGAGCTGCTCCAGCTTGCGGCGAGTGCGTTCGTCAAACAGTGGTGCTTCGGTCATCGTGCTTCACATTTCCGCTCTGTTTGGGACACAAGTTAACCACTATTGATGTACACTTTACCGCGCTGCGACAAATCTCACGGACAAATTCGTGAAGAATATCACTATTTCGCAACTTCCTTACGCGGTTTAATTACAGGAAAGGGCAGCAGAACGCAGTCGTGGGACTCCTGACACTACAACGGCGATTGCAAGCCCACCAGCGACAAGCTGGCAGCAGTAGGCGCTCGGTGTGAGACTGTCTACAGCACCCAACAGCTCTCACATCACGTACCCCTTAACAGAACGCCGCCCACTCCCCCCGGGCGGCGTTCTGTTTTAGGTCACAGGCGGCGGCACCAGCGGAAGTGCGAAAACGAACATGCTCCCCTGTCCATCCGGGTTTGCATCTGCCCACAGCCGCCCACCGTGAATTTCTGCCAACTGCCGCGCAATCGCCAATCCCAACCCGGTGCCGCCGAACTCCCGCACCGATGATCCGTCCACTTGACGGAAGCTTTCGAAAATGACCTCGTAATCTTCACGCGGTACGCCAATCCCTGTATCAATGACGGCGATCATCAACCAGTCGCCATCCGGCACGTTCGCGCGGCGCGGCGGTGGACTTCCCTCACGCACCTGTCCACCTGAGATCGACTGCCGGTACAGATGGATCGCAATTCCACCCTCATGCGTGAACTTGATCGCATTATCCAACACTTGACCGAATGCCTGACTGAACAGCGTCGGATCGATGGCGACATAAGGTTCTTGCCAGCGGTTCGGCATGTGAACGGTCACTGCCAGCTTCTTTTCTACCCATTTCGGCTTGGAATCGTTCAGAATTGGGGGCATAAACTCGGAGGGACGCATGGGCGCAGTCACGACTTGGATTTGACCCGACTCGATCCGCGAAAGATGCAGCACATCTTCGATCAGTGTAAGCAGATGCGCGCCGCTTTCGTGAACGCGCCGTACTCGATCACGCTGCTGTTCGTTCAAGTCACCGTAGAACTTGCCGAGCAGCATATCGCTGTAACCGATGATCGCGTTCAGCGGCGTTCGCAGTTCATGGCTGACATTCGCCAAGAACTCGCTCTTGAGGCGGTTGGCGGTGATTGCCTGTTGATACAGGCGCGCATTCGTCAGTGCAATCGTAAGCTGTCCGGCGATGGTCATCAGTGTTTCGCGTTCGCTGTCGCTGAACGTTCGCGGTTCACCGCGCACATCCAAGCCCACACTGCCGATGATTCGATCCCCCGCCGTCAGCGGCGCTAACAGCACCGACCGCGCACCGACGCGGGTAAACGACTTCTGCGCGATCTCATCTACGTCGTCGTCCATCGTATCGTAAATGGCAACCGCAGTGCCATACGGGAACATCGCCCGCACGCGCTCATTGCCGCCGTATCCCCAGCGCAGCCCAAACAATCCGGTGTCCGGGTACTCCGCAACCAGCATCGCGTCCTGCGCTTCGTCATCGATTAGCAGAATCCCGCAGTGATCGACCTCAAATAAATCGGTCATGATCTGAGCGCTCACACGCAGAATTTCATCCTGATTCAGCGACGAATTGATGATACCGATGATGCGGTCAATTGTCGCCAAGCGGCGGGCGCGGTCTTCGCTCGCTTGCAGGCTCTGGCGCAAACGTCCTTCTAAGCGGACATTTTCAATCGCAATCGCCGCCTGCCGCGCCAGTGAAAAGACAATCGAAGCATCCTCGTCTGTGTATTCATCGGGCGCGAAGCTCCCCAATGCAATCACACCAACAACGGCATCATTCACCACCATCGGGGCGATCAGCATCCCGTGTATTGCATCGTGGCGCGGAAAATGCGTGTATGCGTCCCATCCGGGAATCTCATAAGCGTCGGATACGATCAACGGAGCGGCGCTGATGAACGCCTGCACAAACGGGGTTGTTTCAGAAAACTGGATGTCGATGCGCTCGGTCTGCAAATCTTGATCGTGTGAACCGTACAGCGTCATCGGCAGCGTGCCGCCGCTGTCTTCGGGCATCTGCGTCATCGGCAGCAAAATCGCGGCAGTGTCATAGGTGATCACCGATTGGATTTGCTCAAGGATCAAGTCGAGCGCGTCTTCAAGTTTCGTCGTCGTGCCTACGAGGACGCTCAAGTTGATCAACGCACCTGCGACCAAGCGCCGTTCGCGCTCGTTGCTCGCCAGCCGGATGTTGTTCAGGCTCAAAGCAAGCTGAGAGGCAAGCGTCATCAACAACGATAGATCATTGTCGTCAAAATCCGCCGGGTCTTCGGTCGATACCCCCAGCACGCCGATCACTTCGCGCATACGTCCACGCATGGGCACGCCCATCCACGAAACAGCGCCGCTGCCGGGTTCATCCGGGTTCAACTGGATGCCCATCGCAGCACAGCGATCACCTTGATTGGGGAGGTCTTCAAAATATAGGGGGATTCCGTGCTGGATCACCGCCTGAGCCAACCCGGTCACAGGCTGCGGATCATAAAATGCAGGTATGCCATCTTGATACACGACCGGATAATCCAGCCGATTGCGAATGGGATCGTGCATGGCAACAAAAAACGAGGCACCGCTGAACAACGCATTCAGGCGGTCGCCAAGCTCTCCCCAATTTATGTCGTAGCCGCCGCTAAAACTGAGCAGTTCGGCGACATCTTGTAAGGCGGCAAACGCATCGTGGAATCGCATGAAACTCTCTCAACCGGCAGCGCAACTTCGGCGCGCATTCTCCGTATATAGAGTAGTAAATCACAAAGTCGCATGACGTGCATGGCGTCATGAAGGAGAATCTAACATCATGAGCGAACGTAGCAACCAAGTCTTCGGCGGCGTCTTCCTAATCGGTCTGGCGATCCTGTTCGTTATCCCCAATTTCTGGTGGCCCGGCATCATGTTCGTGATCGGCGCTGCGATTCTTGCGCGCACCTACGCAGATGGCAAGGACTGGAAACATCCTGACGCGCGCGGCGGGCTAATCGTGATTGCCATCGGCTTAATCTTCGGGCTAGACCTGTTCTCGTTCCTCACCGGAAGCCTCGTACCAGTCATCTTGATCCTTGTGGGTGCGTATCTGCTGTTCGGGGATCGTCTCGGTCTGCGCGGTAACGGCAGCGACGACGAAAAACCGAAGGTCTAGCGCGGTATCATCGCGCGGAGAAGGGCGGCAAATTCCCTTCTCCGCATTATTTTATCCCCCGAAGCCGCGCGCGAGTGTGGTAACATGATCGCGTGTTTCTTTCGAGCGAGCTAGAGGGGTTCCCCCGTGACACACCGACACTTTCTCATGCGCGCGTTCGTGATCGCAAGCATGATCTTTTTGGCGGGCTGCGAAGCCGTAGCACCGCTCACCGGCGGCGAAGGTGGCGCGCCGCAGATTCTCGTTGCCAACCCCACCGAGGTGATCAACGGCTTCTTTGAGGCGTGGAATGCGCGCAGCTATGATGCGATGTATTCCCTGATCAGCGCCCGCAGCCAAGCACTAACCACTCCAGCAGTGTTTAGCACGCTGTACGAACAAACCGACGAGACGCTCCGCACAACCGGGGTGACAGCCGTGATTCACGAGGTGCGCGAACAGGGAACCAGCGCCGCCGCCGCGCTCGACGTCACGATCATATCCGGGTTGTTTGGCGAAATCCCAGATGCAAATCGCACCATGCGCCTTGTGCGCGAAGCAAACGGCGAATGGCGCATCGCGTGGACGCAGTTGGATATCCTCAGCGGCTACGCCCCCGGCTCACGCCTCGAAGTCGTCTCCACACGCGCACCACGCGGACACATCTATGACCGGGACGGCGAGTTTCTGGTCGAACAAGGTGGCACGGTTGTCGAGTTGTACATCACCCAAGACCTGATGCCCGATTTTGACGCATGTATCAACCTCGTTTCGACGCTCACCCTGCGCGAACGCGAGGACGTGCTCGCCATTCTCGACGATTACAATACCGATACCACGATCAGCATCGGGGATATCGATCAATCCACGTATGATACGAACGCGCTGGCGCTCGGTGATGCCTGCGGCTTGACCATCGGTACGCGCCAAACGCGCCGTTACGCGGGTCACGGCATGGCGGCGCATGTGACCGGCTACATCGGGCAAATTCCGGCGGAACTTTCCGAAGCATATTTGAATCGCGGCTACAACGCGGGCGACCTCGTCGGGATCATCGGGGTCGAATACGCCTACGAGGCAGAACTTGCGGGCAGCGCCGAGCGCCGTTTACGCATCATTGAACCCGGCGGCTTGGTTGTCCGTGAACTCGGCGGCGCATCGGGCGAAACGCCGCAAGATGTCACGCTCACGCTCGATCTTGAGCTTCAGCGCACCGCCATGCAAGCGATCACCGACGCGTATAACACCTCGTGCGGCTTTAACGAAAACGAAGGCGGCAATTGGGGCTGTCGTTCCCCCGGCGGCGCAGCGGTCGCAATTGATGTGAATACCGGGCAAATTCTGGCGATGGTCAGCTTTCCCACGTTTGATCCGTCCGCATTCGCGCCCGATACATCGATTTGGCAAGAGCAGTACATCAATATGATCGGCGCTGACAGCCAAGCGCCGATCCGCAACCGCGCTACACAGGATCAATACTCACCGGGGTCGGTCTTTAAGATCGTTACGACTGCCGCCGCCGCTGCCGAGCGCGTTTTTAGCGCGACCGATCTGTTCCCGTGTACGCTGGAATGGCGAGGGCAGGAATACGGCGACTCGCAGCCTGTCCGCTTTGACTGGCGCAACTTTGAGCTTGAAGAGGCACGTTTTGCCACAGGCGACGTCACCATAAGCGAAGCGCTCGCGTCATCGTGCAACCCATTTTTCTATCAAATGGGCGCACTTCTGTATGATCGTGAGCCGTCTGCGCTGGTGGGATATGCCCGCCGTATGGGGCTAGGCGCAGTGACTGGGCTTGATCCGCAGGTGTTTTCCGCCGAAGCTGCCGGACAGATCGCGCAGCCAGCGGCGCTGGACGCAAACATCAGTATCGCCATTGGTCAGCAGGATACACAGGTCACGGTGATCCAGATGGCGCGGATGGTCGCAGCGGTCGCCAACGGCGGCACGCTCTACCGCCCATATGTGGTGCAGCAGGTCGGCAGACCCGGCGAAGAACCGGCGTTCACCGCATCCCCGCAGGTCGTCGGCGATATGGGCGTGACCGAGGCGGCGCTCAATGTGGTCCGCGAAGGGATGTGCATGGTTACGACACAGGATCACCCGAACCGCAGCAACGGACAGCCGATCGGCACGGCGTGGTTTGTGTTCGACTCCGATCCGCCGTCGTTCCCCGCACCGTATACCGTGTGCGGCAAAACCGGCACGGCACAGACCGGACGCATCGAGCCGCACGGATGGTTTGTCGCTTATGCTCCTGCCGATAACCCGCAGATCGCCGTCGTGGTGATCACCGAAAACTCACGCGAAGGCAGCGAAACGAGCGCTCCGATTGCGCGGCGGATTTTGGACGCCTATTTCGATGCCCCTGCCGCGCCGTTCCCGGAATGGTGGTACGAAAACCCGTACAATGAGCTTCAGATTCCGGTAGGCAGCACAGGCGGGTAATCCAATCACTACGCAGCCCCGGAAGCCTGACTTCCGGGGAACTGATCGCCCATTCAGCGAAAGTGAACGCGCATGACTCGGCTGCTTTTGGTGATTGCAACCCTTCTCGTAAGCATTTTTTCATTTGCCGCGCAAGATGATGCTGAGTCGTGGACGATTTTATCGGTCACGCCTGTTGATTCCATTATGCACGGCGGGTATACGGGTTACGTGGGCAGCTATCAATTGTCCCCCGATGACAGCGCTCTCGCGTGGATCGCGGAACGTAATCTCTGCCTGTATTTCCGCTTAAGCAAGGTCACCCGTTGTTATCGCGCTCCTCACGAAGTATGGCGACTGCGCTGGTCACCCGATGGAAACGCCATCCTGATTACAAGCGGGTATAACTTCTACGCGACCCTACAAGTTTTTGACCTTAGAAGCGAACGTTTTACCTTACTGGAGGGAGGATATCGGGTAAGCGCGTCGGCATTTTGGAGCGGCTCAGGCGACACGGTCTACTTTTTGAGCGGCGGATTTAGAGCAGATACCGAAAAAATGCCGTTCCTCGTCGCTTATTCGGTGCAAACCCAGACGTACACACGCACAGACTTACGCGGGATTTTTCCGCCGCTTTCGATGAGCGACGTTAAGCTTGAAGCAGTTTCACCGCAGGGCGAACGCCTCATCGTCTCCGTTCCCTATGAGTACGACGGAGAACCATCCATCGGGTTGTGGCTGATCAACCTCGACACGCGGCAGTTGAAACAGATCGCCCCTATGCGCGAACTCTATTCCATGCTTCCGGATGGCTATTACCAGCCGTCAAACGCCGACATCATGGATGTTTACTGGAATCAGGCGCGCGGCGTGCTGTGGGTGATGATTGGGAGAGGGCTGCCGAGCCGCCCGATTGGGGTGGTCAGCATCGATCTGGAGACATTTCAGCAAACGCCGGTTGTTCCGGTACGCTTCTATTCCGAAACAGGAACGGATCAAGGCTCGATCCTCCCATATCCCAGCGGGCGGATCACGCCGGATGGCGCGCTGTTTTTCTTTCACCAAGAAGACAGCCCGGATAAGTGGTACATGGCGTCAATCTACGCGATTCCGCTCGATTCGCCTGCTGCCGAGCCGCTGCTCGTGGTTGCCGGGGTAACACCTGACTGCCTCCCGGAGTTCGTGCTGGCTGCGGTAGAGCATCGGCAGCGGGTCAGAGCGTATCTGGCGGATTACTCTGATTTCTGCCCCGGTTGAGTGCGATCTCTCCCACGCTCAAATTCATGTGCGTGGGAGAAATTTGTTTTCATTCCCCGCTCAAATACGCCTCTGCCGCCGCAATATCCGGATCATGCCCTTCGCGCACATCTTCGAGCGTCCATTCGACTTGCATAGTTGGCGCGACCCCCGCACCTTCCAAGCGTGAGCCGTCCACACGGCGCAGATCACCCGTCGAGAACCGCAGTTCACCACCGTACGCCAGCATGAACGCGATCGGGTTGCCCGTGCCGCCCGCCGTCGTGCGCCCGATCATGACTGCCCGCCCCGAATCGACCAGCATCAGCACGAATTCTTCCGCGCTGCTGACGACTCGCGCATCTGTCAGGATCACAAGCGGACGATCATCATACGGCGCACGCGGAGATACAACCCGTGTGGAATCGCTCAACCAGAACCGATCCGGCATGCGCTGACGATAAGACTCTTGGGCATACGAGAACGTCTCGTTCATGAAGCGCCCCGCCATTTCGGATGCGGTTAAACTGTTTCCGCCGCCGTTGCCGCGCACATCAAGGATGATCCCCGGTGCATCTCCGATCGACTCCAGCGCCGCGTCGAACTCCGCGACCAAGCGTTCGCGGCTGCCCCCGAAGCTCGGAATGCGAATTAACCCATAGCCGGACTCCAGCATCGTTCCGGTGATCTCCGGTGCATTATCATCACCATTTGAGCCCGGTTCTGCTTCCGGCAGCGTCAGAGTGACCGTGCGCTCTGTACCGTCCATGCCGATCACGGTGACATCCATCACAGTTTCATCGTCGAACAACACCATCGCTGCCGCTGCTGAGAGCGCTTCGGAGTTCGCTGCCGTCGAGCCGATCCGGTAATTGGCGGGAAGCGCGGCGATGCGCGCCTCAACCGGTTCGCCGTTAATTGCCGTCACGATCTCGCCTACGGCGATTTCGTCTGTGCCGTACACCGTGCGAATCACATATTGACCGTCAATCACCATCATGCGGGCGAACTGGAATCTCACGATCGCATACGGGTACGAAAGCCGCGTATGTGTGTCCTGAAGCGTGCCGAGCAATTCCGAAATGACGGCGAAATATTCGGCTTCCGTCGCGGCAGCGGCGACCCGTTCGCGGTATGGTTCGCGCACCGCCCCCCAATCGACGGGCTTGATGTCGAAGTACGGGTAGGTGTCGCGCATCGCCTCCCACAGCCGGTCATAATTTGCCACCGGATCATCGACCGGAAGCGCAAGCTGACCGATGGTGTACAGTGTGCGGAGGGTGCTGCCGATAAACAGGCTGATAATCACAAGAGGAATCACAACGGCAATAACGGTGATTGTGCGTTTGCGGCGCGAGGCGAGAAATCCCCACACCAGCGCTCCGATCACAGCGGCGGCGATCAGCGTGACAGGCTGAAGCCCGACGAGATAAAACACGGCGATCAGCGCGCCAAACGCGCCCAACAAAGCGATCAGGACGACGGCAAATAGGCGAAGGAACATCAAAGTCATCCTTTCATCAGTGAAAGCCGTTGGCGAGTATAACGCGGCTTCACGCGAATCGGTTTTGTCCGATTCATGCCATTCTCACCATCTACCGCTACGCTTAGAGTGGTTTACTCCACACCGAACAGGTTCACCCCATGTCCGACTGCGACATTCTCATCATTGGAGCGGGTCACAACGCCCTTGTCACTGCGGGGTATCTCGCCAAAGCGGGTTACAAAGTCCTCGTTCTGGAGCGTCGTCACAAAGCGGGCGGCGCAGTCGTCACGGAAGAAATCGTCCCCGGCTTTCAGTTTGACCTCGGCGGGTCGGCGCACATCCTGATCAATCACACGCCGATCGTGCGCGACCTGAGTTTGACCGATTACGGTTTGATCTACCTCGATTACGATCCGCTGTTCTTCGCGCCGTTCCCGGATGGGTCACACTTCACGATCTACAAAAGCGTCGATCAAACGTGCCAGAGCATCGCCGCATTTTCGCCGCAAGATGCCGACAATTACCGCCGCTTCATTCGTGAATGGATGCCAATGGCGGAAGGCATGGTCGAGGCGTTTAATCACGCACCGACGCCGCTCAATCTAGCGCGATACCTCGTCTTTAACGGCGGGATCGATCCGTCAAAAGCCACGCAGATCAACAGCGTGATCCGGTCATACGGTCAAGTGCTGCGTGAAAGTTTTGTGTCGCCCCAAGTCCCCGCGCTGATCGCGTGGATGGCGGCGCAGTCCGGTCCGCCCCCCGGTGAGCCGTTCAGCGCACCGTTCGCGCTCTGGCATCCGATGTATCACATCAGCGGCGTGCGCCGTCCGCAAGGCGGATCAGGCATGTTGACTCAAGCGTTGGCGAAGATGATCATCGCGCACGGCGGGCAAATACAGCTCGAATCGCCCGTCAAGCGGATCATCGTCGAAAACGGGAAAGCTATCGGCGCGGAAACCGAAAGCGGTGAACGCTTCACCGCCCGCCGCGCTGTCGTGAGCGGCGCGCATATTCACACCACCTTGCAGCTCTTAGGTGATGCCGCACCACCCACCGCCCGCCAGTTGATCGAACGGTCGCGCATCGGCAACGGCTTCGGCATGGTGATCCGCGCCGCCGTCGAAGAACTGCCGAATTACACCGCCAAACCGCTCGCCGCTGGCGAAACACAAGGCGAACAGCATGTCGCGTTGCAGTTTATGTCCCCCAGCATGGAATATCTCGAACATGCCTACGCCGATTATCTGCTCGGCAAGCCGTCCGAGCATCCGGCGCTGATCAGCATGACGTGGTCTTCGATTGATAAGACGCTCGCTCCGGCGGGAAAACATGTCATGTTTTTGTGGATGCAGTACGCACCGTATCAACTCGCGTCCGGCGAATCATGGGACGACATCGGTGAGCGGACAGCCGCTAACATCTTTGCGACGCTGCGCCAGTACGCGCCCAACATGACCGACGACAAAATTATCGGCAAGCTGGTCGAAACGCCGCTGTATATCGAGCGCGAATTAGGGCTGCATCGCGGCAACGTGATGCACCTCGAAATGAGCATCGATCAAATGTTTATGCTGCGTCCCGCGCTGACGATGGGCAATTACCGCGCCCCCGTAAAGGGCTTATATCTCACTGGCGCGAGTACTCACCCCGGCGGGGGAATTATGGGGGCGGCTGGTCGCAACGCTGCCGCTGCGCTCCTGCACGATTTGGAACGAAAACGCATTTAGGCGCAGAGAGGGTATTCGTTCAGCGGTTTCGTACAACTGCTGCGAGATTGTCCGATTTTCAGATATGGCTGACTTGCCCGCACCTCGTCTGGGGCGTGGGCAGGTCAGGGAAGCAGAAACGTATTTAATACAAATCCTTGAGCGCCCCTTCAAGCTCAGGGAACGCGAACGTATACCCCGCTTCTTCGAGCCGCGTGGGGACGACGCGCTGACCACTCAATACGAGTGCATCGGCAAGCTCACCGAATGCCAACTTGAACGCGAATCCCGGTGCGGGCAGCCATGATGGACGCCCCATGACTTTACCGAGCGTTCGCCCGAATTCAGCGTTCGTGACCGGAGTCGGCGCAGTCAAATTGAAAACGCCGGATGCATTCTCATGCTCGATCAGGTAGCGAATCGCGTTCACTTCATCTTGAAGGTGAATCCATGACATTGGCTGCTTACCCGATCCGATTGGACCGCCAGCGAAGAACTGATAGGGCAGCGCCAACAGCGGCAGCGTCCCGCCTTTGAACGTTAGGATCAAGCCGGTGCGGATAATCGCGCGGCGCACGCCCATTTCCTCAACGGGTGCGGTGGACGCCTCCCATTGGCGGACGACATCTGAGAGAAAACCGTGTCCCGAAGGCGCATCTTCACCGAGCGGCGGCTGTGTCTTTACGTCTTGGCTGCCGTAGTACCCGACCGCCGATGCCTGAATCACCACGCGGGGCTTGATCGCGGCGGCGCGCACCGCATCGACGATGGCTTTCCCCGCGTTGACGCGGCTTTGCAGAATACGCTGCTTGCGTGCAGCCGTCCAGCGGCTCGGCAGAAACCCGTTTCCGGCGATGCTTTCGCCTGCCAAGTTCACGATTGCGTCCGCGCCGTCAGCGGACGGCTCCCAACCTTTGCCGCTTACCGCATCCCATTTAACGGCGCGCGCCCCCGCCGGAAGATCACCCGCGCTTGCCGGGTTGCGCGTGAGAACGATCACTTCATGTCCATCACTAACCAAATCCGTCGCCAGCGCTCGCCCGATTAATCCGGTGCCACCTGTGATCACCACACGCATGATCGATGCTCCTGTGTTTCAGAAATGCTGCTAATGATAGCGGACTCAGTTAAACAGGTGATGAGCATTTGAGAGAAGGATCAAAAAACGCCGCCCAAAATGGGCAGCGTTCTACAGCCAATTCACGAATAAATTCATTCGATCAAGGGATCAGGATGACGTTGGTCGCCTGAGGTCCCTTTTGTCCGACTTCGAGGGTGAATTCTACTTTCTGTCCCTCTTCAAGCGACCGATAGCCCGAACCTTCAATCGCGCTGTAATGCACGAAGACATCGGGACCGCCTTTGCGCGAAATAAAACCATAACCTTTCGTCGCATTGAACCACTTTACTGTGCCTTCAATCCGCTCGGTCGCCATCGCCGAACTTGCTCCTTGCTTATAGCTCCTACGAAGTGCCCAGAACGAGGATGCCGTTAGAACATGCAAATATCTTTGGTACACGCGTGTTCTACGATGTTAAAGACTATATCCGAGCTATTTCTCGTTGTCAATCAGAATTAGTTTCATGTGAATTTCGCAGATTGCGACCTTTTTTATTCACTTGCTTGTGAGATAGTGTGTGATCAGCGAAACCGTATCCCGAATCGAATCCGTGTGCGAACGTTCGTAAGCGTGCGACGACTCAACGCCGGGACCAATCAAACCGACTTTCGCATCACCGCCGGAACGCCAGTACGCCGTCCCGTCTGACGAATAAAACGGGTAAATATCCGGCTTGATCTCGATACTATGCTCACGCGCCAAGCGGATCAACTTGTTGTTCATGTCATGGTGATACGGTCCGCCGCCATCCTTCACGCACACCGAGCAGTGATATTCGGTGCTGTTCTGCCCATCACCGAGCGCCGCCATATCAATCGCCAACAGCTCATCGAGTGATGTTCGCCAACCCGCCGCGCCGCCGTGACCGACTTCTTCATAATTGGCGATCAAGATGTGCGTTTCTTGTGCGGGGCGCAGTCCGGCATCGCGCATCGCCAGCATTGCGCCGTAAATACACGCGACCGAGATTTTGTCATCTAAATGGCGCGAACGGATAAAGCCCGTCTCCGTGACTTCCACACGCGGATCAAGGAAAACGAAACTACCGACATCGATTCCAAGCGCGCGGGTATCGCTTTCATTAAAAACCTTCGCATCGAGCCGGACTTCCATCGTATCGGCATCGCGGGTCATCGTGCGCAGATTCGCATTCACATGCGTGGAGGGGTTCACCGGAATAACCGTGCCGCGTATGCGCTTATCGTCAAAGGTGCGGACGGTCACGCCTTCGTTTTCGACCGAGTTCCACGCGAACCCTCCTAGCTGGGTGGTCTTCAGTCGCCCGGAACGCTTGATCTCCTTGACCATCAAACCGAGCGTATCAACATGCGCCGTAATGCCGCGCGGTAGACGAGTCGACTCGCCCGTCCATACCCCGTAGAGCGCGCCTTTTCCGGTTAGGCTCAAGGTCAGCCCCGGCAGATTGAGCGCTTCAAAGGCGCGGCGGACGTAGGTAATCGCTTCGACATGGTATCCGGTCGGGCTGGGGGTATTCAGCAACCCGACAAGGAATTCGACGGTTTGTTCGAGCGGAAAAGAAACAGCGGACATCACGCAGACTCCGGGAGATGAACTTCAGCGAATCGAGCGCGGGTGCGCGCTCCCCTGCCAAAGATACCCTATCCCCCGTACTCTGCGCTAATCTCCCACTTCACACGGCAGATACCAGTAAAAGCCGATCTCGCCGGAGACGGTTGTCACCAGTTCCTGAATCCCACTGCCATCGACTGCCACTGTATACAGCGCTTGATTCATGTTGATCGCTCCCGTCAGCGGATCGTCTACACGCATGTTAACCAGTACCGCGTTTCCGTCGCGCGTCCAGCCTTGAATCGAAAATACGCCCCTTGCAGTCGGATCACGGCGGATCATGTCATCAAGCGAAGTCAAGCGCCGGGTTTCGGTATCGACGACGGAGAGTGCATTGTGAACATCCAAAAACGCGACATGACGGCTGTCTGGTGACCATGCCGGATTCAGCGTAGATACATTATCGGCAAGTTTGGAGATGAAGTTGCCGTCGGCGGAATACAAGCTCAATTGGAAGGTAGTGTTGTCTTCCGCCCAGTGCGTGATCAACAGGGACTCGCCATCGGGGGATGGCACGACATTGATATGATTTTCGACCAGCGTTTCTAGCTGCCCCGCACCGCTGTCGATCTCAGTGAACAGCACACGGCGGTCAACCGTGTATTGATCGATACGGTGCGCAAGCGTCATGATCAAAGACTCGTTATCCAGCCAGCCATCGAAAAATATATCCGGCTGTATCGCGATCAACACATCAACGCCCAAATCTACGTTCAAGACGCCTATCGTGTAGTTTTCTTCCCCGTATTGGCGATGCCCGACCCATTCGTCATCCGGCGACCATTCAAGATCAGTCGGCAGATATAGGAACGACTGATAAGCGATACTCAGCGCGCCGGTGGTGAAATCATACACGTATAGACTGCCCCGATTCGCCTCGAAATTCTCCGGTGTATAGGCGGAGAATGCTAACCGCGAGCAGTCATGCGACCATGCGGCGTCGAGGGTTTCTGAATTGACGTGCAGCCCTTCTGCAATTTCGACGGCTTCGCCTGCATCGTTGAGTACCCACAGGCGGTTCTCATCACCACCGGCGAGATACGCTTGATAAGCAAAGTGGAGCGGTGTATCCCCGACGATGAGGGGAACAGATGAATCTTGCTCTTGCGCCAGCGTAGGCGCGACCATGAGCAGACTCAGCACACACAAGAACCAGAAACAGCGCATGAGTGTCTCTCCTTTGTATCGTCATTGCTCGACAATCTACCCGCGTGACAGTATAGTTTCGCGCGGTCGAAATCCTTAGAAAGCGACATGAGTATGCGTTTTTTCTCCACCGGGCGCGGACGTGATCTCCTCATCATCGGGCTGTTATTGGCGCTGCCGCTCGTTCTGTTCTCAGCGCAAACCCTCGGCGGTCGCACCTTGATCCCCGCCGAAAATCTGTACCAGTACCCGCCTTATTCCGCTGACCGGGAAGCGCTCGGCGTACCGTCTGTGCCGCATAATCATCTCGTCAGCGATTTGATCCTCCAAAATTACCAGTGGAAATCCTTCATCCGCATGCAGATCAGCGCGGGTGAGTTCCCATTGTGGAATCCGCACCAATTCAGCGGCATCGCGTTCTTCGCGGCGGGGCAGCAAAGCACCCTCTACCCGCTCAGCCTACTTTATTATGTCATGCCTTTAGCTTCGGCGTATGGCTGGTTCACGGTGGTTACCCTCTGGATGGCAGGCGTGTTTATGTTCGCGTTCACGCGCGGGATCGGCGTGGGACGGACTGGGAGCGCTGTCGCGGGGGTGACGTATCAACTCAGCGCGTTCTTCGTGATCAGCGCCGTATTCCCGATGATCATCGCGTCGGCGGTGTGGCTGCCGCTGATCCTGCTCATGATCCACTGGTTGATCGTCAAACCGAAACACGCGCCGATCTGGATCGGCATTGGCGCGATCGCGCTTGGCTGTAACATCCTCGCCGGTCACGTCGAGATCACGTATTACACGCTGATCATCGCCGCCTACTATGCCGCCGCCCGCTTGATTCTTTTGCTTATCCGTGATCGTCAGCTTATGCCTGTGATCCGTCACGGCGCAGCGATGGCGGTCATGGTCGGGATCGGGATCGCTCTCGGCGCGGTGCAGTTCGTCCCCTTGTTTGAAGCCGCCTCGAATAATTTCCGTTCGGATTCGACCACGTTTCAGCAGGTGTTGGATTGGGCGCATCCGTTCCGCGATGTGGTGCAGTTCGCGCTCCCGAACTTCTACGGTAATCCGAGTCATCACAGCATTTTTGATGTATTCACCGGGCAGACGATCCCGCTCATGGTGAACGCGCTCGGCGAGGCACGTTTCCACACCGAATGGGGGATCAAGAATTATGTCGAAGCGGCGCTGTATATCGGGATTCTGCCGCTGATCCTCAGCGTGTATGGGGTCATCGGGAGAACCACAACATTCACCGCAGAAGACGAAGGACTTGAACTACAAAGAACACCAAGAACACAAAGTGAAAAGCTGATTTTCCTCATCCTCGGGCTGTTCTCGTTAACGGTGATGTTTGGCTTGCCGACATATGCGATCCTCTACTACACGCTTCCGGGAATCGATCAACTGCATTCGCCGTTTCGGTGGGTGTTCGGCGTGACGTTGAGCATCGCCGTGCTTGCTGGATTTGGCGCGGATAAGCTGTTTGCTGCCTCACCACGCCCTACTACATCCTCACCCCCAACCCCTCTCCAACCTTCGGTTAGAGAGGGGAACAAAGCGCGCTTGACTCCCCCTCTCTATCGCTTGCGATGGAGAGAGGGTTGGGGGGTGAGGATTGGTTTTATCCTTATCGCTCTAGGATCGCTGATCCTTATCGGATTGATCACTTCGCGCGTGCTGTACGATCAAGTGACGGCAGACGTGATCACCCGTGTGTTTGAGTCGATGGCGCTGGCGACAACCGGATTCCCGGATGCGCGGACATTCTACAGCTATCAGGTGATGAACGTTGGTATCTTCGCACTCGTTTTGATCGGGAGCGGAGTCGTATTCCTCACCCGCTGGCGCTTATTCGCGGTGCTGCTTATCGCCGCTGATTTGATGATCGCCTCGTACAGCTTTAATCCGGCAAGCGATCCGGCATGGCTTGACCACACGCCCGCGTCGATCGCATGGCTGCAAGATCAGCCGGGGGAATGGCGCTACATCACATATGAGGATCAAACACAGTCGGGCGCGCAGACGTTCAACGCGAATATGACACTCCGCTACGGGCTGGATGATGTGCGCGGGTATGAGAGCATCATTCCGCTGTCATATGTCGACTTCATGCGCGGGCTTGCGCCTCAAGTGCAGTTGGATTTTAACCGCGTCGCGCCGATCTACGCCTACTATCCCGCAGAAATGAATTTCGATCCGCGTGCCGCGCTTGAGTCCGAGACGCTCGATCTGCTCAACGTGCGCTTCGTGATCACGCAGACGACGACCGACTTAGCCGCGCTTGATTACGCACTGGCGTATGAAGATTCTGCCGTGCGCATCTGGGAGAATCCCGGATGGCATGAGCGCGCATGGTTCGGTGAAACACCGGTCGAGATCACACCCGTGAGCGCCCGCGAATGGCTGTTCACGGTTAGCGCACCCGAAACGGGGACGCTGATCATCAGCCAAAGTTATGACTCCGGCTGGCGAGCGTTTATTCGTCCGGCGGGCGGCACAGAGGACGATGAATCACCGCTCACGGTTGAGCCTTATCTTGGGGCGCTTCAGCAGGTCACGCTCCCCGAAGCAGGCGCGTGGACGGTGCGCCTCGTCTACAGTCCACAAAGCCTGTATGTCGGCGGGGTGATCAGCTTCTTAGGCGGCGTGATCGTGGTGCTGTTGTTCGGCGTGTGGCTGTGGCGGCAGATGGTCAACCCATCGGACGCGCAAACGGGCGGCGTGCATGTGATCGCCCGCAACAGCCTTGTGCCAATCCTCTTAAACCTGTTTAATCGCGGCGTGGATATGGCATTCGCGCTGATTATGCTGCGCATTTTGGGTCCCGCCGACGCGGGCTTGTACTTTTATGCGGGTGTGGTGTTCGTCTGGTTTGATATTTTCACCAACTTCGGCTTGAACCTGTTCTTGATCCGCGAAGCCGCCCGTGATCGCTCCAAAGCCGCGCACATCTTCTTGAATACGAGCGCACTCCGCGTCGTCTTGATCGGCGTGTGCGTGCCGCTCTTGATAGCATTCTTGACGATTCGCCAATCCGCCGCTGACCCGCTGCCCGCGTATGCGATCACAGCGATTGCCCTACTGTATCTTGGCTTGCTGCCCAACAGCTTGAGCAACGGCTTATCGGCGCTGTTTTACGCCTACGAACGTGCAGAAGTTCCGGCGGCGGTTGCGACGACCGCGACGATTCTCAAGACGGCTGGCGGGCTGGCGGCGCTTTTGTTTGGTGCGGGGATCATTGGTTTGGCGGCGGTCAGCATCGGCGTGAATACGATCACGCTGGCGCTGTTGTGGCTAAATTCCCCGCTAAGGGCAAGAGAAAAGGGCATCAACGCAAAGGCGCAAAGACGCAAAGACGCAAAGAACGTCGATCCCAAGTTGATTCGCGGCATGGTGCGCGAAAGCTATCCACTCATGCTCAATCACTTCTTGGCGACGATCTTCTTTCAGGTCGATGTGATCCTGATCGAGTGGATACACAATCCAACGATGGTCGGTCAATATTCGGTCGCTTATAAATGGATTTCGGCGCTTAACGTGATTCCGGCGTTCTTCACACAAGCACTCTTGCCGGGAATGTCTCGCCAAGCACATGAGGATAAACAGGCACTCAAGCGCACAGTAACGATGGCGCTCAAGCTGTTGATGAGCGTCGCGCTGCCCATCGCGGTGATCTTCACGTTTACGTCGTATGCGCTGGCGGGGTTGCTCGGCGGGGCGGCGTATCTGCCGGAAAGCGCGATCGCTACCCAGTTAATGATCTGGAGCATCCCGATCGGATGGATGAACAGCCTGACGCAGTATGTTTTGATCGCGCTCGACTTGCAGAAGCGGATCACGCGAGCATTTGTGGCGGCGGTTGGCTTCAACCTGATCACCAACCTGCTGTTGATCCCAACCTATGGCTACGTCGCGGCAGCGATCATCACGGCATTCAGCGAACTTACGCTGTTGATCGCCTTCTCGATCTTGATGCGTCCGGCGTTCGGGTGGATCAACTGGGGGAGCATCGCCGCCAAACCGCTGATCGCGGCGGCGGCGATGTTCGGCGTGCTGCTGCTCGGCTTCGAGTCGATGCCGATGTTGGCGCTGATCGCGGCGGCGGCGGTGTATGTTGTCGTCCTGTATGTGCTGCGACCGCTCAATACGGACGAATTGGCGCGGCTTGCTCCGCTGATCCCGCAGCGGTTCCGCCGCGTCTTAGCTAACTGATTCCAAGTGTGGCAAGCGCGAGATCGCAGTGCGTTTCCATCGCATCGTGATGATCAGCATGAAGGGAATGCCCTTTCATGGTGTACAGTTCTTTCAAGAGTACGTGCATCTCGCGCAGCACTTGAAAAAGCTGCACAAATGGCGTTCCCGGCGGCACAATCGACGGTGTGAGAAGGGCAACATCAATCGCCTCATCGGTGAGTCCGGCATCTCGTAACTCACGCGCAAGTTCCAGAATCTCGCGTGCTTGCGGCAGCGCAGTTGTACCGGGAGCTGAAGTGCTGCGCGCGGCAAACGACTCGATTCGGCTCTGCCCTCCGGATGCTGGGGGTGAAGTCGGAGCAGGCGATCCGACCTGACCGGACTCACTTCCGGGTTTCGGCGGCGTATCGGTATCGTCCCGTTTTGGCGCGCGTGCTGTCGGTGAAGAAGCGCTGTTTTTACTGGAAGACCCAACCGCGCGCACAGCCAGCGCCGAAGCGGACGCGGCAGCGGTTTCTGCCAGTTTTTTCATTTTCGTCAGTGCCGAACTGGAAATGGTGGTTTGACTCATGGTGTATCCTCCGGGGTTTCATGGGCGACCAGTTGATTCACGGCTGCATCAAAGCGGAAGAACTGCGCTTCGTGATACTCCGACGGCTCGGTTTCATCCCGATCTCGGTATATCTCATAGAGCAGCAAATGAGCATCGCGCTCCGCTCGGAAATACTCGATGGGAGCGGCATCCGGTGGGATGAGCTGCGGCGCTTGTTTCGCCATCTCAATCGCCAACCCATACACCCGTTCACGATGCAGGGTTCGAGCAAGGCTGAGCAATTCACCGCTGGTCGGCATTTCACCTCCATCCGGGTTAGCCACCACCGTATTGGTTCGCTCGATGAATGTCCGCACATTAGCTTTTGTTTCGTCCGACATTCTCGCGGATTCCTGCGCTGAATACCCCGCCGGTGATTGTACCGACTCGCGCATCTCCGGACTCAGCAGTGCTCCGAGTTCCCGGCGCGATACACCGACAAGACTCGCCAAAGCCGCGATCACGGCGGCAATCAACGCCCCGCACCCCGGAAACGCTGCGGGCGGCGGTGTAGGTGTGGTGGTTGATGTGCCAGTTCCGTGACGCGATGAAGCGACGTACTGTCCTGAACTTGCGGAGGCAGAAGCGGCGGCTTTTGACCCTTGTTTCTTCAGCTTTGTCAGTCGCTGCGCTGTGGTTGCTCCTTGTCCCATTGTTCAATCTCCACTCTATTTTCTAAAACGTGTTTTTGAAACATGGCGACTCTTCAATGCGCTGAAACGCATCATCGAGCCGGTCTAGCTCACCGAGCGTGCGCGTGATCGGGATATATTCAACGGAGTATTGGAGGTAGTTTTCCCAAAGTCGACACGTCATCGCTTCGATTTCAGCGTCTGATATGAGCGTTTCCTCATAGCTTGCCGCCAGCATGTACCACACATCCAGTTGGTACGGGATGTACAGCCCATTGAGGTATTCTTGATCCTCGCTCTGGCTTATCCTGAGCACCATTGGCAAATTCTGATGTAGAAAATCGTTTTGTGGGGTTTCGTTCTCGTAGCGTGCGATCACGGCGGCATAATCCCCGCGTTCAAAATCGGCGCGAAGATAAGCACGCGCGATCAGGTAATTCGCCATAAAAGCCGGAAAAATGTAATCATTCCCCGGCGGCACGACAGCAACAGCCTGCCGAAACGCTTCCTCGGCAGCGGCGAGGTCTGGGGGTTCACGCAGCAAGTACACTTGACCGAGTGCGACATAATCGCTGTAGCGGTCAATCTTGTCGGCGGGCATGGCGTCAACCGCGCGGCGTAGATAGGTTTCCGCACAGGTCAAATCACGCAGCATTAAGCAGGTCAACCCGTGCTGGCGATACCAGTCCCACCGGTTCGACAGTGCGCCGAACAGCCAATCCGATAATGCCGCAGGCAGAGGTGCAGACTCCAATGCAGTTAAAGCCCGCTCGGAAAGTTGAAGCGCTTCAGCATAATTGGCGGCGCGATAGGCATTGATCGCAAGGTTTTCCAGTGACGCCGCTTGGTTGAGGGCGAAGAACTGGCGTGTGATCAACGCTGCAATGCCAAGCAGTGCCAGCCCGATCAGCACCACGCCAAACACCCCGGCAATTGTGCGATTACGCTGTTTAACGTGGGCACGCTCTTTCTGACTCGCGGCAATGAACGGTCCAATTTCAGGACTGAGCACGCGGGCGCGTGTCAGCCATCCTTCCGCGTTCTTGAGTTCATCCCCGCGCAGTAGCAGCGACGATTTGACTTTCGGATCGGCTGCATTCGTCCAATCCCGCGCGTCAAGTTCCCACTTGCGCCGCCATTTTTCATCCTCCGGGATGATCGTCATCTTGTGGAGGAGATCGCGCGCGCCTTCTTCAAAATCTGCTTCATCCGAGTCGATGCCGTCCGCCTGCGGGTTGCGGACTTTGCGCATCACCGGATCATAATCGACTTCATAGGCGGAGTTGGTCTTCTTGCGAAAGTTCACCCATGTTTGATTCAAGACGAACGCACAGTTATCGAGCCATTCGGCTTTTTGCGGGTTTGCCTCCCATTCTTTTTCAAGTTGTGCGGGATCGGGCATGCGGCGCATCACACAGATGATGCGTTTGCTGTAGCTGCGCGCCAGCGATAATTCCTGCTGACACCACTGCGAACGAAGCGAATCGGGGGAGACGACAAAGACAAAGATCACGCAGTTTCGCACCGCTTCAGTGATCTGCGCCTTAAGCTCCGAGTAATCGGTATCAAAAATGTCACGCCAGAATCGGGTTTCTTCAGCTTTCAAGCGGGCAGTAAGGCGATCCACAAAGACGTGATCACGGCTTGCGTAGGAGACAAAGACATCGTGCATGATGTTTCCCCTGCTGGTGAAGCCCCAATCACAGTATATATTAATTTTTGGTTTGGGTGGATGTTATCCGAAGATGTGAGAACAGGCGACAGAATCCATATACAGGGGGCATGGTGAAGTATGCCCCTGTATCAACAGTGATTTTAGAATATTAGACGGTCGTTTTAAGCCGCGTCTGCGTCCTGTTCGCGCTCCGCCAGCTTTTCCGCCATCGGTTTAACCTGTAAGCGGTGCATGCGGAGCACGCGGCGCACATAAGGGTTGGTCATGACGGGCATCAACATCCGTTCTTGACCGCGCTGCATTTCAAAATGATAGACAGTCACCGGGCGCGTTCCGGCAAGCCAAAATTCTTCAAAGTAAATCGTCGTGCTGGAGAAAGTCCAACCACGCATCAGGGCGGTCACAAGCGCATCACCCCCCGCAATACGTTCGCATTTCGGACTCCAGTGGCGGTTAACGTCGGGATACGACACATGATAGTTGGTCGAGTCCATCATCATCATAATGGTGTCCTGTTCTCTAAGTAACACAGGCAAAAGTGTATAGTTCAACACGTTAAATCTTCTACCGCGTTTCTTTAATGATACCCAATCGCAGCCGAATTGCACCCTCCATTCGGGCAATATTTACGTGTCTGTGAACCGTTTATCATTTCATCCTCATCTTGACGTGAAGAATTACTTATCATGCAGCACTCTATTTTCACTACGTAAGGAGTACCCCCTCTATGGGCAAGGTAATCGTCATCGGCAGCGGATTCGGCGGGTTGGGTGCCGCGATCCGGTTGGCTGCCAGCGGGCATGAAGTTGAGTTGTTTGAGAAACGTGACAAGCTGGGGGGGCGTGCTTACGTTTTTCAGACGGACGGATTCACCTTCGATTCAGGACCGACGCTGATCACTGCGCCGTTCATGTTTGATGATTTATTCGCGGCGGCAGGCAGACGGCGTGAGGACTACATCACGTTCGTTCCGTGCCAACCGTTCTACCGTGTGTTCGACAAAGACGGGCGCGCCTTCGAGTACAATGATGATCAAGCCTTCACGCTGTCGCAAATCGACAAGTGGAATCCGGCGGATAAAGAAGGCTATCTCGCCTTCATCAAGACGACCAAGCCGATTTTTGACAAGGGTTTTGTCGAATTGGCGGATAAGCCGTTCCTGCACTTCACCGATATGCTTAAGGTTGCGCCGGACTTGATCCGTATGCAAAGCTACTTGAGCGTCTATCGCTACGTGTCGCAGTTCATCCAGAATGAATTCTTGCGCCGCGTTTTCTCGTTCCATCCGCTGTTGATCGGCGGCAACCCGTTTGATTCGCCTTCGATCTACGCGATGATCCACTATTTGGAGCGTGAATGGGGCGTGTGGGCGGCATTGGGTGGCACAGGCGCGATCGTCGCAGCAATGGCGCGGTTATTCGAGGAGATCGGCGGGAAGATTCATTTGAATGCTCCCGTTGAAGAAATCCTGATTGACAATCACAACCGCCGCGTGACTGGGGTGCGTCTCGCAGATGGGACGATTCACAAAGCCGATCATGTCGTCAGCAATGCCGATGCCGCGTGGACGTACCGCCACATGATCGCGGAGAACTACCGCCGTAAGTACACCAACCGCCGCATCGACAGCCTGAAGTACAGCATGTCGCTGTTTGTGATTTACTTCGGCACGAAGAAGCGCTATGCGGATCAAGGGCGGTTGGCGCATCACAACATCATCTTGGGCGACCGCTATCAAGGATTGTTGAGCGACATCTTCCGCAAGAAGATTATTGCGAAGGATTTCTCGCTCTACCTGCACATGCCAACGATCACCGATCCGTCGCTTGCGCCGGAAGGCAGCGAGGCGTTCTATGTACTTTCGCCCGTGCCGAATTTGGACAGCGGCACAGACTGGAGTCAAGCCGCTGTGCCCTACCGTGACGCGATCTTTGATCATCTTGAAGGCGAAGGGTATGTGCCTGATCTCCGCGCTAACCTTGCGGTCTCGCATCACGTCGATCCGACGTACTTCCAGAATACGCTGAACAGCTACAAGGGTGCGGCATTCAGCGTGCAGCCCATCCTGATCCAGTCGGCGTGGTTCCGTCCACACAACCGCAGTGAGGATTTTGATAACCTGTACTTTGTTGGCGCAGGGACTCATCCCGGCGCGGGTTTGCCGGGCGTGCTGTCGTCGTCTATCATCGCGCAAGATTTGATCAACGCCGTTGATCCAGTCACCCGGTCGGCTCGTCGTCCGCAATCACACCTCACCACAGAAATGGGATAATAGATGACTCTACAGGTGCAGCCGACGTGGGAAGCCGTTCTGCTCGACTGGGCTTATCAGGCGCTCGACACCCCGATCCCGGCGCGGGATCTTCGTGCCTCCAGCGATCATACGCTGGAATCCGCCTATCGCGTATGCGAAGCGATCACCCGTGAACACAGCAAGACGTTCTTCATCGCGTCCGGGCTGCTCCCTGCGGAGCAGCGGCGGGCGGCGCGTGCTCTGTATGCCTTCTGCCGCGTCACTGATAACATCATCGACGACGCACCTTGTGAACCCGCTGCAATCACCCGTGAGCGCTTAGAAGCGTGGCGGCAGCGGGCGCTTGATCCGAACCCGCCGGATGATGATCCGGTCGCGTTGGCGTGGGCAGATGCGCGGGCGCGTTTTAACGTCCCGCCGGGGTACGCCGATCAACTGATTGACGGCGTTGCGCGTGATCTGGATCAGAAGCGTTACCCGACGTTTGACGCACTGGCGGAGTATGCCTACGGTGTCGCTTCGACTGTCGGCTTGATGGCGATGCACATCATCGGATTTAGCGGTGAAGAAGCGCTCCCGTATGCGGTCAAGCTCGGCGTGGCGCTGCAAGTGACCAATATCCTCCGCGATGTGCGCGAGGATTGGTTGGCGGGACGCGTGTATCTGCCGCAAGACGAACTCGCCGCGTTTGGCTTGAGCGACGCCATGATCGGGCGCGGGTTGGGCGCAATGGATGACCGCTGGTGCAAATTTATGCAGTTTCAAATCAATCGGGTGCGCCGCTTATACGATGAGGCGTACCCCGGAATTGCCATGCTCAACGCGAGTGGGCGCTTTGCGATTGCCGCGTCCGCCGATCTGTATCGCGGTATCTTGACCGACATCGAAGTAAATCATTATGATGTGTTTACCCGTCGGGCGCATGTGAGTACTGTTGGCAAACTGATGATGCTGCCGGGGATTTACCGCCGCAGCCGCCGCGTTCAAGCGCCGGAGGCGTAAAACACATGACTTTTTCGCTGGTGAGCGAACGCCTAATCATCCGTGAGTTAACGGAAGGTGATCTTGCGTTCACTCACCGCGTCCGCGCTGAGTGTTTCCAGAACACCGATCCGATCAGCGATACGCAAGCATGGCTTGAATGGACGGTGCGCAGTTACCGCGCACTTGAGTCTTTGCACCAACCCCCTTACGGTGAATACGCGGTTGTTCACCGTGAAAGCAGCGCGCTGGTAGGTGAAGTCGGCATTGTTCCAAGCGTCGTCCCTTGGGGTGTGCTGCGCGACGATACTCCCCAAGAAAAACGTCTCCTTGTTTCACCTGAATTCGGTTTGTTCTGGGCGACTGTGCCTGAGCATCAAGGGCTAGGGTATGCGGTCGAAGCGGCGCGCCTGATCATCGACTTTTTGTTTAACATCCATCAGGTGAAACAAGTCGTCGCCACCACAGAATTTAACAATCCGGCATCGCAGCGCGTGATGCAAAAGCTCGGCATGACCCTCTATCACAATTCCACAGGCGAACCCTTCTGGTGTGAAGTTGTTGGACTTCTCCTAAATCCTTAACAAAATCTCCCCTTCTAGGGGGATTGCAGTTTAAGGAATGTGTCGTATAGTTAACACAACCTTAAATATCTAGGGGAGAACTTGAGCGCACATCGAACAACCTTCGATCCTTCGCTCGTCTACAGCTGACTGAGGGGGATAACTCATGATCATCGGCACAGTGGTTTGTCTTATGGTTCTGGTCACAATCGGCTACTTTGTAGTGCTTCTGGGCGGCGAGTCCGTCCGAGCCATTATGATCCGTATGCAAAGCAGCGCACAGAACCGCCGTATTCGCAGCCGCCGCAGCCTTGCCTGAGCGGAACTGGCGATAAAAAAGCCCCCATGTGAGCGCCGTAACGGTCATTACACGGGGGCTTTTGATTCCGCGAGATTTACAGCGCCACGATCCGATTGGCGACCTTCAACTGACGTGGGAACACGGGCAGGAAGTCGATCAGCGATTGGTAGCGCCCCGCCGCTTTTTCTTCCAAGTAGCGCCGCAGGACGCTGATCATCCCCGGAAGAATTGTTAAACCGCGCACTTTGCGTTCGAGCATCACATACGCGTCGGCTTCGGTCTTGTTCAAGTGATCTTCCAGATAAATCGCTACCGCCCCGGCGACAAATAGGTTGGTAAACTGCTCCTGCCATGTCGGGTACATGCTCTGGAATTGATCCCCGATTGGGAGTGGATGCTGCGCCACTTCCCCGATCCGATCAGCATGGATGCGGAGATAATTCATTACCAAACTGCGTCCGATCTGCATCAGCGCCGAGCGGTACAGATGCGCTGGGTCTTCGTCATAGGGCCAAGGCGGGCTTTCCCCCCACGCCAAGCGCGGCGGGATCACGCATACCAAATCAGATCCGAGCCGCAGACACAATTCTTGATCGGTTGGGTAGCTGATATTGGGCAGGATGTAGAAGCGTTCGCCGATATCCCCGATGAACGATTCAAGAAATGGCTTGAAGCGCACCGACGCGAAGGCTTTCTGTGCATCTGTGAGCGCCTTATCCCAATCGTCAGATTCGTTCGCCCAGAACGTCGGCAAATCTGCCGCTTGGTGAAAATCGCGGATTTGTTCATTCCAGCCGGGGGGCATCCAGCGCGGCGGGCGTTCGATTCCGCATTCGGGGAAGCGCAGCACCATCGCCAACGTAAACAGCGCCTCCAGCGGGGCGCGTTGATCGAGCAGAGCATTCAGCGCGCTGACGGCGGGATGATTACGCAGCCCGTTGACATGTTTGCGCGTATTGCGGGCGTGTGCATGCGTCCCGTGTGGGCGGCGTTCTTGCGCCATATCCGGGTAGCGTGTTGCCGCGAGTATCGCGCTCATCAAGCGCGCGCGGTCATCCAGTTTGACGGTTACATCACTTCCAGTCATCGGTTGCTTTCCGCCGGTTGTCGCAAGAGGTGACAATGTCCCCTATTGTAGCGAGAAGTTTGGAAATTCAAAGCAACCTTTCTCGCATTGGTGTGTTTTGATATGCGAGACTAAGGGGGACTTCAGTCATATGCGTGTCGCACTCTTCACCGAAACCTTTCTACCAAAAATTGATGGCATCGTGACCGTCGTCTGTTTGCTGCTCGATCATCTGACCAAACGGGGCATCGAAACGGTCGTCGTAGCGCCCAAAATGGGCGTCGAAAAATACAAAGAAACCCCTGTGATCGGCGTCCCCGGCGTTCGCCTTCCACTGTACCCGGAACTGCGCGTCGGACCGCCCACATGGAAGACATATCGCTGCATCAAAGAGTTTAAGCCCGATGTCGCCCATTACATCCATCCGGTCTTAATTGGCGTTCCGGGGATGATGATGGCGCGGCGACTGCAAGTCCCGACTGTCGCTTCGTTCCACCTTGATCTAGCGCGGTTGGCGCATCACTTTAAGCTCGGCTTTCTTGAGCCGGTGACGGATGCGCTCACCCGTACCGTGTTTAACGCGGCGGACTATTCGCTTGCACCGTCGAATCTGGTGCTCAAGGACATGCAGCAGATCGGGGTCAAGCGCGTCGGATTGTGGAAAAGAGGCGTGGACGCGGAGAAGTTCAATCCGCGCTACCGTTCAGCGGAAATGCGCGACCAACTCAGCGACGGACACCCGAATGATACGCTGTTGATCTACGTCGGGCGGCTTTCCGCCGAAAAGCAGATCGACAAGCTCAAACATGTGCTCGAAGCCGTCCCCGGCACGCGGTTGGCGTTGGTGGGTCATGGTCCTGCCCGTGAAGACCTCGAAAAGCACTTTGAAGGCACACCGACCAAGTTTGTCGGCTACTTGACCGGTGAAGCGCTTGCTCAGGCATACGCCAGCGCGGATATGTTCGTGTTTCCATCGTCAATGGAGACATTCGGTTTAGTCGTCGTTGAAGCGATGGCGGCAGGGCTGCCGGTGGTATCCTCGCGGGTGGGCGGCGTGCGCGATGTCGTCCGCGAAGGTGTGACGGGCTATACATTTGACGTGGGCGACGTTCCGGCATTGATCGAAGGCGTGCGCCAAATCGCCGTCAGCCGCGAACGGATCACCGAGATGGGATACGCGGCGCGCCAATTTGCCGAAACGCAGTCATGGGATACCATGATGGACGAAGTAATCGACCTGTACCGCGAATTGATCGAGAAAAAGCGGGTTGTCTCCGTATCTTCGCGGGAAACTGCTTAGGACGAAAAGGCTAGTCGGGCTGTGAAGTGCGTATTGTGCCGAACGTGGTTATACTGGACGGCACATGAAGAGGCACGCTTCGTAAGGAGGAACAGAATGGCGACACGGGAAAACCGCTCGCTGCTCCTTGTGGTTATGACAATTAGCGCGGCGATCCTGCTTGCGCTGCTGGCACTGCCGATAGGAAATGTTTTCGCACAAGCGCAGTTCGGCACAGGCTGGAATGCCCAGTTCTTTAACACCGCTGACTTGACCGGGGCGGTTGTCTTTACGCAGGCGTTCCCGACCGGTATTAACGTCAACTGGGGGACGAGCAGCCCTGCCCCCGGCGTTGTCAACCCGGATGGGTGGTCAGCGCGCTTCGAATCGGTGCAGTTGTTCAACCAAGGCACGTATGAGTTTGTCGTCGCCTCTGACGACGGTGTGCGTGTGTTCATCGACAATGTGCTGGTACTGGATCGTTTTGTTGGGCGCACGCTCACGACGGATCGCTTTCAATCGACGCTGACGGCGGGCACACATACCCTTCGTCTCGAATACTTTGACAGCATCGATCAAGCCGCTCTCCAGTTCCAGTGGTTCCAAGTCTCCGGTGCTATCGGCACGGGCACGCCCGGCTTTCCCGGCGGCGGCGTGATCGAACCCACCGTTGTCCCGACGATCACCCGCACACCACTCCCGCCGATCCCACCGGGAGCGCAAACCGCGACCGTGATTCAGGCGTCGGTTCTGCGTGTGCGCTCCGCTCCGTATTTGGGAGCGCCGCAGGTGGGACGTATTCTGCGCGGTCAAACCTATCAGGTGATTGGGCGTGACGAGGATGCGCGCTGGTTCCTGCTCCAGTTGAGCGGTACACAGGGCTGGGCGTGGGGTTATTACCTGTTCGTGAGCGGCAACGAGTTCAACGCGCCGATCGTGGGCAGCTTCACCACAGCGGGCAACCCTGCCGCCGGAGCGGAAGTTGTTGTTCAGACGAACGCCGTGATCAAGCTGCATCCGGTTCCTGATTACTTGTCGCCGCAAACGGGACGTGTGACTTGGGGCGAACTGCTTCCGGTCATCGGTCGCACAGCGAATAACGCTTGGTATCAGGTCGTGTTCCGGGGCGATACGATCGGCTGGATCTTCGCCAGTTACACCACGATCCTTGAAGGGGACTTGAATCAAGTTCCTGTTACAGGATAAACAGACTCCGGTTCTCATCCCTCTCCGCGCTTGCGTAGGAGAGGGGTGAGGATCAGAAAAGCGCCGACGAACAGCCACAGCGCACCCCCGCCAATCAACGTCGGGATCAACCACGCAGGACGGTATTCGATGACGAGTCCGCCGCATCCCTCTGGGATTGTGACGGCGCGGAATATCGTGTCATAGCGCTCCAGCGGAACGGGTTGATCGTTGTACGTCGCCACCCAACCGGGGTAATAGGCATCGCGCAGAATCACTGTGCCGCCGTGCCGAGTCGGAATACGCAGCGCGATCCGCGTGTCGCTGTACGAAATCACCGAATACGGCAGCGCATCAAACGCAATCGAGACGCGCTCTCGCAGACCCTCTAAAGCGTAAATCTTGACATCGCTCGACAAAATCCGCCGGAACGGATACGGCGCAAGCTGTTGAAACGTCTCGTCGGCGGTGTTCACCAGCGTGACCGCCCAAATCGTCACACCGGCATCGCTTGACACGCGCACCCGATCCGGCGGCGCGCTCGATGCTGCTTCCAAACGGTAGCGCACCCGGTACAGCGGCGGTGATCCGCTGTTGGGCAGTTCCAGCGGATCGCCTTCCGCCTCCGCACCAACCACAAGCGGGATCACGTCGGGGGAATTCGTCACCACATCGACCACATCAGCCGGGAATCCCTGCACATTCTGATAGATCGCGTTCGCCGTGACCGGGATGCCCGTATCATAGGCGATGTCCTCGTGCCACACGTCATAAACTTTATCGAGGATCACATAGCGTATATCCATCGCCGCGAGGATTTCCGCTGGTGGCACACACGCACCGCGACACGATTCTTGCGCCAGCAGCTCACGCAAGCGCCCGTCGATCATGGATTGATCGGTTGGTAAGAACTGCTCGGTGTATTCGGCATACCAGCGTGTGGGCAGCAAGCCGCCGTCGAATCCGTCCGCGCTGGGAATCCCCCACGCCGCATTGATGTTCGGCACGACCAATTCTTTGTGTTTGAGTGCAACCAGCGCCAACCGGATTTCTTCGGAATTCATCCCCCACGCTTGATAACGCGCCGTCAGCGTGCCGACATCACCGGGATCGAAGAATCCGCCGCTGATACTCAAGACACGCGGCGGAATCGGCTCATCGTCGATCAGCGCTTGCAGTTGGCTGATCGTGAAGCGCTCTGCGTCCCATGCCTCATGCGGAACGGTCAAGCTGTGCGGAAGCGCTCGATTTGCCAGCAGCAAATCGGCGCACACGAAAGCGAAAAGCACATAGGGCATTAACGCAAAAACGCGGAGACGCAAAGACGCTGCCCATGCGATCACAACCGAGAAGCCGATCCCCGCCAGCATCGAACCGCCGAGCGCGAACAACATCAGCCAACGGGCGGGCACACGAAACAGATTAAACCCGGGCAGCGCCGCGATCCCCAGATAGTACACGGGGTTATAGCGACCAACCGCGAGAAACACGCCGATGAGCGCAAACCCGATCCACACCCACGCCCGCCGCCGCACCGCGCCGATCAGCGCCAGTGCCGCGCCGATAATGCCGAGATAGGCGATATCCTCGCCGTAGCGGATTTCGGTATACGACGGAAACAGGCGCATGATATCGAGCGGGCTAAACGAAAATGCGGTTGCTTCGTCGCGGGTCAAGCCGCCGCTTCGACTGCTCAAACTGGTGAGTTCAAGCGTGGGGATCAACTGGGGAAGCGCCAGCAGCACCGCCAGCACGCCCGCGACGAGCAGCGGAACCAGCCCGCGAATGCCGCGCCGCGCCAACCCGTAAATCGCCAGCCCGACGACGCTGATAAATACCGTTTGCGTGTGTCCGGTGAAAAACTGGAGCGCAATCGCCGCGCCGAGCAGGATCGTCAAGCGGACATGCTCCTCACCCCCTGCCCATCTCCAACCTTTGGTTAGAGATGGGAGAAAAACAGGGGCTTTGCTCCCCCTCTCTATCGCTTGATCGAACAGGAGAAACAGCCAAGGCATCCAACTAATGCCTTGCAATTGGTTGATTTGTTCGACATGCGCGCCCGTAAACCCGCCGAGCATAAATACCACCCCGGCGGTGAATGCGGCGGCGCGGTCTAGCTGCAATGCGCGGCGGGCGAGCGCATATGCCCCGATCCCCGCCCATGCGACATGGATCAAAAGGCTGATCTTGATCGCGGTCGGCGCGTCGAACGGCGTCACGATCCAGTTGGGCGGGTAAAACGTGCCGATTTGCGAATTGGCAAGGAGTGGCACACCCATAAAGAGATCAGGCGACCACAGCGGAAGCTCTCCGGCGCGAAATGCCTCACTGCGGAGCGTCCAATACGGGTAGAAATAGCCGAGGGTGTCGCCTCGCGCCAAAATGCGATCGGTAAAAGCGAGATGCGCGTACCCGATCAGCGTGAGCGCGATCAGGGCGAATACGGGAAGGGTGCGGTTCAGTCGGGTCATCATAGGGCGAAAATCTACCACCACACTGCGAATTTTTCACATTCTTTACACATTCCCCCCAATTAAAGTGGGCATGTTGGCAGCATGATGTTCATATACTCAAACTATTCATGTCTTATTCGACATTCATTCTGTAGGAGTTTTTATGCTCGACGTATCCTCACCAACCTACCCCGCATTGATGCCCCAAGACACGGATGCGTTCGCAGCATTTTCACGAGAAGAAATTGCCGCTCTGCTTGCCAACTTGTTTGGCGTGCTGCCTCAGCGCGGCTGTGAACAGAGGTGCGCCGGGTGTCATGCCAGCTCGCTGCCGCATGTAAGCGCCGCCGATTGGTCTACGACCGTGCGCGCTGTCGAATCACTTGCGGCATGGGCGCTGCGGCTCAAAACTACACCGCAGTCGAACATCCCCGGCGCGTTGATCGAAACCTTCCGCGACAGCGATCCCGCGCATCTGCGATTTTCCAGCGCGGATGGCGTAACGCGTGGCATCGGTGACTACGCACATCTGTTGGCGTCTATGCTCCATCGTCCGGTCAAGATCATGACGAGCGGTGTGCGCGCCCGGCTGCAAAACGATGATCTTATGCTGAACGGCGGCGATCTTGATCAACTGGAACTCGCCGCGCAGTGGGCGGCGCGGATTTCCGTTTCCGCATCAATTGAAACGGCACAGTACCGTACGCTCGGCGAAGCGCGTGACGCTGAGGTATTAGCGCGCACGCTCGAAGCCATTTTTCGCGGCGCGTTTGAACGCCGGGAACTGCCGGAAATTTACCTTGATGTGATGTTTTTCTCCCCGGATGGGAAAGACTCTCTTACACAGCGCACCCTTGATCTGTTCTGCGCCGTGATTCAAGCGCTCGACAGTGATTATCTTGCTATGCCGCTCAAATCCAAACTGCTCAATCTCGTCTCCCATCCGATTGATGGGACGCGCAACCAACGGCTTGAAGTGAAGGGGGCGCTGCTCGGCGTGCGTATCTCGCCGCATCTCAACATCGGGCGCGCCGCGATCACCGAACGCGGACAGCGGCTCGATCAAGCGCATCCGACCGATTGGCTTTCCATCCTCCCCGGCGATCCCAAAGATCAACTGGTCATCGAAGGCGAACGCTACCGCCGCGCCGATCTCACCCACGATTATGCTGTTCGTCATCAAGCGATCGCGCAGCTTCAAGAATGCGGAGCGGGTGGTTTTCTTGCCGAACATGTGCATATCGGCGGAAATCCGCTGCAATTCTTCCGCGCTGAGGTCGATCTCACGGGCGCAACGCCGCACCGCATTGCCGGACGATTCGCCGCGCCGGGAATCTCACTACCGCCGGGGGTGAATCTCCTTGTGAGCGATCCACTGGACGAAGAATTGCAGGTCGTCATCCCATACAAGCCGCTGACTTAGTGAGCAAAACGGCGCTTCCTGTTACAATCGTGCGCGTTTCTGAAGAACGCTGCATAGTGTACAGGCTTTCAAGATGACGAATTTTGGTTCTGATGTTTTGATTATTGGCGCAGGCATGTCCGGGTTGACTGCCGCGCGTATCTTGACCGACGCGGGTAAGCGTGTCGTCGTAGTAGATAAAGGGCGTAATGTCGGCGGACGGCTGGCAACCCGTCGCATCGGTGAAGGACAAGCCGATCACGGCGCGCAGTTTTTCACTGTACGCGATTCTGTGTTCAGAACCTATGTAGATCGCTGGATAAAAGACGGGCTGGTGTTTGAGTGGTCACGCGGCTGGAGCGATGGCAGCCTCGTCGAAACCCGCGACGGTCATCCCCGTTACGCAGTGCGCGGCGGCATGAATGCGCTGGCACGTGTCCTCGCCGAGGGCTTGGATGCGCGTCCGGGGGTCGAGATCAGCGCCGTTCACCGAATCAGTGACGGTTGGCAGGCGGAGGATATCAACGGGAGGCATTTTACCGCCAAAGCGCTGATCATGACCGCGCCCGCTCCCCAAACACTCGCATTGTTGGATGCAGGTAAAGTGCCGCTTGAGGGCGAAGACCGCGCCGCGCTCGAAGCCATCCGCTTTGAACCGTGCGTGACCGGCATGTTCTTGATCGACGGCGAAGCCAGTCTACCTCAGCCGGGCGCGATCCAGCGACCGGGTGCGCAGATCGCGTGGATTGCCGACAACAAGCGCAAAGGAATCGCCTCCAAAACGCTGCTCACGGCGCAAGCGAACCCGAATTACAGCCGCGTCCTATGGGATCGCCGCGATGATGAGATCATCAATTCCATGCGCATCGACTTGATGCCGTTCATCGGTGAAAAAACGCGCATCCTCGAAGGGGAGATCAAGCGCTGGCGTTATGCCCTGCCGGTTCAGCTTCACCCAGAACCCACGCTGATCGCTCTGAATCTGCCGCTGCTGGCGTTTGGCGGCGATGCGTTCGGTCAGCCGCGCATGGAAGGCGCGTTTCTCAGCGGGTGGGCGACTGGCGGAGCCATTCGCGATTTGTTGGGGTGATGTGCCGCCTCTCCTTTACCGTATAATGAGCATGGGACTGCGGCGGTTTCGGCTGAGTGTGAAGCCGACCGCTCCCACCTATTGGTCGGCGGCTGAAGGAGAATTTGATGCGGCGTGCAGCAGTCTTTGTCCTGTTGGCGTTCTGTTTGGCACTCAGTATCGCTCCGGCATTCATGCAGGGAGAAACACAGCCAGATGTTACGGAACTGGCACGCTATTTCCCAGATAACAGTTATGCTTTCGCGGCGTTCCGGCTCGATGACGCATACATCGACCAACTCGATCAGATCATCCAATCGTTTAGCGTTCCACTGCAATCGATAGGTGTTCCCCCCTTCAGTATTCGCAGGCTATTGACCATGCTCCCCCAAGGGGACGATCTCCTCAACGGCTTTGGGGATCGCGGCGCGGTCGGCTGCTACGGCGATCTGGCTGAACTCACCGCCGCTGGCACGACGAATACGGCGCAGTGCTACGCTGTAATCGAATTGGACGACAGCGCTGCGTTGACTGAGTTTCTGCGGACGACTCTTCCGTCCAACGCGATTCTTGAGTTTGAGCTTGACGACGGCACACCCGTTTTTGAACTCACAGACGGCACACAGTTCTTGGTCTTTCCCGATAAACTGCTCATCACCACACCCACTACGCCGTACACCCTTCCCACCGCCGATCTGTTGAGCGATGACGAGACGTTCCAGCAGACGATCGCGGAACTGCCCGCGCCCGCTTACAACATTCTCGCCTACGGTGATTTGACCGTATACAATACACTCGCACTGGAGGCTGATCCGGCGCTTGCTGCGTTCGAGATCGTCCCGGTTGCGCTCGGTTTGACCATCCTTGATGGCGACACGCTCACAATAGATTCCGCCGTACCATCGGGAATCGCCAGCGCCGCCGCCGTTGATCCCAACTTCGCGCGGTTCATCCCCGCCGATGCGAACGCGGTTATTCACGCGACAAACTTCAGCGGACTGGTGCAGGATACGGTTTTCCCGTTAATCGATACCTTACAAACCGCATCTGTTCCGCTGGAATACCGCCAGCCCGGCACGCCATCGCCGGAACGCACCGCCGAAGGACAGGTGCGGATGGTGTTGAGCGCCATCGGATTGAATCTTGATGATATTCTCGCGTGGACGACGGGGGATTATGCGCTGTTCGCCCGCGTGGATACTATCGAGATCGGGCGCGGCATTCTGGGCAACAAGCTCAACCTGAACGGCGCATTCGATTTCGGCATCGTCATCGAAGCTGCCGATCCCGCGCTCGCAGCGGATTTTGTCGCACGATTGAACGAATTGGTTCAGTCGTCACCCACAGGCGAAGTGACAATCCAGCAGACGAGTATCGCAGACTTCCCCGTTACGCTGATCGATGCGCATATCGAAGGCTCACAGGTGGGGGATGAGCAAAACGTCGAAGCGACCGACCCACAGCTTGTCTACGGCGCGACCAGCGAGATTTTCTTCTTCACAACCTACGCCACCGCCGAGCAAATTCTCACAGGTGGCGCGACATTGATCAATTCGGGGACATATCTCGATGCGCAGCGCTACGTCCTGCCCGATCCGACGTCGATCTGGTATACGGACGGCGAAGGCATCTTGATCGGCTTGGCGGGCAGTCCTTTCGGGAGTGTGGGCGTTCTCGCCCTGCTCGGACCGAGCATCGGCAATATATTTGACGGCATTGTGATGGGCTTGCAGGGCACACCGACGCCGACACCCACCCCATCGCCGACGCCATCCCCAACGCCGAACGCCGCGCAAATTGATGAGACACTCGCGCCGCTGCAAGCGTTGTATGACAACATACGGCACAGTACCATGTCAAGCACGATCACGGCGGACGGAGCGGTGTTGTTCCGTATGACAATCACGCTCAACGTGAACCCCTAACCCATGAACGGAAAGACGCAAGGATGCAGAGAATAACTCTGCGTCTTTGCGTCGACTCAGTTCTTTATCCGCCGCCCATCGCCGCGCGCACGCGGGTGAGCGCCGCCGCTGCCGTGCCGTAGAACTGGTTGCGCATCATGGCGACTTCAAGATTTGCCTCGGCGCGCAGCAGATCACCTTGCGCTTCGTATGCCAGCGCCGCATAGTAATACACTTCTTCCACCCCCGGCGTATCAGCGATCACCGCTCGCGCCAGCGTCAGCACGTCGTCAAAGCGCCCAACGCCGTAATACGCCTCAAATGCGCCATATTGATACCAGAACATGCGCCTTGGTAAGCCGATATTGCGCGCTTGATCAAACGCGGCGGCGGCGGCTTCATAGCGTCCCAAGTGCGCCAGCGATTCGCCCATGTTGAACAGCGTATACGAGTCGGCGCGGTTTTCGTCCAATTCGCGCTGGCTAATTGCGACGGCGTGCTCAAGGTTGTAGGTCAAATCCCAGTGATCGCCCATGATCGCCTGAAGCGCGGCTTCTTGCTCCGGGCGGTACAGCACCATGTAGTCGCGGTTGAAGGGTTTCCAGCGCGTATCGTAATCTTCATACGGGATCGCGCGTCCCTGCCCGTCGTCACCGTTGCCGAGCAGCGAGTCATACGAATACAGTACGCCGAGCGCGTCATCGTAGCCCATGATGACGCGGTTATGTCCGGTGAAGTCGAGGAAGGCATCTCCGGTCACACCGTCGTAATACACATTTTCGACCAGCACCGGGAAACCGCCCGCCACCAACCGCTTGAGCATCTCGACATCGCCGCCGTAGCGGATCACCGCGCTCAAACCCTGTGTCGCGGCGAAAGCTGCCATTTCGTCGAGCCGGGTGGCAACGTCGTCAATATGCGGGTTCACGGCGCGGATCACATTGTCATATGAATCGGTGAACCCAAAATAACTCATCTGGATTGTGAGTGCTGCCGTTGAGCAGCGGTTGAGCTGCTGATACACCGCGCGCAGCCCGGTCAGCCGCATGGATGGAGGCATTGGGGATAGTGCGGGATCGGCGGTCGAAACCGGGTCTTGTGCCGCCGCGAACGGAATACCTTGCGCCATCCCGAAGCACAGGATCACGCACAGCCTGATAACAAAGCGACGAACATTCATGCGAGCATCACTCGTCATTTAAGGTAAGCGAGATGCGCAATTGTACGGCGCGGGTGTCTCCACGTCTACCATCGGTCAGCCTACGGACTCGGGGACTGTCGTCCACACGGATGACAATCGATATACTTGCCATCGTTGGATTGAGTTCTGAAAAGCGCCTACACAACAAAACGGATCATGACCACTTCGCAAATCGCGCTCTTGCTGCTGCCGCCAACCCTGATTTTGTCCACATATGGCGTGTTCAAATGGATGGGCGGGCGATACCCCGCGCGTCGCGCCTATTTGATCGGATTCCTGTTCTACTGGATCGGCTGGTGTGTCTTCCTGCCGCTGATCTTAATCGGTGGCGACGGCGTGCGCGCGTTGTTCACCCCTGCTGATCCACTCTTTGGCGAACCCGCTGTGATCGGGATCAGCAGCGTAGTGCTCCCCGCTGTGATCGCGCCGTTCTTCACCGGGATGCTCAAGCGGCGGCGCGAAGTCACGCTCACGGTGTTGATCGCCTCGCTGTTGTTTGCATTGATCAACGGGATCGCGGAAGAACTCCTATGGCGCGGAACGTACGTCACCGTGTTTCCTCAAAACTGGGTGTTCGGATTTCTCTACCCATCACTCGCGTTCGGATTGTGGCATTTATCGCCACAGGTGATCTATCCTGCACAGGGCGGCGCGCTCAAATTTGCACTGTCGGCGGTATTTTTGGGCTTCGCCTTCGGCTGGATCGCCTTCAGCACGTCGTCGATTCTGCTGGCGGTGATCTCCCACATTGTGCTTGATCTGGCAGGACTTCCCGGTTTGTACTTCGTCCGGGGTGTGTCGAAAGGCGTATAATGGCTGGTAGTAAAGGTCATTACAATCTGCAATTTTGCCCTGTAACCCAAGAGGTGGTGTGCTGTGTCCACTCAACCTTGTCTCGCAACGGCGCGGGCGATTTCTGGCTCCACTCCGATTAATGTCCGTTCCGGTCCCGGTATTCAAAACGCATTGGTAACGACGGTCGCCAGCGGCAGTGCTGCCATGCGCGTGCTGGATGTGCAGCCCGATGAGCGCGGCGATTTGTCGAACGGGTTTGTTTTTCAATGGTTCAAGGTGGCGCTGGCGAGCGGCGGCAGCGGCTGGATTCGAGAAGACCTTGTCGAAATTGTGGGCGACTGTACGCCGTTCGGCTACTCACGCTTGAGTACGCCGGTTCGTGCGAATACGCTGTTCCGCAGCCCGGTTGTTGATCCGATCCCTGATCCCGACCCGAAACGTGTCGATCCGATCCCCGATCCGACTCCCGACTCTGAAACACGCGCCCGCAAAGCCGCTTTTAACATCACGGCAGCCTTTGAGGGTGGTGGTTATGCGACATATCAAAACTACGACAGCGGGATCGTCAGCTTTGGGCGGTATCAGACGACGCTGGCATCCGGATCGCTCAATACGCTGCTGACCGCGTATCTGGCAAAAGCGACCAGCGCAGAAGCCGATCAACTTCGCCGGAATTATGCCGCGCGCGTCCGCGCTAAGGATGCGACTCTGCGGAGCGATACCAGCTTTCGCGCACTGCTCATCGCCGCCGCCGCTGATCCGGTGATGCGCACCGCGCAAGACGAACAGGCGACGAACGGCTACTGGACGCCGATCATGAATGACAGCGCGATCCCGCGCGGTGTGGTCACAGCGTTGGGGCAGGCGTTCATCTTCGATATGGCGATCAACCATGGGCGGACGGGTGCGGAGCGGACGTATCTGCGTCCGGCTGAACTCGCGCTCGGCGTGGCGGAGCGGTCGCGCGTCGGCACGAATGGAATCACAGAGGCGCAGTTGATCACGCGGGCGGTGCAGCTTCGGCGGGATCGGCTGTACGCGATCGCGGCGGCGCGCAACCTCGGCGGGTTGCGGGTGCGGGCGGATTTCTGGGTGAACGTCGTCAATTCGGGCGACTGGGCTTTGCAAGGGGATGTGAACGGCTTAATCGAGGTCAAGCGCGGGGTGCGGGTGCAGGTGCGCAATCCGTAAGTACCGACATAAATTTCCCGTCTCTCAAGGGAATGCAAGCTGAGGGGAAAACATGGTGACGCACCAGCGAATTTTATGTCGGTTTATGTCGGTAAATTGATGTGCTGCTTACCGTTTGCAAACGGTAAGCATACCCTAATATAACCATGTCGGAGCGGCTGGCGTGCCGCCCCGACATACTCCTCAGCTATCGTATGAGATTCACTTCAAATCCAGCCGGTACACGATTTCGCCTTCGATCACTTCATCATTCGAGACAAAACCGAGCGATTCGTACAGCACGCGTGCGGGATCATTCCCCGGCACAAACGAGATATACAGCGCTTCGGCTTGGCTGGCGCGCACGATCTCGATCACCTGCTGCATGGCGGCGCGACCATAACCTTTTCCCTGTTCCGGCTGCGCCACCATCAAGCGGATCACCCACCAGCGCCCGTCGTCCGCTTCATAGCTCCACATCACCAAGCCGACAGGCTTTTCGTCGGTGTAGATTCCGCGAACCTCCAGATGTGGTTCATAGAACGCGTCCAGCATCGAGACCGCGTTATGAGCGACCCAATTTTGCTGGTGGGGCGGCAGTGTGTTCGACAACCGAGCAACCGGTCGGTAGTTGTCTTTCGTGATCCGCTGAAGGGTAATCGTCACCGGAATTATTGTCCTTTCGGTACGTTCCTGATGGCATCGGCGATGATTGCATCCGGGCTGATGCCTTCTGCCATGCCTTCAAAGTTGAGCAGAATACGATGGCGCAGTGCGGCGGGAGCAACGGCGTCAATATCGCGGTAGCTGACGTTATAGCGTCCATCCAGCAGCGCGTTGATCTTGCCGCCGAGGATGAGCGACTGCGCACCGCGCGGGCTTGCGCCATAGCGGACATACTGCTTGACCATCGGCGAGGCGTTTGGCGTATCCGGGTGGGTTGCGACCACCAGCCGCGCGGCATACGCGGTCAGCGCGGTTTCGATGGGTGTTCCCAGCGCCAGCCGCCCCATTGCGACCACCTGCTCACCGCTGGCGACTTTTTGCGCGCGCGCTTCTCCTGTGCCCGTCGTGCGGTCGAGGATGGCGACGATTTCCTCAACAGACGGGTAATTCACGTTGACCTTGAACATGAAGCGGTCAAGCTGTGCTTCTGGTAAGGGATATGTCCCTTCCATTTCAAGCGGGTTCTGCGTCGCCAGCACGAAGAACGGCGCTTCGAGCGTGTAGCTCCGGTTGGAGACGGTGACGGTTTTCTCCTGCATCGCTTCGAGGAGCGCCGATTGGGTTTTCGGCGTGGCGCGGTTGATCTCGTCGGCGAGGATCAAATTGGCGAAGATAGGTCCCGCTTGAAACCGCTTGACTTTGCGCCCGCTGTCATCGTCTTCGAGGATGTCTGTTCCGGTGATGTCGGCGGGCTGAAGATCGGGCGTAAACTGAATGCGCGAAAACCGGAGATCGAGCGCGTCCGCCATCGTCTTGATCAACAGGGTTTTGCCGAGTCCCGGCACGCCTTCAAGGAGCGCGTGACGTCCTGCCAGCACGCAGATCAACACACTGCGCACGACATCACCCTGACCGACGATCACCCGCTTAACTTCCTGTTCAATCGCCTGTGCAGTTTCGCTGAACTGTTCGTAATGGATTTCTTGTGTCATACGCGCTCTTTTCGCTGTACTTTGGGCTTCGTGACTTGATATAACAGTACACAATTCGCCACCAATTCGCTCAAACCTGCCTCATGGTGAGCTAATCGGGGTGCGGCAGAATCATTCCCAGCATCCTGTTGAGTATACTCATGGGAGTGGGTACAGGGTTCAAGGAGCGGGTAATTGTGAAAATCGGCATAGTGGGCAGCGGCTTTGTCGGGGCGACGGCGGCATACGCGCTGGTGATGCGCGGCGTCGGGCGCGAGATCGTCCTTGTGGATCGGGATCAAAAGCGCGCACAGGCAGAAGCGGATGATATCTTCCATGCAGTGCCGTTCGCCAGCGCGTTGAACGTGACCGCCGGAGCGTATGCCGACCTTGCGGGCGCGGGCGTGGTGATCATGGCGGCGGGTGTGAATCAAAAACCGGGCGAAACCCGGATGCAGCTTCTCGAACGGAATGCGGGGGTGTTCAACGAGGTGATCCCGCAGATCATCCGGCACGCCCCGGACGCGATCATCGTGGTAGCAACCAATCCGGTGGACGTGATGACGCATTTGACCGCGCGCATCGCGGCACAGCATGGGATCAGCCGCACGCGGGTGCTGGGATCAGGCACAACACTCGATACAGCGCGCTTCCGGGCGCTCCTCAGCCGCCACTTGGAGGTTGATCCGCAGCATGTACACGCTTATGTCGTCGGGGAACACGGCGACAGCGAGGTTTTGCTCTGGTCGCTGGTGAGCGTGGGCGGCGTGCCGATGGATGATTACCTGACGGCGCGCGGCTTGACGATCAGCGAGGAATACCGCCAGTCGGTTGATGAGCAAGTGCGGCGCGCGGCATATCACATCATTGAAGGCAAAAAGGCGACGTATTACGGCGTTGGGTCGGCGCTGGCGCGCATCTGCGAAGTGATCCTCACCAACCAGCGGGCGATTCTGACGATTTGCGCGCCGCATGATGAGATCGTGGGCGTGGAGGATGTGACGATTGCGCTGCCGCATCTGTTGAGCGGCGATGGCGTGATCGGCAGTCTGCCGCTTTCGATTGACGGGGAGGAGCGCGAAAAACTGGTGCGGAGCGCGCGTATCGTCCGCGATGCGATTGATCAACTGCCGGGGTAAAAGCTCCTCACCCCCTGACCCCCTCTCCAAACTTTGTTTAGAGAGGGGGAGAAAAGCGGCGCGTTTGTTTTTCCCCTCTCCATCGCAAGCGATAGCTGAGGGGTCGGGGGTGAGGATGTATTTCTAAAAACTGTCGTTCCGTGAACTACTGACAGAGAGAAGCAGGGTGCGAAGCGTCCCGGCTGAGAGGTTGTAAGAAATCAAGTAACGAACACGCTCTTTGTGGTTCAAGCGGTTTAGGTTTTTCGTGATGTATTGGAAAGGTGCAGCGGTGGACTCGGTATTGGATGATGTGCAGATGGGCACGGGGACGTGGCAGTGGGGCGATAGAATCTTCTGGAATTATGACAAAGCGGAAGGGGAACAGAAAGCGCTCGCGGCATTTGATCGCGCGCTGGAACTGGGAATTACGCTGTTGGACACGGCAGAAGTCTACGGCATGGGCATGAGTGAGAAGATCATCGGCAAGGCGATCATGGCGGAGCGGCTGCGTTCGACGCCGCGCCCGTTCAAACTGGCGAGTAAGTTCGCGCCGCTGCCGCACCGGATCACGCGCGGGCAGTTTCACGCCGCGCTCAAGCGTACCCTTGATCGCTTGACCGTTCGCAGCCTTGATTTGTACCAGATTCATTTTACGAATCCGCTCGTGCCGGAAGAATTCTATGCGAATCGGCTGGCGGAGGCGCTCGACGACGGGACGATCAGCGCGGCGGGCGTGAGCAATTACAACCGCGCTCAGGTGATCCGCGCGCACCACACGCTGACGACGCGCGGACACACACTGGCGAGTAATCAGGTGGAATATCATCTGCTTCAGCGTCGGATCGAGCGCGACGGCACATTTGACGCCTGCCGCGAACGCGGAATCCGCGTGATCGCCTACAGTCCGCTGGCGATGGGCTTGCTGACGGGTAAATACACGCCGGAAAACCCGCCGCCGGGAATACGCGGGCGCAAATACGCGGCGGTGCTGCCGAAGATCGCGCCGCTGATCGGCTTGATGCGTGAGATCGGCGCGAAGCACGGCGACAAAACGCCCGCGCAAGTCGCGCTCAACTGGGTGATCCGCAAGGGCGCGATCCCGATCCCGGGCGCGAAGAATGCCGATCATGTGGAAAAGAACAGCGGCGCGTTAGGTTGGTCATTGAGCGATGACGACATGGCGGCGCTCGATGCGATGAGTGATCGGGTAGCGCGATGATCCTCGATTTGTTTTTTCTCGGATTCTCCGTGCTGGCGATCAGCATGGGCGCGATTCGCATCCTGAATTATGATCTCGCGTTCAAGATCGAAGTGGCGATCAAACAAACCGTAAAAATGCGCCTGCCGGAGCGCACTCCCCAGTGGGAGAACTCCAGCCGTTTTAGCGGGATTCTGCTCGTCGTGCTCGGCGTGCTGAATCTTGTGACCGTATTGAGCGCTCGATAGAGGGGGCAGCACAATGGAGATCGTGATCTGCGCGGCGTGTGATGGTTATGGCACAGTCGAAGATGAAGAGTCGCCTGTGATGGTCGAGTGTGACTGGTGCGGCGGCGCGGGCTACGTGTACCGGGATGAGCAGGGTGTCGATCGCAAAATCCCGGACAGCGATTATGGCAAGGTCGCGGATCAGCTTGAGCGGCTGGAAGCGGAGCGCCTGCGCATGCTCGGCTACACCGGGAACGCGAAGAAACCTTGGGAGCAGGACGTGAGGAAACGCAAGGGCGATTAGGCTTAGAGAACGCAGCGCATTCGCATGGGGTTATGCCACGTAGTGAATCGAGTTCACGAGTGCATATAGGTCTTCGATGTGGGTGGGGCGGGTGAGGATGGCGTTCAGCCAGCCTTCGGGCAGCCCTGCGAGACGGTGTTGATCATCCGGCACGGCATCCACCGCCACGATTAACATGTCGTCAAGTTCGTAATCGCGGCGCAATATCTCGATGAGCGACCGTGCCCCCGCCGCCGACAGCCGCAAATCGATCAACAGGATATGCGGGATTTCGCCCGCGAGGATGCGTTCGAGCGCTGCATCAAAGGTTGGCGCTTCCACAGCATCACAGCCAAAACCTTGAAGCGCCGTGATATGTGTCATTCGCCGCACGTGATCGCCACCCGTCACCATGATTTGCAGTCCGATGTTCATTGCTTGATGCTCCCGATTCGTTACACAGTGCGTCGATATATTCAGTGTCGTTATGATACGTTTCGTAATCATCATATGTCGGTTTGCGCGGCGCAGCAACTAGTACTAAAGTCCGGTTTTGCTGCAAGCGTTCATTCTATTGAGGAGCGCCGCCGCGTATTCGGCGGACAAGTTGCCCAATAATCTTGTCCGCCTTTGATCGTATTGAGGTACAATACGTCATATATCGAAGTAGAATCACAGGCGAGGTGAGCGGATGGCGAACAACCGTGAACTGACTCCGCTGGAATATCTGGTCATGGGCTTGATCAGTGTGAAGCCGCAGTCCGGTTACAGCATCATGTCTTTCTTTGATGAGGATTACGGGTGGAGCGCCAGCCCCGGCACGATCTACCCCATTTTGAAGCGGCTCGAAAAAGCAGGCGTCATCGACGGTGAGCTTGAAATGGAAATTGAGACGCGCCCGCGCAAGGTATACAGGCTGTCACCACTGGGCGACCAACTCCTGAATGATTGGCTGCGTGAAGTGCCGCGCGCGGTTTCCAGCTACGAACAGCGCGAGATGGCGAAGTGGCGGTTTCAGTTTATGGAAGGGCGGCTGCCGAAGCACGAAATCTTGCAGTGGCTCGAAAATTATCTCGATGCGCTGCGGATTTATGACTACGGGCGGCGCGTGTTCCAAGAGGGGACGATCAACGCGATGAATGAACTCGGTCAAGCGTCGGTTCACCGTCAGTTGATCATGGAAGCGACGCTGTTGGAAAACAACACCCTGCGCACATGGCTCGAAATGGCGAAGGCGCGCATCGCAGCAACGATGACGAACGAGATGCGCGCCGTGCCGTATACGCCTGATGCAAAACCTATGGGAGACAAACCCGCTCCGCGCCCGGAGGACGAAGATGAACTGGGCGACTTTGGTTAAGGGTGAAGAAAAGGCACGGACAAACGCAGCCGGTTACATGAAGAGTTCCGCTCATGTTGTGAACTTCGTGCCTTTATAGATACTGCCTAGCTGCGTAATAATTGCATGACTTTGAGATAGCGCGTAATCCCGTGATGCCAGTGATGCATACGGTGAAGATATGCCTCCTCTGAAAATTCGTCTCGGATGTACTGTGCCCCTGCATCACTTAAACTGGTGAGCGTATACATAATCTGTATCTGTGTGTTTTCCTTGGCAGCCAAATCAAGCATTCCAACATGATGACCCGGCGCGAAGCGCACGTACTGGATAATGTGGTGCTGCACATCATAGCGCGACAGCACCCACAGCAGTTCGGGCATATTGGCGTGACGCGTACTAAAAATGGTGCCGGTGTGTTCTGGTTGGCTGAGAATAATGTCTGGCTCCCAACCTTCTACCCATTTTGATTCTTCCTCAGGGGTGAACAGCGGGAAAACAATGTCGATATCGGCATTAAAATATAGACTGTGCGTTCGTGAGATATTCAAGTGGCGTGTCCTTTGGATTGAACAAGAAGGTCAACTCCAATATCCGGTACGATCAGGACAAATCTTGTCCGCAACTTTTGAGAAAATGCGATGTATCACCCACTGACCCGCGTATTGACGATTCTTCACATGCTCAAGGCAAATCCTAGTTTGACCGGCGAACAAATGGCGTCAGAACTACAAGTCGATGTTCGGACGGTGCGCCGTTACATTACAATGCTGCGTGATCTAGGCGTAACGATCGATTCAGAAGCGGGAATTTGCGGTGGTTACAGGTTGCCGTCGCGTCATCCCCTGCCACCGACGATTTTTACTCGTGAGGAACTGGAGGCGATGCGCCAAGGGTTAGAAACGATAGATGATCAAGCCGCTGCCAGTGCCAGCGCCAAAATCAATATGTTGCTGGTCGAATTCTTGTAACGCTGAAAACATATCGTTTGTCACGCGAAGGGAGAATTAATGCGCGCGTTGTTGACAGAGGGTTTATGATGGCATAAACTGGCGTTAACAACACGAGTAGGAGCAGTCGTCGGTGAAGACAAAAACGTCTTCAAAATGCTTACACAGAACCAGTGCCTTTTAACAGCACGCGTCGGGGTACGCCCTGAACCGCGTGCTGTTTTGTTTTCGGCTAAATGAGTCAAAAAAAAGGAAAAACGACCATGGATTACGGAATGATCGGTAAGATTGAGAAGGCGAAGCGGTACGCCGAAGAACCAGAGCGGATCACCCTGCACAGCTTTACAGCGGAAATTCGCGGCGATAACGATACATACATCGTGACTTTCAGCCCGGAAGGGTGGGACTGCTCATGCTCCGCCTTTAAAGGGCACGGCAACTGCGCGCATGTGATGACAATGGAAGTCTTGCTCAAGCCAATGCTCAAACGTGAACCGATGCCGTATTATCACGGGCAGAACATTGTGAGCGATGTCGAAAAAGCGCACCGCTACGCCCTACAACCCGATCGTATCCACTTCAAAGCGCTCGAAGTTTCGTTCCATGGCGAAAACAGCGATCATCAGACCACGCTGACCGGCGACATGTGGCACTGCAACTGCGATTTCCACCACAGCCGGGGGGTGTGCAGTCATTCGATGGCGATGGAGAAAATCTTGAAAGGGATGGTTCCAGTCACGAGCGTGGTGGTTCCAGCGGAATAAACCGTCCATATTGTTGATCCTGCGAAAAGGGTATTGCCTAATGAGCGATACCCTTTTCGATTCGTGCGAACTCACCACGTTACGTGAATGACCGTATCTTCGCCGCCTTCTTCGCGCCGCAGCGCCGTTGTATCATAATAGACTTTTGCGGGTGTGCGGGCGGGGAAAAAACGACGACAGAATCCATAAGCAATTCCATACCAGTAATCATCCGGCAGCGGAGTGTGATATGTCAGTATGACATGGGTATCAGCCGGCTGCTCAACGGTGATATAGCCAATGTCTGTGCCTCGAGAATGCGTATGATAGAGCGTAACAGACTGCGTCAGCATATCGACTTGAGACATCGCGGCAAATTCCGACGGAACGATCAGGTTTTCGATCGTGTTCATCCCTGCGCTCACTAGGTCGAAAATTGCGTTCCCGCCTTCATCCAGTTCCTTCAGCGCATTTAGAAAATCTTGCAACGAATACCAACCGTTCGGATCAACCTGCGCAAGCCCATGTTTCGCAAAGATCGGGTAGAGATGCTCTCCACCGATAGCGGCTTCAATGTCTTGAACAACAATCCCAAGAATTTCATGATCAGGGTGAAATACGCGATATTTAGCCATGATTTCCTTAAATGATGAGCCGATTTTTAGCACTTTACAGGAGATTCTTCCGATTTGACGCTTAAGAGGCATGAAAAATAGGTGAACTTCTAAACAATAGGTGTATTAGTGTTCATATTCGATACCACAAAGAGCATCTTTCCAAACACAGGTCACGCTGAACACATCGCAGATTGTGCGATCGTGAAATGTAACGAGGAAGTTCTTGTGTATTTGCTTGCTTGCAAGGCGCTTTTCGTTTCTATCACGCCTGTGATTCTTTTAATGCAAATTTCGCTTTGACGTGTGACACATCGAAAGTTAAAATTGAACCCCTATCCGTTAAGGGTAGTAAACTGATTGACTTTGCAGAGTGGATGCGCTTCTGCCGAGGTGTGCCGCTCTTACAGGCTGCAGTCACACGCAGAACACAATAAGGGAGGAAGAACCTTTTGGGCGTTTTGATGGAGGTGAAGAACCTCGTTACCCGTTTCTATACACAAGAAGGCATCGTCCACGCGGTCAACGATGTGTCTTACCAACTACAAGAAGGTGAGACATTGGGTGTCGTGGGTGAAAGCGGATCGGGCAAGAGCGTTCACGCGCTCTCAATCATGCGATTGATCCCGAATCCGCCCGGCAAAATCGAAGGCGGCGAAGTGCTGTTTCATGGGCGCGATCTGCTGAAGATTTCGACGGATGAAATGCGTTTGGTACGCGGTGCAGATATTGCGATGATCTTCCAAGACCCGATGACATCGCTCAACCCGGTGCTGACGATTGGCACGCAGATCACTGAAGCGCTCAAGCTGCATCGCGGCATGAACGACAAACAGGCGAACGAACGCGCTGCGGAACTGCTGACAATGGTCGGTATTCCGGATGCGTCGCGCCGCCTCAAGAACTTCCCGCACCAATTCTCAGGTGGTATGCGTCAGCGCGTGATGATCGCAATGGCGCTCTCGTGCAACCCCAAGCTGTTGATCGCCGACGAACCGACAACCGCGCTCGACGTGACGATTCAGGCGCAGATCATCGACCTCGTCAAGCGTCTGCGTGATGAATTGGGCATGGCGATCATCTGGATCACGCATGATCTCGGCGTGGTTGCGGGGATGGCGGATACGCTGCAAGTCATGTACGGCGGTCGCATCGTCGAACGCGGTCCTGTTGGCGAAGTTTTCAAAGACACACGCCATCCGTACACGCTCGGTTTGCTCAAGTCGCTGCCGCGCCATGACCAGCGCCAAGCCGATCAAAAGCTGACTCAGATCGAAGGTCAGCCGCCGGATATGCGTAAGCTCCCTGCTGGATGCCCATTTGCGCCGCGCTGCGATTTTAAGAAGAAGCTCAATTTGACGATCTGCGACGAACAAATGCCGCCGCTCATCCCCGGACCAGAAAGCGATCCGCAGCACTTGAAAGCGTGCTGGGTGGATGTGCGCACGAGCGAAGTATTAGCGCAGCAGGAGGCAGCCCTTGTCTAGCATTGCTCCCGCCCCACAGGCGGCAACTGGAACGCCCGAAACCCGCGATGTGATGCTTCGCGTCACGGGGTTAAAGAAATACTTCCCGATCAACGCCGGGATCATCGTTCAGCGGCAGGTCGGCGCGGTAAAAGCCGTCGATGAGATAAGCTTCAACGTGTATCGCGGTGAAACGCTCGGCTTGGTGGGCGAATCGGGCTGCGGCAAGAGCACCACCGGGCGCACCGTACTCCAGCTATACCGTCCGACGGCTGGATCGGTGCAGTTTTTTGATGCGGAAACGCAGCAGCACCAAGAACTATCGACGCTGCCGAGCGACCAACTGCGGCGGATGCGCAAGCAAATGCAGATGATCTTTCAAGACCCATTCGCCTCGCTGAACCCGCGTATGAGCGTCGGCAACATCATCAGCGAACCGCTCCGCATTCACAACACACCGGAAGCCTCGTCAAAGGCGACCCTTTCGGAGTATGTCGAAGCCTTGATGGAACGCGTAGGCTTGAACCCGTATTACGTCAATCGCTACCCGCATGAATTCAGCGGCGGTCAGCGTCAGCGTATCGGTATCGCGCGCGCACTGGCACTTAAGCCGAGCTTCATCGTCGCGGACGAGCCGATTTCGGCGCTTGACGTGTCGATTCAGGCGCAGGTCGTCAACCTGCTCGAAGAACTGCAAGATGAACTGAACCTGACGTATCTGTTCATCGCGCATGACTTGAGCATGGTGCGTCACATCTGCGACCGCGTGGCGGTGATGTATCTCGGTAAGATCGTGGAAGTTGGTCGCACCGACGAAGTCTACGACAACCCGCTCCACCCGTATACGCAGGCGCTCCTTTCGGCGGTTCCCGTCCCTGATCCGATGGTGGAAAAAGACCGCCAGCGCATCATTTTGACGGGCGATGTGCCTTCACCGGCGCGTCCGCCGATTGGCTGTAACTTCAACACCCGCTGCCCGGTTGCTGTTCCGGGTATCTGCTTCCAAGAACCCGATCCGCCGCTGGTGGAAATCACCCCCGGTCACTGGGTAGCGTGCCACCGCGTGACGGCGTAAATTTTACACCTGTGCTATAAAGGGGCGATCTGAATAGATCGCCTTTTTTATTGCTTCTATGTCTTCACCTAAACCGCCGTGACGAGCGGCTTTCTCAAAAGGACTGGTCATGTCCGCTGCTGAAAACTCCGTCTTTCAAGAATACCTACTGCCTGATGAGCATGTGCAATGGACGGGTGTTCCGCAGTTCACGCTGCGTTCATACCTGAGCAATCGCATCGGCGGGGGTGTACGGTTTGCTATCTTTGGACTGCTGGTTGTGTTATTGTTTGCCACCAAGTCTCTCGGAACGGTTTTGCTATATGGGATAGCGATAGCCATCTTCGCATCACTCATCTTTGTTGCGGCAGCCTTCCCGGATTTGCGCAAAATACGCGCGGGCAAGGTTGTCGTCTATGGCGTGACGGATAAGCGCTTGTTGTTCTGGTATCAAGGTCAGTTCCAAAGTCTGTTCCTAAATCAACTTCCCGGTATGGCATTGATCAAACATAACGGTCAGATCGGCTCGATCCAGTTTGCGTATGCGCAGCCCGTCACGTTTTATCGCATCACCAACGTCGAAACGGTCTATCAGCAGATTATGGTGTTATCCGAACAGCGCCCCTAACCCCATTTTCAAAGGCGTGGCGGACGTTTATTCCCCCGCGCCAGCCCACCGATCCCCTGACCTGCCTATTGTATTCCTGCCGCGCGCGTTAGAATTAACATCACGAAATATGGATCAGACAAGTCGTAAGGTGGACGGCTGATGGCTTACGGTCGCCTTGAGGTGTTCTATCCCGATGGCGCATTCAAGACATTCCTCCTGAGCGATCCGAATGTGTCGATCGGTCGGTCGGCAGGCAATATGATCGCGCTCGATGTCGAAGGTATCTCGCGCTATCACGTCAGCTTGACATATGCCGACGGCGTGACGCACATCACCGACCTTGACAGCGCAAACGGAACGTTTGTCGATGGCGAGCGTCTAAAAGCGAATGAAGCCTCTCCGCTGATGGGCGGCGAGGAAGTTCAGATCGGCGAAGTCCGGGTGATCTTTCACATTTTTGACGAGACACCCACGCGCCCGATCACTGTCCCCGAAGATACGATCCGGCGCGTCGAAATCGAAGCGGGACAATTCACCGTCGATTTATTTGAACCCGAACAGCCCGTCAGCCCCGGCGCGCATATCTCTGCGCAGTTGACGATCACGAACAAAAGCGAAACCACCGAGCGCTACGTGGTCGAGATCGGCGGACTGCCTGCTGATTGGGTGCGCATCGACCGCCGCGAACTCGAAATCGCGCCGGGGAAAGCGGGCGATGTCGTGGTCAATTTCAAGCCGCGCCGCCGCCCGGACAGCGCCCCCGGTGATTACGCCGTGACCGCAATTGTCCGATCACGCAGCAATCCATTGGCGGAATTACGGACGCATTTCACGCTGCATGTGCTGGCATACGGCGGTTTCGGCATGGCGCTTGAACAGCGCAGCGTGCGTACAGGTGAGCAGTTTCGTCTGCATGTGCATAATCAAGGGAGCGCGGTGCTCCCCCTCACGATCACACCCCGCCCGTTGAACGAAGGTTTTACGGCGAAAGTTAATCCAGCGCGGCTGACGCTTGCGCCCGGTCAGCGCTTGGTCATCGCGGGCGAAGCGCGGGTGAAATCGGCGCGGCTGTTTGGCGATCCGCTCCAATCCGCCGTCGATCTGGTGGTGCGCAGCGACGACGCGGCACGGTTTACGGCGGCGGCACGGCTGCATGTGACCGAACGCCCACCACTGCCGGGTTGGGCGCGTTTTATCGCCCTCGGCGGCGCACTAACGCTCGTTTTGCTGACGATTGTCGGTTTGATCGTGCTGCTCTCTCCGTCACCGTCGCCCGACATCGCAGCAGAGACGGTCACCCCGGCGATCACGGATGTTGTCGCTGCCGGGGGGTTCATTGTGCAGGATTTCCGCGTCGATCCACCGACAGTGGCGCGCTACGTTTTGCAAGATGTGACGATCACATGGGATATTCCGGGCGCGGTTACGGCGCGCATCAGCGGATTAGAAGGCTTCACGACCTCGCCGCTGCAAGCGGATTACCCCGCCAGCGGGACGATCACCGTACCGGGGATTTGGCAGTCACCGCTGCCGCTCACAATCAGCGTGACGGCGGAAAACGAAGCCAATGAATCTGTGACGAGCGCGATCACGGTCGAAGCTGTGCCGATCTTGTGTACCGCATCCACCGGAGATGTCGCGCTGTATGCCGCTCCTGATGGGCGCGGTCAAGTCGTGGCGACCGTCCCCAATAACATGCCAGCGGAGATCACTGGGCGCGATCTAAACAGCGGCTGGCTGCGGGTCGCGCTCACTGGCGGCGCAAGCGGTTGGGGGCGCGTAGACTCGCTGTCGTGTCCTGATCCGAACCTGATCAGCGTGCTGCTGATCGTGCCGGACGTGGCGACGGCTGTTCCGGAAACCCCCGCGCCAACCGCGACAGCGGAGGGATAAAGCAAAACATATCAACGCAAAAACGCATAGAAGATTATCCTCACCCCCGACCCCTCTCTAACCGAAGGTTGGAGAGGGGTTGGGGATGAGGAGATTTTCAAGGACGCATCACGCTAGCAGCGAATCCGAATCAATGGTGCGGCGTGAGACTTGGCACGAAAGTACAAGCGATGTCCGCACCTCGCCGTAATCCTTGAGCTTCCATAGGAGCGCCTCAAGATGCGGCACAGAAGGCACGGCGACCTTGAGGATATATGACTCGTCACCTGTCACGCAGTAGCTTTCGATGATCTCGACGATTGTGCTAACCGCATCACGAAAGCGCTCCGATTGGCGGTTGGTTGATGTCAAATGCACGAATGCCAAGATCGGCAGCCCGACACGCGTCAAATCGACTTCAGCGTGATACCCACTGATCACCCCTGCTTCTTCAAGGCGGCGTACCCGTTCAGCGGCGGCAGGCGGCGTGAGTCCGATTGCCTCACCCAACTGCTTAAATGACAGCCGCGCGTTCTCTTGCAAGCGGCGCAGCAGACCCCATCCAACACCATCGATTTCGAAAGCCATAACCGACTTCCACCTTCCGTTTACCATTGATCATCACGATAACAGTTTACAAAATCACTGTCAATCGGCGTAGGAATAGCATAGAATCAAGTTGTCATCCGATTTTCATCACAAGAGAGAATATCATGACGACGCGTGCTGCTCAGGTCGGCGCACCTGCTGTAACTGCGCCCAGCGCCCAGACGGGCAACCGCCGCTTGCTCATCATCGTTTCACTGGCGATTGTCTATATCGTTTGGGGAACGACATATCTGGTGATCCGCTTCGCGTTGGAGAGCTTTACCCCGTATTGGCTGATGGGGATACGCTTCGTGATCGCCGGGAGTGTTCTGTTCGCGTTCTTGCGGCTTCAACCCGCCGCGAAACGCCCACCGATGCCGACGGGTCGCCAGTGGTTGAGCGCTTCGATCATCGGGCTGCTGCTGCTCGGCTTTGGCATGGGCAGCGTAGCATGGGCTGAAGAAACCGTCTCATCCGGGTTGGCGGCGGCATTGGTGGCGACTTCGCCGCTGTGGACGATGCTGTTCGGCTTGATCTGGCGGCAGAAACCCACCCGCTTCGAGTGGATCGGCGTCGGCTTGGGGTTGATCGGCGCGGCGCTACTCGGCATGGAAGGGAATTTACAGGCGAATCCGGGCGGAATCGCGTTGATCTTGTTCGCAACTGCATCATGGGCATTTGGATCGCTGTTGATGAAACGGCTCGACATGCCGCGCGGTGCGATGGGTAATGCGGCGGAAATGCTCATGGGCGGCTTGATTTTGTGCGGCATGGCACTTCTACGCGGTGAGCCATTCCCGGTGAGCGTCACATCCGGCGCGGCGCTGGCGATCACTTACTTGATCACGTTCGGATCGCTTGGCACGATGTCCGCATACTTCTATCTGCTCCACACGGTAACGCCCGCACTGGCGACGAGCTACTCCTTCGTGAATCCGGCGGTCGCGCTGCTGATCGGCGTGGTGATCGGCGGTGAAATCCTGACCGGAAGCGCACTGGTCGCCCTCCCGATCATTTTGCTCGGCGTGGCGTTCGTCTTTCGGCAAAAGCCCGCCGAAGAAGAAAACGTTAACGCAAAAGCAACCCCTCCCCGCTGGCGCAAGGAGGGGAGAAGGGCAGAGGAAGGGATTTGAACCACAAAGAACACAAAGAACACGAAGAAAAGGGCGTTAAGCCTTTTTGACCGATGTATCCACTGCGGCGCGGAGTCGTTCCGTATCGCCCGCAATTTCTAAACCGGCGCACACGCCTTCACCTTCAAACAGGGGGAGGCGTGTGTCGTCTAAGCTGGTCAAGCACACGCGAATAGTTCCGTTGAGCGTTTCCGGCACGCGCATTTCCATATCGTGCCGCGTCGGTCCGGGCAGATCGGCGGCATGGGCGCGGTGCGCGAAAATCTCCAGACGGTGACGCAAGCCGCGCATCACCCACAGCACGGTTTGATCGCCAATTTCGAGCCGTTCGGTGCGCGCACCTGTGTACGTCGTGAAGCGGTAGAGCATACCGTTATGCCACAACGCGGCGATGAAGCCGGGAAACCAACCACCCAACATCGGCGTGATGGCGATGCTCGCCGTGAGAGATGTTCCCAATGCCTCGAAGTGGTTGGTTTGCATCCACACCCACCCTGCCGGAAACGACTGTCCCCAATCTTTTTCGATGTAGCCGCGTCCGCCGCCGAAATCGATACGGCTGTCATCGTCGGTGAGTTCTCCGCTCACGAGATGATCGAGGCTGACGATGCCGTGATAGCACTCCATGAAGGGAAGCCACGCGAACGGACCCATAATACCCGGCGAAAAGCGTGTGATCGGATACGGTGTGAGTCCTTCAAAGCGCAGATCGGCGGAGACACGGCGCAGATCGTCATCAATAGCGAGCGTCAGCCCATCTTCGGTGAAATGGTTCGCACCGATGCGAACATCAAAGCGGTCACGGGCAGCGTGAAATTGATCGGCGGGGTAGCGGTGATAGGTCGCTCTGCCGCTCATGCCATCGAAAACTTGGACAAACGCATGATGTCTAGCGGGATCATCGCTGAGGAAGATACCGGGGATGATGGCATAACGTGCGCGTTGATCAGGCGTCGCCATTTTATAGTACCAGCCCTCAAAGAAGGGCGGGCGCGTGTGATGACCGTGATACCATGTCGGATTGAGTACTCGTCTCGTCCATGCAGGCGATGATGGCATTCAGAATGTCCCCACCTATAAACCGTAACCTTTTGCTGCTGTCAGCCAATCCGCTTGAATAGGATGCAGCCCCGGATCGGTGTTCAAGGATACCCAATACAACTCGAAGATATACCCATGATCGGCAATATGCGACCACCGATCGGGGGTATCGTTTGCAGCCTTAAGGTGAAACAAATGGCGCTCCACTTGGCTTCCAATCGATGAATCGGGCACCCATCCGGTCTGGCACGTTCGATCATTTCCGTTATTGTCGCTCTCGCGGTAGGTAATGCGGGTAAAGCTGTTGAAGCGCTGCCCGACTTCGACCGTCAAGCCGCGTGCAAGAATATGGCGCATCAGCGTCGCATCGCGCTGAGGCGCGCTTTGCAGCATCGAATCGTGGAGGAGAATGCCTTCGCCCGCAGGGAATTGAAAATTGACGACGCCGAGTTTGACGGTCTGCGCGGGCGGGATAACCAGCCCGGTTTCTTCGCGGGTTTCGCGCAGCACCGCTTTTTCGAGCGGCTCATTGGGTTCGACCGTTCCGGCGGGAAGCTGTACCCCTGCGAACGGATGCTTAAAGACGAGCAGTTCTCGTCCCTCCGGCGTTTCGCGTGTAATGAACGCGGTCACTTTTTGCAGAGGGCGGGTAATCACCTGCATAAACGTTCGCCTTCTTGACTTCGCTTACTCAACGTGAACTGAATTCTAGCGCAAGCTGATGAACTGCGCTTAAGCGTGTGATGATGTGATCACCGGGGATTTCTTGGTAGACCGCCCCGGGGATGCGCGCTGTCAAGGCGCGCGTGCTTTCCGGCGGGACGAGTTCATCCGCCAGCCCTTGAATCACCAAGGTCGGAATCTCGATACGCGGTGCGGCGCGATATGCGCGTTCCCCTGCCGCGCGGATTTGATCGAGCATATGCGTGGGAATAGCAAAATCGCGGATCCCCTGCTGCACGGTCGGATCGTCGAAATCGACATCCCCAAGAAAACCGCGCATACTCTGTCGCGTGTCAGGATCGCTGAAGTTCGGCTTGATCAAACTGAACGGCTTGAAATTCGGGATGATCACTTTGAGGACGGGGAGCGCTTGCCAGAGCACATGCTTGATCCGCACGAACGGGCTGATCGCAATCAGCGCATCTGCGCCGCCGGATGCCGCCGCTTGAACGGATAATGCGCCGCCAAGCGAAAACCCGATCAGCACCACGCGCTGAAAACGCGCGCGTAGTTCGGCAAGTCCGTGACTGACCGCCGCCGCCCATTCTTGATGGGTGCGCCGCGCCAACGTTTCGATTTCAGCGCCAAAGCCGGGGAGCAAGATGCCGCTCACCGTCCAGCCTTGCTGATGAAAGGCATCCGCCATCGGGCGCATCTCGGCGGGTGTGCCGGGGAAGCCGTGTACGAACAGCGCCGCTTTGCCGTTCGTCCCTTCCATCAAAAACGGTTGGTGTATGGGCGCGCGGAACTGTTCGGCAAAACGCGCCGCCGCGTCATCACGACTAATCGGTTTGCTCTGGGACATCGTTCGCCTGTGTAATATCGAACGCAAGCAGGAACGCGCCCTGAATCACGATGCCAGCGCCAGCGCCGCGCGTCCGGTCGCCGCCGTTCTTGCGGGCAATCAGCGCCAGCCCGCCGAGCATGTACAGCACATCCAATCCGGCATTGAGCCACAGTACCCGTTTGAGATTGTTCGCCTCGCGGGTGCGGCGTTCAAGCGTGTGCGCGTCCTCAAGTGTGCGTTCGCGGCGGTTGGCGCTGACCGCGCCGAAATTGGCGATCAACACATTGATGAATGCCCATCCCGCGAACTGCGATCCGCTGCCCTGTAAGAACGGGTTCTTGTTCAAAAGGAGGATCAAACCCGCCGTGAAATTCAAGATATTCCACGCCAGCAGGCGCATCGACAGCAGGCGCTGAAACTGCCAGATCGTCATCGTTAGATGTCCTTCTTCTCCAACCATTTATCGATCAACGGAGGCTGATACGTCTCAAGCGTTTCAATGGCGCTCGGCACATCAGGGCGGACGACGAGAATTCCCCGGTGATGTGGGCGGATAAAGCCTTCTTGCGCGATGTGATCAAAATAGGCGATGAACGGCGCGAAGAAGTTCGCAGTGTTGAGCAGCACGAGCGCCTTACGGTGATAACCCAACTGCGCCCACGTGACCAACTCCGCGATTTCATCGAGCGTGCCGAATCCCCCCGGCAAGGTAATCACCGCATCACTGATATCCGCCATGAGGGCTTTACGCTGGTGCATCGTTTCGGTGATATGCAGTTCAGACAACCCGGCATGGGCGATTTCTTTCTCGACCAATGCACGCGGAATCACGCCGACGACTTTTCCGCCGTGCGCAAGTGCGGCATCGGCGACCGCGCCCATCAAGCCAACCTTACCGCCGCCGTAGACGATCGTCCAACCACGTTCAGCGGCGGCTGCGCCAAAAGCACTCGCGGCGGCGCGATATTCAGGACGTGCACCATCCATTGAGGCACAGAAAACACAAATTCGTTTCGACATCGATGACCCCATTCATAAGCTGAAATTTCACCGCTTTAGTCGTCGGTTTTGATCCGCAGCAGACGCAGCAGCCAACGCGGGGCACGCCGCTGGCTTTCTTTCGCGGTCACGAGCGTAACACCCATGCTGATCAGCGTGTTTGTCAGGAAGAAAAACAGCGCTTCTTCAAACGGAAGTTTACCGCCGATCTTGAAATTGACCGACTTTTCCGGGTTGATCGTCCATGTGCCACCTTCAATCGCCAGCGAGTCGGCAGCGCTCAAGTAGATTGACGTGGGGATGATGCCCAACGCGACGAGGCGGCGGTGCTGCCACAGAATATCGCCGCCGAACAGCGTTTGAATCATGATCGGGATGAGCGCCCATGCCAGCGTGATCGTCAAATAGGTGCGTGATGTGCCGCCGCGCAAGAAGCCGATCAGCGCGCGACTCCAGATCAAGAACAGCGCCGCCGTCATGCCGAAGCGGATCAAGCGGGGGTGTTTCGGCTTCTGATCGTTGGGCTTGAGGTAGCGGGCTAAAAAGACCAACCATGAGCCGGTGAGGAGGGTTTGCAGTACAAAGAAACTGTATTCCTCAATCGGAACCCAGCCGAGTACCAGTCCGGTCACGAGCTTGGGATCGTACCACCAGACGCGGGTAGCCACGAGGTAATTGTCCCAAGGCGTGGTGTAAGCGACAGCAACCGCTGCCATACCCGCGACGGTGATATCGGGCGGCACGCCGCGAAACGCTTCCGGCAGGGTCTTGCCGCGTTTGCGATCACGCCATGCAATCGCGGAGAGGATGATCAGAGGCGCGACGACAAACCGCGCGAGAAAACCGAAGTACTTCATTAGGGCAAAACCTTTGAGCGTGTTCTTTCGCAGCAACATTACACCGCTCCCCCGCTCGAACGCGGTTGAGGGCAAAGCAGTTTTAGCAGAGGCGTATGAGCAAAAGTATAAGTCTACGTGAGACCTTAGCAAGTGCGAAAGACGTAGGCATGTCGAAAAACGGCAGCAGCCAAACGTTGTTGACACCTCGCATGCTGCGTGATAGCATTAGAATGAATGTTCATTCGATGGCATACCATGACTCAAGAAATCGATAAGCGTCGCGCGATTCTGAATGCAACCCTCGACCTAATTGCCGAACACGGCTTTCATGGCACGTCGATGTCCATGATCGTCAAGCGGTCACAGGTTAGCGCGGGCATCATCTACCATTATTTTTTGAACAAGGATGACTTGATTGTGGCGCTCTACGATGAGGTCAAGGTGGACTTCACGCGCGCCATGCTGATCGGCGCGCCGCAGACACTCCCGTACCCGGATAGACTCAAGCGTGTCTGGCGCAATGCCTATTGGTACGCCGCCAGCCATCCCCAAGAAACGAGCTTCATTGAGCAGTTCGAGAACTCTCCGTATATCCACACATGGAAGCACGACGAATCCAATGAGGATACGCGCACATTGTACGCGCTGATCGAACAGGATATGGCGAGTGGGCATATTCAACGGATGTCGATGGAAGTCTTGTACGTGTTGACGATTGGCGTGGCGGTCAATTTGGCAAAGCGTCAGATCGCCGGGAGCGTGATCGTCGATGAAACGCTGCTCGAACAAGTGGCGACCGCCTGCTTGCGCGCAGTGGAATCGTCGTAATCGTTTTTTTAGCCTTGGTCGAATGAACGTTCATTCGACAATGTAAGGAGTCAGTCACGATGCAGAAATGGACCGCAGACCAGATGCCCGATCAGACAGGGCGTATCGCCGTCATCACCGGAGCTAACAGCGGCTTAGGCTATGAAACTGCGCTAGCGCTGGCGCGCAAAGGCGCGCATATCATTATGGCAGTGCGCAATACTCGCAAAGGTGAAGCTGCCCGCACCGAAATCCTCAAGCAAGCACCGCACGCGACGGTTGAACTGATGCAGCTTGACCTCGGCAGCCAGCAATTGATCCGCACGTTCGCGGCGGCATATCGGGCGCGCTTCAACCGGCTTGACATGCTGATCAACAACGCCGGGCTGATGGCGACGCCTTACGGCAAAACCGAGGATGGCTTCGAGACTCAGTTCGGGGTCAACCACTTGGGGCACTTCGCGCTCACCGGCTTGCTCGTCGATTTGCTGATCGCCACGCCGGGCAGCCGCGTCGTGACTGTGAGCAGCAGCGCCCAATATTTTGGCAAGATCAATTTCGCCAATCTGCACGGCGAACGCGGATATCAGCGCTATATGGCGTACTCTCACAGCAAGCTGGCGAACGTTCTGTTTGCGTTTGAACTTCAGAGGAGGCTGGACGCCGCCGGAGCGGGTACGCTCAGTTTTGCGGTGCATCCCGGCTTGGCGCACACCAACTTGCAGATGAATACCGCTGACAACAATAACACCGGATGGGAACGCGTTATGTATAAGATTGTGCTAGGCGCGTTTGCGCAGAGCCAGACACAGGGCGCGCTGCCGCAGTTGTACGCTGCCACCGCGTCGGGGCTGAAGGGTGGCACACACTATGCACCCGATGGTATTTTGGAAGGACGCGGCTACCCGGCACAGCGGCGCGGAGCGAAAGCAGCCTATGATCGTCAAACTGCTGCGCGGCTGTGGGAGGTATCGGAGGAATTGACTGGTGTGCATTACGAGGCGCTGACTTATGCACCAGAACAGGCTGGTGTGATCGCCTAAGTGCCGCCTAACACATTGTTCGACAGGCTGTTGGTGAACCCGGTCACCACAGCCTATCCATGCGGAAGAGATATTACGATCAGACTCATCAAAGAAGGGCAGAGAAGCGCCGCAGCGCAATAACAGCACGGCGCGAGTTTGGGATAAGTTGGGATAAAAGCCCCCTACCCCACCAGATATTATGCGGACGATCGGAGATCGTGTGAGATCTCGTGATCGCTTCTGACCCCCCTTGACGCAGCGCCTATCCCCCTACCCCACACGACATAAACGCCGCGATCACGATATCCCAACCCATTTTTTGTGATTCCAATCCGTTTTCCATGCGTAAACGCTATTGCGATCCGACTCATTGGCGGCAATCCAACTGCATCAAACTAAAACTTGGATATGAACCAAACACCCCGGTTTGCGCTAGTATGTTGAGATGAATCCTAGACTGCTTGATGGAACAGACAGTTGACCTCTGCAACTCAAACGCTTACGCTGGCGTGGGCAGCACGCTTTGCCCTCATCCGACTGCGTGCGGGGTGGCGCTCACGCTTAACAATCGTCGTTGGCATTTTGCTCACCACCATCGTTGGGGCACTCACACCGCTCTATACCACGCTGGTCGCTCAAACGGGTATGGTGCGCCGTTTGGAATCACTCCCTCCGCACACGGTCAATATTTACACTCAGGTGACGCTGAGCGGCAGCGATGCGAATGTTGATCAGGCTTGGCAGACGCTGGACTCGGCGGTGCGCGCCGATGCGCCTACCGCATTCGATCCGGTCATCGGGGACTGGCTGGGCAGCATCTTCACATCGGGCGAATCGACATCAATGTTTGTGGTACGCGGCGGCGCTGATATCGAAGGACTGAAGCTGCGGCTCGCCTACTATGAAGATTTGGAAAACCGTGCTGTATGGTCAGCGGGGACTGCCGCTGCGCCGACGAATGCTGAATACGGCGTGGTGATCCCGCTGGAACTTGCGTCGCGGTATGCGTTGGAAGTCGGCGATGTGCTCACACTGGATCAACGCGGCTGGGAGTCGAGCGTGCCATTTACGGTCGAAATCACGGGTATTATCAGCGCGCGCGACCCCGACGATGCTTATTGGATGCAGCCGTCACCGCTTCGCTTGACCCAATCGCTTAGCACAACCGAAGCGAATGTTTTCGTCAGCCGCGCTGATTTGCTGTCGGTGATGATCGAGAATGTGCCACAGGCGCGCTCATTGATTGGGTGGCGCATCCTGTTTGATCACGCGGCGCTGCCCGTTGGGCGCATCGCACAGGCGGTCACGCAAGCACGTCAGTTTGAACAGGATTTGACGCAAAACCTGATTCCGGTATTTGTAACCGATCTGCCGGAAACACTCATCCAGTATGAGGCTGAATTGGGTCTGCTCAATGCCCCATTCGGCGTGCTCATGCTGCAAGTTGGGGCGCTGGCGCTCTTCTTCCTTGTGATCACGACCGCATTGGCACAGCGAAGCAAACGCCGTGAAGCAGCGATGCTGCAAAATCGCGGCGCGCTGAACGGGCAAATTCTGCTGCTGCACGGGCTAGAAGCGCTGATTATGAGTACTGCGGCGGCGATCATTGCGCCCTTCATCGCCCGTCAAGCGCTGATCTGGTTTGCCCCGGCGCTGATCGACGCGAACCGGGTGACGCTTGACCTCGCCGCCGCACCGTTCATCTATGCAGGAGCGGCGGCGGTGCTGGCGGTGTTTGTGCTGATTATGACCCTGCGCCCCGTCTTGAAACTGCCGCTGATCAACACCGGCGGGAGCGCGATGCGCGCCGCCCGTCAAAGCTGGTGGCAGCGTTACTACGTCGACTTGATCGTGTTGATCCTCGGCAGCGCGGCGCTGTTTCGCTTACTTTCGACCGAGTCACCGTTTGCGCGGTCGCTGTTGGGCGGGCTGCGTGCCGATCCGATGCTGTTAATCGCTCCGGCGCTGCTGTTCTTCGCGCTCGGCAGTGTGACTCTGCGGCTGTTCCCGGTGCTGACCGGTGCGGCGGCTGGCGTCCTTTCGGCGCGGCGGGAGGCGTCCGGCGCGCTCGCTTCGTGGTCGGTCAGCCGCGACCCCACCCAGTACGCGCAGATCGCGTTTTTGCTGGCGCTCGCGGTCGGCGTGGGGTGGTTCTCCGTGAGCTATCAGGCGACGTTGGCGCGCAGTCAAGCGGATCAGGCACAGTACCGCGTCGGCTCGGATGTGCGGCTGATCCCGAACGAGGACGCACCCGCCCTCACCCTTGCGGATTATGCCGCATTGGAAGGTGTCGAATCGGCGGCGGCGGTCTACCGTGCTGAGGGACTCAATTTTTCAATTGATGGACGCGAGATCATCCCCGGCACACTGATCGCTGTTGATCGCGGCACGTTCGCGCAAACCGCCTATTGGCGCGAGGACTTGGGCGAACTTCAACTGCCGCCGGTCAGCGAAACTGTGGATATGTCGATCCCGCTCCCGCCGGAGGCGAACCGCCTGCGCATGTGGATACGCGCCGATGAAGTGATCATCGATCAAACGACAGGCGAGCTTTCCAGCGGACTGCCGCTGATCACAAACCTGTTTGCGATGAACAACTTTTTCGCCCGCGTGATCGACGAAAACGGGGTGTTCCATACGATTGGCTTAGGCGCACGGGAGATCGAAGGCGGACCGGCAGTCGATGAAATCGAAACGATCTTTCAATTCGAGTTGAACATTACCCCGTTCTCATCACCAGAAGAAGTCGATGCCGAATATGCCCGCTTACAAGCACTCCTTGAAGGCGTGAGCGGGTGGATACGATACGAAGGTGAGATACCGCCGGAAGTTCAGGGCGAACTGCGGTTGGATATGATTTTCTGGCAGAACACCACGAATCAGGCATTCAGCAGGGTGGGACTCAACCGCATCCAAATGGCGGGTCTTACGGCGCTGAACGATGATCAACCTGTCGGGGAAAGTCTAATGACTGCCGATCAAGACTGGTCGCTGACGTTTGATAACGCGGCGACAACCGAAGGCTTGATCGACCGCGTTGAAACTGGAAAGGGCGACGGCTGGCAGGTCGATTGGTCGCAGCGCTCTAATCAGACGATTTTGGGCATTACGTTGATGCCGCCCGGTGCTCCTGTGCCCGCGGTCGTGAGCGCCGAATTTGCCGCGCGAAACGCACTGGAGATCGGCGCACCTTTCGACCTGTACCCGGACAGCCGCCCCGTGCGGCTGCAAGTCGCCGCCGTAACGGCATTCTTCCCGACCGTGTACGGCGATCAAGCGCCGTTCGCCGCCGCTGATTTGAATGCGCTGCTGTACGTGCTCAACCGCCGACCGGGGACGGCGCGCTACGCCAGCGAAGTCGTGAACGAGGTGCTGATCAAGTTGGAGGACGGAATCGACGCCGAGACATGGCTCACCACCGAACTGCGCCCCGGCTTCACCGTGCAGACCGCGCAATCGGTTCAAACAGCGCTGCGCGATGATGCGCTCACGCTGGGGGTAAGCCGTCTGCTGTTCATGGCATTCGTGATCGCGCTGATCTTGAGTGTGGTCAGCTTGATGGTGTACGCGGCGCTCAATGCACAAGCCCGGAGCACCGAATTTGCGGTCTTGCGGGCGCTTGGTATGTCTTCAAGTCAGATTGCCCAGATCGTCGGTATGGAACTGGTGGTCGTGTTCCTCGCCGCCGCTCTGCTCGGCGCAGTGATGGGGGCGATGCTGAGTCAATTGGTGCTGCCATCGCTGGCGATCAGCCCTGATGCGAGCCGGATCACCCCACCGTTCTTGGTGGAGGTTCAAGCCGCCGCGTTGATGCAGTATTTCGCCGTTCTGACTGTGATTATGGCGGCTGTGATCGCCTTCACCGCGCTGCTGATTCGGCGGTTGTCGCTCGGTCAGTCCCTGCGCTTTCAAGGAGAATAAGCGATGTCATGGTCGCTCATCTTACGGCGTATGGCACGCAGCCGCCGCGACATGATCATGCTGCTGGCGGCGCTCAGCCTTGTGACGGGGTTTTTCGCGCTCGGTCCACTGTATCTGCGTGCGTTGGGCGAATCCGGCTTAAAGTATGCCGTCGAAAACGCCCGCCCGCGTGAACTCACGCTGACACTGCGCAGCGATAAGCCGTTCGATATGGCGGATCGCCCGCGCATCGGGGAAGCACTCGGCGCGGTGTCGAACGGTGTGGAAGCGCTGACGGTGATGGAAGGCGTGCTGTGTAACAACTTTCAGAATAACTTGTGCTTTGGCGATGAGAACTTCCGCGCGTATGTCCCGGTCGCGTATGAGCGGCTGACAGAACGCTTTGCGCTTTCCGAAGGCAGATTCCCGACAGCGGAAAACGAGATCGCCATCACGCGCGTGATTGCCGATATTCAAGGGCTGATGCTCAACACGCCTATTCTGATCTATCCCGATTCACCTGACGAACTCACGCTGATAATCGTCGGCATTGTCGAACCAATCACGCCGGATGACCGTTTCTGGCTGAATCAAAATCTGCCTCTGTATGGGCAGTTGATCGACGTGACGGAGAACTTTCAGCGCTTTGATATGGGTGTGATCGTCACCGAAGCGGTGTACGAGTCGCAAATACGGTCAATCGCGCCGGGGAACACCCGCTATGATTGGTATGTCGAAACGAACACGGACGCGCTGCGCGCCGCCAGCCTCGATCAGCTTGCCACATCATTTGACAACCTAGAACGCTACTTCCGCAGTGCTGATCCGGAGTTTGTCATCGCGGGCGGGTTGTATACATTGGTGACGGAGTACCAGACGGATCTGCGCGCGGTCGAAGGCACGGTGATTCTGTGCGCGGTCGGCGTGCTGGTGCTCCTGTTCTACCAACTGATGATGACGACGGCGCTGATCCTTGAGCGTCAGTCGCTCGAATGGTCGGCGATCAGCAGCCGGGGCGGGAGCACCGCCCAACTCATCCGTATGCAGGCGGGCACGATGACGATCCTCGCGCTGATGGCGTTCGTGATCGGACTCCCGGTCGCCTTCGTGATCCTCGTCTTGGTCGGCATTTTTAGCCCCCTCAGCGCCGTGATCGGCGGCGGAACAACGCTGACGACTCTGCCGCCTCTCAGCGTGATCTTGTGCGCGGCGGCGGCACTTGGCGCAGTCGTCACGCTGACGATCCCGGCGATCCCGGCGGCGCGTACCAGTTTGTTACGCCTCAAGCAGTCGATCAGCCGTCCGCCGCTCGCCCCGGTGTGGACGCGGTACTTCGTTGATTTCACCTTGATCGCGCTCGGTGTATTCCTGCTGCTGCGCCTGTATTTCTTATTTGGCGGGACAAGCCTTGAGGAATTCTTCCGCGATCCGTCGGCGCTGCTGCGCGTGATCACGGCGAACACGGCGCAAGACACGGGTTTGCTCAATGATCCGTTCAACCTTGCTGCCGCTGCGGTGTTGATCACCGGGTTGATCCTGTTCTGGCTGCGGCTGTTCCCGCTGTTTATGCGCGTACTCGGCGCATTGATCAGCCGCTCCAATGGGTTAGCCGCCCCGCTTGCGCTGTGGAATATCGCCCGTGATCCCGGTCATTATGCGCAGTTGGTGATGGTGATGATCGGCACACTGTCGATTGGTACAACATCGCTGGTGCTAGCGGCGACTCACGATGCGGGGGCGTGGAATACCGCACGCTTCGCCACCGGGAACGATGCGGCGGTCACGTTTGAGCTTGAAGCGCCGCTCGGCATGGAGCACTCCCCTGAGCTGCTGCTGCGCACGCAAACCGTTGAGCCAAGAGAAATCGCCGTGACGCAGATTTTCGGCATTTCGGCGGAGCGATTTGCGGCGCTGGGCGGCACGATCAACGATGTGCCCACCCCAACGGCAGGCTTCGCGCTCCCGGCAGAGGCACGGGCGATCACGGTTCAAGTTTATGTTGAGCCGCACCCGGATGGCGCGATCAATACCCGGATCGCGGTCGAAGTGGTGAATCAGTTAGGCGTGCCGCGCACGATCCGCATGACGACCACCGACGATACGATAACGGGTGAATTCATTCCGTATACGGCGGAACTTCCCGACGATCCGCATCTGCCCTTCACGTTTGTCGCCTTCCGCTTTCAAAGCCGCGCGGCAGGCTCGGAATTCACCGGGGTTACAGATCAGGTTATCTTTCTTGATGATCCAGCATATATCGCCGCCGATGGCAGGGCTGTGACGATGGACGACTTCGAACGCAGCGCGATTACCGATTGGTCATGGGGCGCGAACCGCTTCGGGGTTCCCGGTACGAACCGGGGGTTGTTCGCGTCTGCATCGCGTTCGCAGCAGGTTTCCGGGCAGTACAGCATGCGCGCACAGGTGACGGTGGCACAGGTCGGCGCGCAGTTTGATGAACCGCTGCTGCAAGCGCACCCGATCACGGTGGAGCAGTACATCCCGATCATCGTGTCGCCGGAAACCGCGATTGTGCTGACCGACCGCGAACTCACACCGGGCAGCCGGGGTGAACTCACGCTGAATATGCGCGAAGGGGCGCGGACGCTGCGTTACGAAGTCGCCGCGATTGTTCCGGCGTTCTCGTCAGCCGGGGATCGCTTTTTGATCGCCCCCGCCGATGCGCTGATTCCGTTTTTGAATGCCGCCGCAGCACCACAGCGCTATTATGGGCTGAACACCGCATGGCTGACGCTCCCTGATCGCTTACTCGATTCCGATACCCGATCGCGGATCGAAGCGCTGCCCGGCGTGGTCGATACTGCCGAAGCGTGGACAACTTATAATCTGCTGGTGCGCCAACCGCTTCCCAACGCAGTCGTCGGTGTGCTGTATGCCGGGTTTTGGGTTTCGCTGGCGCTGGCACTGCTCGATTTCGGCTTTTACTTGGCGATGACTGTCTCGCGCCGCGCGACCTCGTTCGCAGTACTGCGTGCGTTCGGCTGGCAGCGGGCACAAGTATGGGGCTTGCTCATTTTTGAGCAGGCGGCGCTGGTCGTACCCGCGCTAGTGATCGGTTTGGGCTTGGGCGTGATGCTGGCGTATCTGCTCGCGCCGTTCCTCGCCTTGTTCGGCGATGAAACGCTGCGTTTCCCGATGGCGCAGATCGGCGTGTTGTACGTGGTGCTCGTCATCGGGTTTGCGGCGCTGCTGGCAGGGACAGCCGTGATCATTTCGCGGGTAGGTGTCGGACAGGCGCTCCGCTCTGGTGAAGAATGAGTAGGGGCATTAGAAAATGAGCGATAAACCGATGACATATGTAGTTTGCGAAAATCTGGTCAAAATCTACAAGGTGGCGGATTTGGAAGTCGTCGCCCTCCAAGGGGTTGAACTGACGGTCAATGCTGGCGAGATGATGGCACTCGTTGGTCCGTCGGGTTCGGGAAAATCGACGCTGATGAACATCCTCGGCGGGCTGGACACGCCGACCGCCGGACAGGTGCATGTCGGCGAGTACAACCTGCTTGAACTGAAAGGGCGCGAACAGGTGATTTACCGCCGTCAGGTTGTTGGATTCGTGTGGCAGCAGACGGCGCGGAATCTGCTCCCGTATTTGACGGCACAAGAAAATGTCGAACTGCCGATGGCGCTGAACGGAGTACGCCCTAAAGCCCGCCGTGAGCGCGCTCGTGAACTGCTCGCCGCCGTCGGACTGGCTCACCGCTTCGATCATAAACCGCCGCAGTTGAGCGGGGGTGAACAGCAGCGTGTCGCCATCGCCATCGCCGTCGCCAATTCGCCGTCGCTGCTGCTGGCGGACGAACCAACCGGTGAGGTGGACAGCGAAGCCGCCAACACGATCTTTGATGCGCTGCGCAAGTTCAACCGCGAACACGGCGTAACGATCATCATCGTCACGCATGATCTTGCCGTCGCCGGACGTGTGGATCGGGTGATTGGCATGCGCGACGGACGCGCCAGTACCGAGATCATCCGCACGCGCGACGAGGCAGGCATCGCGCTCTCGGAGGATGAATTCGTGCTGGTTGATCGGGCGGGGCGGATTCAACTGCCGAGGGCATATATCGACGCGCTCGAAGTCAGAGATCGTGTCCGCCTGCATCTGTCGCCCGATCATGTGCGCGTGTATCCGCAAGAAAAAGAAGCTGGAGTAGAAGCTGAATGATCGTTCACGAACAGGTGAAAGCGGTGATGCGCGCGGAGAATCTGACGCGCACATATAAATTGGAGCAGGTTGACGTTCACGCGCTAAAAGGGGTAACGCTCGAAATCGCCCCCGGCGAAATGACCGCCATCATTGGGCGGAGCGGCTCAGGCAAAACGACGATGATGAATCTGCTGGCGGGGTTGGATCACCCAACGTCGGGTGAGGTGTGGTTTAAAGATCAGGCGATCAATCACCTAAGCGAACCGGATTTGCTCCGGTTGAGGCAGGCGCATTTCGGCTTCGTGTTTCAGGCGTTCGGACTGCTGCCGCTCCTCAGCGCGGCGGAAAATATCGGCGTGCCGCTTAGGATGCGCCACATGGGACGATCCGATCGGGATCAGCGGGTGATGGATGCGCTCGATTGGGTGGGCTTGACCAAGCGCGCCAAACACCGCCCGTATGAACTGAGCGGCGGTGAACAGCAGCGTGTCGCCATCGCGCGGGCGCTGGTCGCGCAGCCAGACGTAATCTTTGCTGACGAACCGACTGGGCAGTTGGACAGCGCAACACGCGATAAGATCATCAGTCTGCTGCGCCGCACCGTGATTGAGCGCAAAGTGACGGTCGTCATCGTCACGCATGATCCACAGGTGATGCGTGAAGCTGACCGCGTGTTTGAACTGCGCGATGGTGCGCTCTTGGATCAGCAGCGCAGCAGGTGAAACGCCGAAAACTTAGCTGCTCTGGTCACGAGGCAGTATCAAGCTGTTGTGTAAGTAGTTCAAACGCCGCATCCGCTGAGAGTGTTTTCCCTTGCGCCAGCGCATCTTGGTAAGGCATCGTCTCGAACTCTTTGAAGATCGCACTATCGAACCAGATTGCGTCGATGTAGTCGAGATACGCCGTCAATACACCCGCCCAGAGTGCAGCCCGTTTGAAGTCCCCCAATGCCCGCCAGAAGATCACAGCCGCGCTGAAGACCTTCGCAGTATAAGGGGGTGTTCCAATCTGGCGCACACAATCAAGCAGTTCACGTAAGCGCTGACGCGCGCTCCCGATTTCTTGACGTGCCACTTGAACGACAACCACGCCCAGCAGCACCTCACAGCGGCGAAACAAAATCTGCTTTTCTGTCGCAATCTGAAGCGCCTCGTCAAGATGCACAACTGCTTGTTCAAGATCATTCTGTCGGTAATTCGCCTGTGCCCAACCGTACAATGCGTTGATTACCGTCGAGGGCACAAGTAGAGCGCGTTGTTTGAGGGCTTCGGCGTAATGCGAGCACGACTCATCAAGTTTGTTCAGCCATTTTTCGGCATGAGCCAGCGCGATCAGTGCAGACGGCGTAAATTGGACAAAGCCGATCCGCCTACTGATGGCGACTGCCTGCTGCGCATGGACTTCCGCTGACGGGTAATCGTGCAGGGCAATGACATAAAGACCGCTGAGCGAAAGATGGGCAATAGCAATCATCCCTTCATGACCCAACTGGGTCACGTAATTCAGCACTTTGAGATGAAGCTCAAGGGATCGTGGATAATCGCCCCGCTGAAGCGCGATACGTCCCAACCCCTGCCAAATGGATGCCAGTTCTTCGTTGGCGTGCAGGGGTTCAAGGAGTTCGAGACTTTTTAAGAAGAGCGGCTCGGCAGTCTCGTATGCACCCTCGAATTCGTGCTTTCGAGCGCTGATCAACCACGCACGACCGAGGCTGAGATCATCCTCAGCAGTATAGGCACGTTCAAGAAGCCGCTCCAAATACGGCGCAAGCTCCCCATACGATTCCATATTCGTATGCAACAGACATACGAAGTACAGAAGAGTCAGCTCCGCTTCTTTGTCTCCGAATTGAGATGCCGCATCCAATCCCTGCTGAATCCACACAAGCGATTCGGACGGCAAGACACGCACCCGAAGAAAACTGGAGGTCGCCAGCGGAAATGCGATGCACAGCGCCGCTTTTTCCCGTTCTGCTGCCGACCATGATGCTGACCACGCTTGCCAGCGCTTGATCTGCGCCCAATCCAGCATGATCTGGTTGATCAACGCGGCGCGGTTTCTCCCGTCCAGACGGGCGATCATTTCCGTCTGCCGGAGTTTGTCTAGGTAGTGTCGCGCTAATCGATACTGCGCGTCTTGGATCAAGGTTTGGGTTGTCATCAGAGGCTTCACGCGGTAAGCAGCGACTTTGCATGCAGCATCAACAACGCGTGCATTTGAAAACGTCCGCCGCCCACCGGCTCAAGCAGACCCCGATCAACCAGCTTTCGGGCAATTGGTCGCGGGTCTAGCACATCCCACACGGTTTTTAGGGCAGCGAGATCAAACGTTGCTGGTTTGGGCACAAACAAGCTGAGCAGTGCAAATCGAATGCGCGTTTCTGGATCAAGCGCATCCGTACTCCGTTTCAGCAAAGCGGCGACGCTAGGCGATGTATCACCGATCATGTCCCCCGGCGGCTGCGCCATCAGCAGCGCCGCCCCTAAATGGAGTTCCGCGATGAGGTCACGTACCCCCCACCCAAGACGCGCTTCATTTTGAAGCAACCGCCCCGCCACATGAATCGCCAGTGGCAGCCCTTCCAAACGCTGCACGAGAACGAGCGCGTCTTCAGGATGTTCTGCGACGGTTTCAGGTGTCAGTTTGTTGAGCAGTGCCAATGCTGCGGATTCGGCGAGGATAGGCAGGCGATAAATATCGGCGGCTGTCGGCGCGATCACCCCCGCTACGTCATTGAACCGCGTGGTAACGATCATGGCACAGGCGTGCCCGCCAACGCGGAACGCCGCCGCATGTTCCGCTTTCCAGATGTCATCGACGATCAGCAGCATCTGTTTTTCGCGCAGCACCGTTGTGATCTGGGCGCTGAAGTCTTCGATTTTGCGAATGCGCCCCGAGTCCACGATCTTGAGCGCGTCCGCCCATGTTCTGATCTCGCGGTTGATGTCCGGGTTTGCGCCCATCGATGTCCACAGGATGCCATCGGGAAACTGCCGGGCGATCTCTCCATCATGCGCTAACGTGGCGACTGTCGTGCTTTTGCCCACCCCGGGCCAACCCTGTATCACGGTGAGCGGGCGCATTTCCGATCCGTTGACCCCTACACGCCGCTTGATCTCTTCAAGGGCTGTCTCACGCCCAATCACGAGCGGCGGCAGGGGCGGCATCATTCCCAGATGCGGCGAGGCTATCGACTCAGTTCCATCTGGAAGTCGATGATTGTTCATGACCGCTTCGTAAAGCCGGGTTGTTTCAGGCTCTGGTGGTGTCGCCAATTCGGTATGCAGCAGTTCCACGCAGGACTTATACTGGCGGACAGCCTCTGACCGCTGCCCCGCTGCCGCATACAAGCGGATCAACTGCCGGTGAGCCGGTTCGTGGAGCGAGTCCACCGCGAGCCACTGCTGCGCATAACGAATCGCTTGATCGGTCTGTTGAGTGTCCGCGTAATAGGTGGATAACTGCCGCAGGACTCCGGCGTATTCTCGTCGCAGCCATTCCTGCTGAGTGAACTGCCATGCGTCATATTCGGCACTGGTGTCGATATGAAACCCCGCCAAGAAGTCACCACGATAAAGTGCTGCCGCTTGTTTGAACAACTCCGCGCACTGCTCACAAACGGTATCCGGCTCATGATCGTGCGCGCGGCTTTGCGCAAGCAACGCCGTAAACGCCGTTACGTCTACCCAGACCACATCTGGCTTTAATGCCAACAGTGAACGATCAGCCTGTATCCACTCGACCAGTATCGGGGTTGTCAGCGCACGCAAAGTAGTTCGCAGAGACGAACGGGCGTGGTCTTCGTCCTGATCAGTCCATAATAATTCAGCGGCGACATCACGGCTTTGGGGCTGGTCATGCAGCGCGAGAAATGCCACCAGTGCGAGCGCCTTACGACGCTCGATTTTGATCACCTGTTCTCGGTACTCAATTTTCGGCATCCCGAACAGATAAATCCGTACGTCGCTCATCCCTCAAGTTCTCTCTGTCACGCTTTTGTCGCGCTGCTGTTCCGAGCAATTTTTATACTACCACAAATGAAAATCGTAAACCGTTCGCTGCCCGATGTGCAGCATACGGTATCGCAATGCAAGCTGAGTCAGGAGTAAATCCAATGAATCTGCGGCAGCCATGGGAGGATACCTATTCATTACTAACGGGCGCACGCATCAAGCGCGCATGCAGACCGGGAGAGCAGTTTGACGTGGTCGAACAGCCTCATGAGTCGATCCAATTTGGCAGAGGTCTTCGCCGCCAGATCACGCGGATCTTCCTGCTCCTACAAATCACGTTTCGGTAAGCATACTCACTCGAAATATCAGTCAGTAGAACGAAAAGTGTCGGATGGCTAGAACTCTCTTCCTGATGTTGGTGGCAGCCCACCTGATCTTGATACTCGCCGTGTCTGTATCTGCTCAGGTGGATAACTTTGCGATTGCTTATGGAGATACCGCAGCCGATGGCGTCCCTGCACCGGGAGCAGGTAATCTCGAAAGCGGCGGCGCACAAGACGTTTATACATTTGCGGGCAGTTCAGGCGATGTAATCATTCTGGATGTTATCAGCGGATATGCAGGGGATTTTCGCTGGTCACTTGCTGCGCCCGATGGCACTGTGCTCTTCGACCGGCTCTATGTGGATAGTCAGCAGACGCTTACGGCTGCGGGCATGTACACAATCACGGTGTACGCCCTCAACCCGACTTTCACCGGAACCTATTCATTCCGTTTGCTGCTGGCTCCCCCGCCGCAAATCTTCTCTGTGACTATTGGCGACACGATAGCAGAAAATATTCCAGCGCCGGGTGCGGGGAATTTAGAGACTGTCGGCAGTTTGGATGTGTATCACTTTGATGGCGCTGCGGGAGAAGCGGTGCTTCTCGATGTGATCATAGGCAGCGCCGGGGTATTTCGATGGGAGTTGGAAGCGCCCGACAGCACCTCCCTGTTTGATGCCGGGTATCTTGATCGACAGGTCACACTGCCGCAAACGGGAACCTATACGCTGACGATCTACGGGTACGCACTGACGAGCGTCGGCGTGTACAGCTTTCAATTGGTTCAAGTGTCTGCTCCGCAGCAGTTCACAATCGCCATCGGCGACACCGTATCAGACGGCGTTCCAACGGCGGGTGCGGGGAATCTGGAAGCGGCAGGCAGCATGGATTTCTATCGTTTTGATGCCGCTGCCGGACAGGAGATTGTTCTCGATGCCCTTATCGGCGATCCGGGAACATTTCTATGGAAGTTGGATACCCCTGATGGCACAGAACTCTTTGATGACTTGTATACGGATCATCAGCTTATTCTGCCACAAACGGGAACCTATACGCTCACAGTGCGCGGATATTTGTATACGAGCGTAGGCGTGTACAGCTTTCGGTTGATCGGAGTGCCTGCCCCTCAGTACTTCATGATCAGCATTGGCGATACGGTGTCTGTTGATGCTCCAGCGGCGGGTGCGGGGAATCTGGAATCACCCGGCGCGCTGGATGTTTACAGCTTCAATGGTGCGGCGGGGCAAGACGTTTTGTTTGACGTGCTCTCAAACAGCGCAACATTCGGCTGGCGGCTGCAAGCACCCGATTCGACCATTCTTTTCGACCATCTGTATAACGACTCGCAGCTCTCACTGCCTCAGACAGGCACGTATATTCTCACCGTGTACGGGATCGAAACAGACGGGACAGGCAGCTATTCATTCTCGGTTTTGCCAGCACCGGCAACGGCGACTCCAACAGCCACGTCGACCGCCAGCGGGACTGCCACAGCAACATCAACTGCGACGGCAACGCCGACCTCAACCGAGACTGCTACTGCTTCGGCAACGGCGACCGCAACGGACACGGCAACGATGACGCCGACCTCAAGCGAGACTGCTACTGCTTCGGCAACGGCAACGGCAACGATGACACCGACCTCAACCGAGACTGCTACTGCAACGGCAACTTCCAGCGCAACGGCGACCGCAACGGACACGGCAACGATGACGCCGACGGCAACCTCAAGCGAGACTGCTACTGCTTCGGCAACGGCAACGATGACGCTGACGGCAACCTCAAGCGAGACTGCTACTGCTTCGGCAACGGCAACAATGACACCGACCGCGACCTCTAGCGAAACTGCTACTGCGGCGGGGACAGCGACTGTTCAATTGTCAAGCACGCCTGCCGCATCGACACCAACGCCTACATACACTCCTGTGTCGATGCTGCCACCACCGCCGCCCGTGCCCCTTTGCGCCGGTGCAAACTACGATGCTCAAGGCGTGGTGCGTGTCAGTTTGCCGGATACGCTGCGCCATGCGGTTCACTGCGGCGTTCTGTACCAGAATGGGCAAGCGGTCACATGGCAGGGGCAAACACTCTACAGTGAGGCAACTCTGGGCGCAGCGGGTTTGCTGGAACTGGGGGTACAGCAGGCGATTGATATCTTCAGCCCAACGGGTGTAACGTACTTCGACGGCGGCGCGGTCTTTTGTTTGCGCGGGTCAGGTACGCTGATCTGGCTGGCGGCAAGCGATGCGCCCCGCCATGCAGAGATCATCGGCTCGTACACCGTGCCGGAGTTTTCCGGATTCACCTGTGTGACATTATTTGAGCCGGGGACGCTGATCCTCGTCAGCGAGAATCCGATCGGGGAATAAACACACAGCGCTCACCTCTCAGTGGGGTGAGCGCTGTGATATGCCATTAACCCTTGATTCCAGTGGTGGCGATGCTGCTGATGAACGCACGCTGAAGCGACAGATACAGGATCAACACCGGGATCGTCACCAGTGAGAGATACGCCATCACTTCGCCCCATGCAATATCAAGCTGGAAGAAGTATTGAAGCCCCACCATCACCGGGCGATAACGCTCGGACTGAACAACCATCAGGGGCCACAGATACTGATTCCACATATCGAGGAAGCGCAGAATCGCGGCAGTCGCAAACACCGGACCGGAAATCGGCACAATGACGCGGTAGTAAATCTGGAATAGGCTTGCGCCGTCGATGCGCGCCGCCTCGACCAGCTCGGTTGGAAGATCGCGGAAGAACTGATAGAACAAGAAAATCTGGAACGCGCTCACGAGAAACGGGATGATCTGCACGTGCAGCGAGTTCAGCCAGCCGATCTGAATGCCCTCCGCACCGATCCAAGGCAGCGAGTTGACAATCAGCAGGAGCGGGATCGCAATCGCTTCAAACGGAATGATAAACGTGGCGATCACGATAGATAGAACGGTGTTCTTGCCACGCCACCGCAAAACCGCAAACGAATACGCCGCCATCGAGTTGATGACCAGACCGATCACCACCGTAACCGTCGTGACGAACACCGAATTAAAGATGAACGTGCCAATCGGAGCGCGCTCAAAGGCGGCGACGTAGTTGTTGAAGGAAATATCACCAACCGGCAGGAACGCATTCAGAGAACTGGTATCACGCAAAAGCTGAAGATCAGGCTTGAGCGACGACACGACCATAAACACGATGGGGAACACGAATATGAAAGCGAGAATGATCAGCAGTGCGTAGTTCCCAAGCACATACCAGTTGTGATGACGAGAGCGGACGGGCTGCGCGCTCATGCTGATTTCTCCCGTGTCAGATACCGTTGAATCATGGAGACGAACAGAACGAGGAAGAAGAAGATCACCGAAATCGCAGAACCGCCGGAAATATCTTGCGCTTGGTAGCCTCGCTGCACCGCTTGATACATGATCGACTGCGTCGTATCGAGCGGACCGCCGCGCGTCATCACGTCCACCTGTGTGAACAAGCCGAACGCCTGCATCGTGATGATCACCAGCACAAAGATCATGGTGCTGCGCAGCCCGGGCCACGTCACAAAGCGGAACTTCTGCCATGTGTTCGCGCCATCGAGTCCGGCGGCTTCATACAGACTCTCGGGGATGTTTTGCAGCCCTGCCAGCCAGATCACCATATGAAAACCGACCGCCTGCCAAATGGACATGACGATCAAGGCAGGGAAAGCGGTTGATGGGTTGCCGAGCCAATCGACGGGCTGAATCGCGCCAAACGTGATGAAACCGAGCAGCGTATTGAGCAGTCCATTATCGCCGTCATAGATGAAACGCCATAAGAGTGCCACCACCACCATCGAGACGACGACGGGCATAAAGTAGATCGTGCGGAAGATGTTGATCCCACGCAGTTTTTGATTGATGAGCAAAGCGAGAACTAATGCTAAGCCGCCCTGACATGGCACGATCACTAACACAAAGATGATGGTGTTGAACAGCGCCCGGATAAACACGACATCACTTGATAGCAAGAATACGCGCTGATCGCCGGAGTTCCACGAGAGCAGTTCTTGAAGCCTATTCAGTTCCGGGTAATCGGGATTGTTGCGGGTGAATTCGCGCAAGCGCGGGTATGTGAGGTTGCCCGCATCGTCAAGGACGGGCTGACCGTTTTCATCCAGCACCGGATCAATCGTGAATACACGGATCGTCAGCAGGTCAGTGAAGTTGCGCGTCCCGACGAATTCGGTTGGATTTGGAGATATCAACCGCTGATTGGTAAAAGAAAAGATGAATGCCATCAAGAAAGGTATTATCAGAAAAACGACGAGCAGCACAACCGCCGGGGCTGCCATCAGCCAGCCAACGATGTTTTCATGCTGCTTGACGCCTGTCAGTCGCGTATTCATGCTGCTCATCAGCATCGACTCCCTATTACAGCATAAACGGTGAAGCGGCGGGTATCTGCCGCTTCACCTGTAGTAAGGTCAATTAGCCGCCAAATCCATAGCCGCTGTTGGCTTCGATGTCGGCATCAATCGTGTCAACTGCTTCGTCGAGCGCATCCTGAACATCCGCGCCGTTGGCGATGTCTGCTGCCGCTTTTTCAAACGCCAGCGCGATATTCGCGTAAGCGGGTGTCGGCGGGCGCAGGACTGCCTGCTGCAAGCTCAGTTCAAAGAAGATTTCAAGCGCGCCACCGGGGGCGTAGTTTTCGGTCAGCGCCGCTGCGGTGGGGGTCGCCGGGATCAAGCCGATACCATTCGAAAACGCTGCCAGATATTCATCCTGAAGGGCGAAGGCGATGAAGGCATTCGCGCCGTCCTGATGTTCACTGGACGCGGAAACACCGAACTGCCAAGACGCCGCGCCAATCGTTGAACCGCCGCCGAAATCGGGCGCGGGCAGGAACAGCAGATCATCACCGAAGGCTTCCAGCGCACCGAGCGCCGCCCAGTTGCCGTTCCACTGAATGGCATAGCGACCATCGATGAAGCCGGTATCACGATCCGCGCCATCCTGCGTCAGCGGAGCAAGTCCACGCGCGAACAGGCTCTGCCACCATTCACCCCACGCGACCGCCGCTTCGCCGTTCAACACGTCTTCAGCCGTCAAATAGGTCGAACGGTCGATCAAGTCGCCGCCGAAGCTCTGGAGCAGGGGCGAGAAAGCGTACGGATACCATTCGCCCGTCCACGCCATGCCGGGGTCAAAGGCGTATTCAAATTCGCCCGTCGCCTGAAGTGTGACCAGCGCCGCGTCGAATTCTTCACCCGTCCAAGGTTCGTCAAGCGTGGGGATGCGGATGCTGTTCGCTTCGAGGACAGAGCGGCGTGCGAAAACTGCAACTGCCGCATCCCACAAACCGACTGAGTACACCTGATCGTCCCACATTCCAATTGCACCGGGCAGGAAATTATCGAACGTGCCTTCCGGCAGGCTCAGCGGAGCGAGGTAGCCCGCCCACGCCCAACCGGGCATCACAGGACCGTCAACATCGATGATGTCCGGGAGGTTGCCTGCAACCGCCGCCGCCGTCACTGACTCGTTGTAAGAAATCTGCGGGAATTCTTCGAGAGAAATCACCCAATCGCTCTGCGACGCATTGAAATCTTCAATGATGCCGAGGAGGATCGTGCGCTCGACCTCGTTGCCTGCACCGTGATACCACATGCTAAGGGTCGTCGGCTCTTGAGCGTTGATCCCGCCCACGAGCACCAACATCACTGCCAGAATGGCGAAAACGAAACGGATTTTGTTCTGCATTGAGGCTTTCCTTTTCAGTACATTCATTTCTAAACAGAACCCATCAAAAAAACTGGCACTACTGCCAGATCGATGGCATTTCCCACAGATCAAGGGTGCGCAGTGTCGCGCGGCTGCCCGCCATGCGCAGCCCATTCGATGCGGCGGTTGTGGGATACATGCGATGTGTCAAGCTGGTGCGCTGGTTGGCGATCACCTCCAGCACCGAGCCGTCGAGTAGGACGCGCAAGGTGAGCGTTTCGTTGGCGCCGAGGGCGTGCGGGATGGTGCGCGCGTGTGTGATCTGCATCGCGCCGATGCTGGGCGTCATGGTCTGTACGGTCAAACACTGCTGCCCCGCGTCGTAGATAATGTCGGTGCGTTCGCGTCCATCCGGCGAAACCGCGACCGAAAGCGTGCATATTCCCGCCGAAAGCAGGTCGATTTCTGCGGCAATATCGAATGCAAATCCGCTGACAGGCAGCGTAATTTCGGATTCAAGCGGCTGTGCTTCGTCAAAGGGGCGGTGATGCGTGCCGCGAATGGTTTCAATTTCTGGAGCAGGGTTCATCAATAAGCGATGATGTGCGTCTACGCCAAGCACGCGCGGGATCGACTGCACGCCCGACCATCCGGCTGTCTGCATGTCGTGTCGTGAGCGCGTTTCGCGTATCCAACCGAACAGCACCCGCCGCCCATGATCATCCTGCATGGTCAGCGGTGCATACAGCGAGGCGTAATCGAGTACGCCTTCGTGATGTGAGGTGAAGTGGTGATTTTCGTAGCTGCCGACGAAATAGAACACATAGCCCGTCTCATGTCCGGTGTGAGCGGAGATGATCAACACCCATTCCTCACCGATTGGGAAGAAATTCGGGCATTCCCAGATCACGCCGTTGATCGTTTTGTCACCCGTCATGAAGGGGTGGAGGTATTCCCAATCAATCAAGTTTTGGGAGCGGTACAGGAATAACACGCCGCCTGTTCCGCGAATTTCTGAGGCAACCAGCATGTACCAGCCATCGGATTCGCGCCACACGAACGGATCGCGAAAGTTTTGTTTTTGTCCGGCGATTGGCGGCACTTCACTGAGGATGGGATTACGCGGGTGTTTTTCCCAAGTGATCAAATCGGGATCACGGCTGATGGCGATGTTTTGGGTCTGGTTGTCGCAACATTCGCCGCTTACGCCTGTGTAGACGATGGTTGGAACGTCATCATTGACAACCGCACAACCGGAGAACACGCCCGCTTCATCCGATCCGCCCGGCGTGGGTGCGACCGCGATAGGGAGGTCTTGCCAGTGCACCAGATCAGGGCTGACTGCGTGCCCCCAGTGCATGTTTCCCCAAACCGAGTCGAATGGATTGTATTGATAGAACAGGTGAAACCGTCCATCCCACTGGATCACGCCGTTGGGGTCGTTCATCCAGTTGGAAGGCGGCAGAAAGTGATACCGGGGACGGTGGTAATCACCGTTAAATCGCTCGCGCACTGTTGAATAAATCGTTTCCGTCATTCGTAAGTCTCTCAAATCGAAGCGCAGTACCCGCCACTTGGGAACGATCCCAATGTCTTAATTTATTCGTGGGGTGATCTGGGATGGTTAGCCAAACGAGACTAACCAATTATTGGGATCGTTCCCACGTATGCGTTATACTCTAACATGATTGCAACAAAATGCAAGGGGCTTGCAAAAATTGATCGCCCTTGTGCGTAGGTCTAAACTTAAGTGATAAACGGAGTAAACGCATTGGCTCGGAAGACGCCGCTATCAAACGGGCAGAAAACTACGATTGAGGACATCGCGCGGCTGGCAGACGTTGGGCGTGGGACAGTATCACGGGTTCTCAACAATCATCCGTCCGTCAGTGACGAAACCCGTGCGCGCGTTTTAGCCGTTATCGAACAACTTCAATACAGCCCCAGCCTTAGCGCACGTCAAATGCGCACCGATAGCTCAAATCTAGTCGGTTTCGTCACCGATGAAGTGATCACGACGCCGCACGCAGTCGATCTGATTCGCGGCGCGGAAGAAGCCCTTCGTGAAGCCGGAAAAATGCTCCTCGTCGCAAGCGCGGGCTACGACGCCGAAGCCACACAGTCGTCTATCGAAATGCTTCAGGGGCGGCGCGTTGAAGGGATTGTGTACGCGGCAATGTTCCACCGCAGCGTAGAACTTCCCTTCCAAGTCGCGCGGATTCCGGTTGTGCTGGCAAACTGCTACATTGAAGATGCCTCACTGCCCTCGGTCGTGCCTGACGAGGTTTCCGGCGGCTACAACGCGACGCGTGAACTGCTCGAAAAAGGACACCGCCGCATCGGATTTATCAACCTCGGTCGGTTTGGAAATATCGGACTACCACCGCTCGCCGCCGCTGCGGGACGACTCAGCGGATATAAGCGTGCGCTGGAAGAATGGGGAGTTCCCTATGATGAGGCACTGATCGCGTATTCGAATCAGCTTCCCGACCACAACGCGCAGTTGACGCGCGACCTGCTTACCATGACTGACCCGCCGACGGCGATTTTTTGTGGCAATGACCGCACCGCAATGGGCTGCTATGCGGGCATTACGTCGATGGGTTTGCGCATCCCGGAGGATGTTGCCGTCATCGGGTTTGACAACCAGCGCTTGATCGCCGAAGGGCTTTACCCTGCGCTGACCAGCATCCAACTGCCACATTATGAGATGGGGCGATGGGCGGTCGAATATCTGCTTTCTTCAGACGCAGACGATCCTCCTATTCAGCACAAAATCGAATGTGTGCTTGTGGAGCGACAATCGGTTTAGGCGTGCGCCTTGCAGCGTAAAAAAGCAACGTGTCCAATATTTCGTTCACCCGTAATTCCCCCGTATTCCGCGCGGCTGCACGGGTAAGCGTGCCTCATACAGGTGAGAAACATCGCCCACGCTGATCGCGCGCGGCACTGCCCATTCACGACTGCGCTCCTCGAAGAGATAGGTTGTCACAGCGCTGGGGGCGTGCCAAAAACTACTCCACACGATGGGAGGCGGAATATGGAGCAGCAGCGCCAACCACAGCAGCGCCGATCCATTGTGACAAAAACACGCGATCCGCTTTTGGTTGGACTCAAGGACACGATACCGCCCTTCTTCACGCTGATACCCGTATTGAGCAAGCAGCGAATCTGTGCCGCTGACAAACTGGGTGTAATTTACGGCATATTTGGGATCGCTTAATGGCGCGGTGCTGCTCCATGTAGACCATCCATGAAACGCTGTGTTCGCGCGCAAAATTTCGCCCGGTATGTCCCACACGGGCATTCTGCTGCCGTCCGCCGGGTCGATTTCGTAATCGAACCACTCTGGTTCCATCAACCAGTCGAGCGTTAACACCGGAGTTTTAATCAAGTCCGCGCTGTACTGGGCGGTGATCTGCGCACGCGGGAGGGGTGATGCATAGATCGCGTCAAGCCCATGCGCTGCCATGCGACGAGCGAGGGCTTGTGCCTCTAAGTGTCCCGCATTCGTCAGGGTATTGTTCGGATAATCAGGGTCGGCGTGACGGATAACATACAAACGCATCTCAATTCTTCCTCCATATTTCGCTGATGGACTCTGTGCTGCCTTGACTCAGATTTAACAATTCCTTAAAATAGATTTAATAAATCGAAGTGGGAGGATTGTCAATGGCAGCAATCAGTTTTGTGACTATCCTCGTCCTGACCTTCGCTTTCGGGTACTTGAATGGACGTACCAGTGCCGGAAGCATTCTCGCGACGGTAGTTGCCTCAAGAGCGCTGAAGCCAACATCTGCACTCATTTTAATCATCTTGTGTCTAGCAATCGGTCCGTTTGCGTTTGGGATGGCGGTGACGGGATCGATTAGCGTGAATTTAGTGCGCTGGTACGCAGTGACGACTCCGGTCATGATCGCGGCGTTAGCAGGTGCGGTCGGATGGATCGGTCTGGCGTCTGCGCTGCGTATTCCGTGCAGTTCTACACAAGCATTCATCGGCAGCTTGGTTGGCGCAGTGTGGGCGGGTTTCGGCGTGCAGGCGATCATCGCCGATGGGGTAATACGGTCATTGGCAGCGCTTTTTTTGTCCCCAGTGCTCGGCATCTTCACAGGCTACCTGATTGTGAAATTGGCGTATTGGGTGAGCGTCAGCGCGACTCCGCGTGTTAACAAACTGTTCAAGAGCGCACAGGTTCCGATGAGTGTATTGGTTGCACTTTCGTTCGGCTCGAATGACGGTCAAAAGCTGATGGGCATTCTGGCGCTTGGCATCGCGGCTGCAAGTGGGCATGAGTTCTCAATTCCATATTGGGCGGCAGCCTTTAGCGCGGTGTCGATGGCGCTTGGCACGTTGATCGGCAGTATGCGCATCAGTCAGAAGTTGGGGCGGCAGTTGTGCAGCGTACAACCGATACATGGTTTTGGCGCACAGACGGCATCGGGGATCGTGCTGTTGGGCGCGTCTCTGCTCGGCAGCCCGGTGAGCGGCTCACAGGTGATCGCGTCGGCAATTGTCGGCGCGGGAAGCGCAGAGCGTCTGCGTCATGTGCGCTGGGGTGAATTCAGGGGTATTTTGCGCGCATGGCTGCTGACACTGCCATTTTCGGCACTGGTGGGTGCGCTGGTATATGTGCTTGTGAGTGGGTTGTTTTAATGAAAATGATGCTGCCGTTCAAGCTGACGCGCGTGCGTAAACCTGACCCATTTCTTAGCGCGCTGTTGGAGCAAACTGCCCAGTTGATGAAGGGCGCGCACGCAGTCATCGCTTACATGGAGACACCGAACAAGGAAAACGCCCGAACAGTTGCACGCATCGAACAGGCGGCAGATGAGGTGCGCCGCCTGCTCATTCTTCAACTCAAACGGGCGTTCATCACGCCAATGGATCGTGAGGATTTGTTCGGGCTGTCACGGGCAATTGATGATGTGCTGGATTATCTATTCTCGCTCGTGCGCGAAATGTACATTTTGCGAGTTGCCCCCAACACACACCTTAAAACGATGGCGGAGGTTCTCGCGCAGTGCGCCGAAGCACTGCATCTGGCGGTTCAGCATATGGAGCGCCAAAGCGAACGCGCCAGTGAACACACCATGCAGGTGCGGCGGTTGGGAAACCGGATGGATACGCTGTACGTGAACGCGCTCACCAGTTTGTATCAGGATGTCGAAACACCAGAGGCGGTGGTGAGCGTACTGAAGCTGCGCGAAATTTACCGACACATGATCCATGCAGCCAACAGCGCCGAACAAGCCGCCAACCTGATCAACGATGTGATCGTCAAATTTCAGTAATACCGTGGTTGCAAGCGTTCAACCACGTGTTAAAATCCCTTTAAAGACTTTAACTGGAGGTTAAGTAATCTTGAAGAAGCTCACCTTTACCTTGTCAGTCCTTCTCCTGTTGGTGATGCTGGTTCCGGCATCCGCTCAGAACCAGACCTTGACCGTGCTTTGCACGCCTCAAGAGGACTGGTGCGTTGCCATGACCCAAGCCTTCCAAGAAGAAACGGGTATCGAGACCAGCTACGTCCGGTTGTCATCCGGCGAAGCGCTCGCTCGTATCCAAGCAACCGCCGACAATCCCGAATTTTCGGTGTGGTGGGGTGGTCCAGCAGATGCGTTTATTGCAGCGTCTGAACAAGGGCTGTTTGAGACATACGAGTCCCCCAATGCAGCGGTTGTCGATCCAGCACATCGCAGCGCGGATAACACATGGACGGGCGTCTATGTTGGCGCGCTCGGCTTCTGCTCGAATATCGAACTGCTGGAAGAAATGGGCATAGAAGCGCCGAATTCGTGGGACGATCTACTCGTGCCAGAATTGGCGGGTAACGTGGCGATGGCGCACCCTGCAACCTCCGGTACGGCATTCACCGCTTTCTGGACACAGGTCACGCTTCAAGCAGATGCGCTCGAAGCTGCCGAAGCCGGAACTGGCTATGATGAAACCGGCGCGCCGACACAGGCAGCCATTGATAACGCATTCGTGTACTTCCAAGGGCTGCACCAGAATATCTTGCAGTACACACGCTCCGGTTCTGCGCCGGGTCGTATGGCGGGCACGGGTGAAGTCGCCGTTGCGATCATCTTCTCGCATGACTGCGTCAAGCTCCAGCTTGAGGGCTTCCAAGATATCGTCGTCAACACCTTCCCCGAAGAAGGCACGGGCTACGAAATCGGCGGCATGGCGATCCTCGCAAACGCGCCCGAAATGGAAGCGGCTCAGATGTGGTATGACTGGGCGCTGACAGCGGATGCACAGGCGATTGCGCAGACCGTGAACTCGCTCCAACTGCCCACCAACCCCGATACCCCGGTTTCGGAATTATCGGTGAACCTGAGCGACGTGCTGCTGGTCGATTACAATTTCGCCGCCGCTGGTGCTAACCGTACCGCGTTGGTCGAACGGTTTGACGCCGAAGTTGCGCCAACCCCGGTCGAATAAAGCCGAACATATTTGGGCATAAATGGGGACGCTCAATCGAGCGTCCCCTTATTGATTTGTTTTAGGATGCTTCATTGGCACAGTTTAGAAGAACCCTCAAAGACTTTTCACGCACATTTCGTGACCCCGTCCTCGCCGTCGGGCTGCTGATCGCGGTGCTGTTCGTCTTCATCACGATACTGCTGCCTGTTTTGTCGATGATCAGCGCAGCAGTGACAGGCGAAGGACTCACCGATCTTCAGCGTTTCCTCACTGATCCTGTATACACCAACATCATCCGCAATACGGTCGTGCTTGGGCTAACGGTTGCCGTTGGCGGGACGCTGCTGGGCTTTTTATTCGCATATGTGCAGGTCAAAGTTAAAGTGCCCTTCAAGCGCTTTATGCACTTTATGGCGCTCATCCCGATCATCTCGCCGCCGTTCGCATTGGCAAGCGCCATTATTCTTTTATTCGGGCGCAACGGTTTGATCACGCGCGGCGTTTTTGATACGCGATGCTTATGGGGAGAAGGACGCGGCTGCAACGACATTTATGGCTTGGATGGGCTGACACTGGTCTTATCGCTCTCGTTATTCACCGTCGCCTATATGAATTTGAAAGGGATGTTGGAAGCACTCGATCCAGCACTCGATGAAGCGGCGACCAACTTAGGCGCGAACAAGTGGCGTATTTTCCGTACAGTCACCGTGCCGATGCTGATTCCCGGTATAGCGGGGTCGTTTCTGCTGCTGTTCGTTGAGGCAATCGCTGACCTGGGCAATCCACTTGTGCTAGGCGGCAATTACGAAGTGCTGGCGACCCGTATCTATGTCTCGATTGTCGGATTATTCGACACCAATGCAGCGGCGGCGCTGTCGATTGTGCTGCTCATCCCATCGCTCACCGTGTTCATGGTGCAGCGTTACTGGATCAACCGCGCTTCGGTCGTATCAGTAACGGGTAAGCCGACGGGAAAACCGCAGCAAATCGAACACCCAGTGATCCGCTGGGGATTGTTCGCCGTCGTGATGGCGGTTTGCCTGCTGATCGTCGCCATTTACGGCACGATCTTCGTCGGCGCGTTCACCGAAGTTTTCGGCGTGAATAACACGTTTACCCTGTCTCATTTCGATTTTGTGATCAACGGCTATGGCTCAGAAGCCATGACCGATACAACCGTGCTGTCAGCGGCAGCAACACCGATTGCGGGGCTGCTTGGAATATTTATCGCGTTCTTGGTGGTGCGCAAGCCGTTTCCCGGTCGCGGAGCGCTCGACTTTGCGACCATGTTGGGAATCGCACTGCCGGGGACAATCTTGGGTATCGGGTATCTGATCGTTTTCAACAACCCGATTGAATTGACGATCCCCATCGGCGAACAGCCGCTTGTGATCACGCTGCTCCCGAAATTGGCGGGCGGGCGCGGGCTGCTTGGCGGCGCGGTGGCGATTGTGATGGTGTACATCGTGCGCAGTGTTCCGGCGGCGCTTCGTTCCGGTGTATCGCTGCTGTCGCAGATTGATCCGGCGATTGAAGAAGCCTCGACCAGTTTGGGAGCGAATAACGCGCACACCTTCCGCCGGATTACCCTACCGCTGATTCGACCCGCATTTCTATCCGGCTTGATGTACGCGTTTGCCCGGTCGATGACGACAATTTCCGCGATTGTGTTCCTCACCACGCCGCAAACCAAGATCATGACGGCTCAAATCCTGAATGAAGTCGAAAACGGTCGCTTCGGGAATGCTTTTGCTTACTGCGTAATTTTGATCTTGATTGTGCTGGCATCCATTGGCATTTTGACCGTGCTTGTTGGCGGCGGATCGAGCAGCGCGAGTCGGGGCTTGCAGGGAGGACGATAACATGAGCGAATCAACGAGCCTACGTCTAGAGGCGATAGTCAAGAAATTTCAGCAGCGTGAAGGCAGCGGCGAATTTACCGCCGTCGATCACGTCTCATTGGATATTCACAGGGGCGAATTCGTCACGCTGTTGGGCCCGTCCGGTTGTGGCAAAACAACCACGCTCCGCTTGATCGCCGGGTTTGAATCACCAACTTCTGGCAGGGTGTTTTTGAACGGCAAAGATATCACCATGCAGCCGCCCAATAAGCGCGATATGGCAATGGTGTTTCAAAGCTATGCGTTGTTCCCGCATATGACCGTATTCGACAACGTGGCGTATGGATTGCACATCAAGCGGCTGTCGCGCGGGGATATTCAAAAGAAAGTGAATGAAACGCTTGACATGATCGGCTTGAACGGCTTATCTACACGCCGCCCGAATCAACTGTCAGGCGGTCAGCAGCAGCGTGTCGCCCTTGCTCGCGCGCTGGTGATGGAACCAAGCGTGCTTTTGTTTGACGAACCGCTTTCAAATTTGGATGCGAAACTCCGCGTTCAAATGCGCAGCGAAATCCACCGCTTGCAGCGGCGCTTAAATATCACCAGCGTGTACGTCACCCATGATCAAGATGAAGCGATGGCACTCTCTGATCGGATTGTGGTGATGAACGCGGGCAAAATTGATCAGATGGGCGCGCCGGAAGATATTTATCGGTATCCCACCACACGATTTGTCGCGGACTTCATCGGGCGCGCCAACTTTGCTGATGCTGTGATCGAAACAATCGACGAGCGGTGCGCTGTGGTTCCCTTGTTCGGTCAGGTGCTTCGCATTCCTCTGCATCAAACATCATTTAGGTCGGGCGAACATGTCACCGTGATGATGCGACCAGAAGCGATCCGACTCGTCCGCGATCCGAGTCTCCAGCAGGTCAAAATTGAGCAGGTGATGTATTTGGGGACAGAGGTTGAATACACGATCACGTTCGACAACCATACATGGGCAGTCGCGGATACTGATCCTCGCGCCGGACGTGCTTTTGCAGAAGGTGAAACGGTCGGCATCACGATGGTTGAAGATGCTGTTCATCTGCTCAATCCCTGATGTAACGTGTGATCAACAGGTGGATAAGTCTCTGTTTGGTTGCACGAGGTGGTGCACGCGACTAGAATCAGTGAAGAATTTTCAACGCGAGTCGACCCTATGAGCCATCAACGTCATATCCTTTTTTATGCAATCTTGCTCCTGCTGCTCTTGCTCACCGCCTGTGATCAAGCCCCTACGGGAGCCAACAGCACAGCCGTCAGCGGCGCGTGTGCGCCAAACAGCGTCGCTATCACGATCATCTATGCTCCTGAGTCGCAATCATATCTGCCCCAAGTGATGGCAGATTTTAATGATGCGTATCGCAATGGGCGTAATCCGGTCACCGGGCAGCCACTCACAAGCGGCGAGCCGACGATTTGCATCAGCGGCGAGAGCGGATCATCCGGTACGACGATGCAAGGGATCGTCAATGCGCTGATTGCCCCCAATAACAGCAACATCGCCCGCCCGACAATTTTTGAGCCATCGGTCAGCCATTGGTTGGCGCTCGCCAATTATCAGAGCGGACGCCAGATTTTTGACCTCGTGCAAACGCAGGCAACTGCCCTTGCGCCCGTCGTAATGGCGATTTGGGAAAGCCGTTTAGAAGCGATCCGCAACACGATCGGGCGGGATGATGTTGGCTGGCAGGATTTGCTCGACGTGCTGAACAGCCCGAATGGATGGCAGGATTACGGTATCAGTGGTCGCCGCACCGTCTATTATGGACACACTGACCCGCTGGTAAGTTCGACCGCGCTTTCGACGCTGATTTCCGAGTTTTATGCCAGTGCCCGCGCGAACGGTTTCACCGGACGACGCTTGACCAGTGCCGAAGTCCGCGATCCTGATGTTCAAAGCGGTGTGCGACAAATCGAAGAACTGATCCGCCACTATTCGACGCGCACAACCGAATTCCGCAATTACATCGCGCAAGGACCCGATTACCTCGACTTTGTCGCGCTGGAAGAAAACGATCTCATCTACATCAATCAAGGTCGTTCGCCCGAAGGTATTCCGCCCGAACGGTTGGTCGCGCTGTACCCCAGCGAAGGCACGTTCTGGCATGAACACCCGATGGGCATCGTCAACGCTTCATGGACGACGGAAGAACAGCGCGCGGCGGCAAGTGTTTTTGTCGATTATGTGCTGACCCCGGCGGTTCAGCGGCGCATCATGGCGGAGGGCTTCCGTCCGGCGAACCCCGATGTCCCGCTTGATTTCCCGCTCGTCGCAGAAAACGGTGTCGATGTGAACGAACCGCGCACCGTGTTGGATGTTCCCGCGCCCGAAGTGATCGCCGCTATTCAGCAGAGTTGGGCATTCGTCAAAAAGCAGGCGGACATCATGCTTCTCATCGACATCAGCGGTTCGATGAGTAATGACGGCAAAATCGATCAGGCAATCGAAGCGGCGTTGGCATTTCTCGCCGCAATCGACTCCAACAGCCGTATCGGATTGGCAACCTTCAGCAGCGAACTAGAAATTGTGGTCGAACTTGACGACTACGAAAGCGTTCAAATGACCTTAGATCGAGCTATTCGGTCGCTGCGCGCAGAGGGTGGCACTGAGTTGTTCGGATCAGTGCGCGATGTGGTCGATTACATGACGCAGCAGACCGACTCGGAACGTATCCGAGCGATTGTGCTGCTGAGTGACGGTGAGGATACCGGCGACAACGGGTTTACGCTCAACGACGCGATCGATGCGCTGCAAGCAAGTTACAGCGACCTTAATCCAGTCATTTTGATCCCGGTCGCGTATGGTTCGGATGCGGACATCAACGCGCTGAACGCGCTTGCGCGTGCGAGTTCGACACAAATTCAGTCTGGCGATCCAGCGAGCATCACCGATGTGTTGGAATTGATCAGCAGTTACTTCTAGCCATGCCCCAAAATGCTCCGTTCCCTTCTTTCGCTGCAACCGGAGAGAAGGCGAACGGAGCATTCCACTCGAACATTACAACTCTGAATTCTCAGCCGTACCCATGCCGGTTTCAACAAGGGATGAGGTAAAGCATCTTCCCTTCGATGACAAACGGCGCGTGAGCACGAACAATGATCACTGTTCGCATTTTCGCATATCGTCCACGATTCAGGTGTAATGATAAATGGAGCGCCGGGGTTAGCAGATTATGCTGCCATTAAAAGTGTTGGTCGCCGATGATCATCGCCTGTTTCGACAGGGGCTTATCAGTTTGATGAAGACGCGCCCTGATCTGGTGTGCGTCATCGGGGAAGCCGCAACCGGGACGGAAGCGGTGCGCTTGGCGGGAGAGCTTCACCCCGATGTCGTGCTCATGGATATAAATATGCCGGATGGCAACGGCTTAGAGGCGACTGAACTTATTCATCAGCAGTTCCCCGAAGTCGCCGTTGTCATGTTGACCGCCTCCGAAACCGAAGACAACCTCTACCGCGCCATACGCTTGGGCGCGTCTGGATACTTACTAAAAGACCTTGATGCGAATGACCTTTTCGAACTGCTGATCGGCGTGGAGCGCAGCGAAATTATCATGACGCGTACGATGGGCGCGCGTCTGCTCAAAGCTGTCGCCGGTTCGTCCAAACCCCGTGACGGCGGAGAGGAACTGAGCGAGCGTGAACTCGAAGTACTGCATCAGGTCGCCAGCGGTGCTAGCAACGCCCAGATCGCGGAGGCGCTTACCATTTCCGTCAACACGGTAAAGGTGCATCTGCGTAACATTCTTGACAAGCTGCGTCTCGATAATCGCACGCAAGCTGCCGCGTATGCTGTCCGTTCGGGTCTGGTGAGCGCTCCGCAGTCGGCACACAGAGAATCAGGAGATGTTTCACATGGATAACTGTAGAACGGAAACCCTGCTCGCTAATCATCTCGCGTACAGCTTCCTGAGCAAAGCCTTTTATGAAGCCCCGGATGCCGCCTTCATCGGGCTTCTGGCAAGAGAATCACTTTTCAACGATTGGATGCTGGACGGCGGAGAAGACGGGCAAACTGGACTACGTCTGCTGCGCGCCGTCTGCGACGGATGGGACGATTCGCAGATCGCCGCGCTCAAGCGGGATTATGGGCGGCTGTTCGTCGGTCCGGATCACCTGCTTGCAGCGCCTTGGGAATCGGTGTACGTGAGCCGAGATCATCTGATGTTTGACGCGCAAACGCTCGAAGTCCGCGCGTCGTACCAGCAGTTTGGCATGCCAATCCCGAGTATGCACTCGGAGCCAGATGATCACATCGGGTTGGAACTCCGCTTCGTCGCTTACCTGTGCAGTGCCGGACTGAATGCACTCGAACAGGGGCAACCGACTCTGCTGCGCCGATTCGAGAACACGATTCATCACTTCTTAGCGGAGCATGTGCTGGTTTGGTCAGATCAATTCCTCGCAAACGTGATCGAGCATGCGCAGACGGACTATTATCGCGGCGCAGCATATCTGACACGCGGCTGCCTCAGGGAAACGGCGCGCGTGTTTGCGATGGCGGAGACCACCGGTGAATCTGGTTAAACTCGCGCTTGCCGTCGAACGATGGACGGCGGGGCACGCGCCGGTCACACTCGCGCTTGAGCACTGCCTGAATATACGCGACAAGACCACCGCGTGCGATCGGTGTGTACAGGTGTGTCCTACCGGCGCGATTACGGCTGCCCCCGATGTGCAGCTTAACCTCGAACAATGTATTGCGTGCGGGCTGTGCCTGCACCGCTGCCCGACCGGTGCGTTTCGCGGTGACGATGACGCGGCGCGGCTGCTCCGTTGTGCCGCGCAGTTGGTTGATCGGGATAGCCTTGAACTCACGTGCAAATTCCACGCTGACCCGGCATCGGGCGATCCGCACATCGATGCGGTGATCACCACGAACGGCTGTCTCTCCCGTCTGGGTGTCTCTGCCTACCTCGGATTATTCGCTCTTGGGGTTCAAAAAATCGTGCTGCGGTTAGATGCGTGCGCCAACTGCCCGCTGGCGTTACTGCGGACGGAGATCGAACGCGCGGCTGAAACAGCGAGGCAGACTCACGGCGCAAGCGGCGAGACGCTCGTTTTTCAATATGATCCACCCACGCGCCGCGCCAAGCCCCGCCCGGTCTATGCGATGAACAATCCGCCCGTCTCGCGGCGCGGGCTGCTGCGCATGATTACGCTTCAGGAAGAGAGCAGCACCGACGCGTTGATTGCGCAGTTTCGAGTCGATGATGAAAATGATCATGCCGTTCCGGTCGAGCGGCGGCGCATTCTGGCGGCACTTCGTCACAGCCCTCAAAAGATAGACAATCCGCTGCCCGCAGACTCATTTTTGCAATTGACCGCTGACGACACCTGTACTGCATGCGGGCTGTGCGCGCGGATCTGTCCCACCCAAGCGCTCCAGTTTTTCGAAGGAGAGGATCGATTCGCGCTTACATTCACGGCGGCGAACTGCGTGAACTGCGGGTTATGCACCCGTCTCTGCGATGCCGGAGCACTGCACGCGGCGGGCGTGCCATCACGTGCCGATGTGATCGAAGGTAAACGCATCACCCTCTTGAGCGGAACACTCAAGAGGTGTAAGAAGTGTCATGCGCTCTACAAAGGCACGGGCGATTTTTGTCCTCCATGTGATTTCCGCAAGAAGCACCCCTTCGGCTATGTGGCGAATCCGCGCGTAAGTCCCGTTCAGAAGCGCTGAACACAGCCACGACAGGCGACAAAAAAACTGCTGCACAGCGCTGTGCAGCAGTTTTTTTGTTAATCACGGTGAACCGGCTTAGATGCCGACACGCACCATCGAAGCGTAGAACAGATAGCGACCGAGCACTTCTGCAACCAGCACCAGCGCAAACGCGACCAGCACGAGACTGCCAAGGACGCGGATGGTCGTGCCGCTTGTTGCTGCGGTGCGATACACGAACACCGAGAACACGCCTGCACCCAAGAAGATGAACAGCAGGCGAAGCACGAAGAGCACGCCGTTCTGATCAAACAGGATGCGCACGCTTTCCGCAGCGGCAGGTGAGGCGTTCGCCGTCAGGCTGGCGAGGTATACCGGCAGCACGACGAACTGCAAGCCGAGCAGCCCTACCGAGAGCAGCGCGATCCACCGCAGCGTCACCGCCACGATTTCAAACTGGGTATCTTTCTCTGCCTTTTCGTCCCCGCGCATGCGCCAATAAGCGACGACATATGCCGCACCGATTGCCAGCGCGCCGAGCAGGAAAGTCGTGATGTAGAACGAAATCGGAGTCACGATCGTGTTCCATGCCGGAACGGTCGGGAGCAGGTAGACCGCTGCCATCGCGTAGACCAGCACCAGACCAACAGCCGCGACCACGAGCGCAATCACATTGCGCACGGCGGGCGTGGCGACTTTGCGCCACTGCATGAAGGCGAACACCGCGCCGCCAATCGTGAAGACCAGAGCCAGCACGATCTCACGGCTCAACCACGAAGAGCCAAAGTTGGAGATCGCACGGGGCGCATTGAGCGGATTGCCGAGGTGGAAGAACGTGGCTAGCAGCGCCAGCACGACCACCGGACCGATCGCGATCAGCGCGCGGTCGCTTAGTTTATCAGCGGTTTCGACGGTGTAGCGGCGTGCGGCGAACAGATGGATCCCGCCGACCAGTACAAACGCGCCGACCGCCATCTGCATGATGGTTGTGAAAATGACGAGTGCCCACTCATGGAGTTCCATGATCTAAATCTCCTCAGGGTTAGCCAGCACACCGGCATTAGAGCCAACCGGGGCGGAATCACGGTGCGGGGTCACGACAAGCGCAGGCTGCGTAATATCGGGGTCGGGGAGCGGCGCGACACCGGCGAGATCACCGTGTTCGGCGCGCAGTTCATCGAGATCGCCGAAGTACAGGGCACGCTGAGGGCATGCGGCGACACAGGACGGTGATTCGCCCGCATCCACAGCGTCATAACACATGTTGCACTTGGACATCACGCCCTGCTCTTCATCGAATTGGGGAGCGCCGTATGGGCAGTTCCATTCGCAGTAGCGGCAGCCGATGCATGCATCTTGATTGATGATGACGATCCCGTCCTCGCGCTTGGTGATCGCGTTCGCGGGGCAAACGTCTAGACACAGCGGGTTTTCGCAGTGGTTGCACGCGACCGAGACATAATACGCGAACACATTCTGCGTATACGTGCCATCGGTGTTGGCGACCCAGTTACCACCCGAATATTCGACCACGCGCCGCCACGTCACGCCCGTTTTCAGATCCCATTTGTCTTTACAAGCCACTTGGCATGCCTTGCAGCCAGTGCAGCGTTCTGCGTTGAAGTAAAATCCTAACGTTGCCATCTCACATCCTCCTAGGCTTTCTCAATCTCGACGAGATTCGTGTGCTGCGGATTGCCCTTGGCTAACGGCGATGGCTGATATTTCGTCAGGGTATTCACGTTACCGCCAACGTCTACGCCGGCGCTGTCGGGGGTGTACCATGCGCCCTGCGGCACCGAAACGACACCCGGAATAATACGCGGTGTCACCTTAGCGGGCAGCCGGATGCGACCACGGTCGTTAAACACTTCCACCAAATCGCCGTGCGCGATTCCGCGCGCTTCGGCGTCGATCGGGTTCATCCACACTTCTTGCGGCGCGGCTTCCTGCAACCAAGCAACGTTGCCATAGCTGGAGTGCGTGCGGCTCTTGTAGTGGTGACCGATCATCTGGAGTGGATAGGTTGCGCGCAGCGGGTCGGAGACACCTTCCCAGCACGGCGCGTATTTGGGCAGTCCTGAGATCAGATCACCTTCGGGAAGCACCCACGTCTGGCTGATATCGTGCAGACGCGGTGAGAAGATTTCGATCAAGCCGGACGGCGTTTGCAGCGGGTTGGCGACCGGGTCTTCGCGGAAGGATTTGAGCGCGATCGACGGGTTGCCGGGGTTGGCGACTTTGTACACACCCATATCGCGGAATGCTTCAAATTCGGGGAAGTCAGGGTTGCGCTCGCGGGTGAGATCAACCACCGTGCGTACCCAGTCTTCCAGCGTCTTGCCTTCGGTGAACTGCTCTTCCACGCCCAGACGGCGCGCGACTTCGGTGCATACGTCGTAAATGTGTCTGCACTCGAACATCGGCTCGATTGCCGGGCTGGATAGGATCGCGTAGCCCATGCTGCTTGCGTCACCGTTCGGGGAGATATCATAGCGCTCGGCGCTGGTCACGTCGGGGAGCAGAATATCGGAGAACTTGGCGCTGACCGTCATATGGTTCTCGATGCCGACGATCATCTCGCACTGGGTATCATCTTGCAGCATGCCGAAGGTCAGATTGCAGTCGGAGTGCTGGTTGATCAGGCAGTTGCCTGCGTAATTCCACATAAATTTGATCGGAACATCGAGGCGTTCTTTACCGCGCACACCATCGGCGATATCCGTCATTTCCGTGCCACGTACGATCGCATCGGGCCACGTGAACATCGAAATCGAGGTGGTGATCGGATTTTCGAGCGTGGGCAGACCGGCGACCGCGACTTTGTACGAGCTGTCGCGCTGGCTGGTACCGCCGCCGCGAATACCGACGTTACCCGTCAGAATCGGCAGCATAGCAATCGCGCGAACGGTTTGTTCGCCGTTTGCTTGGCGCTGCGGACCCCACCCCTGAGAGATGAAGCATGGCTTCGCCAGCGCGATTTCGCGCGCAAGCTGGGTGATGCGCTGCGCCGGAATTCCGGTGATCGTCGCTGCCCACTCCGGGGTCTTCGGCGTCGCATCGGCACCGGTGCCGAGGATGTATTCCTGATAGCTTTCCTGATCCTCGTAGCCTTCGGGCATATGCTCGCGGTCGAAGCCGAGGCAGTAGGTGTTCAGAAATTCGACGTCATGCAGATTTTCGGTGATCATCACATACGCAAGCGCGCTGCACAGCGCCGCATCCGTGCCGGGGCGGATCGGAATCCACTCATCGGCGGCAGCAACGACGGTGTCGGAATGGCGCGGATCGATGACGATGACTCTGGCGCTGCCCATTTTCTTATAAGTCGGTACGCTGTAGCTCATGCCGCCGCCGCTCATGCGGGTTTCGCACGGGTTCGCACCGAAGTACACGACCAGCTTGGTATTCACGATGTCTTCAACGCTGTTGGTCGCCACATAGCTGCCGAACGTGTACGGCATCGCCGCGCGGATTTGCGCCGTGCTGTAAGTGCCGTAATAGTTGAGGTAGCCGCCGTAGCAGTTCATCAAACGGGTGACGAAGTTCCCGGTCAGGATCGACCCGGCATCGCCGGAAGCATATTGAATGTAGACGGCTTCGTTGCCGTACTGCTCCACGACTTCACGCAGTTTGTTGGCAATCGCGTCAAAAGCTTCTTCCCACGTGATTCGCTCATATTCGCCGGAGCCACGCGGACCGACACGGCGCATCGGGTATTTCAGGCGGTCAGGATTGTAAATGCGCTGGCGAATCGCGTGACCACGTAGGCACGCGCGCACTTGGTGCATCCCAAATTCGTCAGTCCCGGTATTGTCAGTTTCGACGCGGACGATTGTCCCGCCTCTGACATGATAACGCAGTGGACAGCGGCTGCCGCAGTTGACGGTACAGCAGCTCCAGACAATATTATCGGGCGCAGGCGGGAGTTCCTGCGCTTGTGCGACCTGCGCGCCCATCTCACCGGCTGCCATCACCGCCGCCACTCCACCGAGGGCTGCGCTCCACTTCATGAAGCTGCGGCGTGACATCACGGTGCTGGTCACGAGGTCATCGAATAACTGGGTATCGCTCATGGTTTCTTCTCCGCACAATTTCGACTATGAAAACAACAGCGAATTCGCTGTACTGGCGGCTCAAATCCTCTTGATGAAGAGCATAAGGCAGCAGCCGCAGTCACACATGCTTCGGCGGAGTAATCTTCACTAATCCGAAAGGATTATTCGCGGGGATAACGCTACAGCAGGGGCACGTGCACGACGACGGTTGTCCCATGACCCGGTGCGGAGGTGACGGAAAGACCACCGCCGACGCTCTCGGCGCGTTCGCGCATCGTTTGTAATCCGAAGTGATTATGCGAGTCGTTCGTCACGACCATACCAACACCATCATCGACTATGGAGACGAACAGACTGTGGTCGCGCGTCGCAATATTCACCACAGCCTTCGAGGAGCGTGCATGCTTACGAACGTTGGTGAGCGCTTCCTGTACGATACGCACCAACTGCGTTTCGGCAAGCGGTGATAAAGTAAGCGCGCTGTCCGTTTCATCGGCAAGGGATGCGTTGATCCCCGTTTGAATCGCGAACTCATCGAGGTATTGACGTAATGCCGACACAAATCCGAGGTCACCTGCGAGCGTCGTCCGCAAACTGAGGATGTTACTGCGGATGTCTGCGTGCGCCGCCTTGATGAGTTCACGCGCTTGACGCAGTTCAGCCACCAGCGCGTCGATATTTCCTTGCAGCGCCAGTACTTCCAACGTCTGCATTTGCAGTCCCAGATAGCCGAGGATCTGCGCCAGACTATCATGCATTTCCCGTGCAATCCGTGACCGCTCTTCGATCACCGCCAGCGATTGCAGCCGCGCCGCCATCGATCCATGTTCCAGCGCGATCACCATCTGATCCGCAAGATGACCGAGTCCGGCGAGTTCAGTTGCCGTGAAGGGGCGATCCGTCAGCCGTCCCACCCACACTACCCCGATCGGAATCGTATCCAGTAGGAGCGGTGTGAGCGCGGCATTCGGCACACGCCACAAGTTACCGGCGCATGACCAGCTCAACGGCGGATCTTCGGGCGAAGGTGGGTAACAAAAGGCAGCGGGCGCTTCAAGGGCTGACCGGATCACCGGGGTGGTGATCCATTCCTCCTCTGGCTGAAAATTTCCAGTGGAATCAGCCTGAAATCGCAGCGCGAGCCGCTCCTGCGATTCGAGCAGCGCAAGCGATGTGGTATCCGCATTCATGAGTTTGCGCGCGATGGCAGTGATGCTGCGGAGTACCGCATCGACATCATCCATGTCGGCGATCCGGCGGCTCACTTTGACGAGTCCAGCCAGCCAAGTTTCAGTTAGATCGGTTGGTGCTGCGCGCTCGCTCATGACTCATCTTCGGCACGCAGCGCCGCCTCAAGATCATCAGGCGTGTTCACGTTGACGAAAGACCGCAGACCCGGATCAAAACGCACAAGTGTGCTCTGCGAGACGACGCGTGTATTCAAAGCGTGGAACAAGGGGTAGATTGCAAGCTCGTTTCGCTCAAGCTGCGCCTTGAGCGCAGTCAGACAAGCAGCACTGTAGACAGCGTGCAGCGGCTGCAAACGGCGGTTGACTTCCGGAACTACCGCGTCATAGTCGTGGCGCAGGTCGATCAAGTGGCGGAGCAGTTCCGGTACCAAGAACGGCATGTCACAGGCGACGCACAATGTATATGCCGTCGCACTGTGGTGAATTGCCGTGTAAATGCCGCCCAGCGACCCTTTGCCAAGCAACACATCAGGGAAGACTGGATATCCGAGCGCCTCATAGCGTTCGCGGTTGTTGGCGACAATGAATACGGGGAGTTTCAGGCTCTGGACTTGCTGCAGGACGCATTCGATCAGTGGTCTATCGTTGAGCTTGACAAAGCTCTTGTCGGTACCCATTCGCCGTGATTGTCCACCAGCAAGAATGGCGACACTCACATCGTTCATTAGGTTAGGGTACTCCAACAACTGCGGGAGGGAATGCCTCGGCAGCTAACTGTGCTTCAGAGGCGTAGTAAGTCTTTCCTGCGCAAGCGGCGCAGAGAACACGATCCTCAACGACGATTTCACGCTGGTTGAAGATCTCCTCGCGGCATTCGGTGCACACGACGCGGTGCGTCGGCTTGCTGACTAAGTGAGCGACCGAGAACAGAAGTTTCACCGGCTTAACGACGAACAGCTTGTCCGCTGGCATCACCTCGTATGCGTCCAGATAGGCTTGCCACCGGCTCGCATTGTGGTCGTTAAGGGCGGCGGCGCGTTCGCGGCTTTCGCAGCACACGGAGATGCGAAAGGCGTTCTCGGTGACTGTGTCGATAAAAGTCGCGGCGACTTTCCCAAAATCGACCAAGCGCAATGTCCGGTGTCCCAATTCGCAGCCCGTTGCGACGGCGATCCCGTCGGCAAAACAACCATCTGTTTCAACGATCATAATCAGACGTTTGTTTGATTGCGGCAGTGAAAGCTGCATAAGCTGCCCAGCGAGTAACCCCATCCGCACCCCCAAGACCTGACGGGGACAAAGATGCTTGTGCCGGGCAGCAGAGCATTCGAGGAGTTCTGCTAGGGAGGTGGTCATTTTAATTCTCACTATTTGGTTTGCAAATTTTCTATAATCAACTCAAACGTGACCCACTTTCATCATATCCATACATGTGTACTGCGTAGAGTACCATTTGTCACCTCAACCTGCGCATGTGCGCATGAAGAATGCTCTGATAATGGCATTCTATAGAAAACCTCTTTATCCCGGAAGCGCTACAGGCAACCTACGCAAAGCAGCGTGTGAACCGTTATGAACCTCAGCTTCCGTTTTGCGCCAATCCTCTATAAACTACACAAGGAGATGAATTCCGCCTGACGATCGCAGAAGTGAGGCAGCGTGCGCGTTTTTTCCGTCGAAGACATTCTCAAATTGGCTGAAGATAACCCCGGTGCTCTGGATGCACAGCGCCTCGCCCGGAGAGAATACTGGCAGGAGCTTGGAACGGATGAAGTGATGATCTGGGGAACACTCCAAAATTCAAAGCTCCCTCCCGTCATGATCCGCCTCTCGATATTTGGGCTTCATGGGGATGCCGTCCGCTGCCGCTGCAATCAGCGCAAGCCTTGTGAACATGGTCTCGCCCTGATGCTGATGTGGGTGCAAACACCGCATGTATTCGCGGCGGGGACTGCGCCGCTGCGCGCAGCAAACGACATCACACAATTCGATCCGTTTGCGGCGATGCAACAGGGTTTCCTCCAGCTTGAACGCTGGCTGAGCGATCTTGTTCGCGTGGGGTTTGCGAACACACCTCTAAAGCAGGCTGCCTTCTGGGATGTCATCACCGAGCAAATGTTTGCCGCGGGATTGCCTGGACTATCACAATGGCTGCGCGATACGGCAGCAAAAGATGACTTCGAAACGCTCACCACCGAATTCAGCCGCATAGCGCTGCTTGTGCGCAGTTTTGAGCGCTTTGAGGAGCTTTCCGGCGATACTCAAGCAGACATGCGCGATGCGGTTGGCTTGCCGATCCCGCATGATGAACTCAGCACGGAAGCGGCGAGCAGGGATCGTTGGATTGTGATTGGCGTAGGTGCCCGTGTTCTGCACGATGTTTCCCCTGAAGAATTCATATGGTTGTATGGGCTGAACACGCGGCGGATGGCACTGCTTCACAACATCGGCGATGCCGCCGTTATGCACACGCCGCCACTCGCGGTTGGACAGGTGATCGACGCGGAACTTGTATACTTGCCTTCGCGCGCGCCCTTGAAAGCATTCCTGATCAAAACGCACGGTCATCCCCACCTTGAACCGCTTACCGAGCCAGTGGGCGAGACGATCCCTGATGCGATCAACGCTTATGAGAGCGCAATCGCGCTAAATCCTTGGCTGCGTCACTATCCGCTGATGCTGCGCGATGTCTACGTGACCCGTTTTGGCAAAGGTTGGACGATCAGGGATGCCGGCGGACAGTCCTTACGCATCTCTCCACATTACAGGCATCAATGGGCGCTGTATGGACTGCACGGAGGCGCACCGATTCAGATCAGCGGCGTCTGGGATGGCAGAACGATTTTTCCGTTGAGTGTGCAAGCCGAACACCGCTGGATCGACCTGAATTCCATTCTTCCGTACAAGCGCACCATCAGGAATGTGCCACCTAAAAGATCAGCCATGCCGACTCCTCAAGATGTGAACAGAACCTTGATGTCAGGAGCGGTTGATCGTCTGGAGTTACATGAGCGGGCGAATGATCCTCTACCCCTGCCAACCCGCGCCGCGCATGAAGAACAAGCGGTGTGCAGCACCCGTGCGATGCGTCACCTGTCGCTGATCTTGTCCGGGACTCACAGCGTACTGCTGAAAGAATGGCTGATCACAGCGGCGCGCGTGCGCCGTCGGGTCAGCCCGGAAGTGCTGCCGCTGCTGCTTTCGTTAGGGCTTCGGCGTGCGCAGTTGCAGCCGTATCTGCTGCCGGTGATCGGGGAACGCGGGCGCTGGTTAGCGACCGAAATCCGTAATCAGAATTGGCGTTGGGTCTTTGATCCGGCAGTTCTCCCCTTAGAAGCAGCAGTCGCACGGGAACGGGAGCGTGAAAACAGTCTCATCGAATACGTCCAGAAAAATCAGTTCACCTTAGTCGTAAACGAGCTTGCGAAGTACTGCATCCCTTGGTCAATGGCGCTGATGGATGTTTTTCTTGGCACAATGGAGCGGATCGAGCGTCCAACCCGCTTTGGGGATTGGTGGATTCCGTATTACGTGAACCACCTCACGCCGCTGATGTATTTCTTTCCGCTGAATTCCTACGGAGAAACCCAGCGGCGATTTCAGCAGTCGCGTGTTTTTGATGACGAAACCATTCACCACCGTTTGCAAACCGTCGGCGGATTACGGCGCGATCTGTTTGATGCGCTCCAAGAAAGCGAGCATGCTCACCACTCGACGACCTGATAATCCTTGATCAGCGTGCCGTAAACAGGCGGAGTTCCGTTTATGGCGGAGAAAAGCGGATCACAAATGCGCGCCGCCGCGTCGATCATGTCGATGGGCAGACGGGCATCGCCTTCGCTGCGTTCTACATCATCCCGGCGCGGCGCTTGATCGGATACCCAACCCGGATCGACACTGGTCACGTAGATGCGGCTGGCAGCATAATCGTCGGCAACCGTGCGCGTGAGCATGTTCAGCGCGGCTTTTGCCATATTCGTGTGCGGATGAAAACCGTTCTTGTACTGCGAGAAGCGCCCTTCCGCCGCCGCGACGTTCACAATGAATCGGGCAGGGTGCAGGGAGCGAATCAGCATCCCTTTGAGCTGTCCCGCTAGCACCGCCGGGGCAACCGCATTCACCAACTGCACTTCAACCATTTCCAGCGACGGCACATCTTCTAGGCGCATCACCCAACTGTTGAATTCGCGGTTGTCGATCTGCTGCCCGTGCGCGTCCAACTGTCCCGGCGGAAAAGTTGGGTCGCTTTCGCCGGGAAGATAGCCGGATACTGACAGGCGAAAATGATCAAGGCTGGCAGGTTCACCGGAGAGCAGCATCCGCACGCCTTGCGGCAGTTCCGCCGACAGTTCATAAGGAAGCAGATGGGCATAAAACGCGGGCGGGCGTTTGACCGTCTGCGCGGCATTGTTGATGATCGCGTCCAGATGCGGATATGTCCGCTCAAGGTGGTGCGCGAAGGCTTCCACACGCGGAATCTGGCGCAAATCCAGTGCGTACACATGCAGCCGATCGCGCCATTCCGCAGAGTCGGGTTCTTCGGCATAACGCCGTGCGGTATCATGCGGAAAGCGCGAGGTGGTGATCACCTGCGCCCCGGCACGCAGCAGCCGCAGCACGGTCGCATACCCGATCTTCACGCGCCCACCCGTGACCAGCACCGTATAACCGCGCAGATCTGCTTGCTCCACCCGCTTATGATAATTCCGGTCACCGCAGCGCAAACAAAGCTGATCGTAGAAGAAGTGCTGTCGAAAAAAGCGGCTTTTGCAGCCGTAACAAACGTCTGGTTGACGCAAATCGGGCAGGCGGCTCCATCCGCTATCGACTCGCCGCGCCGGATCGGTTTCGAGTAGGGGATTCACATACTGCGCCGCTTGACCAACCGCATCCACTTGATCCGGCAGGTATTCGAGGGGAGTGTGGCGCATCGGTTCGTAGAAACAGGCGAAGAACTCCTCTCCTTCAGCGGATTCTCCCTCAAGGTGATCGAAATACAGCCACGCGAACGGAAGCCGATCCTTTGGAACGATGCGCCGTGCTTGACCCGGCGGCATTGGCGAAATGGGGTGCGGATCGCGCTTGCGGGAAGTTTGCAGGCGCTTCACGCTGGCGATTCGCTCAAGGGCGACAGCGAAAGTGCTTGTCGTGTGGGTATGAGTCACGTCCAGCACACACAAGACATGCTCGATATGAAACCGATCCGCGCTGTCGTCGTATATGCCCTGCGCGTGCGGCACGTCATACAGCAGCAGCGACACGGGCAGCGATTCCCCTTGTGGGGCGGTAATAATCACGCCGCTGCCAATTCCGTAGCTGCGCGGGAGAAAGGCGCGCAGTTCGCGGCGCACCGCGTCGTGATCGATGGCTCCAACCGTAAGCGCTTGCGCGAAGATTTTGCGAATGCCTTTGAGATGACGCTGAATATCCGTCATAGTCCATGTGTTTATTCGATGATAGAGGTGCTCAGGACTTGAACCTGAGATGCTCCAAGGCAGCTTAGAAGGCTGTTGGGCTTTACCGTTAAGCTACACCTCTCACAGGTGTGGAGATGCCCGGGACTTGAACCCGGAATAGCAGAATCATCCTTTGGAGGGATGCAGGGTTTACCGTTAACCTACATCTCCACACGTATAAGTATACACAATCGGAGGTGCTCAGGACTTGAACCTGAGATGCTCCAAGGCGGGTTCGTAGTCCGCTGGGCTTTACCGTTAAGCTACACCTCTCATAAGTGTGGAGATGCCCGGGACTTGAACCCAAGATGATTTTTCATTCCTTCTTGATAGGAAGGCGACGCTTTACCCTTAAGCTACATCTCCACAATAGGGATTATAGCGAATGAGCCGATAATATCTGCCTCACCCGTGTAAAATGCAGCCTCACCTGATCACCGATCTTCGCCAGATCGGTGATCCACTGTTTCGACGCTTCACGATCTATGTGCCGATTGAGGGGATGGGGAACTCGCCTAGTTTTCGGCACGCTTCCCGTCAGGTCGATTCAAAAATCCGTCTCGCGCGAGACGGATTTTTGCCTAATGACCAACCGCGAAGAAGTGTTCCAGCACCATCCCATCTTCAAACGCGGTGAGATCGAAATCTGCACCCAAAATATCACTCGCGCTGCGCGCCCGACCGCGATCTGCGCTCACCAACGCCGCGTTCATCCGTGTAGGATCACCCAGCAAGGCAAGCGGAATTTGCACTTCGATTACAGAAGGTGCGCCGCTGTGGATCGCCGCCCCGCCCGTGAACACCCGAGTTTCCCATTCACTGCCAGTCCACGCGCTGAACGTGTACCCGCCGATCGGATAACCGCGCTCCTCGCGGATGGCAACATCGAGGCGATATTCCGGCTCATACGGCTCAGCGACTGTGATTGGTCGCCGCCCAACGTCGATTATTGCGCCACCATCAGCCGTATCGAAGTAGAGCAGATAGCTCCCCTCACGGCTGAGAACAGTTCCCGCTGTTGTAAAGGCGAGCGACAGCCATTGCTCATCCGTCCGCGCATACAACGCGGTGAGATCGAGCGCCTGTACAGCGTTCAGCACGTCCCCCTCCGCGTCCTGCACCAGCGGATCGCCGTAATCCGTTTCGATCACGCCGTCTACCGGCACAGCGGGGATCAAGTACGGATCATTCAGGAAGTTGATCCCTTCGATCACCTCGTTCTGATTTGTAAAGTCAAAGAAGGTCGCGTTTTCCCAGTGAGAACCCTGCCCCCACCGGGTTGAGCATCCGGTCGCAACCCATGCCGGTTCCCAGTACACCACCCCCAGCGCACCGTTGCTGATCAAGCTTTGCGTCAGGTCATTCAGAAAACGATGCTGACCTTCAGGGCTAAACGAATAGCCGCGCAAGCCTTGATCGAGCACGTTATCGGCGGAGTCGCCCGCCGTCTCCCTCGTCCAACCGTAACCTGTTTCGAGAATCATTACATCTTTGTCAAAGCGCTGGCGTAGAGTCGTCACCTGAGCGCCCATATCCGCGATGGAAAACGTACTCCACTGCGGATAGTAGGATACGCCGATCACGTCAAAGTCGGTCACGCCCGCCGCTTCCGCCTGTGTAAACCACCACAGGGTATTCTCCGGCTGCGCGACATGGAGCAAAATTTTGATCTCACTGCCCGTCTCCGCGCTGAACTCGCGCACCGCGCGAATCCCGGCGTTGAATAGGCGCGCATCGCCCGCCCAATCCTGATCGATGCCGCGTCGTAGAATGCCGCCGTTCGTCTCATTGCCGACCTGCACGAACGCCGGAGTCAAGCCTTCCGCTGCCAGTTCGGTCAGTACGTCGAGGGTATATTCATACACTGCGGTTTCGAGTTCGGATAAGCTCAACCCGTCCCACGCCTCCGGAATCTGCTGTGTCCCCGCGTCCGCCCACGTATCGGAGTAGTGAACATCAAGCAGCGTCGGCATGCCCGCTTCATGTGCGCGGTGGAACGTTCGCTTCACGTCGTCGAGCGTGCTGTAGTTCGTCCAGTCGGGGTTATGCCACAAACGAGCGCGTACCAAGTTCGCGCCGCGTTCCGCAAACAGCGCGAACGGGTCAACCGGCTGACCGTTTTCACGGTAGACCGCGCCGCAGTCCTCCATCTCATTGACATACGACATATCTACGCCGAAGTAAAACGGCGTCACATTTTCCTGCGCCAGCACTGCCGACACGCTTAATGCAAGCGTGAGAATCGTCCACAGAATGATCCGCTTAGGAGTCATACGCATCTATCCTTTGACCGAACCTGCCGTCAGCCCATCGATCACATACTTTTGCAGCGGGATATAGATCAGAATGATCGGGATGGCGGCAAGCACCGCGCCCGCCGTGATCACGCCGAAATCCTGATCAAAGCGGTCGGTTTGGAACAACTGCAAGCCGACCATCACCGTCAGATTTTCCGAGCTTTTCAGCAGCACACGGGCGATCACGAAATCACCATACGACGCGATGAACGTCAGCACGGCGATCGTGATAACCATCGGGGTCATAATCGGAAAGACGATATGGCGGAAGGTCTGCCAAGGCGTCGCGCCGTCTACCAGCGCCGATTCATCCAGTTCAACCGGGATCGAATCGACATATGCTTTGACCAACAGCACGTTGATCCCCATCGATCCAGTTGAGTAGATCAGAATCAGCGCGGCATGTCCGTCCAGCCCCAACCATTCGATGAACAATCCTAACTGCTGAAGCATCGAGAAGATCGCCACCATCGCCAGAATCGACGGGAACACGTTCAGGATGAGGATCGCCAGCATCAGCGTGCGCCGCCCCTGGAAGCGGAAGCGCGACAGCGCATATCCGCTCAGGCTGGTCAGAAAGACTGTGATCATTGTCGTGATCGACGCGATCTTGAGCGAATTCATAAACCACTTAGCATACGGAAAAAACTGACTCGACAGCAGTTCCTCATAGTTGACGAAGCTAGGCTCTGCCGGAAAAAACGTGCCACCGATCAGCGATTTCGCGGGGTTCAGCGAGGCGGATACTACCCACAGCGCCGGGATCACCGCGAACAGGATCAGCGCGACCGCCAGTACATACAACAGGAAGTAGCGGACAAGTTTTCGCGGCGAGATTCGGTTTCTTATCGATTCCGCGCGGGACATTGAGCGATCTTGAACGGTATCCATGATCAGGCTGCCTCCTTAAATGCTTTGGTGAACCGGAGTTGGATGATCACGAGCGCGCTCACCAACAGGAACAGCAGCACGGTGATCGCGGCGGCAAGTCCGTAATTGGTCACGTTCGAGGTCACGAAGGCAAGCCGGTAGACGAACGAGATCAGAATATCGCTGTAGCCCATCGGCACGATGGTGTTGGGCATCGGCGGCAGACCAAAATTGAAGATGTAGATCACGTTGAAGTTGTTGAAGTTAAATGTAAACGACGCGATCAACAGCGGCATCATGATCTGCAGCAGCAGCGGCAGGGTGATGTGATAAAACTTACCCCATCCCGCCGCGCCATCGACCACCGCCGCGTCGTAAATTTCACCGGGGATCGAGCGGATCGCTCCAGCGGTAATCACATAGAAATACGGGTACGACAGCCACACATTCACCATGATGACGGCGAAGCGTGTCCAGCCCGGATTTGAGAACCAATCCGGCGAACTGCCGAAGATCGACTCCAGAATCGGCGCGACAAAGCCCAGATCGGGGTTCAACATGCTGCGCCAGATCAGGATCGAGATCAGTACGGGGATGGGCCACGGGATGATCAAAAGCGCGCGGATAACCCGCTTCCCCGGCAGATTTTCAAACAGAATGGTGACGACTAAGCCGACGCAGAAGCTGAAGAATACCGAACAAAACGCGAACGTGATATTCCACATCAGCATCGTCAGCAGCGGTTGGCGGAAACCTTCGTTACCCAAAAAGTTTTGAAAGTGCCGCGTGCCGATGAATTCGATATAGCCGATCGCCAGCGTTTCGCCCGATTCGGAAGTGAACGTACCTTCGATTGGGCGGTAAACCTCGCCTGTTTCCTGATCGATGATCGCGTCCTGTGCCGCGTCATAGCGATACTTTGGCACGAGCGCGGAGGCTTCGCGCAGCGAACTTACGCGGACGGTGTCCGGTGGCACGCCGAAATCAATTGCGCTCAACTGGGTAATGATCGGCACGGTGCGGTTGATCGGCAGCCGCTCATAACCTTCAATCGTCAGGGGAATGTTGTTTTCGTCCGCCGTGCCGACGATTCCCGTCCCCGGCGGAATAGCTTCAACCGGTGAACCGGGGCGCGCCAGATAACCTGTGCCATCGGGGTCGATCAGCCACAGTGCATAAGCGCTGCCATCGGCAGACTGATACGCCGTCCAAGTGTACGTCGCGCCGCTTTCCGGCAGATATAATTCTGACTCAAGCCGGTTGATCGCCTGCTGTTTCGCCATCAGGTGACCGCTGCCCATGTTCGTCGTACTGATGTACAGGGTATAGAACAGTGGGTACAGTGTGAACAGCATCGCCAGCGCCATGCCGATCCCTAACCAGCGCAGCGGCGTGAACTTGCGGCGCAGATACACGATTGCAATGAACACTGTGATGGCGCTCAACGCCGAAGCCAGCGGCACTAACCCCTGCGCCAACAGCGAGATGATCAGCCACAGCGCGACCGCGAGGATCACGCCAACGATGGCGAAATTGATCAAGTAACTTCGGGTTGGGATAACAATAGAGACTTTGTTCATAGGAAATTCTCGCTGCTTTTTTAAGAATCTCGCTGTTTTCGGCTCAATGGGACGGGACTCGACCTGTTTTTGCAGGGGCGCGTCGTGACGCGCCCGCCGATTTTTCCGTGTTGGGGCGGCTTGTGAACCGCCCTATTTAGGTTTTACCCGTTCACCTGCGCGAGAATCTGCTCAACTGCCGAGTCAAGCGCTTCCTGCGGTTCAAGCTCACCCTGTGTAACCAGCGAACCTGCGTTCACCCACGCATCCCACACGAAGCCCATCGCTGGGATCGACGGCATCGGCTGCGCGTTGATTCCCGCCGCGTTAAAGCCCGCTGTATTCGGGTCGGTGGCAGATTCGAAAATCGATGCCCACGCCGACGGACGCGCTTCAGCGTCGAAGATCGCCTGATAATGTTCTTCCGTCGCCAAGAAATCGACCGCGAACACCTGCGCGAGGATCGCATTTTCTTTGTTGGCGTTGATCACCAAGCCCTGTACGCCGAGGAATGGATAGCCGGGTTCGCCGCCTTCTTCCGCCGCCGGGAACGCAGAGATCGCATAAGGCACGCCTGCCGTATCGAAGCGGTTGAGCGCCCACGGACCGGTCATGATGAACGCTGAGCGCCCGGTTTCAAACTGGACGTGCGAGGCTTCCCAGTCGATATTGGCAGACACCGCGCCTTCTTCAACCAGATGCAGCACCCACGCCAGACCCGTGACCATGCCTTCGTTGTTCATACCGATGTCTTCAGGGGTAAAGTTGCCCGCTTCATCGCGCCCGAAGATGTAGCCGCCGAACGAGGTATACACGGGGTAAATATTATAGGTTAGGTCTGGCAGACCAATCACGGAGTCAATATCGCCGGTATCGAGCAGTTCCATCCCGATTGCTTCGACATCCGCCCATGTCGCCGGGGCTTCCGGCACAAGGTCGGTATTGCGGAAGAAACCGATATTTTCGACTGCCAGCGGCACGCCGTAAAGCTGACCGTCATACGTGAAACCGTCGATCGCGCTCGGCAGGTAGCTTTCCGCCTTGTCGCCCAGATCAATCGGCATCGCCGCGCCGTTCTCGACGATCGGACCCAGATTATCATGTGGGATGATGATCATGTCGGGACCTTCGCCTGATGCCGCACCGAGCGTCATCGCGCTGCGGATTTCGCTCAGATCGACGACTTCGACCACGACCGGCACGCCGTATTCGGCTTCAAACTGCGCGCCCAGTTCGGTCAGCACTTCAAGACGACCGTCATCATAAATCCACAATGTCAGTTGAGTGTCCTGCGCGAATGCCACAGGCACGACCGCCAACAAGAGCAGTCCCGCAAGCAGGACGAGCATGTAAGAAACGACCTTCTTCACGTTTGCCACTCCTTCAAATGAAAAATCCGCCAATTCTTATCGAGCAAATCAACACGTGTTGACTACGCGCGTTGATTCAATTTATACTCACTGTTGAACAAGAGTCAAGTATTTATCGCAGTTAAACGGATGATTTATGCGGATCGTTCAAACGCTCACTCAAAATTGGCTGTTTGCGCCCTTTTTCGCCACACTCGACGCCGAGGATGATCAGTTTCAGAGGATCACGATCCCGCACACGAATAAGACATTCGACCACCTTTCGGTCGATAACGCGGACTATCAATTCGTCTCCACCTATCGCAGACGATTTAACCTGCCCGATGATGTGCGCGGCAGCTGCGTTTACCTCGACTTTGACGGCGTGATGGTGATCAGCACGGTGTATGTCAATGACAGGCTGATCGGGACGCACAAAGGCGGGTTTGCGCCGTTTTCGTTTGACATCACCGAAGCGATCACCCCCGGCGAAAATGTGCTGACCGTCTACGTTGACTCGACCGAAGACCCCACTGTTCCCCCGTTTGGTGGGCAGGTGGACTTTCTCACCTTCGGCGGCATTTACCGTGATGTGTCGCTGCGCATCGTTGATTCGTGCCATCTGGTGAGCGTGTTCCCGCATCCGTCTGATGTGCTGACCGCGCCGCGTCTTGACTGTGATATTGGCGTGAGCATGGTTCAGCCGGGGATGGCGCTCGAAGTGCGGATCGAGGATGCGCAAGGGATGGTGATCGCTTCACAGTCCGGTGAAATCACTACACTTGCGAAGACGATCCCGTTTTCTGAATTCCCGGCGATCACGCTCTGGTCACTGAATCAACCGACGCTGTACACAATGCGCGTGATGCTCTCGCGTGACGGCTCACCGCTCGATGAAATGATCGTGCGCTTTGGTTTCCGTCAGGCAGAATTCCGCGCCGATGGGCGGTTTTACCTCAACGGCGAATCGATCAAATTGTTCGGGCTGAATCGTCATCAAACTTACCCGTATATCGGTGCGGCGGCTCCCCGTCACTTACAGGAACACGACGCAGAGATTATCAAGCACGACTTGGGATGTAACATCGTCCGCACATCACATTATCCGCAGTCACCGCATTTTTTGAACCGCTGCGACGAAATCGGACTGCTTGTGTTTGAAGAAATGACCGGGTGGCATCATCTGGGCGATGAAGCTTGGAAGGCGATCGCGTTGGGCGAACTGCATACCATGATCGAACGGGATCGCCATCACCCCTCGATCATCCTGTGGGGTGTGCGCGTCAATGAATCTCCCGACGATCACGCCTTCTATACACAGACTAACGCGCTGGCGCACCAGTATGACCCGACGCGGCAAACGGGGGGCGTGCGTGATTTCATCACCAGCGAGTTTTTAGAGGATGTGTTTACGCTTAACGACTTCCCACCGGGCATCCAAACTCCGCGTGTGCGTCCGCATCTGATCACCGAATTTGGCGGACATTGGTTTCCGACAAAATCATGGGATCACGAAGAACGCCGCCTTGAACATGCGCTGCATCATGCGCGCAAACATGATCTCGTGCGCGGGCATCCCGATGTCGCGGGCGGGATCGGTTGGTGCGCCTTCGACTACGCTACACATGCGGAGTTTGGATCAGGCGATCGGATTTGTTATCACGGCGTGATGGATATGTTCCGTCTGCCCAAAATGGCGGCGCATTTCTACCGCAGTCAAAAATCCCCGGCGGAAGGGGTGGTACTACATGCAGCAACTCAATGGACGATGGGCGATCGCAGCAGCGGTGGAAATAATCCGCTGGTGGTGTTTAGCAACTGCGAAGAAGTCGAAATCTTTATTGGCGAGATGTTTCATGCGCGGCTTCTACCGGATTGTGAGGCGTACCCGCATCTGGAACACCCGCCGTTTATCCTGCGCTACCCTGAGCCATATAACCCTTGGGGGACACCGTTTCATGATCTGCTCGTACGCGGCTTGATCGGTGGGCGCATCGTCGCGGAGCAGAGAATTGACTCTCAGCATATTCCGCATAAACTTCGATTGATGGCGAGTCAGCGTTCCCTAAGAGCGGACGGGAGCGACATGGCGCAAATCGCCGTCCAGATTGTCGATCGTTTTGATAACGTACTCCCATATCAGATGCGGATCGTTCATCTGACGTTGGAAGGTGATGCGGAACTCATCGGTCCAAATCCGCTCGTGCTGATGGGTGGGCAGGCGGGGGTTTTCCTCAGATCGAGGTACTCGGCGGGGGGCGTCACGGTGTCTGCGCGTTCGGATGGGCTGCCGACCGCTGCCATCACTCTCGGACTGCACCCATAATATTCAGTGAGAAACGGTGAGAATGATGACCGCTCGAAACCCAGTGACTCAAGAGGATGTTGCACGCAAAGCGGGGGTATCACGCTCTGTCGTTTCGTATGTGCTGAATAACGGACCGCGAATGGTCTCCGAGGAAACGCGCCAGCGCGTGCTGGATGCGATCAGCGAGCTTGAATATCGTCCGAACGAGTTCGCACAGCGCCTCAAACAGGGCACAGACGCGGTGCGCGACTCAATCGGTATCGTCACAGGCGGCAAAGGTTACAACCTGCTTGAACGCCCATATTACAACATCATCCTCGCAACACTCTACGATTACGCCTACCAGCAGAACCAGCAGATCGGCTTCCTCGCGTACTGGGAAGCACTGCGCGATCCAATCTTTTTCAACAAGCATATTCACGAACACGAGATCGACTCACTCATCCTGATCCTACCGTCGCTGATCCCTAAAACCCCTGAAGACGAACAGAGACTTGAGCAGGTGATCGCCCGCGTGCCGAATATCGTCTGTTTGGAGGAAACGGTATTCGATCTGCCGACGGTGAGGTTTGACCGCGCTGAAGCTGCCCGCACCGCCATGAATCACCTGATCGGATTGGGTCACGAGCGGATCATTTTTGTCGGGCTGAACGATCAGCGTGTGATTGGACATCGTCAAGCGCTGTTGGAACATCATCTGCCCTATGACGAAGGGCTGATCTGCTTTCTCGATCCCGAACGAATTCCCCTGCAATCAGCGTATGACTTGGTCACCGGCTATCTGCGCGCCAATACAGGCTTTACAGCGATCTTCACCGCGACCGATGAAGCGGCAATTGGCGCGATTGCAGCGTGCAAAGATCGTGGTCTGCGCGTCCCGGAGGATATCGCCGTTGTGTCGATTGACAATCTTGAGATCGCCAACATGATACGTCCCGCGCTGACTACGGTTGATATTCCCAAACAAACACTGGCACGAGCAGCGATTCAAACGCTTCAGACTCAAAAAGCGTTCCCCGATCAATCGAATGTGTCGGTACTGCTGCCCACCAAATTGATCATTCGTGAGTCGTGTGGGGCGAACCAAACACCACGCCGGTAAAAGTCAATGAGTCCCGTTTGGTGAGGATACCACTTGCGAGTGCCGCACGAACCGCCCGCCTAAAGGCTGGAAAGTGTCAATCGTCTTACGGACGGCATAAGAGTCAATGCTATTGACGCACTGATCATGAGCGCACCCGCGATGACAAACAGTCCGCTGAGGCTCACATTTACCAGCGCACCGGCAAGCAGCGAGGAAAGCGGCGATACGATCATGCTCGCAAACATGAGCAAGCCCATAACGCGACCAAGTAATTCTCCGGGAACCTGTTTTTGAAGGCGGGTCACTGTGGCAATCGTCATATAACCGTAAGCCAGTCCCATAAGTGCGGCGGCTAGGCTCACAATGAGCGTTGAGGTGGTAGCAGGAATCAGGATTAACCCGGTTCCCATTACAATCACCAAACCTAACAACACCCTCCAGTACAAGCCGGGTCGCGGCGGAAACAGCACCCCAGCCAAAACCATTCCTATCAGCGAGCCTGCGCCAAAAGCAGAAACGACAATCCCATAGGCGGCTGCTTTTTCAACCAAACTTACATTGGCGAGCACTGGTACCCCGACCCAAAACGGACCAGAGAAAAGAAGATTCACGATCATTGCGAGGACAAACAAGAGGCGTGTTGTTGACTGAGACCAGACGTACACGATACCCGTCTTGATCGACTCAAGCATACTAGGCTGAAACTCCGCTTCTTCTGCGGGTTGTGCATGAATAAAATATAAGGCGATCAGGGAAGCCAAAAAGGAAAACGCATCAATGCCAAATGCGACACCGATTCCGGTCATGCTGGGGGATGTCTCTGCGCCGGAGCTGCCACCGACCAAAGCGATCACGCTGCCCGCGATCACCGGACCAACAAACAGGCTGAATTCTGCCAGTCCTTGGACAAGGGTATTCCCCATTGCAAGCTGCTCCGGTGCCAAAATCCGCGGCAGAATAGCCGTTTGAGCAGGATAGTAAAGCGCATCAGCCGCCCCAAATATCAACCCTAGAACGAACACCATCCAGAGCTGAATCTGACCCGTCAATACCAAAATCGCCAGTAAGACAAAAACGAACATACGTACAATATTTGAAGCAAACATCACACGGCGCGGGGAAAAGCGATCGACCAGCGCGCCGCCGACCAGCGTAAATAACGCCCGCGCCGCGTTGATCAAGGCGATGATCAAACCAAGCGCAAAACCGTCATTCGTCAGTTGAAGCACTAACCATGGGAAGGCGATCAGCGCAAACTGATCACCGAGTGTTGAGATACCGTCACCTATCCATAATAGACGAAAGTTTCTCCAATGATGGCGATTGGTCGCTTTGAGGCTCTGTATTTCTATGGCACTCGCGCGATGTGGGTCTGTCGTGTTCGTACTCTGCTCCGTGGGAATCGCGTTCATGCAGGACTGGTCGATTCTATTGTGATCAATCGCGTATCTCTCCCTTATTATATCCTTAGAGCCGCTGCCCTAGCATTGTCTTAAGATGCGCGGGAATAAGGGATAAACACACCATGCCATTGCGTCCATACAAATTTCCCGACGACTATCAGGTTGTGAGCGACCTTTTGCCGCAGTTCTATACCTACCCGGATCACCCGGAATGGAATCTTCGCCCCGACGAATTGGACAATGATGCGGATTTCTCCAGCGGGGAGCGCCGCCTTGTTCCCCTGATACGGATCGCAGCACTGTTCTCACGCATGGTGCGCGATGCCTACTGCGGTTTCGTGTACGAAGAAGATGGAAAGATTGTGGGGTCAATCAATTACAGCCGCATGGATATGCTTGGCTCATTTTGGTGCTGGAATATTGGCGTGCTGCCCGCGTATCAGCACCTAGATATTGCTGCCCAGCTTGTTCAGGCAGGGATCGAGGATGTCAAACAGCGGGGCGCTCGGATCATTGTGGCGGATGTCCTCTCTCAGAATAAACCGGCGATTTGGCTGGCAAGGCGACACAACCTCAAACGATTCACAACCCAAGCGCAGTTGTTCTACGATTCCCCGACACTACCAGAAATCCCCGCGCTGCCAGCAGGCTGCGAAATACGCCGTCGTTCACGATGGGACTGGCGATCCTCATTCGATCTGGCAGAACGAATTACGCCGAACGAGGTAAAAACCTATCTGCCAGTGGAAAAAGCACGCTTCCGGCAGCCGGTGTTTATTTCGCTTCTCATGTCCATCGCGCGGCGACTCATGGGTGGGCGTTACAGCGCATTTACCATCACTCAAAATGGCAGCGTGATCGCAGTAATGAGTTGTACGACGCGCACAAGTCCCGGCGGATTCAATGAAATTGACATCAGCCTCGATCCAGACCACGAGAATCTTGCGCGCTCCGTAATCGCCGTTATGACCGAGAAAGGAAAGGGACGCCCGATCCGTTTTGTCGTGCAATCGTGGCAGCCCTATCTATTGGATGCAGCCTTGGAACTTGGATTTGTCAAGAAACGGGAGTGGGTCAAGCTTGGATTGCTGCTGGATAACGTGTGAACGGCATCCCCTTTCGTCAAGCAACACGTTTGTGCCATCAAACGTTTACAAATCTTAACAATACGCGGAAATCTTTACTTACGGGTGAGAGAATTCCCCTGTACCATAACCATATGTAGGGTTCAAAACCCTGTGGGGTAACAGCGATCACCCCGAGTTTCAGAAGCATCACAAATAAACCATACAAACGCCTTCATAACCGCCAGCTATGTCGTTGAGCGGGTCATGTAAATGTCGTTCACCCATTGAAGGGGAACTCTTTTCGATGCTCTGGATATCGATTCGCCAATCTTGGGCAGAAAAATGGTGGTATCGCGTCATATTGAGCGCTGCAGGCACTTATGCCTTGCTGCGTCTTCTGCTTCACGTGCTGCTGGTCGCCGGGGCATTTTCACCAGTGCAGGTGACCGAAACTACATTCCTCCCCGACGATTTGCGAATTTACCTTGATGCCGCACAAGCTGTTCAAAATCAGCATCCGCTTTATCCGCTCCTGCCGTTGGAGCGCATGGAGTTCTACCAGTATGCGCCCTCATTTGCGCTGGCGTTTACGCCATTCCTAGCGCTCTCTTCCGTAGCGAATGCGCTGATACACACGCTGCTGCATGTCATCACCTATGGGCTTCTCTACTTCGTGTGGGGGCGCATCTTTGCAGGACTGGGTATGGACAGTGCGGTTCGTACCCAAGCGCTTTTGCTGCCTGCATGGTTGATCTACTCACCGTTCTGGAGTGATCTCAACTATCTCAACGTGTATGTTTTGATGGCACTGCTGGCGTCGCTGCTCATCCAAGTCATTCTCACCCAGAAACTCGGTTGGTCGGTGATCTTGCTGACAATCATCCTGCAAATCAAACCGCAGTGGGCGTTTGCTGCCGTTCTTCCTCTGCTCATCGGGCAGTATCGCTTTTTCTTCCGGCTGATTGGTTTATCGGCGGCGGCGTATGTAGTTTGCACGATAGTAACGATAGTGCTGACGGGATCAACCTATGGTCTAGGGCAGTACACCACATACTTCAATCTGCTCGTGGGGATTGGCGGTAATTATCCTTGGCGCACGCCCGATCTACCGTTTCTTGGCTACAACCACTCGATTGTCCAGACTGTCGTTTATCTCTTCAATGTGTCCCCTGAATCGCTGCGCATTGCGCTGGTGATTAAGAGCCTGATTGTGCTGCCGCTGGTGCTGTTCGGACTGCGGACGCTGATACAACCACTGCGATCTGTCAACGGATCCATAAAACTCGTGCTGGTGTTTGCAGTCTACACCGCCGCTTTCATTTGGTTAGATGTCGTTTGGGAACTAACCCTGAGCATCGCCGTTTTCACGCTGCTGTTAGCGACCCATCGGGGTTGGCTGCGTGGATTGATCTGGGTCGCCTTCTTGCCTTACATGTTGGTCGATGCGATACAGGTCATGTCTTATGTGATCTTTGGGGACAGCATTCTTGCTCCGGGTCCATATGTCCTCACCGATCCGAGCATTTATCTTCCACTTACCCTAATCACGACAGTCGTATTCTACGGTCTACTCACAACGCGGTTGTGGGCGTTTGTTGACTCGCAAAAACAGAGGAATCTCCTGCATGGATCAGAACACCTTTCTCGACCTACCCACTGAATCGATTGCGCGGATGATGCGCCAAGCGGGACCAAAAGTCTGCGGCTTTCCCGTCAATGGCACACGCCGCTGGATGATGTTGGAGTCTGAGACGTTAAACGCGATGGGCAGCCGCTACATTGATGGGATGATTGCTCCGAACGCTGCCGTCTACCGGATGATGTTCGACTATGGCGTCCATACGCTGCTGGTACCCGTATATGGATCTGATTTGTTCGAACGCGGTGATGCATATACTGAAATGACCACGCATGGGCTGGCACACTTTGCGCAAAACCAGCACTTTCTCAACGTGTACGACCAGTGTAATTTGCGTGTGGGTTTTTATGGCGATTACGCGCGTTACTTTCGGGGGACAAAGTATGAGTATTTGCTTGCGCTGTTCGATGACATAACTGCCCGCACGGCTGATCGTACCGGCGGTCAGATATTATTCGGCTTGTTTGCCAATGACCCGACCACTGCTGTTGCCGAAATAACGGTTGCCCACTTTCAAGCGCACGGGGAAATCCCCGATAAGAACACCCTCATCCAGCGCTACTACGGAATGCCAGTTTCCCCACTCAGCTTCTACATCGGGTTCGACAAGTTCGCCTTTTTTGATATGCCGCTGGTGATGACAGGGAATGAAGACTTGTACTTCACGCTCAGCCCATCCCTGTATCTGAATGATCGGCAGTTTCGCGCCATCCTCTACGATCACCTTTTCACCCGACGAATGGAGGAAAGCGATTATGGCGATATCACGGCTGAGGAAATGACGGTGATGCGATCTTTCTATGATACGCATCGAGAAACAACACTTGGGGTTGGCGTTCGGCATGGGCGCTTTTGGTATCCGGCACCTGTGGCTGGTCTTGTCGCGCCTATGAACAACATTGGCTGATGCAGATATGAGGAGGACAATGGAATATCATAGCGAAATTCTGCGACTGCTTGGTGAGATCGGTGATGGCGAGATAACGAGTTCTGCGTATGATACCGCTTGGGTCGCACGCTTGGCACCGCGCGGTGAGTCCGTTGGGCTGCGTGCGCTGGAATGGCTGCGTCAGCACCAGTTGGACGACGGGACTTGGGGCGCATGGGCACCACGTTATTACAATGACCGGTTAGTCTGCACGCTCGCAGCCGCGATCGCGCTGGTCGTTAACCATGATCCGCAGGATGCGGGACGCATTCAACGGGCGAAAGATGCGCTCGTCACTGTGATCGACGATTTACGCCATGAAATGACGCTGGAAACGGTTGGTTTCGAGCTGATTGCCCCCACACTGTTCCAAGAAGCCGAACGGTTAGGCATTGTCCAGAAGAAGGACTATGCCGAAATGCCCAAACTACATGCCATGCGGGAAAAGAAACTTTCACGACTGCCCGGTGGTGTCATCAGCCGAAATGTCACCTTTGCTCACTCGGCGGAAATGGCGGGAACAGACGAAGTCGATCTGCTGGATGTCCCTCATTTGCAGCATCCAAACGGCTCGATCGGGAACAGTCCGGCAGCAACCGCCTATTTTTTGCTGTATATCCGCCCGGATGATCAACGCGCGCTGGATTACCTCAATCGGGTCATGCAGCCCGATGGTGCGGTGCCGAACGTGAGTCCGCTTGATCTTTTCGAGCGGCTCTGGGTTCTGTTGCACATAGGACTCATCACCAATCTTGATCCCGAAATCATCGAGGCGTGTCAGCCGCATCTTGACTTCATTCAGGAGTGCTGGACTCCCGGTCAAGGACTCGGTATATCGGTCGATTACGTGAAAGATGGCGACGATACCGGTGTGGCGTATGATGTTCTTAGGCGATTCGGACGGTATCCAGATGTAGAAGCTGTGCTGTCGTATGAGGAACGCGAGTATTTCCGCTGTTTTTCGTTAGAAGCAAACCCGTCGATCAGCACGAACATCCATATTCTTAGCGGGCTGCGTGCAGCTGGTTTGCCACCGCATTACCCATCAGTCCACAAGATCAAGACGTTTCTCCACGGGGCAGCCTTCTGGTTTGATAAATGGCATGTTTCGCCGTACTACACAACCGGTCATGGAATCATTGCAGCCGCTGGCTATCTGGACAGCCTAGTGGAAGATGCGGTCAATTGGTTCATCGATACCCAGAATGAGGATGGTTCGTGGGGTTATTTTATGCCGACTGCCGAAGAAACCGCGTATGCCCTGCAAGCGTTGGTCTTCTGGCAGCGTGCTGGGCATTCCGTGCCCCCAGACATCCTGAAGCGCGGGGCGGACTGGCTGGAAAGCCGAATCCATCCCCCTTATCCGCCGCTCTACATTGGTAAATGCCTTTATACCCCGGTGTTAGTCGTCCGCGCGACAATCCTGAGCGCGTTGGCGTTGGTCGCAGAAGCACTGACGGACAAAACCACATGCTGAATTCACTGTCACATACCTTCATTGATGTGAAAGTCTCCGATCCCGATGACGCACGCCGTCGTCGTCTCCTAAACATCCTGCTCGTTTCCATTATGGCGCTGGGACTCATTCTCTTTCTATTCACCCTAGCAACCGATGTGGCGGGGCTTGCAGGTCTGCCGGAAGAAGTCACACTGCTCTACATAGCCAGTGGAGCGTCGTTTGTAGGTGCGATCGTCATCTACAGCATTAATCGATATGGGAGCGGGACGCTTGCAGCCGTTCTGCTCCTGCTCATGATCACCTTCATTGTGACGTTCTCCGATGCGCCGATGGAAGTGGTGACAGGGAGAAGTTTGTTCCTGTTTGTGCTGCCTATCAGCATGGCAAGTATGCTGCTGCGTCCGGGGGCGAGCTTTATCTTTTGGGCGTTGTCGTCTCTATTAATTGTGCTGGTCAGCTCGTCCATCAATGTGGTCGCTAACGTGAGTGCTATCGTTGGCTTCCTCATGGTAGCGCTGGTTTCGTGGCTGACCACCAATACGCTTGAGCATGCGCTGCATGACTTGTATGTTATCAATCGTGACCTTGATCAGCGCGTGGCGCAGCGCACCGAAGCGCTGCAGCTATCCCTCACCCGTGAACAGGCTGAAGCGAGCAAGAACCAAGCGATTTTGCAGGCAATTGCTGACGGTGTGATCGTCTTCGACCAGCAGGGTAAGGCAATGGTTGCCAACCCATCTGTGACGCAGCTGCTCGACCGCCCGTCACAAGCAATTCTGGGTAATGACATTCGCGCCTTGATGGTGGGTAATGTGGAACCGGATGTGCAAGAGAAGTTGATCAGTCAGATGAGCACTGCATCAGATACGCCCAATATTCGTGTTCCTTGGGGCGATAAAACCCTCTCGGTGAGCGTGGCGCAGGTGCGGACAGGGGCAGACAACACATTCGGGCACGTCATGGTCTATCGTGATGTGACGCGCGAAGCCGAACTTGAACGCATGAAAGGATCATTTCTGTCAATGGCTTCCCATGAACTTCGCACACCCCTGAATGCGATCCTTGGCTACGCTGATATGCTGCAAGAGGGGGTTCTTGGCGAAGTCAATACGCAGCAGAGCGAGAAGGTCAAACGTATTTCTGTGAATGCCACCCGTATGTTGGATTTGGTTAACAATCTGCTCGACCAAGCACAGATCGAAGTAGGGCGATTGATTATCCACAAGCAGCCTACGAGCATTCGTACGCTCATCGACGAGGTTCAAGCGATGACTGATGTACTCGCGCGCGAAAAGAATCTGGAGTTTTCCACCCACGTTGCGCCCGATGTGCCGGAGCTAGTCGTCACTGACCCTCAGCGCGTCCATCAAATCTTGATGAACCTAGTCGGTAATGCGCTCAAGTTCACCAGCCAAGGGTCTGTGCGAGTGAAGGTCTACTGCCTTGATAAAACCCATTGGGCGGTTGATGTCAGCGATAGTGGACCGGGGATTTCTAAAGACGCACAGGGCTACATTTTTGATGCCTTCCGCCAAGCGCATGATCCAACAACGCGCAGCAGCGCGGGCAGCGGTCTGGGCTTATCGATTGTCAAGCAGTTGGCGCAGTTGTTAGGGGGCGATGTGAGCGTGCAGAGTACGCTGGGACAAGGCAGCACCTTTACGGTAACACTGCCGATTACTCCATTGGAGGATAAAAACTTATCATGATGGATCAAAAGCTGGTGCTTGTTATCGAAGATGACTATGACGCATCGGAAATTTTCGTCGCCGCACTTGAGTCGTTGGATATGCGCTGCGAAGCCATCCGCTCCGGGGATCAAGCGATGGAACGGATCAAACAGGTCATTCCTAGACTCATCCTGCTCGATTTGCATCTGCCAAACGTTGATGGAACACAAATTATCGCGGCGATCCGTGCCGACGAGCGGCTGAAATCGGTGTTGGTCATTGTCACAACCGCAGACCCGCGCATGGCAGAAACTATCGAGCCTTTTGCCGACCTAGTCGTGTTGAAACCAACGACGTTTCGTCAAGTGCGTGATCTATCGAAGCGCCTGATGAGGCGAACATCCGCAGAATAATGCACGATACCTGCCTATAGGTTTTGTCCAAAGCGGCGGTCTATGGATAAATGAAGTCGCGCGTACTTGGAATCGAAGCGGTTATCGAGGGGATGCGACGCATCGCATCCCCTCGATTCCCAGCTTGCGATTTTCGTCAGCAACTTCTGAATTGCTTGCAGCGTTGACAAATCCTGACCATGGGCGGCACGCTGACCCTCGATTCACACCCCGAATGCCATCAACAAGAGGATAGTTTCATGGTAAGCAAGGATACACGTTACAGCCAAGTGAACTTGCCCGCTTCAGTCTACCTGTCTCACTTTTTCTTTCCACTGAATCGGGTCAAGTTCAGATGTCCCGAGTAGGATTTTGCAGAGTTTTGAGTTTCCTTTACGGATGCGTGCTTGCCTCTTGAGTTGGCTCACGGATGCTTTGGTATGTCCACGCACCGGCTAGTGCGCCGGTAATTGGTGCCAGCCAATACACCCAGTGGTAATCCCATTGCCCCGCGATGAGTGCAGGACCAAAAGACCGCGCAGGGTTCATGGATGCACCAGTCAGCGGACCACCCCAAAGCGCATCGAGCGCAACCGTAAAACCAATTGCGAGTGCCGCGGGTGCGCCAATCGCCTTGGTATCGGTTGCGACCGAAATAATGACGAACATCAACACAGCCGAGAGGAGTACCTCAATCCCGAATGCTTTCAAAACCTCACCTGTTGGTATCGTAGCACCAAGCGCAGCGACGTCACCGATGAGCAGCCTCAGCGTCAGCGCGCCCAAAACTGCCCCTAAAACTTGAGCAGCGACGTAGTAAACCACCTCACGCCATGGGAAATGCCGCGTGACTGCAAAAGCTATCGTAACCGCCGGGTTGAAATGTGCGCCGGAGATATGCCCGGTTGCGGCGATCATGACTGTGATGATCAAGCCGAAAGTGAGCGCAATGCCAACATGGGTTAACGCGCCAGTTTGAGCATTGACCATGATCGCACCGCAGCCTGCTGTGACCAGACCATAAGTGCCGATGAATTCTGCGCCTGAGCGACGAAGTAAGCTGCGGAAGGGTGTTTCAGCCATCAGCCAGCCCTCTGTGCAGACTTGAGGAAGGCTTCCGCCATTTGTGAGCGTGCCAAGCTGCCAATGCAGACGAAGAGACTCTTCTTTACAATCAATTGTACTCCGATCTGAATTGCTTCAATATGTTTTGAAGTATATCCAGCATGGATGGCACTAACAAGAAGAGTCGTGTTAAGGTTTGGCGAAGAAATTTGAAATGAACCGTGAGATGTTGGCAGCATCACACAGTTCCGCAATGCACGGCTTTACCATTTTCCACAGGCGCTAGGTACGGCAGCGTTTTTCAACCTTCCTTGGGGCAGTGTAACTGCCGATGGTGTTCTGGTGAAGTTGATCTGTTCGCGCCGCTGCGGGCGATGAACTCCGAACACTGCTTCAGACGGGGCAGCAACTTCTTACGGATGCGGTTCCTGTTGGACGAGTCATGAGTCAAATTGGGGATAATGTGACGAACTTTGCTCAGATTGCGGTGCTAGCCGGAGGAAAATCGCGCCGAATGGGAACGGACAAGAGTTTTGTCCTTCTCAATGGGAAACCCCTGCTGAAGCACGTGATCGAGCGGGTATCCGAACTTCAGCTCCCCGTCATTCTTATTGCGAACGAAATTGAGAAGTATACTGGTTTTGGTTTACCGATCTTCTCAGACATCATTCCAAACGCCGGATCACTTGGCGGATTGTATACGGCACTTCAGCAGACCAGCACCGAGCGTACACGTACACTTTGTGTTGCGTGTGATATGCCCTTTCTCAATCCAACCCTGCTGCGTTTTTTGATCGACCAGAGTTTGGAATACGATGTGGTTGTCCCCTTTGTAGACGGGACTGCTCATGGACTTCATGCCGTGTACAGCCCATCATGTCTCCCAATGATGAAGAAGCAGATCGAAAGCGGTGACTTCACGATTCAACGCCTATTTCCCCAAGTGAAAACTCAGTTTGTTGGCGAAGAAGCCTTGCGCGCCGTCGATCCTGATCTGCGTTCTTTGCTGAATTTGAATACCCCAACTGATCTTGATTCCATCATCACCTGAGGTCTGTAGTAGAGCAGTATGATTGCGAATCTACAACCAACTCGAACTCCGCCAGCGAGACATACATCGGCAGATCCAACGCCGCGACCTGCTGTGCTGGTCTTCAAACGCGCCACGCCAGATGTGATCGACATGCCGACTTCAACAGGTTCATCTTGGCGGCTGGATGCGCCAGCGAACCGTAACCGTTGTTCCCTGATTCACGCCGAGGCTGCTAAGCTGTACCGTCCCGCCGTACACATGCAGAATCGCCGCCACAATCGATAATCCTAACCCTGACCCCGGAACGTCGCGCAATCGGGCGCGGTCAGCGCGATAGAAACGCTCGAAGATGTGTGGCAAGTGTTCCGGCGCGATCCCGACTCCGTTGTCCGTGATGGTATGAATGATCGTGTCACCTTCGCGCGTCAGCAACCACTGCACCGCGCCCCCTTGCGGCGTGTACTTGAGGGCGTTATCCAGTAAGTTACGGAACACCAGCGTCAGGTGCGCTAGATTGACATGCACATGAATCGGCTCATCCGGCGCAGTCAACGAGAGCGCGATCCCTTTTTCCTCCGCTTGCGACAGCAGTTGATTCCGCAGCGCCGACGCGAAGCGCACAATATCCACTTCGTCGCGTCCCAGCTCTAGGCGATCCGCGTCAAGACGTGCCAGCACGGTGAGTCCCTGTACCATGCTGGTAAGGCGGGTAATTTCCCCTTCGATTTCGTCAAGGTATTGGCACGCTGCCGCATCCTGAGCAATCCCCGGCGCGCGTTTTAGGGCTTCGGTGCGCAGTTGAATCGTCGTGAGGGGGGTGCGGAATTCATGTGATGTGTTGCTGGCGAAGGTGTGCTGCGCCTCCAGCATCGACTGAATCCGCGCCGCCATTCCGTTAAAAGCGTGTGCGACCGCGCCGATCTCATCGTGGGATGGCGAATCGATGCGATGCTTCAAGTCACCTTGGGCGAAGCGCGCCGCCGATTCTTGAAGTTGGCGCAGCGAACGCAGCATCCGGTGTGCAACCCACGCGACGAGCAATGCGGCGATCGTCGTCAAGGCGATCATACCTAACGCCAGACCGATCCACCGCTGCATAATTTGCGCTTGAAGGGTGCTGATGGGCACGCTCAACTGAACCATTCCGATCACCTGTCCATCCTGTCTTACGGATGCAGCGGTAAACAGGCGCATGATGCCATCATCACCGACTCGCTGATTAACGACGGGTTGTTCCACAACGGCTGCTTCAAACTCCGGCGGTTCGGGGCGGGGGATGCGATTGCGCGCCGTGTTTTCGCCAGCGTACAGTTCGAGGCTCATGCCGGTGAAGTACAGCCGCAGTGTTCCGCCTAACTGCACTTCATAGGGAGCAAAAGCGGCAGCAAGAGCGGCGTCATCGGTTTCATCGCGTGCGAATGCCGCCGCCGCTGGCGCGATCCCTTGTGCAATCAAGTTGATTTCGCTCAAGAGCCGCTGTTCATAATCAACACGCAGTCCAGCGGTGATCTGCGCTCCGGCGACCAGCATCATGCCGACGAAGGCGATCCCCAGCATCCCAAGATTGATCAACAGTAGGCGCGTGCGAATGCTCATGATTTACGTATGCCCGCAAAACGATAGCCCGCGCTGCGTGCCGTCTGAATCCACTGCGGCTGACCGGGATCATCTTCCAACTGTTCGCGCAGCCAGCGGATATGCACTTCAAGCGTACGTGTGTCTCCGATCCAGTCTGTTCCCCACACTTTGTCGAAAATTTCCGCTCGGCTGACGACCTCGCCCACGTGTTCTGCCAGCAGTGCCAGCAGTTCAAACGCTTTGTAGCGGAGCGTGATCTCACGCCCATCTTTAGTCACCACGCGACGGTTCAGATCGATGCTCAAACGCTCGAACGTCAGCGTGTGGGTGTTCGGTTTCGACGCGCCAAACTCCACGCGGCGGAGCAGTGCTTTGATATGCGCGATCAGCTCCCGTGTGCTGAATGGTTTCGTCAGGTAGTCGTCCGCGCCGAGTTCCAGCCCAAGAATCCGATCCACTTCTTCATTGAGCGAGCTCAGCATCAGGATTGGGACGACGCTGGCGCGCCGGATCGCTTTGCAAACTTCCCATCCGTCCATCTCCGGCAGCAGAATATCGAGAATCACGACATCCGGGTGATGCGAAAACACCGCCTCCAGACCGGCTTTGCCGTCTGGGGCGGTGAACACGGTATAGCCCTGTTCCCGGAGCGCCTCCGAAAGAGGCAAGTAAATCAGGGGATCATCTTCAATCACTACGATGACGGTCATTGGCTTCACGCTTTCGTTTTCGTACATCTGCGATTATGAAAGATGATCCTGGATACGACGACTTACTGACCGACGATCTCATTCACCCACGCGATGAAGTTGTCCGTGCTGGTGCCGGTGCGTTCAGCGGTGATGTGACCCTGATCCCAAACGGTGGCGAATTCCACGCTTTCGACACCTTCATAGCTTTCGAGCGCTAGTGCGAGGTTCATTTCGACCGTCGTCGCTGTGTCGCCCTGCTCGATCCCTGTATGGATGCGCCAGTACGGAGCGACAGTCGAGGTCTGATAGCCCTCGTAGTACGCCAGCAGATAGTACATGGGATTGTACATGTTCATGCGGTACTGAATACTGCTGCCCAGTGCATCGAGCGCGGTCAGATCGGTCGCGTAAGCCTCAACATAGGAGGCATCCCAATCGGCAAATGCGGCATACGTGTCCTGATTCTGCGCCAGCAGATCCGCTAACACGGTGTCAAAGTGCAGGGAGTCGCTCACATCGTTTCCAAACACGTTGTTTTCAGCCTGACCGCGATTCAGATCATCGAAGGCACCGACGCTCTTGCTTGCGGACTTACTGCCATAGGCGACGAAATCCGCGACGCTGGTGATGCTCGCCGTATTGGTGGCGGCATCGTAAGTCACCCACTGCACTTCCGAATTGAGCGAGGCGATATAGGCTTCCACCGTTTCGTAAGTGGTGCTCTCCGTCGTTGTGCTGTCCGCGTCTGCGGTTGATGCCGCATCGGGCATTTCACCACTGGGCGGCGCTCCACCTTCGGGCATACCACCGCTGGGCGGTGCTCCACCGCGCATCCCACCACCGAAACCACCGCCAGCCGCCGGCGTGTAGGGGAAGGTCGTGTCCGCAAGGAAGTTGTTCAGCGATTCTTCGATCACTGCCAGCAGGTAATCGTAATAGCTCCCTGCCGCATAAATCCCCGTTTCGGAAACTTCCAGCGTGAGCGGATTGCCGTTTTCGTCGGTCAGCCCAAGTTCATTGACATACAGCGCGTAAGCCTCGGCAAGGTCATCAGACAGCGCGGATGTCCATGTGTCATCGGCGCGCGTGCTGGTCGATGCGTACTGCCCCATATTCCATTCGTAAGCCGCATCCGCATAGTCGAGGCTGGTGATTGGGCACCACGCCATCGCGCCGAGCACAGCATCACTGATCGGGTTGCCCTCGGCATCGGTCATCGCCGCACCGATCGCTTCCAGATATGGCGTGTAGAGATCGCTGTCCCCCGTCGCCGCCATCACAGCGGTTTGTGCGCCGCCGCCGCTCATGCCGAAGACGAAAATGTTTTCGGTATCTCCCGGCAGACTATCCGTGTTATAGCGGATATAACGCACCGCCGCTTTCAGGTCAGTCACACCCCAAGGCGCGCCGCCGCTGTAGATCAGATTGCCGCTGGCATCGTAGCCATTTTCGCGCCCGCGCAGCCCCGCTTGCACGTAGACGAAACCCGCTTCGATGTAGCTGGAAATCTGGTTATAGCTGTAGGAAGTCGGGGCAGCGGCGGCGGAATACCCGGCAGTATTCACCGGAAACACGACCGGAGCCGTCAGGGCGGTGTAACCGTTCACCGCCGATTCGGTGTTAAGCACGGCTGTGTATGTGCCGTCGCCGTTGTCGGTTGCGGTCAGATAATCACCGGGCACATAAATCCCCAGCGATTCATAATCGGTCGTCGCCGGATTGGTCACGTAAACGATCCCAATCTGCCAATACACATGGTTTTCAGCATCGTACTGCCATGCCGAGTTGTCGAAAGTGAGCGCTCCGGTTGTGCTGCTGCTCTCTTGTGCATTGACGCCGTTAATCGCCAGCATGAGCAAGAGGGTTGCCATCACTGACAGGGCGAACTTCATCCGCGAATGGTTGCGTTCAAGGGACATGGTTTCTACTCCTTATAAGCGTGAATACGGTGTTCCAGCAGAGCCGGTTCGGGCTGCATGATTTCAAAAACCACCGATGTATTCAGCATATAGACTTGCAGGAGGCGAAACCTGAAGTGCGCCCAAAGAATCTTTAAATCAGCTTAAATCTTGGGACTTATCGCAGATTCAAGGAAAGGCAGCCGCGAATGATGCTGGTCTGCTTTCATTTTATCGGGAATAGACCAGCATCACTCGTCATGAGTTCAATAAGCGACGGCAGCAATCCGACTGTTAGGAGTGCCGTCAAGCGGGCTGTACGTGCGAATCGTGAAGCGATGATCGACGGGTGTGCGTCCCTACAGTCAATCCCAGCGATAATTCGGCTTATGGAAACCGCACACCAACAGTCGCCCGCTGCGCGAATAGTGTCAGTTTTGCTAGAATGGCAGCCTACCGTACAGCGGGTCGCCGGGAGTCCGATTCTGGTTGCTGAATTCGCGGACGGTCGCTTATTTCTATCCTGTGGTAGCGATGTATTTTTGGAGGAAGGCAGAGATCAAGGTGATCGGCAGCAGATACCAGCACTTCCAGCGCATGGCGCGGCTTTGTGCCGCTTAAGTGGAGACTAATTCGATGATTGAAACTCGTTTGATAGTTCGTGTTGGCAGCCCAATCGGGACGATCTCACCGCGGCTTTATGGTCATTTTGCCGAACATTTAGGACGCTGCTGTTACGGCGGTTTGTGGCTTGGCACAACGCAGACGGCGATTCCCACCTACGGCGGATTCCGAAAGGATGTTGTAGATGCACTCAAGGCGATGCCTGTGCCGCTGCTGCGCTGGCCCGGCGGCTGCTACGCCGATCATTATCACTGGCGTGATGGGATCGGTGCGCCTGACAAGCGCTTCCGCCGCTTAGGGATGTCATGCGGCGTGCAGGTCGAAGACGATAACAGCCTCGGCACGCACGAATTTATTGCCCTGTGCCGCCTGCTCGGCGCAGAGCCGTATCTCGCGGGCAACATGGGCAGCGGATCACCACAAGAATTGTGCGACTGGGTGGAATACTGCAATTCCGCGCTGAACACCTCGCTTGCCGCCGAACGCGTCGCCAATGGATCGCGCCAGCCGTTCGGCGTGACCCTGTGGGGAGTCGGCAATGAGAACTGGGGCTGCGGTGGCAACTACGATGCCGAAACTTACGCCCGCGAATATCGCCGCTATGCGACGATGCTGCGCGATGTCGATAAGACGGTTCAACTAGTCGCATGCGGACATGAGGACGATTGGAATCAGCGATTTCTCGCCACTAATGCGCGTCATTTGCAATTGGTCGATCATTTCTCCATTCATCGTTATTGGATCAATGGCGGACCGGAACTCGACTTCACCGAAGCGCAGCATTACCGGCTGCTGGCGGAAGCGGACGCGACCGAAGATTTTGTCAAACGCACGGCGGGGTATCTGAACGATGCGCTTGGCACAAACAACAATCATCACATCGGCATCGCGCTTGACGAATGGGGCGTATGGCATCCCGAGGCGCGCACATGGGGACCGGATAATGAATGCTTCCGCGGACTGCTCACCTACGAGCAGGCGGGCACGCTCCGCGATGCGCTGGCGGTCGGCGCAGCACTGGAAGGTTTTCATCGCCAATGTAACGTGTTAAGCATGGCGAATCTCGCGCAGATCGTGAACGTGCTCCACGCGCCGGTGATGACCGATGGCGTGTCAATGTGGGTCACACCGACGTATTACGCGCTGCAATTGCACACGCCGCACATCGGCGCGGCGGCGCTGCCCGTCGAGGTCACGCACAGCCAAGCAATGCCGGGAAGCGAAACCAGTGTTGTCACCGCGACCGCTTCTTCAACCGAAGCAGGGATCAGCGTTTCGCTCGTCAATCGCCATTATGATCAACCTGCGTCCGTGCTGGTGAATATCGCCGGAACACAGCAGGTTACTCGTGCGCAGCTACTCACCGCCGATTCGCCGCGTGCTGTCAACAGCGCACAAGCGCCGGATCGCGTCACCTTGTCGCCGCTCAACGTAAGCGCTGACGGCGTGGGGCAGTGGCGTATCGACCTCCCGCCGCATTCGTTAGCAACCGTGCAGTTCGCTTAAGGAGAACTTTGTCTGCGTCACCAACTTCATTGGCGGTGGGTACCGCATTCACGCTTGACTGTTCTCTGAGCAGCATACGCCTTTGGTTGTCGCTGGCTTTGACGCTATACAGTTTGCTGGTGCATTGCTGGAGAAGTTGTTTCTCAACCGATAATTGAGTGACACGACCGCACATGGGTATCCGTAACTCGCGTGCCGACCAAAAAACGGCTCCATCGGCGGATTCTATCAGTACAGCAGGTCGAGCAGCGCGGCGGTCAAATCATCACCCGGATTCTTGCGGAGAACGAGCGGAGATTTTCCGGTCGTTCCCACGAGCGTCCTGAAGGTATCAACGAGACGTGGACGAACCACTACGACTGCCAAACGAAACTGTCCGGCACGCAAAATATCGAGGGCATTTGTCCAGCCTGCGCCGCGCTCCAGTTCGAGCGGACCGAGTTCGTCGATAATCAGTAGGTGGCACGGGCAGGCGGACTCCAAACAAGTCATTCCCCACGCCATCGTGTTCACATCGAAACGATACATGCCCGTCCGCAGCGAGGCGGGCTGCTCGTCTGCCTCCGCCAGCGGACGCCGTTCTTTTGTCCGCAGATCGAGCAGATCGAAACCTGCTTTGCGGATTCCATCAAAACGCGCCGGACACACGACCCCGGCACAATCCAGACCTTGCTCCGCCACATGCTCAGCAAACTGCAAGCATGTGGTTGTTTTGCCGCTGCCTAGATCACCCGTTAGAACAACAATTTGTCCTGACATATGAGCCATTTTCCACGACAAGCGCCGTCATTCGAACTAATCGACTGTCCAATAAATCAATGCGGAATACGTCTCACGGGGCCAGACGAAGCTCCCGTTCTGCGAAGTCAACCGCCGGCGCAGCAGTTCCATCAAGAAAACATCATATTCATCGTTTGTGGTTAAGCGGAAATGCTGCTTCATATAAAGCAAGGCGTCGTCCAAGCTTGGGCTGAGTCTCGCTTCCCAAGACCCGGTGTTTTCCATGAGTACGTTCGGAAAAACCCCCATTTGCAGCAGGCAGTTATAGGCAATGATGGCATTGGGGCTGTCGTATGGATGCCCCCAAATGTGCTGTGAAACTTCCGCCATGAGTCCGTCTAGGCGAGGCGCACGCAGCAGGAGAAAACATATGCGTTTCGTCGAGGCGATCATCTGCTGAATGAAACCCGGAAAATCGGGATAGCCATACATTGCATGGGAGCACAGTGAAAAGTCATGGGGTTCTACCGGTACATCGGGCCATGCACCGTGGATCACACTAACATTGGTGATGTTCTGCTCGACAAGGTTCTGGCGTAGATAACCGAGCATCGCCGCCGACGGGTCAAGGGCGGTGACGTGCGCAGCATGTTTCGCCATCATGAGCGTCCACATTCCGGTACCTGCGCCGATATCGAGTACCGTTGCGGTGGAATCAAGCTGGGCGCAGACAAAGTCACGGCTGGAATCAGGTTTGCTCCAGCGGGTTTTGACTCGTTCGGAAAATTCATGTACCCGGTCTTCCCACAGATCGCGCCGTGTTCCCGTGTCTTTCGCTGCATGCTTATCCCGATCACGGGTTTCGGCGAGTTCGCGCCATAGGAGACACCAGTCTGTTAGCTGTTTCATTGTGTTTCAAATCCTCCCTAGATCCATTGGACGATTTGCTGACCGTCCACCCGCCTGACACGCACCGGAATACCGTAAGTTTTGCTCAGGTTTTCGGTGGTGAAAACGTCGTTCAAGCTGCCCGCGCGGAAAACGCGCCCCTCACACATCAGAACGAGATGCGTGGCGACGGCTGCCGCCACGTCGGGTTCATGCGTGGTCAACAGCAGCGTCATGCCCTGCGCGACCAACCCGCGCAGAAGCTGGATCAGACGCGCTTTGTTCGCCAGATCAAGATGCGACATTGGCTCGTCCAACACCAGCAGTCGGGGCTGCTGGACGAGTGCTCGCGCAATCAGCGCCAACTGGCGCTCACCACCGCTCAGCGTCGTGATGGCGCGGTGGATCAGATCACCTAATCCGACCTGTTCGACGGCTTGCTCGCCAATGTGGTAGTCTTCGGCGCTCGGCATAGCGAGCGGAGCCAGATACGGCGTTCTTCCGAGCACGACATAGTCCAGAATTGAATACTCGAAGGGGATACGCTCGGTCTGCGGCACAAGCGCCATCCACTGACCGACAGCCCGTCGAGGATACTCGTTCAGCGGACGCCCGTCGAGCAGAATTTCACCACTTCGCGGCTTCAACCAACCAAGCGCTAGATGCAGCAGTGTGGTCTTGCCTACGCCGTTCGGTCCCAGAACGGCGGTGACGGTGCCGGGGTGGATATCAAGCGATAGGTCGTGCAGTACGGTTTTGCCTTCGGCTGAATAGCCGAAGTTTACCCGCTGAAAAGCTAACAGCGCTGTCGTCATCGCGTGGCTCCTAGATTGCGGCTCATCATGATGACGGCGAAGAACAGCGCACCGATCAGCGAAGTCAAAATGCCAATCGGAATCTCACCGGTCAGCAGGGTGCGTCCAACATCGTCGCACAGAACAGCAAATATGCCACCGATCAGCATGGCGGCTGGAAGTGCGTAACGGCTGTCCGCGCCGAACAGGCGGCGGGCGATGTGCGGTACGATCAAGCCCACCCACCCGACCATGCCGCTGACGGAGACGACCGCAGCGGTCGCCGCCACCGCCGCGACCAGCAGAAGCGCGCGCTCGCGGGCAGGCGCTGCACCTAACGAAAAGACCGTTGCCTCGTCGAGCGACAGGAGATTCAGCCGCCAGCGCATCCGGTAGATGATATACAAGCTGATGAGGACGACAGGCGCAATTGAAAGCGCCTGCGTCCACGTGATGCTCCAGAGTCCACCGAGTAACCAGAACGTGATCTCCTGAAGCTGCGTCATCGGGTCGGCAATATACTTGAGAACTCCGACACCGGAGGAGAAGAGCGCCGAAACCGCAATCCCGGCGAGCACGAGCCGAAGCACCGATCCGCCAAAGCGCCCGCGCTGCGCCAGAAGAAAAGACAAGCCCAATCCCAGAAATGCGAACAGCGCCGCCGACCCCTGCACCAGCCAAGCGGCACTGCCGAAAAAGACAATACTGAGCGATGCCCCAAATGCTGCCCCCTGCGACACCCCCAGAAAGCCCGGTTCGACCAGCGGGTTGCCGAAGATCATCTGAAACACCGTTCCGGCGGCGGCAAGCGACATCCCCAGCATGACCGCCGTCAAAAGGCGCGGCAGGCGTAGGTTCAACAGCAAGCGCTGTGCCAGTTCGTCCGCTGCCAGCCGTTCCAGCGAGATGAAACCCGGCTGCGGGTAGCGCCCCAAGAACAGAGACAGCACAAATACGCCGACCAGCAGCAGCGCGATCCACGCCAACCGGTTCGCGCGGGTGATTCTCCGGCTTTGCTGCTGGATCGACAGTACGGAGGGTGCAGTGCGCTCAGTCATCGGTCGGATCAGGGCAGATCAGCCGGGAGATACGGCGCGACAACTTCGGCGTAAGCATCATCGTCCAAAGCGTACAGCTCACTGTAGAAACTGCGGATTTCCTCTTGCAGGTCGAAGTCGGCGAACAGATCGGGGTGCATGGTCTTTGCCAGCCAGTCCAGCCCCAGAATCCAGCGCGTATCCGGTTGATCCCAACTATAGTAATCGGCGGGGAAGCCGTAGAGATTGCCCGTCTGGGCGGCGCATAATGCCTGCCACTGCGGATCGGCTTCGAGCGTGCTGATCACGTCGCTCACGGGGGCGAAGTACGAGACGATGTAGATTTGGTCGGCATCCCACGCGGCGATCTGTTCGAGCGTGACCGTCGTCCAACTGTTACCTAATTCCGCGTCCAGCCATACCGGCATGCCACCGGCGATTTCTACTGCCCATGTTTGAAGGAAAGAAGTCGGCGGCACATTGAACGCGATCACCCCATCGCGGTTGTTGTAGTAGAGCAGCAGAACATTCGGCTTTTCCTCGTCGGTCAGCAACTCGGTCACGCTGGTGATCCGCTCAGTGCGTTCTTGGAAGAAGGCGATCAATTCTTGAGCACGGTCTTCATTCCGGAAGATCAAGCCGAGGTTCGTCATATCGCGTTCATACTGCTCCGGGTTTTCGAAGTCGACATAGACGACCGGAATACCCAGTGCCTCCAGCGGGGTGCCGAGCGTTTCCGCGCTGATGCTCTTGAGCAGGACGAGATCGGGTTGGCTAGCGGCGATCTCTTCGGCACCCGCCTGCACGCCGAGAATAGTCTTGTCGGCGTAGTTCGGGTCGATGGCGGGGATAAAATCCAGCGTCATCTGAGTGGTTCTGCCGATGGCGACGATCCGCGACGATGCTTCGGGGAAGGCGTAAATCGCATCAGCGATCATGAACAGCCCTTTGCCCGTCACCACAATCCGCTGTGGTGCTTGCTCAAGCGTGACTTCCCGACCCAGCGCATCGGTGATCACAATCGCGCCGGTCGGCGCATCCTGCGCCACCAATCCGGTGATGGGGATCAACAATAAGGCGAGAAAGATAAGGAGAAAACGGGGTTGTTTTGAGAACATGATGAACCTCCGGTGAGAGCACTGTGCCACAGGGTTAGGGCGACGGTCGATCCAGAGACATCACATAAGGTAGTAGCTTGGTGGTGAACTGGCAGCGCGTATGTCCTAACCTATTCCGAGTTAGAATAGGTCAGCCGTCAGCCAACGCAAAGTGAGGTTTGTCACGTCCTTTGTAGGTGGCTATTCCATGTTAGAGTAGCTCTAAGGTTTGATGTCAATCAGCAGTTCATTGTCGCGGCGTTCCGCCAAGCGAATGAAACCTCTCTGCCCCACCTGATCACCGACCTTCGCCAGATCGGTGATCAGGCTGTTCAACGCTTCCCGACTTACCCGCTCAGTAGCGCGCGATTCCCGCCAGCATATGCTGAACGATCAGGTACTCGGCATGTGTCCACAGCAGGGGGTTGGCGATTTCGCCGCGCTGTTTAACCCACCCATCGTAGAAGGTCGGGTCAAGCATGGCGTTGTTGACCTGCTCCGGCAAATACCCGTTTGCATCGGCGTGCGCTTTCGCCCACGCGACCAATTCATGGGCACGGGCGCTGTCCCCGATCTGCGTTTTGTGCCATGCCAACCACAAGCCGAGCAGCACCCACGCCCCGCCGCCGTAATACGTGTCTTGGCGATGACGATGTACGCCGTGACCCTCTGCCAATAAATCGCGCTCGATGCGCGCGACGGTGCGCAGCATCAGCGGATCATCGGGCTGAAGCAGTCCATCCTCCGGGAGCGCCGCCAGCAGCAGATTCGCATCGACCATATCCAGCCCGACCGATTTTGCAAGCTCACCGCCGGGAGTAAGTCCGTGTTCGAGGATAAATGATTTGATTTCGGCGCGTGTGGCTTCGGTATTCAGGGATGGAATCAAGCGCTGCGCCGCGCTGAGTCCCGCATAAATCGCCGCGAGGGTGCTGGTATGCACATCCGATCCGCGTTCTTCCCAGCAGTCATAACAGGGGGTGCGCCACACCGCCGAGAGATACCGCACCACGAGATCAATCGCGTTTTCCCAAAGGATCGGCAGCGGACGGGCGCGGCAAACTTCGACATATTTTGCCACCGACCAGATCCACAGCCCCGGTCCATCGAGTTGAAATTCGGGCCAATCCTCCGGTCCCGCCGCACCAATATCCTGATAACGGGCGTTGAGCGTATCCGCGATCACAAGCGGTTCACCGCGCTGCGCCCGCGCGATCGTTCGTTCGAGCGCTTCTGAACGCGCGTTGATCTGCCGCGCACACCAGTGATGAAAACGGGTCGCGCTGTCCCACTGCGCGGCGATGCCGGACGGATGCTGAATCGGGTTTTTCGCCCCATCCATCGTCAGTGCGTAGGCGATGAACGCGCCATCGCGGAACCACGAAAATTGATAATCGGGCATGACCGGGCAGGCGAGATAACCGCCGCCGCTCTGCTGATGATCGAGGATCACACGCTGACTCACCGCGTGCAATCCGTTCTTAGCGATTGGAAAAGCCTTAGCGACCATCGGCATACTCCACGACAATCATGCTCCACAAGTTCAAGCTTGGCAGCGTGAAACTCAATGCCCCGTTTTCGACCGTGAACGCAAGCGCAGTCGGGGTCATCGTTGATTCAGCATCCGGTGAGGCGAACCAGACCGCCGCAACTGGACGGGTGACAGGAATACTCACGTTCACATTTGCCAGCGGAGTCGGGCTTCCGATGGTCGGCGTATTCCAATCCGTGCCTTCGACATCGAGAAAATTCAACAAGCTGATCGTTTCGAACGTTTCTCCGATGCGCATGATCGGCACGACGCGATCTTGCGATCGAATCCCGCGTGTACGAATGCCCTCTAATGTGACTTCAGCCTGACGGGCATATTCCGCTGCGATTGTCGTCGTGGACAGCACATTTTCATAGCGCACTTGGAAGTCATAGTAGCGGCGGAAGCTGTCGAGTTGATCCGCTGCCAACCGACCAAAGCGCGGGAAGTACGGGTCTGCCAGCATGGCATTGATCTCGCCCGTCTCTAAATGCGTGCCGCCGCTGGCGAGGATCACCGAGTTGGCAAGCTGCCAGTTAAGCGTGCGATCTGGCGGGATATACGCTGCTAGGATGACGGGTTTCCCGTTCCCGTGCTGCGCCGCGTTGGTGACGATGCGGCTGAGATCAAGATAATCCGTGTACGGCGACCACACCTCGATATAAGCCGCGTCCTGCTCCGCTGGGGCAACCGCCTCGATGGGCCAGTTACCAACGCAGTTGAACAACGTCACACCCGTATCACCGCGCCGCGCTTGGACAATCGCCGCCGTTTGATCGATGAATTCCGGCATGACTACTGCGAGGTCAATATAGTTCCCCTCACTGTCATAGCCGGTTTTGGGCGCGCCGTACTGGTCGATGTGGATGCCGTCGAACGCGGTTTCATCGAGCACGTCAGCATATTCGCCCATCAAATGCTGATTCCAAGGTGATCCGGGGGTTGCGTCCATGATGCCGATCAGATTTTCCCCGAACAAATATGGTTCACCCGCCGCGTTGAACATCCCCCAGTCTTCATGCTGACGGAAGAACGCCATTGATGCGCCGTAAATCGCCGTGTAGGGCATGGCGGCGATCTTGTGCGGGTGGATCAGGTCGATCAGGCGGCGGACGGTTTCCATCGACTGCGGACGACCCAAACCATCCTCAAAACGATCCGTCTCTGGGACAAGATTTTCCCAGCGGTACTGCCAATCGTAGAACTGAATCCCGTTGATGTGATGGGTGAGCAGCCATTCGACGGTTTCCGCGTCAGTGCCGCCGATGCGCCCCGGACTAAAATCGCTGAAAAAGCCGTAGCGCGGCGCATCAATCCAACGTTCGAGCACGTCAAACGCCGACGAACGCGACAGCACCACCGCTCCGGCAGGATCAGTAACGGTGACATTCACGCCGTAGCCGCGCGGTGCATCCGGCGGCGGCGTCCATTCGATCACCGCCTGCCCATTAAGCAGCGGCGCTTCCAGCGTGGTGATCAGCGTGGTCAGGTACATCACCTGCACCTGCACCTGCGTCCCCTCGCTGGCGCGCACCGTGAGATGAACGGTGTCACCCGGTTGGTAAAACCCTTGATCGGGCAGAATAACCAATGTTGGTGAATCTCCGGCGAACACAGCGCCCCCTTGAAAAATGATGAGCAAAACGAAAAGCAGCCCTAACTTGAACGAACTCATCCGCGCACACCCCCGCTAGTGATCCCCTGAATGAAATAGCGCTGAAAGAACACAAATAACAGCACGGTCGGGATGACAGCGGTGAGTGATCCGGCGAAGACCAAGCCCCAGTTACTCGCATGCTGCCCCCGAAAATTCGCAATCGCAATCGGCAGCGTGCGCAGGCTTTCATCTGTAAGGAAGTTAAGCGCGAGCAGATATTCATCCCACGCGCCTAAAAAGCTGAACACCGCCACCGTGCTGATCGCGGGAGCTGCGAGCGGCATCATCACCCGCCAGAACACGACGAACGGATTCGCGCCGTCGATGATAGCGGATTCTTCGATTTCACGCGGCAAACTTTCCAAAAAGCCGCGCAGCAGAAACGTATTGAATGCCAGCGGTCCTGCGCTGTACACCAGCACCAGACCGGGCAAGCTGTTGAGCAGACCCAACGATTTCGCTAGGATGAACTGCGGAATCAGCAGGACGACGCCGGGGATCATGATCATGATCAGCAGTCCGGCGAAAAGGACTTTCTTGCCGCGAAACTCGAAGCGGGCGAAGGCATACGCCATCATCGACGACAGCAGGGTGACGAGCAGCGATGTAGCGAGGGCGACCCCGGCGCTGTTGAGCAGTGCCCGCGCAAAGTTGCGGCTGGTAAACGCCTGCTGGAAATTCTCCAAAGTCGGGTTTTCGGGAATAAAGCGCGGCGGGTATTCCTGCACAAACGCGTTGGCTTTAAACGCCGTCGAAACCATATACATCAGCGGAGCAAGCGCGATGATCACCCCTGCGATCAGCACGATGATGATCACCCAGTTGAGGATGCGCTGTTGACTGCGTGCGGTTGCGATCATGATTAGTACTCCACCTCTTTGGCACCGCGCCCGAACAACCGTCCTTGAACGAGGCTGACCAGCACAATCACGACAGCGAGGATGTAGCTGAGTGCCGCGCCATAGCCGAAATGCAGATTACCGAACGCTTGATCGAACATATACGTCAGCGCCACTTCTGTGCGGTGCAGCGGACCGCCGCCCGTGATGAGCAGCACCGAAATAAACACCTGAAACCCGCCGATCATGAGCGCGACGAAAACGAAAAAGATCGTCCGCCGGATCAGCGGCAGCGTCATGTAGCGCAGTCGTGCCCATTCGCCCGCGCCGTCAATCGCGGCGGCTTCGTACAATTCCGGCGGAATACCCTGAAGCGCCGCAAGGAAGATCACCATCGCCCATCCCATCCCTTTCCAGATACCGAGGGAGTAGATCGCGATCCAAGCGGTATTGCTCTGCGCCATCCACGAGACAGGCTCTGTGATTACGCCGAGCTGCATCAGCACGAAATTGATCAAGCCGGAATTACCGGGGCTGAACAGGTAAATGAACAAGAAACTGACGACAACCCACGAAGTGACAACAGGGATGTAATAAACCGTCCGAAAGAAGCGTTTACCAATAATCACGCGGTTGACGAGGAATGCCAGCGCCAGCCCAACGATCATCTGCCCCGCGACCGTGACAATCGCGTATCCGGCGGTATTCTGCATCGCCAGCCAAAATGTGCGATCCAGCAGCACGTTCTGGTAGTTTTGCAGCCCGACATATTCGCTCACCTGACCGGGCATGATGCGCCAATCAAAGAAGCTGATGTAAAGCTGGTACAACAGCGGGTAAACCGTCCACACCAGATACAGCGCCAAACCGGGGATCAAAAACAAATAGGGGACATACCAGCGGTAGTATGGTTTGCCGCGCTGACTTGCGCGCGCGCTCTGCTGTGCGGGGGCGATCGATCGATTCTGGATGAGTGGTGTGCTCATTTTTTCACCCAACTCCTCGGTCTTCCGAAAAAAATAAGGTGGTCTATCCTCTCAGGATAAACCACCTTGTTTGAGGTTACGGGGCGAGCAGCGCGTTAATTTCCTCGGCGGCTGCGTCCATCGCTTCCTGAGCGGTCATTTCACCGCGCAGCGCGAGCTGTGCCGCATCGCTCAACACCTGTTCAATTTCGTTATAACGAGGGTGCGGTGTGCGGGCATGTGCCGTTTGAAGTTGTTCAAGGAAGATACCGTAATACGGGTGATTGACGAAGTATTCGTCTTCCAGCAGACGGCTCAACACGGTGAGCTGCCCAACCTGCGACATCGCCAGTTGGTATTCGTCGCTCTGTGTGAAGCGGAGGAATTCCATCGCTTCTTCGGGGTGGGCGCTGGTGGCGCTGATCACGATATTTTCGCCGCCGACCACCGAAATATGACCGCCTTCACCAGCGGGCATCAACGCCGCGCCGATTTCAAAGTCGGGGTACTGCGATTCCGCCGTCGGGTACAGCCAAGGACCTTCGAGCATCGAATTGATCGTACCGCCGAAATAGCCGCCCCACGTATCGATTCCGCTGCCGATAAAACCATCGGAGAAGCAGCCGTTGGCGATCATGTCGTGCAGGAATTGAATTGCGGCAACTGTCTGTGCGCCGTTCACATAACCGGTCGCGGTGGTGAGTTCAGGGTCGGTGATGTCGCCGCCAAAGCTCCAAATCCACGGGAGAAGGTTCCAACCAGATGTGCCGCCGTCGCTGAACACAAAGCTGCCATCGGGCAGGCTCTCGCACATCGCCGCGAGTTCGTCAATTGTTTCCGGTGCTTCGGGCATCACTGCCGGGTTATAGATGAATACACGGGTGTTGGTATCCAGCGGCAAACCATAGTAGCTGCCATTGTAAGCGTTGGTCGAAAGCGGTCCGGGGAACACCTGATCCGCAAATTCTTGGAAGTCGGGCATTTGTTCGCTCAGGTTCAGGAGGATGCCCTGTTCCGCAAATTCCGGCGACCAGATGATGTCAAGGCGAACCAGATCGGGGCTTTCGCCGCCAGCGGCAGACGTGAGCAATGCCTGACGGAAACCGTCATAGGGGTAGGGGACGGATTCGACGTTGATTTCAGGATGTGCCGCTTCAAACGCCGGAATCAGCGTATCGACGAGGGTCTGATTTTCTGGCGAAACTTCGTTGTAAGTGTGCCAAAACGTGATCGTGACCGGATCTTGTGCTTGGATAATCGGAACGACCGCCAGCAGCATCAACGCCGCAAGGAATAGGATTCTTGTTCTCATGACTCTGCTCCTGAAAAGACAAAAGATTTGGAAAAAGCTGCTTGTACCGGATGACGTTTTCGTGTCTTTACCTCCTATTTTTGAACCGCTTCAATTCCAAGAGAAAAAAACTATGGCGGTGATCCAGTTGATTGACGAACTTGAAGCTCAGGCTTCAACATGATCCCGCCGGAAATTGGCTTCGCTGTGCGGACGATGCGCGACATCAGCAGTCTGAACAGCATTTGTCCGATTTCGCCGAACGGTTGGCGCAGCGTCGTGAGCGGGGGATTGCTGTAATGCGCCAGCGGAATATCATCGAATCCGATGATCGACACATCTTTTCCGACCTCCAAGCCCCGTGCTTGAATCGCCCGCATCGCGCCAAACGCCATCCGGTCATTGCTGCAAATGATCGCTGTCGGCGGGTTGGACAAATCGAGCAGTTCATGCGTCCCGCGCTGCCCCGATTTCTCGCTAAAATCCCCCTCGCCGATCAGCGAGGGATCGATGATCAGGTTGGCGTCGTTCATTCCCTTAACGAACCCCTCCCAACGCACACGGGTGAGGTGCTGCTCATGCGGCGGCGTCAAGTAGCCGATTCGCTTATGCCCCAGCTCTGCGAGGTGCTGCACCGCTATTGCGATCCCTGCCGCACCATCGAGGTCGATCCAATGATCGCCTTCTTCGGGATCAAGTCGTCCGAACACGACAAACGGAAATTCCTGTTCTTGCATGAAGCTGATACGCGGATCATTTTCCCGCAGCGCGAACAGGATGAACCCATCCACCTGACGGCTTGAAACTAAACGCCTGTACAACGCCATCTCGCGCTCGCCTACCGGGATCTGCCACAGCGTCACGCCGATGCTTTTGTCGGCAGCCGCGCTGGTGATGCCATCCATCAAATCAAGCGTTGCTGGATCGCTTTCGATCAGGTTATTTGATGGACGCAGTTCAGTGCGGATCATGCCAATGGTATTGGTGCGTTGGCTGCTCAGGCTTCGCGCAGCAGCAATGGGGTGAAAATTGAGTTCTTGGATCGCACGCAGCACGCGCTCGCGGGTTTCATCTTTCACCAATGAGCTTCCGTTAAGGACGTTGGATACAGTCCCTACGGAGACTTTCGCAAGGTGGGCAACATCACGAATGGTCGGCATAAAAATCCAAAAACAACCCATAAATTGAACCGTTTCAAATATGAGTAAAGCACGAATCGCAGCCCCTGTCAATACATGTGATTCGATAAACACGATCAATGTCATCAACTGGAGTTGGATACGCGCGGATGTCTTGACGAAACCCAAGCACACGCCTATAGATCAATACGGTTTTTGAAGCATCCGATTGAGATCGAACATGTGGGTAAAAGAGGCTGTTTTCTATCAAATCTTCCCGGAGCGCTTTGCCAACGGGGATTACTCCAACGATCCACCGAACACCGCCCGATGGGATGACGATATGCCCACCCGCGAGAACTTCTTCGGTGGTGATCTTGCGGGCATCCTCGCACACCGTGATCACCTGACACGATTGGGCGTGAATGCGATTTACACCACGCCGATTTTTGAGGCGGAAACGAATCACAAGTACGATACCACCGACTACCGCCAGATCGATCCCGCTTTTGGAACACTTAAGACCTTCAAAACAGTGCTTCAAGGGCTGCACGAACATGGAATTCGCTGGATTCTTGACGGTGTGTTCAACCACTGCGGCGATCAGTTCCCGGCGTTCAAAGATGCGGTCGAGAAAGGGCGGCAGTCCCCATATTGGGATTGGTTCTTTATCGACGACACCCTACCGTTTCAGGCTGCTCCACCGAGCTATCAGACGTGCGGCGGAGCGCCTTACCTCCCTAAACTGAACACTTCGAATTCTGAAGTTCAGCGGTTTGTGCTAGAAACGGTCGCCTATTGGCTCGAACAAGGTGCGGATGGATGGCGTTTGGATGTGCCTTGGAAAGTCGATATGCGCCTATGGTCGCGAGTTCGGGAGCGTGCATTGAGCGTGAACCCTGATGCGTACCTCGTCAGCGAGGTATGGCGTGGCACTGCCGATTGGATACGCGGAGACAACGTTCACGGCGTGATGAATTATCGTCTGCGTGGGCATATTCTGGATTATGCGTTGTTCGATCACTTGGATGCGGAGGACTTCGCTTACGAAGTCGCGTATCTGCTGCGTGAGCATGGCGAGACCGCGCCGTATCATTTGACCCTATTGGGCAGTCATGACACGCCGCGCTTGCTCACGCTGGCACGCGGGAACGTCGCCCGTACCCTGATCGCCATAACTTTACAGCTCACCCTCCCCGGCGCGCCCATGATCTATTACGGAGATGAGATCGGCATGGAAGGCGAAAACGATCCCGACTGCCGCCGCCCGATGATCTGGGATGAGCGCCGTTGGAATCCAGCGATCTGGGAGACAACACGTAAGCTGATCGCGCTGCGTCACGCGCATCCGGCGTTACGTTCGCTGCATGTTGAGCCACTCAAAACATGGGATCGTGTGTTGGTATTCGCGCGGCGCGATCAGGATGATATCGTGATCGTTGTGGCGAACACCAGTGTCGCCCGCGCCGCCTTCAAGTTTCCCATCCCGCCGGAATACGGAGCATTCACTTGGCGCAAAGTGCTTTCAGGGAGGCGTATGCAGGTTGAGCAGGGGGTTCTTTCGCTTCAACCGCTGCCCGCTCAATCCGTATTCGTTTTCGTTCCGGAGCGAGAATCACTCACTGCTCTTTGAGTATCTGCCGCACCCGCCGTTAACGCTGCTCGATCCATATGCCTATTGAGGGGAAATTTGGGATTAGGGAACTCGTAGAATTGTCTAATGTCTGTGTCAGGAGCGGAACATGCCCATGTGCAGGGCAGCACATAATGGGGCGTTTTTGGCTTGGGAGCAATCTCACGCTCGCACCAGTGACGACGCACGTGGGCGATTTAGGCGCTCCGGCAAGCACCTAGCAAATATGCGAAAACATTCGGGTTAAAACTCCAATGTTTAATTTAACACTTTCTTAACGTCCCAGTGTTATTTTCGTCGCTGTCCAAAGCTGTTGCACACCTCTTTCCGACGTGAACACCAAAAAGGAAGATCTATGCGCACTCGATTTGTCGTCACATTTCTGCTTGGCTTGATGCTGTGTCTGTTGGCGGTCAACATTGTTGCTGCCCAAGATGGTGAACTTGGAAGTGAATCCAATCCAATCCAAGTCTATTTCGTTCCCTCTGTTGAAGCGCAAACCATCACCACCGGTGGTGAAGTCATGGCAGCAGCATTGGAAGAAGCCACTGGCTTAAACTTTGAAGTGTTCGTGCCGACCTCTTACGCAGCAACGGTCGAAGCGATGTGCGCCGCGCCCAATGCGTCGATGGGCTTCATTCCGGCTGCCGGTTATGTGATCGCCAGCAACCGCTGTGGCGTTACCGTCGAAGCGGCAGCGGTTCGTCGCGGTTGGAACGTTTATTGGGCGGCGTACATCGTGCGCCGTGACAGCGATATCTACACCTTCGGCGATCTCGCGGGACGCAGTTGGGCATATCCGGACGCGGGTTCGACCTCCGGTTTCATCGTACCGTCGGTTGAACTGGCAGCAGCGGGCATCGAACCCGGCGAACGTGTCGAAGCGGGTGGTCACAATCAGGTGGTGCAGGCAGTCTACAGCGGCGAAGCTGAATTCGGAACGACCTTCTTCAGCCCGCCCGTTGTCCCCGGCGCTCCATGGCGAATCGGTGACCTCTCTGAACCTTACGATCTGACCGTTGATGAATCGCGTATCGCGGAAGATGGCAATCTGTTCGTCGGCGATATTCGCATCCTCGACGCACGCGCCAACATTCGCGAAACCGCGCCGGATGTGGTTGATCAGGTTCGTATTCTTCGCCTGAGCGCCCCAATCCCGAACGATACCCTGAGCTTTGGACCGGAATTCCCGGCGGAACTGAAGGCGCAGATCATGGACGCGCTGTATGCCTTCGCGCAAACCGAAGCATGGGGCACGTCCATCGGCAGCGAAGACTTCTACGGTTGGAGCGGTCTCGCCCCCATCACCGATGCGGGCTATGATCCGGTTCGTTTGCAATTCGAAATTCTCGGATTGACTGAAACAGACGTGTTCGGCGGCTAGTCGTCGGGCAATAACGTTCATGTCCTTGCGGGTAGAGTTAATTGCTCTACTCGCATTCTTTGTTCAGAGGCACGATGCTCATCATTGAGAACCTCACAAAAGTTTACGAAAACGGATTCGTTGCCCTCAGGAATATCAACCTCGAAATCCCCGATGGTCAGTTCGTTTCCATCATTGGGTTAAGCGGCTCCGGCAAATCGACACTACTGCGATGCATTAACCGTTTGATCGACCCCACTGAAGGGCGAATCGTGTGGAATGGTTTGGATGTCACCGCAGCAAGTGATGACGAACTGCGCCAAATTCGCCGCCGCATTGGGATGATCTTTCAACAGTTCAACCTCGTCAGGCGTTCGAGCGTACTCACGAACGTGCTGTCGGGGCGGCTGGGCTATGTCAATCCGCTCCTCAGTCTTGTGAATTACTTTCCTAGAAACGAAAAAGAACGCGCTTTCGCCGCCCTAGAGCGTGTTGGGATCGCGGAAAAAGCATACAATCGTGCCAGTGCGCTCAGCGGTGGGCAGCAGCAGCGTGTGGGAATCGCCCGCACCCTGATGCAAAACCCGGAAATGATTCTGGCGGACGAACCTGTTGCCAGTCTTGACCCGGCAACTTCGCACTCCGTCATGAAGTATCTTCAACTGCTCAACAGAGAAGACGGCTTGACGGTCTTATGTAGTCTGCATTTTCTCAGCCTTGCCCGCGCATATGCCGACCGCGTGATCGCGCTCAAAGACGGCGTTCTTGAGTTCGATGGACTGCCGGGCGAAATCGACAATGAGCGCTTCAAGATGATCTACGGCGAAGACGCTGTCGAAGTCGAAATTCATTGACAAGGAGTCGGGCAATGAACCAACGTCCTGAACCTGCCCGTTCGCAGCGTACACTGCGACGACTGATACTTTTGATGGGGGCGGTCGTCGTGTTGATCATTTTTTCCTATGGTTGGAACGTCACCGATATTGATTTCACCGTCACGCAGCAGCCGCAGCGACAGCAAAATGTCGCCAGCGCGTTAAGCGAACTGCTTTCCCCCAATATTTTCGAACAGGATTACGAGATTCAAAATACGACGCAGTCGTTTTTGATGAACTGTTCGAGCGACTACACTGCGCCTGAGATTACGCCGGTCGAAGGACTGCCGTACATCGAAATTTCCCCTGCGTGTGGGCAAAGCGGTGAAATCGTCACCATTCGTGGTTACAACTTCTTTCCGAATTCGCTGGCGCGCATCAACTGGATCGCAACCGACGGCGAACGCCGCATCCGGCAGGTGAACGACACGCAGGAAGATAACTTCGTCACCAGCGGCGATGGCACATTCAACGTTGAAATCGAAATCCCGCGCATTCGCGGATCGACGGACGAAACACATACCATCGAAGCGCAGGGACGCTTCCCGATTGGGCTGCCCCGCTTCAGCGAAACTGCCGGGATCGTTGCCGAAAAAATGATCGAGACGATCTTCCTCGCGCTGATTGCCACTGCGATTTCGATCTTCCCGTCGGCAGTCCTGAGCTTTTTTGCCGCGCATAATCTGATGCGTCCGGTACGTATCCCGCTCGGTAATCTGTTGGTCGCGTTTGTGCTGCTGCCGGTCGGCTACTGGGTCGGAACAACGCTGTTGAGCGCTCTTGCGACGTTCGCCCTCAATATGGGGAGCGGCAGTTTCAGCATCTCTGCCGCAGGATTGATCATTGTGTTCGGTGCGGTTGCGTCCAACCGCCGCTTGAACAGTCCAACCGTCCAACCGGGGCGTTCTCTGCCACGTTCGATTTTGCTGACGGCGCTTATCGCCGCCGGATCAGTCAGTGCGATCGGTTTGATTGGCGGGCTGGCGCTTCTGATTGATCAGGTTCAAGCTGATGGCATCATCGGCAATATCACCGGATTTTTCGGCTCTCTAGGCGAACTCATTGAACTGCTGCTCATCCCGATTTCAGGGATCATAGGCGCGTTCGCGCTGGCATCGATTGGCGGCACACTCACACGCGGCACGCTCCGTCAGGTGAGCATTCCCGCCGCGCATGTTCTTGGTGGAGGACTTGGACTGCTTGCAGGAGCGATCTTGCTCGGCATCGTCGCATCAGTCGGCATGGCGGCGGCATGGTTAGGGCTGCTGACTCCGGTCATAGCAGCGGCGCTTGCTTCGCCCCTGCTGCCGCAGCTTTACCGCCGCTTCGTCTCCAATCCAATGCGTCCGGTTGGTGCGCAAAGGGCATTGTTGACACTCCTATCGTGGGTCGGCGCGGTGATCGCGTTTGTCGTCACCTTCTCGGTGCTGGGATTATCTCAAGCGCTGGTGGAAGGCGTGCTGCCCCCGCGTGAGGTAGCGTTCATGATCGCTGGAGTTGAACTTCCGGCATACATTCTCAATGCAATGCTGATTGGCGCGGTGCTGGGGGGGATCAGCGGTGCACTGCAAAGCACACGCGCCAACTTTGGGCTTGGCAGCGTACTTTACAACATCACCCGCACCATTCTGAACGCGCTTCGCTCGATTGAGCCACTGATCATGGGCTTGGTGTTCGTGATCTGGGTCGGGATCGGACCGTTCGCCGGGGTGCTGGCGCTGGCGCTGCATTCGATCGCTTCGCTCGGTAAGCTGTATTCGGAACAGATCGAAACCATCGACAGCGGACCCATCGAAGCCCTGCAAAGTACCGGTGCAAACCGCTTGCAAACGATCATGTATGCGGTCGTGCCGCAGATCATTCCCTCGTACATCGCCTTCACAATGTACCGCTGGGACATCAATGTTCGCATGTCCACGATCATCGGTTTCGTCGGCGGCGGCGGGATCGGGTTCCTGCTTCAACAGCAGATCAACCTGCTGCGCTACCGCGATGCCGGGGTCGCAGTGCTTGCGATTGCGATTGTCGTCTCTATCCTCGATTATGCCAGCGCCGCGATCCGCGAACGATACATTTGAGTAAGTAAGGCTTAACTCAAACGGCGCATGACTGCCGCGATCTCTTTTGCAGAGCGAGATCGCGGCAGTAATAACCAAGAGAACGAGAAAAAACATAACGCGAAGCCGCAAAGAGAAGAGGTTACTTTGTGCCCTTGCGCCCTTCCTTTCTGTTCATCTGGCATTTTGGCGCTTGAATCCTATTGATGCGTTTGCCCTAGGGTAAGGATTTAACCTCCCCTTGCAGTCCACACTTAACTATTCGCGTCCGGTTCTGGTGGGAAGATCGCTTCCAACTCCGGCAGTGCTGCTTCGAGGGCGTAAGCGAGGCTCAACGGGGAGCTGAAGCCCATCGCGTTTTCGACGGACTCCTCAAAGTAAACGACACGCCCATCCTGAACCGCTTGTAAGTTGCTGAACAGCGGTTCGGCTTCCAGTGCTTCACGCCCACCTTCGATGAACTGCAAGTTGATGATGGCGATCAAATCCTGATCGAGCAGATCGATCCGCTCGGTGCTGAGATCGGCATAGAACAATTCTCCGGCAGTTTCGACCAATGCTTCTGGTACAACGAACCCCAGTTCGGTGAAGAAGCGCGCGCGTGAGTCTTCTGATGTGTAGAAGCCGAAGATGCTGCTGTAGTAGTAAGAGACGGCGATTGTTTTGCCTTCAAACTGCGGGTTTCTCTCGCGGGCATCGGCGAACATGCCTTCCACGTCCGCGACAAGCGCTTCTGCCTCGGCGCTTTTACCAACGGCAGCACCGATCATCAACGTCACATCCTGCCAAGGCATCCCGAAGTTGATGTAATCCGCCGTCTGCGTGATCGTCGGCGCGATCTGCGAGAGCAGATCATATTCTTCCTGCGAAATCCCGGCGGTGACGGCGCTGATCAAGTCCGGCTGAAGCGCGAGGATCGCTTCATAGTTCAGGTTGTCGTAGGGCATGTTCAAAACGACGGGGGCGTCCCCTTCTACGAAGTCTTCCGCCCAAGGGAGGATGGCGTCTTCTTCACCGTACCAATAGCGCACCGCAACCGGGGTGACTCCCAATGCCAGCAGGGCGTCCTGCTCGGTGTAGCCGATAGACACGACACGCTGCGGCGCTGCGTTGATCGTCGTGCTGCCGTATTGATGCGTGATTGTGACCGGAAATGCAGACACCGAGTCTTGCGCGCCGACGGGAACAATCGCCAGCAGTACGCCGAGAATGACCAGAAGGAACAACGAGAAACGCTTTGACATCTGTGAATCTCCTCATAGGATCAACAAAAGAAAACGGAGCGATTTACGCTTGCGGCTGAAGCGCAAACTCAGCGACGATTTGCACGATCCACTGCTGAATGCGGCGGTCGCTGTGATTCGCTTGATGGACTTCATCCAGCGCTAAACCCATGAACTTGCCATCAACATAAGCAGTGGACGCGGCGAATTCGTACCCCTCCGCGCTCCAGTGACCGACCAGCACCGCGCCGCGTTCGATGAGCTTCTTGCCGAGCGTGCCCATCGCGTCAAGATAGTTATCGGGATAACCGTACTGATCGCCCACGCCGAACAAAGCGATTTGCTTGCCGCTGAAATCGAGCGCGTCCAACTGCGGGAAGGCGATCTCCCAGTCATCTTGAAGCTGACCGACGTTCCATGTTGGAATGCCGAGGATCAAGCAGTCGTATTCCAGCAAGCGAGACAGGTCTTTGACCATGCCAATATTGATCGGCGTGATCGGTTCCATGCCTTGCGCCGCCCACGCTTGTGCAATCTCAAACGCGATCATTTCGGTAACGCCTGTCGTGCTGCCGTAAAACAAGCCGACCCGGTGCTGGGTGGGGGCGGATAAGCTTTGGGGGACGGGTGGGGCTGCGTTGGCAAACTGCGCTTCCAGCCAAACCAAGCCTTCTTCTACCGTCGCAAACAAGCTCCCCGGCGTCCCCCATAGATAGCGCGTGGTGCGGTCGGTGGCGGCGCTTGCTTCTTCTGCATAGTGAGGATTAACGGCGGCTTGCTGTTTCATGAATTCGACGTCTAGGACGCGCGCAAACCCGACCGTCACCCGTTCAACGTCGGCTTTGTGATCGCGGCGGAAATCGTTCAGGAAGCGGGTGTAGGCTTCCTCGAATTCGGCATCGCGCGCGTGTTCATCGTCCTCGTGGTCTTCAATCGGCGTCACCAGCACCACTCCGAAACGATCCCCACGTTCAGCACGCGCAAGCCAGCGGCGCATCAATTCTTGATACGGCTCGACCTTGTGTTCGTGCGCTTCTTCATAGGCGATCAGGTAACGCGGGTTGCTCTCATCAAAACGAAACATCCGTTATGTCTCCATTTCAGCCAATACCGGGTTGTGTTTGCCGTTCATTCGGGAATTGTCGGGTGCGGGACGCTTGCCGCCGCGTCCGATTGGGACGATCAAAGGAGTCCCCGTGATCGGGTCGGGGATGATGCAGCACTGGATACCGAAAACATCACGCACCATCGCCTCAGTGACCACCTCAGCAGGTGCGCCGTTCGCGGCGATCTGCCCATTTTTGACGGCGATCACCGTATCGGCATAGCGGCAGGCGTGGTTCAGGTCATGCAGCACCATCACGATTGTCTTGCCGCGCTGCACATTCAGATCGTGCAGCAGGTCAAGCACTTCGATTTGATAGGCGAGATCAAGAAAAGTTGTCGGCTCATCGAGCAGGATGATCTCGCTGTCTTGTGCCAGCGTCATGGCGATCCATGCCCGCTGACGCTGACCCCCGGAGAGCGTATCCACCGGGCGATCCGCGTATTCGCTCACGCTGGTGATCGCCATCGCTTCGTGCGCTATGCGTTCGTCCTCGGCTGACCACTGTTGCAGCCAACTTTGATGCGGGTAGCGCCCCTGTGCGACGAGTTCATGCACGGTCAAGCCTTCCGGCGCGACCGGTGACTGCGGCAGGATTCCGAGGCGCTGCGCCAACGCCTTCGCGGGCAGTTTCCATATATCTTGACCATCAAGGATGACTTGCCCCGCACGCGGCTTGAGCAGACGCGAAATTCCGCGCAGCAGCGTTGATTTGCCGCAGCCATTCGCGCCGACCAGCGCCGTGATCTCGCCCGTTTGGATCGTCAGGTTCAGGTGTTGAATGATCGTGGCGCTGTCATACGCCAGTTGCAGATCGTGGGTGTGCAGGCTGGTCATGCGCGGTTACGACTCCGGATTAACAAGAATGCGAAATAAGGTGCGCCGATCAGCGCGGTGACGATGCCGACCGGGAGTTCACTCGGCGCGACGATCCACCGCCCGATCAGGTCGGCGGCGACGAGCAGCGCTCCGCCGAATAATGCACTGATCGGCAGCAGTCCTTCATGCGAAGGACCCACCAACCGGCGGCTGATATGCGGCGCAACCAACCCAACAAAACCAATCGTCCCGGCGACGGCGACGGCTGCGGCGGTCAGTGCCACGCTGATGAACAGCAGGACAGCGCGCCCACGCTCGACGCGCATGCCTAAGCCTTTGGCGGTGTCGTCACCGAGGTTGAGCAGGTTCATCCCACGCGCCAGCACGAATGCCAGCGGCAGAAACACAAACAGCCACCCGCCGAGCGCGCGCACATCTTCCCAGTTGCCGCCGTATACGCTGCCCGCCAGCCACACATATGCCTGCTGCACTTCGTTGATATTGCCGAACAGCAGCATGATCGTGGTGAGCGCGCTGACGACCGAACCTAAGCCAATGCCGATCAGGATCAGGCGGATCGGGGTGCTGCTCCCTTTGCGCCACGCGAACAGATAAATGGCGAAGGCTTCGATCAATCCGCCCGCGAACGCGGCGAAAGGCAAGACCGACATCGGCACGTTATCGAGCCACACGATCACGGCGACGGCGACCAGACCCGCGCCGCCGCTCACGCCGAGCAGATACGGATCGGCAAGTGGGTTGCGCGTGATGCCCTGCATGATCGTTCCAGCGGTCGCGAGCGCTGCCCCGACGAGGAAAGCGAGCAAAATACGCGGCAAACGAAACGTGTGAACAACAAGCGCGAAGTTGCGATAGTCCGGGTGATCGGTATTCGTGCCGAGCAGCGTTTGCACCACATCGAGCACGCTCATGTTGTACTGACCGTAATTGATGCTGATCACCAACAGCGCCAACGTGAGCACGATCAACACGAGTCCGACAGGCAAAACGCGGCGATCAAACCGGAACGAAAACGGCGGACGACGCGAGCGGACAGTGAACCATGCGGTCATCAGCGCTGCACCTTCCAGCGCGCCAGCGCGATGAAAAACGGTGCGCCGACGAATGCCATCACCACGCCGACGGGCAGTTCTTGTGGGCGGATCAGCACCCGTGATCCGACATCGGCAGCCGTGACCAACAGCCCGCCTAACACGGCGGCGTAGGGGATGATCCAGCGAAAATCGACGCCGACCAGAAAGCGCACGATATGCGGCACGACTAACCCAACAAAGCCGATCGGTCCCGCCAGCGCCACCGCGCCGCCCGCCAGCAGCACGACCAACCCGGCGGCGAGGAGCTTGATCCGCCCGGTGTTTTGCCCCAACCCTTTGGCGACATCATCGCCTAAGCTCAACGTCGTAATCTGGCGGCTGAGGATCAACGCGCCAGCGATGCCGATCAGGATGTAGGGGGAGGTTTGCAGCAGCAAATCCATCTCGCGTCCGGCGAGTGATCCGGCTGTCCAGAAGCGAATTTGATCGAGCGTTTCTTGATCGAAGATCAAGATTGCCGTCGTGAAAGAACTCACGAAAGCGGTCAGGATCACACCTGCCAGCGTCAAGCGCAGCGGAGTCGCGCCGCCGCGCCCCGCCGATCCGAGCGTGTAAACCAACACGGCAGCGATTCCTGCACCAACAAAGCCGAACAGCGCATACACCGACAGCGGCGGAGTGCCGAGGAGAAATACGGCGAGGACGACCGCGAGCGCAGCCCCGCTGTTGATGCCAAGAATGCCGCTGTCTGCCAGCGGGTTGCGCGTGATGCCCTGCATAATCGCACCTGCCACTGCCAGCGCCGCACCTACGATGATCCCCGCCAGCACACGCGGTAGGCGCACCGTCTGGATGATCAGGTGATCAAAGTTGGTTTCGTCATAGGCGAACAGCGCCGCGTAGACGACTGAGGGCGTAATCTCCGCCGCGCCGAGCGTGATGCTCCACAGCAAGCACGCGACCAGCATGGCGAGACAGATCAGCAGACCCGGCAGCAGTAAGGCGCGTCTGCCGAGGATGCGTGTGGTATTTCGGGAAACGGTATGGGCTTGTGTTCTCATACAAGGCTTGGCAGCATGTTCAATTTGATTCCGGCGGCACGGACGGGTTTTTTAGGTAACCCGCTCCAACTATGCAACATGATATACGTGGGGCAGTATCAAAGTCTACGCAGAGGGTTAAGCGAAACATAACCGGATTGAAAGCGAAAACTTGACAGCGGTAGGCGAAACTGATGTGGCTTAGAAAAGAGTGTGCAGTCCTGTACGAAAAATCTGCCGAAACGCTGGTTAATTTGCTGGTCTACCCCCACAAAAACGGGTCATCCGCATTTTGTGTGATGGGCGCGAAGTTCCGAGTAGACTGACGAGGTATACGAGTCTTGGCTGGAACGGTGGACGCTCATATCGGTACTTCCTTACACAATTCAAGGTTTTCACATTCAGGGCGTGACAGCGACGCCGCCCTCCGGACTCGAAATTCATGCCTACAGTACAAACCGTCAAGCAAGGTGTCCTGCCTGTGGACAAGAATCGCGTCGGGCACATGGGTGGTACACACGCCATCCCCAAGAAATCTCCAGTGTTGGCTGCACCGTGCGACTGATGTTAATGGTCAAGCGGTTTCGCTGCGTGAATCCAGCCTGTATCCGGAAGACGTTTGCCGAGTCCCTCTCCAGTTGGCTGCCCGCGTACGCTCGACGGACGTTGTCCCTCACGCGGTTGCTTTACGCGATTGCGTTGGAGATTGGAGGCGAAGTGGCACATCGAGTGGCAGCACGATTAGGCATTCGTGTGAGCGCGGATACGCTCCTGCGGATAATGCGCCAGCTCGGTGTCTGTGTACATTCGGGTGAGCTGCGGATCATTGGCGTAGATGATTGGGCGTTGAAACGTGGGCGAACCTATGGAACCGTGATTGTCAATCTGGAAACCCATCGCGTCGTCGAGCTACTGCCTGACCGAACGGCAGAGACCCTCGCCGCTTGGTTACGAACGCATCCGACCATTGAGTGCGTGACACGTGACCGCTCAACGGACTACAGCGCCGGGATTCGGCAAGGTGCACCCCAGGCAGTGCAGGTGGCGGATCGCTGGCATTTGCTATTGAATCTCCGGCAAATGCTCGAGCGCTACTTGACTTCCATTTACGCTGACTTACAGCGCTTGCCAGTTGCCGCTGACTTGCAGACCCTGCTGGACCACCAGCGAGCGGCTTTCGTACGCACCTACAGCGAGCGGCAAACATCGGTCGAGAAGCGGAATGAGCGGCTTGCCTTGTATGAACAAATTCAAGCGTTGCGGCAGCAGGGGTGGAACATCGCTCAGCTGGCTCAGGAACTCGCCTGTCATCCCGCAACGATTCGCAAGTACTACTACGCGACCACCTTTCCCGACCGCAAACCCCATCGCCACGGCAAAAGCATCCTCGACCCTTACTTGCCTTATCTGGAGCAGCGGTTTCAGGCGGGGTGTGAAAACGCCCAACAGTTGTGGCGTGAGATCCAGCAGCAAGGGTATCCCGGCACTAACCGACAAGTCATGAAGTGGTTGCAGTTGAAACGTACGCATGTGGCAACGACAACACCTCCTGCCAAACGCACCGGACTCCCATCTGTGCGTAAAACCTCTGCGCTCCCCTCGTCCAAACAACTTGCTTGGTTCTTGGTCCGCGATACAGCAGATTTCTCGCAAGCGGACCACCTTTTGTTGACCCATCTTCAACAGCATGCCCAACTTGCTGCCGTCTACACCCTTGCTCAACGTTTCACTCACATGGTGAAAACGCGTGCAGCGGTTGCTCTCGATGTCTGGTTGACGGACAGTGAGCAGTCGGGCGTGTACCCCTTACACACCTTTGCACTGGGGTTACGTCAAGATGTTGCGGCGGTTCGCGCTGCACTCGAAACCCCTTGGAGCAATGGGCAAACTGAAGGGCAGGTCAACCGACTCAAGTTGATTAAGCGTCAGATGTATGGACGCGCGAAGTTCGATTTACTTCGTCTTCGCGTTATCCATCCGCCTTAAGCTCACACAAAATGCGGATGAGCCTTCACGACCTGCTGCACTATCCTGTGCCGCGGGTCGCTTGAAATACTAAAAGCACAAAAACACCCCGCTATGCGCGGCGTATTGGGGCGAGATCTTGCCTTTTTCACCCCGTTGGCAGCGTTTTGGGCGGGTGAATGCCTGTTTCGACTACGACTGGCGCGCGAACGCCTGTCAGGAATTATCAACGATTCCCATTTGCTGCGCCCAACTTGGCAGTTGCCCGCCCTAGTATTTCTCGCGTTTTCACTTGCGCTTGCGCTGCTTCCTGCATCGTTTGGTGGCTCATGATACCGACCTTCCTGAGCCATTTCGATTCTGTGTCGAAGTCAGAAATCGCGTTGGTGATCAAGTCCGACCGCAAACACAGTCACGTTCATAGAACGCCTGTGAAATAAAGCGGATCGTTCGGAGAATTGAATTACCCAATTCTCCGAACGAATTACGACAAGGTTACTCTCGTTCCCAAACGGGTTCACCGTTCAAAATGCGCACCAATTGGTTTGGAAAGCGGGCACTATCAAGCGGTTTGCCAAGGAAGCCATCAAATCCCTGCTGCCGGACAACGTCAATTTCGCTGATATGTACGGTGTATGCAATAATCGGCACGTCGCCTAGATGCTCACGGATCAGGTTTTTGGCGCTAAATCCATCTAAGCCGGGCATTTCCAGATCAAGAAATACGACGTTGACCTGCTGAGTCTGTGCGAGAATCTGCTCGAGATCCATCGGATTTGCGACTTCGATGCACTGTACCTGACTCTTCATCAGCAGTTGGCTGAGAACGCGCAGGTTTTGCGGATTATCATCGATGACAAGAGCGCGGATGTTACTCATGAATTTCATTTACTCCGATTAGCCAAACATGCATACCTACGGAAGCGCAAACAGCCCTGTTTAGCTGATGATGCGCCACACGCTTTCGCCATCTAGGATTTGTTGAAAAATGCCCGGAAATGTCGCGAGGTCAATTGGCTTTGCGAGACAGCCTGAAAATCCCTCCTGCCTTAGCATCATCACTTCTTCATTCATGACGCTGGCAGTCAATGCTACGATCCGACTGTGCTTTGCCCATTCCAACTGCTTTAGGATTTTGAGCATCGCAAAACCATCAATCGGAGTCATATGAATATCAAGGAAGATGATATCGGGTTTCGGTTGAAGCGTTTGAACCTTTTCAAGGAAGTTCTCGCTGTTTTCAAAGATGGTCACATGTGGAATTTGCATTCTGCCCACAAGCAGCATTCGCATCAACTTGCGACTTAAGGGATCATCTTCTACATAGAGAACCGATAAATTTTCCTTCATTGTTTTCCTCTTAACTGGCTAATGTGGGAACGAGCAGATTGGATTTCACAGGCAGGGACACATAGAAAGTCGTTCCCTTTCCAACCGTGCTGCTCAACCACAATTTGCCCCCATGCGCGGCAGCCAAACTGCGCGCGATGGGCATTCCCAAGCCCGTTCCGCCGCCGTGTTTAAGTCCGGTTTTTGTCTGCCCAAAGGCATCAAACACCATTTCTTGATCTTCGGGAGCAATGCCGGGTCCTGTGTCGCTAATGCTGACGACAATGTCGTCCTGTTGCAGTTTCGCACTAACGCTGATCGCACCCGTATCGGTGAACTTACACGCATTCGACAGAATATTCAGGAAGATTTGGGTGACGCGCTGCGCGTCCGCACAGATCAGCGGCAGGTTGGGATCGATGTCCGTATGCAGTTCAACCATTTTGCCGCTTAGTAGGCTTTTTCCGGTGCTGACAACGCCGTTCAATAGCTTGGTTACGCTGACATCATCTTCAACGAACAAGCGCAGCGAACCAGCTTCGATCCGAGACATATCGAGAACATCGTTGATCAGACCAAGCAGGTGTTTGCCGCTGGTGACAACTTCGCTCAGCATTTCAACTTGCGCTTCATTCACCGGACCCACATCGCCATCAATCACAAACTGGGTGAAGTTCAGTACCGCATTCAACGGGGTGCGCAGTTCATGTGACATACTCGCCAAAAATGCTGACTTCACCTGATCGCTGCGTTCGGCTTGTTCGCGGGCAGCTTGTAAGCCCGCTTCACGCTGCTGAATGGCAAGCGCCATTTCATTGAAGGTCGTCGCAAGCTGCCCCAACTCATCGTGCCCCGTTATCGGGATACGCTGGTTGTAGTTGCCGGCAATCATGCTGTTTGCGGTCGTGCGTAGTTGGGTGATCGGGCGAATAGCAAATTGAATCAGCGCAGCGTAAATCACCCCAATCATTATAAGGGCGATCAAGGTAAACGCCAGAATGGTGTTTTGCAGCGTGCTGTTCTGGAATGAGGAGATTTCATCCAATTCAAACGCGATCATCATCACAACTGGCGCAGCTTGTTCTCCCGCAGTCAAAGGGAGGTAGGCAGCGGCATGAGGCGCACCATCGCTCGAAAGAATCATGTCTTCCACGAACACAGTTTCACCGAAGATCGCCCGTTGAATATCTGCCGCGTCGAAGCTCACCCCTTCGCGGAGGATTTCCGGTGATGATGGGAGTGGAGCCACATTCGTACTGCGAGTCAGAAACCTCCCGTCAAAGATCAGACCGCTAAAGACACCTGCCGGGTCAAAAGAAAGCTGCGACAGAAATTCAGCATCTACAAAACGGCTGATCTGAATAGCCCCCAACGTATTCCCGGTCACGCTGACGACTGGCGCACTGGCAGTGATACGCACCCGTGCTTCATTCTCTAGACCTTCAACGAGAATGACCGTTTTCGCGCCTGATTCGAGTGTTTCAAGCAAGAGGGCTTGGACTTCGGGTTCATCGCCACTCATTCCGACATCTGCCAGAACAGCGCCGTCGCCATCAACGACATCAACATCGTCAAAACCAAGCTGGTCTTTTGCTTGTGTGACCATCGTGATCACATCATTGGCACTGCGTCGTCCAACAGCCTGAAAAAAGGTCACGCTGGAAGACAGGAAATTCACGTCTACTGCCAGCTCTCGTTCAAATTCGCTCAAGCGGCGTTGAACGATGTTGACTTCTTCGATGATTCGTTCAGTGCCGACTTCATTCGTTAGATTTTCTGTATTCGCTCGTAGGAGCAGCACAGTTGCCAGCAGCAGCACGCCCAAAACCGCAAATAGCAGGAGGCTTAGTTTGACTCCTAAGCCAACATCCCTTAACCAACGCATTTTACAACCCTTTTATGCTTACTGAGTGCGACGTGCATATTCTTCGGATGCGGTATCAGGGAAGAAAATGCCACCGGGAACCGGGATAAAACGCGGGATTTGCTCACCTGCCAGATAACGGGCAATCGCATCAAATGCGGGAGCCGCCATATCGGAGCTGAGTTCAACAGTTGCGTTTGTATCGCCGTCCATCATTGCAAGGAAAATGTCAGGAATTGCATCAACCGATACGATCAAAATGTCGTTTCCCGGGTCAACATTTTGTGCTTTCAGGACTTCTATCGCCCCGATCGCCATATCATCGTTGTGCGACCAAATTGCGCAGAACTGGGTGATATCTTCGGAACTGAGAATCCCCTCCATGACATCACGCCCACCTTGGCGGGTGAAATCGCCTGACTGCGAGATCAAGATTTGCATACGGGGGAACAAGGCAATCACCTCATTAAACCCGATTTGCCGGTCACGGGCTGCACTAGAGCCAACCGTACCTTCAAGTTCAATGATCTGGCAATCACCGGCGGTTGCTTGAGCAAGCCAAGCCGCTGCTAAGCGTCCTTCATGGACGAAATCAGACGCAACGCGTGTAATGTATAAGTCGGGGTTCGCGGTGACATTACGATCAATGATTACCAGCGGAATCCCTGCATTGTAGACTTCTTCAAGAACTTGATCCCATCCTGTTTCAACAACAGGAGCCAAAATGATGGCATTGACTCGCTGTTCAATAAAAGAGCGGAGTGCGGCTATTTGAATATTTTGGTTGTTTTGACCGTCGGAAAAGATCAAATTGATGCCGCGTGCTTGGGCTTCTGCAAATGTTGCATCCGTGAATGCCTGCCGCCATTCGCTTTCAGTGCCAACCTGCGCAAAACCGATTGTTAAGCCGCTGCCAGAGGTTTCTTGCGCAAACAAGGGAACAACAAGTAAGAATAAAATCGCTGCAAGGCCTAGTTTTAGTTTCATGAGGCTTCAATGCACTCCTGCTTATGTTTCTTCGATTATAATTCTTGGGTTCTGTCAATGTCAATTAATACAAACCGCAAACGCCGTGAATTTTATATGAACAAAGTAAAATGATGAATTGCGCATCGCGAGTGAGAGAAACGGGGGTGTGATTTTAATATTCTTATATTAATCATATATATACTTCCGTGCTGCAGGTACTGCTGAGATAAACCGTTGAGAATTCGCGGCTGACGTACCTAGGCAAATCGGTAGGATGAAGCCTTCATTGGCGAACAACTAAAGTACGGGTTGCTTCGTGGTCGATATTTTCGTGCTGGTTAATCTTGCGCTGTTGCTGTTTCTTCTCTGGTTGCACCGCCGCCGTCTGCGTCGCTGGGTTCATCACCTTCAGTCCTTGCGAAAAGTGCATTATCCTCGCTTCTGGAAACCGCAGTCTCCCCGTGAGTATGCGCATTGTCAGGTGAAAGTGGAGCTGCACCCCCTGCGCTCGAAGCTCGACCTTGTGCCTTATACCCAGTTGAAGAGCCGTCGAGGGCGCAAGAAGACGGTGCCGACCCAGGGGTTCGCTTGCCCGAACGCGTCCTGCTGCTATTTCGGCGTAATCGAGGACGCGCTCCATACCCTCGTCGGCTATGGGCAGGACCATGGGATCCAGCGCTTGAAGTGTCAAGCCTGTGGCAAAGTCTTTACCAGTCGGG
>JBGSVJ010000022.1:0-376294 GCA_041753015.1 Anaerolineae bacterium
CTCCGCGCAGCACCTCCATCACCGTTTCAAATTTGAATTGCGCCGTAAACTTGCGGCGTTTCTGTGCCATCGTTTCTGGACTCCTTGACCCCATGATACTCTCTTATTGGGTCTTCCAGTTTTTCCGCCGCACTACAACTCCAACAGCAGCATTGCCTACTTCAATAGAGGAACAGCATACTTCAGTCTAGGTGAATTTGAGCGTGCTATTCATGATCTTGGAGAAGCGATCAGAATTAATCCGGAATACGCTGGCGCTTTTAATAATCGAGGGCTTGTTTACAGGGATCTGGGAGACTATTCACAAGCCCTTGATGATTTTGCTCAGGCGTTAGCCATTGATCCGGAGTGGGCTTCCGCCTATACGAATAGAGGAAATCTATACGGAAGAATTGGAGAATTTGAGCTTGCGTTAAATGACTATGATCGTGCGGTACAACTGGAGCCTACGCGTGCGTTGGTATACGCCAACAGAGCCTCTGTGCTTGCCGTCCTCGCTAGATACGACGAGGCAGAACGTGACCTCGAAAGAGCTATTTCGCTAGATCCAACGGCAGCGGCTCCATACTTTACATTAAGTTTTATCTTTCGGGAACGTGCCGAGTATTCAACCGCGATAGAATACATCACCCAATATTTGAACTTAATTGGCGATGAGGACACAGACGAAAGGTGGATTGCTACGCAGTTCCTAAATGAACTAGAAGTGTTAAATGGGACAGACCCTTAAAGGGATTATTCGTAACCCAAGGTCTGTGCAGGTCTTCATACCGGCAAGTCTCCAAGCAACCTTACTTCCATCCGCAGCCGCATTAAGTCCGTGACGCGGTGTGTTCTCCTTTACTTGACGAAAAACGTCGGCATTCGGCAGCAGATCGAGCACACTGGTGAACGGGCGACCATTTTGACGCGCGGCAATCTGCGCGATCTGCACCAATTCGCGGAGCGCCTGATGCGGCGTGAGCCGCTGCCCGTGAAATTCAAAATGAATGCGCTCCGGCAAGACGCGCCGGGGCTGTACCGGATCAGGGCGGATCAGTTCCAGCGGCAGCCGCTCGATGCGAATCGTGTTTTCATCGAACGCTTGCGGCAGTTCTTCCAACAGGCGCGGATCGACCGACTGGAGCAGTTCAACGGCGCGGTTGCGCTCATCCTTCGGCATCATGCACCGCCTTTCAGCGTACGGCGCAGCATCGTCCCAACGAACTGCGCATACGCAGCGCTGGCGGAGGCTTTGGGATCGTAGGTGAAGATATTTTGGTGGGCGTTGTGCGCGTAAGAAATCGCTTCGTTGGTGGGGATGATTCCGCACAGCAACTTGCCGAGCAGCGGATGGGCGGTGAGTTCCGCGATCTGCTGGTTGTGACCGCGCACGCGAGTGTCCATCTTCGTAACGAGGATGCCGCTCACACGTAACGACGGATGTCCCCAGCCTTCGCGCACCTCATTGATTTTGCTGATCACGCTCATCAAGCCGACCGTCTCAAGATAGCGCGGCTCGACGGGGATGATCGCATCTGTCGCGGCGAGTAAACCCATTTCGGTCATCAAAGAGAATGACGGGCGTGTGTCGATCACGACGGCGGCATATTGACCCGCGATCTTGTTGAGGGGTTTGGCGAGGCGGAACGGCGCGCCGGGGACTCCGTTCAACTCCCGCTCGACGCCTTCAAGCAGGGGCGCGGCGGGGATCACATGCAGATCTTCATCCCAGTGCGACGGAATGACGCACGCCTTGAGCACATCCATCGCATCGGCGCGTTCCGCCATCAAAACGGTGTACAGGCTGTTGTTCACGCCGAAATCGCTGCGACCGGTCGAAACCAGCGTCGCGTGTCCTTGGCTGTCGGTATCGATCAGCAGCACGCGCGGGTTGGATGCACCAGCGCCGCGCAGCATCGTCGTGATGCCGTAAGCTAACGTCGTCGCGGTCGTCGATTTTCCGACGCCGCCCTTATGATTGGTGAGTACGAAAACACGAGTCATGGGCTTGTTCCTCACAGACTCTCAAAACCGCCAGCGAATGCCGTGTGAAAAACTTGACCCATGCCACTCGTGATATAGTGGTCATGCGAGTCGTTCCTCACACGACAAGCTTTAAGGTGGGTGGGGGGTTCCCGCCCACCGAAAGCTCACTTAAAGTCGGTTCGAGAAGCGCTCAAAGCGAGCACTCTGAGGAAAAGCAATCGATTGGAAGAAACTGACAGAGGAATTGGTACTGAACACCTGTTCGGGAAGATTCTTCTGATGTCCATCATACGCAAAAAAGCGACCTCAATCAGGTCGCTTTTTTGATTCGCTGAGTGAAAGAAGTGTTCGAGTCCGGGGAATCGAGACCTTTCCGAAGCAATTCTTAACGCTTGATCAATTTTCTTTTATCGTTCCCTACGCTCAATACTGATCGTTTGAAGCCTAGCCGGTAGAGCAGTTGATATTCTCTATTGAGAACCCTCTCAAGAGGTCTTTTCTTGCATGGCAATCAAGAACAGTCTCTCGGCGATGACGATTTTGCAGCACCGTTTTGGAGTGTGTACCGACCCGTGATTCGCTGCCCCGCCTTGCGCTGCAAAACACCACAGCACCACAAGCCGAAAGCACAGGCGGTTAACCGCCGACGCGCTTTAAGCAAGCATAGACGATAAGGTCGTGACGGCATCACCAATCGAATGACAATATTCGCTTTCCCCCCGGTTGGTGATCTTCCACCGACTCTGTGTCACGTCTACACTGATGATTGGCAGACCCGCTTGAGGTACTGCCGCAATGGCGAACCCTGCGCGCTCTAGCGCGCGTTTTGTCCACACATAATGAATCCCCTCACCGACCAGCACCACATGACCGAGGCGAGTCTCTACCGGATGGAAACCGCCGCTCATCCGATCAAACATGACATTTACACTGTGAAACGCCGCTTCAAATGCGCCATTCAAGACCAAGTCTTCCGGTGCGCCTACCTGAATCTGCCCGCTGTAGGGGAGCAGCCAAATATGATTTGCACAGCGCAGCGCCAGATCGAGGTCATGTGTTGACAGCAGGATCGCGCGTCCGGTTCGCCGTGCCAGATCACGAAGGAGCACCATAATTTCGACGCGGCGCGGCAGATCAAGAAATGCGGTCGGTTCGTCGAGCACAAGCAGTTCCGGCTCTTGCGCCAATGCCCGCGCGATCATGATTTTCTGGCGTTCGCCGTCGCTCAAGGTGTTAAAAGTGCGGTCTGCCAAGCGCTCCGCGCCGACCATATCAATCGCCGCCTGTACCAGCCGGTGATCATGCTCCGAAAGCTGCCCTAACCAGCCTGTGTGGGGATGCCGCCCCATCGCCACCAGCGCATAACCGGTCAGCAGCCCAACATCCATCTTCTGCGTCAGCACAACGCTCAAGCGTTTGGCACGTTCGGCGGCGCTCATCTGATGAATATCGTGTCCACGCAGCAGCGCTTGTCCGCCGAGCGGTTTTTGCATGCCGGTAATGGTGCGAAGCAGTGTCGATTTTCCCGCGCCATTCGGTCCGATCAAGCAGATCAGGCTGCCCGGTTCAATAGACGTACTGAACGAATCGACGACTGTGTGAACCGATTTTCCGCGCTGTGGATAACCAGCGCTGAGATCATGTAATTGCAGCAGCGGTTTTGTTGTCATGATATGACCGTTTCTTTGAACGTCTGGCGGCTGAGGATGACCCAGATCACAACAGGCGCGCCGATGAGCGAGGTAACTGCGTTCAAGGGCAAAACTAACGTGCTTCCGGGAACATCCGCGATGAGCGACGCGATCAAGGCGACAATCGCGCCCAAAATCACGGTGAACGGGATCAGCGCGCGGTGATCGGATGTGTTGAGCAGGTTACGGCACAAGTGCGGCACGGCGATCCCGATGAAACCGATAGGTCCGCAAAACGCGGTGATCGTCCCGGCGAGCACTGCCGTTGTTACAAGGATGGCGAGGCGCACGCGCATCAGATTCACGCCCATGCTTAGGGCATAAGCTTCGCCAAGCAGCAGCGCGTTGAGCGGTTTACTTAAGAAAAATGCTGCGATGAATCCAGCACTGACAATCGGGACGATCACGATCAACTGATCCCACGTTACGCCGCTGAAACTGCCGAACGTCCAGTTGATGTACGCCTGAATGCGCTCCGGGATGCTGAAATACAGCAGCACGCTGACAAACGCGCTCGTCAAGTAGCCGAACAGCAGCCCGACGATCAAGAGCGTCATCCCGCTGGAGACGCGCCGCGCGACGAGCAGCACGACAGCCATCACCGCGATCGCGCCCAGACTTGCTGCACCCGCCAGCGCCAGATCACCGAACAAGCCTAGACCGGTCAACAGCGTCGTCGTCACCGTGCCAACGGTCAGCACCACCAGCGCGACCCCGAGACTTGCGCCCGAACTCACGCCGAGAACGAACGGATCAGCCAGTGGGTTACGAAAAAAGGTTTGCATCAACAGCCCGCTGATCCCCAATGCTGCCCCGGCGAGCATCGCCGTGAGCGCCTGCGGCAGGCGGAAATTGACGATGATATTCGCCCACACGGGCTTACTGGCATCTTGTCCAACAAGTACGCGCGCGACATCTTCCAGCGGAATTGCCACCGATCCGAGCGCAAGACTGATCAAGAAGATGACGATGAGCAGCCCCACAAGTCCGATCAGGAGCAGCGATTTCCAACCCGGCAGCGCGAAACTCATGGGCTTGATCGCCTGACTGTGCAGTATTCGTTGTGCCATAAGTTTCCCATAACGCCTTCAAGTGTTCCTTCAACAAAGCAGATTGGTTTCATGATCAGGGTGAGCGCATGCAGCGCCCACCCCATGATTTTCCACAGCTTATCCCAGCAGTTGATAGAAATAGAACTCGTGATCGGGCAGCAGTTCAGGATGGAAGATGGCGATCAAGTCCGCCAAGATCAGATCCGGATGGGCAGCGCCCGTCTCGAAGTAATCACTACCGCCGTTGATGTTCATGCGCAGATTGTTATTCCATAGATTGCCGCTTTCGAATGCAGCGAATGACGCGAAACGTGCGTCATCGGCGAGCATCTGATCTTTTGTCTGCCAGAACTGGTTCACATTCACCCAGAATTCCGCGTCTGCGCCTTGTTCGAGTACGACTTCAAAATCGAGCGGATTGCTCGTGCCGGGAGTGTCTGCCCACAGGAAATCTGCTCCGGCATCGGCGATCAACTGAGCAATGGTGCTGTCACCACCGGGCATGTACCATGTGCCGCTGAACGGACTCGCGGTGATGACCGTCGGGCGAGCCTCGATGTCAGCCGTGAGCGTCGTGAGCGCTGCATAACGTTCTGCGACACCCGCGAATATTTCGGTTGCTTGCGCTTCGGTGTTGAAGAAGAGCGAAATGTACTTGCCCCATTCCGCCTGACCGAGCGGCGACGTATCGGCGTAATCGGCGTTGAGCGCGGCAGGCACACCCGCATCGGTCAACTGCGTGAGCGTCGTCCCGCCCGCGAAGAATTCCTGTGCCATGACCAGATCAGGTTCAATGCTCAGGAGCAGCTCAAAATTGATCTCACCGCCAGAGCCGCCGCCGCCGATCTCAGCCGTATCGCCCGCTGCGACCTGTTCGAGAACCGATTCATTGCTGGTGTAAAGCGTCGTATCGACACCGACGAGACGATCAAGCAGCCCCTGTTCGTCGATGTGCGGCAGCATACTCGTGGACATCGCCACGACGCGCATGACCGGCACTTCGATCACGGGAACGCCGTCATAGCCTTCGGGCGCGGGCGTACCGCACTGCACGAGAATATACTGGAGCGCTTCTTCCGCGCCGACCCAAGGCAGCATGGAGACGACTTTGTAATGGTTGTAGTACTCGACATCAAAACCCTCGGCGTATTCGACGCTGACTTTTGCCGGGAAGTAATCGACGCTTGCATCATAGGTTTCGACGCAGCCTTCGGTCAGGTTGGCGCTGTCTTGTGCGTATGCCGCCCCCGCCAACACGAACAGCAGACAGGCGATCAGGAGGGCGATACGTGTGATTTTCATCAGATTTCCTTTTGCGTTCCCTTGCTTTCGTACTCAGTTCAATGGTTACGGATACCGATAGAGAACAAAAAACCCGCTTGGGAGCGGGTGAACGTTAAAACGTCACGTTTGCTCGCACCCTTTCTCCACGAAGGACACTGCATAACTGCATCCGGTTGAGTCATCGGGCTTCGGCGGTTGATGCCGTTACCGTTGCGGGACAGCGCCGGATTTTCACCGGACTTCCCTCATACTCGGATGGAATTACCTCAATTGTTATTCACATCACCGCACGGCTGATCCCTTTCATATCGGAAACCCCGTGCTGACGCGAATACTGCCTTGTTTACTGATCACCAGCGCCTCGATATCGGGCAGCCGTTCGATCAAGGCAAGCCCGGCATCTGCACCCATCACCATCAATGAAGTTGCCAGCGCATCGGCATCACAGGCGGTTGCCGCGATTACGCTCGCGCTGCTCAATTCGTGAGGGGATATGCCGCTGTGCGGATCGATGATGTGATGGAGGCGGCGATCAGAAGTGAAAGTGTACAGGTAATCGCCCGATGTTGCCATCGCTACATTGACGATGTGCGCGATCAGCGGGGATTGTTCTGCCGTTGGAGTCGGCTGTTGAATGCCCACCTGCCAAGGACGCGATCCAGCGCTCCCGAAGGTTTGCAAATCGCCGCCCAATTCGACCATCATTTGTTCAAAGCCGTATTCGCGGAAAACCGCCGCGCCCGCGTCGATGATGTACCCTTTGGCGATCCCGTCCAGCGTGATCGCCATGCCGGGACGATTCAGACGGATCACGTCAGCGCCGATGCTGATCTGACGGTAATCGACACGCTCTTGTGCGTCGGCAATAGTCGTTTCATCCGGCACAGTGCTAGTTTTCGCCGCTTCACGATACGGCTTCAACACCGCTTCGACCGTCACATCGAACGCACCCCCTGTCAGATCGCCGTAACCAACGGCTTTCGTCAGGACTGCTTTCAGCGCGGGGTGAGGATCAACCAGAGTGCCGCTCGCGTTCAAGCGGCTTAATTGGCTGGTTGGACGAAAACGGCTGAACACCTCCTCAAGCGATGCCATGCGTTCAAATGCCGTGTTGATCGCCAACCGCGCCTGAGTGGCATCCGTGCTGATCACGGTCAGGTTGGTGATTGACCCCAACAGCATCCGCGAGTCTTGTACCCGTTCCGCTGTGCGTGACGAACGGCTGAGTTCAGCGAGTCCTACGCCACCTGCGATGGCTGCACCAGCAGCAGCAGCGGTGATGCGAATGAACTGCCGCCGTGAGAGTTGCGTCATGACCCGCTCCTTGTTGGCGTTGGGGCGATCGTCGCATAATCCGCGTCCAGCGTCAGTTGAACCGAGCTTCGCGTGCGTGTCGCAGTTTCCGTTGCCTGCACCATAGGCACATCAGCCGTGAATGCGAGAAACAAGGTCGCAAAAATCATCACCACGCAAATCGCCACATACCCGATCAAGACGTAGTGCCGCTTGTCGGTTGCGCCGCGTTTTTCCTCTTTGCCCATAAGTCTTTCACCCAATGCCGCACTTCGCCGATGTAACCGACCACCGGATCAAGCGGGCAGAGATAATTGCAGAACGGACGGTAGATCACGAGAGAGCCGAATAACACCAGCAGCAGCACCACCCACTGGGGCCATGATCCTTCCAGATTAAACAGCGTGCCAAACGGTTCATAGCTGGCGGCTCCGGGCTGACGCAGTGCCAACCCTAACACGATTGCCGTGAAGGCTAGCCCACGCTGAAGCCATTGGAGCTTGCTGTAGATTTGACGTGGTTGATACGGTTTTGCGCCCGTCAGAGAGCCGAGAAATTCTTGAGTCGCGCCGAAGGGGCAGAACCATGAGCAGTACGGATTTTTTCCTTGAATCGACGTGACCAGCACGATTCCGCCAAGCAGGAGGAACCAGTACAGGTTATTACGCCAGTCGGGGATGTAGCCTGCCAGCAGCGAAATGATGTTTGCCAGCGTAAGCGGCTTGTTCAAGACGAAGCCCAACACGATCACGCCGGTCGCCATGACCACCCAGCGTCCGTATTTTTTCAACGGTGAGCGCCCATGTACCCGATGCAAGAAGAAGCTGACGATGAACAGCGCCAGCAGCGTGACTTCCGGCACGCCAAAATTGATCGCACGGTTGTCCGGGGGAATAACTGCACCCTCAATTGCACCGGATGCAATCGCGCGCACTGCTTGACGAATGCCCTGTGCGACCGCCTCAGAGGAGAGCGTCGCACCGCTTACGCCGTCGATGTCGTCGCCAAGCGTCAGCGCATCGCCGTAGCTCGTGCTGACGAATTGTTCGTAAAACCGCGCGCGTTCAAGCTGGCGAAAGAAGTTCGGCGTTTCGGCATGCTGAATCACCGTCACGGCAAGGATACTGCCATTCGGGTCAGTGCCAACCAGCATGGCGATAGGTCCGCCGTAACCGGTTGCAGTCCCGACCATCGCATAACCGGCGATTGTCTCCTCACCCGCATCATTGGTGACGTATGCGGTGAAAAGTCCGCTGCTGCCCGCATCAATACGATCCGCGTCGGGCAGAACTTGCGCGATGTAAGACTCCAACTCAGGACCGCCGCGTGTACCGAAATACCCCACCAACCACGCCGTCACCAGAATGAATAAAGCCGTCAGACTGACAAGAGCCTGCCGCCTCCGCTGACGTTTGCGCCGTGCTTGAATGGTTTCTTGAAATGCTGCCTTGTCCATAGGTTCAACGTACCCAAACGATTTTCCGGCGGTGCAGAGCAAACGCCCGCCGGAAAATCACCTAATCGACTCGATACGATGTTATGTCGTTTCCGCCTTAACGGGTTTCTGATTGCTGCGCCATGCTCTGATGGCAACGATAGCACTCAGAATTAAACCGGGCAGACCAAACGAAACCAGCAGGAACAGTGCCGCACGCGGTTCGAGTTCGCTCATCGAACCGTTGTAATTCTCGATAGCGACTGCGAAGAACAGCACCGCGACCGCCAGCAGCACCCAGTCAAACCACGCCAACTTGATATTCGGGTTTCTCCGCAGCATCAGCGCGCCTGCGCCGAGCAGAACTCCGAGAATAAGCCAAAACAACATTAGTCTTGTCCTTTCCTATGCTGTGGCAGCGCGCCTATGCGTCGCCATGACCCTGTCGGGAGTCAATGCCGAACTCGCTGTAATCCAAGCCCCACCATGCTTCCGGGTCCTTCTGCGGTTGATCCGCCGGTCCGGGTGAGTAAACTGTGCGGCTGAGTGTTGCCAGCGCGCCGTTGAAGATCGGGGTTGTGCCGATGATGCCCTTCACCATGCCGTGAATCAGGGCGCGATCCTTGACCGAGAACGGACATACGGCAAAGCAGATACCGCAGTTCGTGCCAACTTCCGCCCAGTAGTTGCGGCAGGAAAGCGAATTTTCGTACCACGTTTTGACGCCGCCGCGATTCCAGCCGCCCTGTGTCTCGTAAGACGGTTCAGGGTTGGTGTTGAGCGCGCCGGACGGGCAGTAAGTCGCGCAGGTCATACACGAGCGGCAGAAGTTCATGATGCCCGCGTCAATCGGGCTGGTCGGAGCCAACGGCAGGTTGGTGATCAACTTGAACGCGCGCACCATCGGACCATATTCGGGGGTGATCATGCGGTTCAAACGAGACATCTCGCCCAGACCCGCCAATACGCCAAACGCCGGAGCGATACCGAGCGCGTTGGTTTCAGCTTCGCCCAGACCATAGTAGCCGATACCGCGCAGGAAGCCCTGCAAGCGGCTCTGAATCGCGCGATTTTCCGCGTAGGTTATGGCAGTGGTCGCTGCGCCGACCGGGGTTGGACTGCGCATCATGGCTTCTTGCGACATCTGCACCGTCCATGTGATGACCCAGCGCGCGCTCTTCGGGATGATGCGCTGCGTTTCTGTTTCTTCTGCTACTTCTGTCTCTTCGCTGATGACCAGTTCTTTACCATCGGGGTCAATCGCGTAGATCAGTTTTTCGGTGTTATCGTCCAGTTCGACGAACCCGACCGTCGCCGCGCCGAATGCACGCAGCGCCGCGCGGATCATCTCGGAAGCTTCTTCCGGTGTACCTTCCCAGCGGGGGATGTTGTTTTCTTCCGGGGTGGCAACGTTCGTCGGTCCGAGGAAGGACTGGGTAGCGCCGATGCCGCTGGCGCGGTACAGAGCGATATCACGCGTGGAATAACCAACCTGACCAGCACGGTTGCGTTCATAGACGGCGATCGCGTTCACATCCTGAACCGCCTGAAAAGATTCTGCGTCCATGTACTTGCTCCAGCCACGACGCACCGTATTCCGTTCATCGAAACGGTAAATGGCTTCCCAATCGATTTCGCACGTCGGCTGACCGATAGTGCGAACCCATGCCGGGCGCTTGGCGACATTGAGCTTGTCGCTCCAGCTTTCGCCGAATGCCTCAATCGGACCCAACGCGGCGACCGTGGCAGCACCAGCGCTCAACAGCCCCATGTCCTTCAAAAACTCACGTCTGTTCAAACTTGTGGGCATATGAAATCTCCTTCCTTACCGCAGTCCCCTTTTCCGGGGTTCTGCGCAACAAGCAGTTTGGATACAAAACTAACGACCTTGCTCAGCGCGGATGACAGCCTGCGCAGCCGGGTCCGGCGGTGGCACACCCTGAACATGATGAAGCACCCGCGAGCGCGCGCTTTTGTCCGGCGCTGCCGGAAGCGAAAATCGCAACGACGCTGATCAACCGCTGCGTTTCGCGTGATTCGCAGTCGGGGCAAGTCGTCGGGCTGTCGATCTCCGACATGGATTTGCGAACTGTGAAGGTGGCTTTGCAGTGCGAGCACTGGTAATCGTAGATGGGCATATGAAACCTCCTGCTCCTCTGCCAACAACAAAAAAGGGGGTCGAGTAATGCTTGCGCATTACCGACCCCCTAAGTCGCGTAGGGTTGACGGATGTTGTGGTGGTCTGGCTTCACAGGTTTTTCCTGTGTCACAGTTGCGGCTCAGCACCGGATTTTCACCGGATTTCTACCATCATCAGATAATCGAATTTTGCCCGATGCGGCGGGGGTTGTCTGTCAGGAAGGTTATGATCGTTTGTCAGGAGAATTGTGACACTTCGAAGTGCAGTCTGTAGGGAATCTCCCTACAGACTGCGGCTAGTCTTTGTGGGTATCAATACCATACTCCGGCAGATCGAGTTCCCACCAATCGCCGGGGTCTTTCTGGACACCGTAGCCAAACGCATCGTCCATGTTACGCGTTAATTCATTGAGTTCAGGGAATGCCGCGATCTGCATCCGCACGAGATCATGCATAAAACTGCGATTGCGTTTAGAGAATGGACAGACCGAAAAGCAGATACCGCAGTTGCTCCCCAATTCTTCATACCAGTAGCGGCGGCAGCGCACCGAATCCTCAAACCACGCTTGATGCCCCGCGTTACTCCACTCACCGACGGGTATCCAACCGGGTTCGGTTTCAAAACTGAGCGCGCTCGGCGGGCAAGCTTCCGCACACTTCTTGCAGGTGAGGCAAAACCGCGCGATCCCCGCGTCAATCGGTCTATCAGGCGCGAGGGGGAGATCGGTGATCAGCTTGAAAAGACGCACCATCGGACCGAATTCCGGCGTGACCACACGATTCAGGCGCGATAATTCGCCTAACCCGGCAAGTACCGCGAAGGCGGGCGCAATCCCGAGTCCGTTTGTCTCAGCTTCGCCCAAACCTTGATACCCCAACCCGCGTAAAAACTCCTGCGTGTTGGTCTGGATCATTAACCCGCGCTGATATGTCTCGCTGGTGGTCATCTGCGCGATTTTGGTCGGCGCACGATTGATCGCAATATCGGACATTTGCACCGCATAGACGACAACCCATCGCGCACCGAACGGGATCACACGCCTCTCTTGATCCTCATACGCCTGCTCCACGTTCTCGAATTCGATACGTTTGCCGTCGTTGTCCACCGCGTAGATCAGTTTGCGGGTGTGGTCGTCCAATTCGACGATGCCAACCATCGCCGCGCCCATCTGCTGCATGGCGACTTTTAGCATCCGCGCATTTTCTTCCGGCGCTGCTTCCCATCGTTCGACGCCGATATCCTGTGGGCGCTGGGCGCGCTGCGGACCGAGAAAACTGCGCCGCATCACGGCGCTGGTGCTGTGAAACGCATTACTCAGCGCGAGGTCGCGCAGTGTGTATCCCGGTTGACCGGAAGCCAACCGTGTAAGCTCGTTTTCTGTATACAAGTTCTCAAGGTATGCGTTTTCTTCAGGAGTCCCGAATCGCCCCAACGCACCAACACCCGCAAGGATGTTTTGTGACGCATTGACGCGCTGCATTATGTCCCAATCAATGCCCGTCGTCGGATCATCCACTTGACGCACCCACCAAGGACGGCGATACACGCCGCCGGACATGGGTACACCCAGATTTGTGCCTGCGGCGACCATTCCGGCAGCCCCCGCCACGCTGAGAGTCGCGCCCGCCATACCGACCGTCTTCAAGAAATGGCGGCGGCTCAAGGGTGCGCCGCCGCCATCCGATTGAGTCAGCGTGTTTTTGCTAGCGGATTCATCGCTGATCTTGCGCGGGGTTTGGTAGCGATCCCGGCTGCGCGTATCAATGCCGCGCATGATATTCGCTACGACGCCTGCCCCGAAGAATCCCGCAAACAGCGCCCCTGCCAGCACGCCCCCTTGTGTTTCGCCTTCGATAAAACTAAGCACGGTGTATTCGAGCAGCAGTACCAGCACGATGAACCAGATCACCCATGCCAGCCACTCGTGTATCGTGCGCCGCCGTACCCGGATGAAATGATAATGATCGCCTTTTGCGGGCGCATTCGTCTGAGGGTGATCGTTGATCATTTCGCCTCAAGTAATCCATTCTTCAATGCGTACTGTACGAGTTCCGCCCGATTTTCCAACTGAAGTTTTTCCATGAGGCGCTGGCGATAGGTATCGACCGATTTCGGGCTGATGAACAGCAGTTCGCCGATCTCCCGGCTGCTGTAACCGAGCGCTGTCATCACGAGCACTTCGCGTTCACGGTCGCTCAACAAATCCAGCCCACTCGCTTCTTTAGGTGGGGGATCAGGTTTATCGCGGTAATCGCTGATCAGCACCTGTGTCGCCTCCGGCGTCAAATAGGAGCCGCCGCCCGCGACGACGCGAATTGCTTTGATGAGTTCGGTATCGGCACTGCTCTTAAGAACGTACCCTGCACCGCCCGCTTTCATCACATGGCGAATGTACTGTGTATCGGCGTGCATCGTCAGGACGAGGACGCGCGTATGCGGGTACATCTCCGTGATTTGCTCGATGATGTCCAAGCCTTTGACGTTGGGCATCATCAAATCAAGCACGATAATCGCGGGTTGCAGTTCTGCGACTGCCCGCAGTGCTTGTTCTCCGTCGCCCGCTTCGCCGATAACTTCAATATCGGGTTCATTATTCAATAAGACGCGCAGACCGGCGCGCAGCACAGCATGATCATCCGCCAGCAAAACGCGAATCGGCTTATCTTTTTCAATCATGATGGACTTCTTTCAATAATTGGCTCTGGCAGTCTGAGTTCAACATCAACCCGTGTGCCCTGCCCGGGGTGTGAATCAAGGGTCAGCTTGCCGCCCATCAGTTCGATTCGCTCCTGCATGCCGAGCAGTCCCAAGCCGCGATCTTTCCCTGAAAGCACCTGCTCGACCTCAAAACCGCAGCCGTCATCAACGACCGATAAGCGAATCTGCGTCTTGTGACGTTCAATAGCGACGCGCACATGTGACGCTTTGGCATGGCGCAGGATATTCGTGAGCGCTTCTTGAATCACACGGTAAAGCGTGATTTCCATATCACGCGGCAAGCGCGCGTGATCCATGTTGTGCGGCACAAATTCCACCACCAGACCTGACTTGTTTGCGTAATTGTCGATATAGCTCTCTGATGCCGAGATCAAACCGAGATCATCCAGCGCCGACGGACGCAAATCCGCCGCCAACCGGCGAACCTCGTGGAGCGTGTGCTGTGTGAGCTGGCGAATCCCGCTCACCTGACTCAGCACCTCGTCCAGAGTCTCACACTTCTCCAAAATCTTGAGTTGAACCAGCAGTGAGGTCAGCGCCTGTCCGGTTTCATCGTGGAGTTCGCGGCTGATGCGCTGGCGTTCTTCTTCTTGAGCGGAAACAACCTTATGCAAAAGCTGTGCGCGCAGTTCATTGGAGCGTTCGAGTTCGCGGTGTGAGGTATCGAGGCTGGCGATCATGTCATTGAACGCGCGCCCCAGTTCGCCGATCTCGTCATTCGCCCAGACCGGAGCGCGCACAGAAAGATCACCATCCCGTACATGCCGCGCTACAAAGGTCATATCGATGATCGGACGGGTTAAAAACCATGTCAAGAATGACCCAATGCCCAACCCGGCGAGCGCCGAGAAAATTGTGATGATGACGACGCTGCGCATACCGACGGACATTGCCTGAGCGACGCGCTCCTCGGTCAGAAGGTAAGAAAGCCAGCCACCTAACTGACTGCTCACCCACCAAGCGATGGTGAAGCCGAGGATCAGCAGCGGCGCGACGATGATGCCCATGATCTTCTGCCGCAGGGATACCCGCCCAGCCCATGTCCACAGCGTTTTCCAGAGTGATTGTCGTGCCAAGTCCATAATTTTTTACCAATAGTCTCTATTACACTTTAGCATAGGGCTTGTAATCTTCAACTGACAGATGTAATAGTATCAGAGCCTCAGTAAATCACAGGTTTATTGGGCGATTTTATCTGAATATTCGCTTTATGCCCCACGCAAGTTCACGGGACGACACTTTATCCTCACCCCGTCGCAAGCGGGTCAGGGGTGAGGGGATTTGTTCAGATGGTTTCTAAGCGCAGCAGATGAAGATTTTGCGCATCACCTTCCGTTTTCCAAAAATTTCGCTTCGCTCACGCGATCAGAGGACAGTGATTCAAAAGATTAAAAAATAGGGGACGACACCACCACCCGAAACCCCAAGGCGCCGTAACGGGCGCTCGGATCGAAGTTGTAGCGAAGCGTAGCCAGTGCAAAGTCTTGAGTGTTGCGCCACGAACCGCCGCGCAAGCACCGCCTGTCTGTTCCTTCTAATTCTATGGCGCCCGAATAATAATCGGTTAAACACCACTCCCAGACATTGCCCACCATATCGGTCACACCAAACGGGCTGTCGCCTTTTCCGGCATACTGCGTGATCGGTGTGGTTTTGCCGATCTCACTTTCAGACGTGTTGCAGCGCGCCGCGTTAAAATCATTCCCCCACGGATACATGAGTCCTTGATCGCCTTGTGCCGCCCTCTGCCACTGCTGCTCAGTGGGTAAGGTGATCGTCCCTACGGATTGCCCGCCGATGACTTCCGTCAACCATCGGCAAAATGCAATCGCTTCATACCACGACACGCCGACGACGGGATGCTCTGCGCCGTTCCACTTCGCATCCGTCCAGTAGCGCGGTTGCGTCCACTTGTCGCTTTCGCGCTGCGTCCATCCGGCATTCGTCCACCAGCGCTTCTGGTTGTAGCCGCCCGCCTCGATGAACTTGGCGAATTGCGCATTCGTGATCGGGTATTTGGCAATGGTGAACGCTGGCGCATTGTAGGTTAGCGATACGTTGAGGTAGCCGCCTTTTTCTAACGTCACCTTACCCGCCGGAATATCGATCCACTCAAACGGGCGCGGCAGAATCTCAACGACTTTGCTGCGCGGTTTCGGGGGTGAAGATGTTCGCTGTGGGGTTGGTGCGGGCGAAGGAGTCTCAGCGGGGGGTGCTGAGGGCTGCGGTTTTGCCATAATCGCGGCAGCACTGTAGCGACTTTGCATATCTTTCGGATCGAAGACCCCGTTGATGAACGCAACTGGAAAGCGTTTGACATACGCCTCCCACTGCGGTTTCGCTTTGTGACGGGTACTCTGCCGCGCGTCAAGCGCGATCACGGTTTGATACTCACGCAATAGCAGAATCCACTGATGCGCGTCATCGCTGAAGATCGGATCGTTCATGTTGATCAAGCGCGTGAACAAGCGCTCCGCTGTTCCGAACTCGACGCGCCACGCATAATCGCACGCCTCGTCATACAGCGCGATCACATTGTTAGATTCGTCACTGGTTTGGCGGGGATCACGCGGGTTAGATGCGGGCAGGTCGCGCCAGCGCTGCGGCTCACGGGCGAACTGCTCAAGCGCACGCTCCAATCGATCGACGAATGACGCACCCTCATAAAAGAGAAACTGCGCGCGCAGATCGTTGAGTTCTTCGGGAATATCACCCCAGAAATCAATGTCATTTTTGCCCGTTTTCGGGTTATAGAAGTATTCGCCTTCCAACACCACCGGGATCACCGGACGGTTGCGCTTACGGGCATAGTTCAGTTCGGCGCGGCAGTTGGTATTCTTGACCGAATCACGCGAAATCATGAAGATCAAGACGTTGCAGGCGATGAGCGCTTCAACAATCGCTTCCCACCAATCCTGACCTTCGGGTATCCCGTCTTTATCCTGCCAGACATGAAACCGGGGATTCCCATCAGCGGCTTTCAACGTCCGCAACCGGGCGATAATCATATCCACTTGTTTGGAGTCGGTGCTGCGATAGCTCATAAAGAGTTTTCTAAATGGGTTGGGCGGCATGAGAACACTCGATCAGTGAAGGCGTTTTCTGATTCGGGAGTGTAGCTTGTGCCGATGAAGTTTTCTAATAAAGCGGTGCGCTGAAGCTCACGCGCGCGCATACGGTATACTCTCCCCACCATACGTTAAGTATTCTGTGGCAAGGTGATAATGCGTTTTCTAAGACTTCTCCTCCTCTGTATGCTGCTCATTCCGGTGATAGCATTCGCGCAAGAAGGTGAACCGTTTGTCGGTCGCGCTGATCTGCCCGCGCCGGAATTTCCGCCGGGGCTTGACTGGATCAACGTGTCCACACCGCTCACCATGCAGGGCTTACGCGGCAAAGTCGTACTGTTGGATTTCTGGACGTATGGCTGCATCAACTGCATCCATATGATTCCGACGATCCGGCGGCTCGAAGAAAGCTACGGAGACGCGCTGGTGGTGATCGGCGTGCATTCCGCCAAGTTTGAGAATGAAGGCGAAACGGAAAATTTGCGCCAGATCGTGCAGCGCTACGAACTGCATCATCCGGTGATCAACGACAGCGATTTTCGGGTGTGGGATATGTACGGGGCGCAAGCGTGGCCCTCGTTTGTGGTGATCGACCCGCGCGGCAACTTGTTCGCACGGCAGGCGGGCGAAATCCCATTTGAAGCGTTCGACGAGGTGATCGGCGGCATGGTCGCGTATTTCGACTCGGTTGGCGAAATCAACCGCGACCCGCTCGATCAGTTGGCGTTAGAAGGCGCGGACGTGGTCGGCGGCTTGCTTGCATTCCCCGGCAAAGTGCTGGCGGATCAAGCATCCAACCGCTTGTTCATCGCGGATACGAATCATCACCGGATCATCGTCGCGGCGCTGGATACCTATCAAGTGCTGGATGTGATCGGCGCGGGAACGCGCGGCTTTATCGACGGCGCTTTTGACGCGGCGCAGTTCAACAAGCCGCACGGGATGGCACTGCGCGGCGATATCCTGTACGTCGCAGACACCGAAAATCATGCCATACGCCGCATCGATCTCGCCGCGCGCACGGTCACGACGGCTGCCGGAACAGGGGATCAGAGCACCTTACGCTATGCGATTGGCGAAGCACAGCCCGCGCTGACAACGGCGATCAGCAGCCCTTGGGATGTGACGTTTGGTGACGGCGATACGCTCTACGTGGCGATGGCGGGTATTCATCAAATTTGGGCATTGGACGCAGCGAACGGCACGATCACCCCGGTGATCGGCAGCGGGCGCGAGGCATTGGTCAACAGCACGCTGATCGACTCTGACCTCGCACAGCCGAGCGGATTGTTCTTCCGTGACGGCGTGTTGTACTTCGCGGACAGCGAATCGAGCACGGTGCGCGCAGCGAATATCGCGGCGGATCAACTGATCACGCTGGCGGGGACGTCTGCGAACAACCTGTTCGATTTTGGCGATGTAAACGGCGAGGCGGGCGTATCGCGTTTGCAGCACCCGCTGGCGGTGACGGGCGGCGCGTCTGGTGATTTGTACGTCGCGGACACGTACAACAGCACGATCAAGCGGCTTGACCCCGTAACCAACACAATCGCCACCTTGAGCGGGATGGGCAGCCCCGGCGGTTACACGGACGGAGCGCTGGACGCGGCGGCGTTCGATGAGCCGGGCGGGTTAGCGTTGGCGGGTGATCGCTTGTTCGTCGCGGATACCAACAATCATGTGATCCGCGTGATCGATCTAGCGGCGGGGACGGTATCCACGCTCACATTCCCGAACCCGGAGGCGCTGCAAATCGCGGATGAACTCGTCGTTGTCGGCGGGAATCAACCGGACGATCGGGCGCTGACGCTTGACGCGCAGACGTTAGCGGCGGGCGTGGGTGAAATCGTGCTGCGGATCGTGCTGCCCGAAGGCTACAAGCGCAACGAGGAGGCGATCTCGCAGGTTGAGTGGAGCACCAGCGGCACAGCCATCGAGCTTATCGAAGTGGACAGCGCGCAAGCGGTCGATGCATTAGAAGTGCGCCTGCCGGTCACTTTGCGCGAGGGCGAAGGCGTGCTGTACGGCGAGATGCGCTTCTACTACTGCGAATCCGTCAACGAGTCGCTGTGCTTAATCGAGCGGGTGGAGATCGAAGCGCCCGTCACCGTGAGCGCGGCGGGTACGGTCAGCGAAATCGTGATCGAACGCGTGATCGTCCCACCTGATATTACATTGGGGGGCTTGTAAGGCAAGTGTAGTCCTCGCCCTCGCCCCTCTCTCTCTAACCTTCAGTTAGAGAGAGAGGGGATAAAAAATACGGGCTAGTGGGTGAGGATTTAATGCCCGACGGCGACGGCGGTTTCTGGCAGCGCGAGGAACGCCACCGCGAGGATCAAATAGACGCCGAGCAGCATCGCGCCTTCCAACCAATTCGACTCGCCGTCGAGCGCGATGAATGCTGCGATCAGCGAGGACACCATCAGCGCGATCAACTCAAACGTGTTGAACACCAGCAGCAGACGTTCGCCCATCAACAGTGAAATGAACACCAGCACCGGCGCGACGAATAACGCGATCTGCAAGCTGCTCCCCAGCGACACCGCGAGGCTGAGTTCCATCTTGTTCTTCAAGGCGACCTGAACCGCGACCAAATGTTCCGCGACATTACCCACCAGCGGAATGATGATCAGACCGAGGAAGAATTCGGTTAAGCCGAGTTGATGCACGACAGGTTCAACCGCGCCGATCAACACTTCAGAGACGATGGCAGTACCCACCGTCGCCAGCGCCAGCACGATCAACGAGAACCGAAGCGACCAGCGCGCCGTATGGACTTCTTCGGCAGCGGGTTCGCGGGTGATCACGCCGGACGGGTGCGCTTCAGTCGAGCCTTCGGCAGCTTTAAAGGTGATTTTCTCGCCGTTTCCGTTTGCGGGTTCATGCGCGGGTTCTTTCGCGATGAACGAGTACAGCACGCTCAAGCCGTAGATCACGATCAGAATCACGGCGACGGCTTCGCTGACGACAAGCTCACGCGTGGGAGATTCGACCAGTGCCGCGTCAAACAAGGACGGAATCGCCAGCGCCGCCACCGCGAGGATCAACAACGTAGCGTTCACGCCTGCCGTGCGGCGGTTGAAAAACTGTGTGCCATGCTTCCAGCCGCCCAAGAGCAGACTTAACCCAAGCACCAACAGCAGATTGCCGACGATCGACCCCGTGATCGACGCTTTCACCAAGTCGAGCAGACCGGCGCGGATCGCGATGATCGTGATGATCAACTCGGCTGCGTTTCCAAGCGTCGCATTGAGCAAGCCGCCGAGCTTCGGACCGGTGTAGATCGCCAGTTCTTCTGTCCCTTCGCCGATCAGCTTGGCGAGCGGGATCAACCCGGCAGCCGAGACGATGAACACGATCACAGGGTCAATGCCGCCGATAATCCGCAGCACGACCGCGGCGGCGGCGAAAATGAGCATGAAATAGATCGGACGCAGTTTCATTCAATACCCGCCTGTTGAGGAACACGAGAAACCGATAACGCTGTTATTATCATCATCACGCAGCGCGAGGGCAACAAGTCTTACGGCGCAGGTTAGGAATCAAAAAGGGCGCACATGGCTGCGCGCCCTAGTTACTTCTGCATTAGATGGGTTATTTCTTCGGCTTCGACGGCGTTGTGCCCGTCGCCGGGGTCGTGCCGCCGCCCTTGTTACCGCTGGATTTGCCCTTGTCGCTTTCCTTGCTGCTGTCCTGATTGTTGCTGAGTTTCTTCTTGTCAGGCATGATGTCTCCTTATCTTTGGTCGCTCAGTATCAGCGTAATCCGGTTTGCGAAAAAGCGCAATCAATGTGTCAGAACGCGCGCTGTTTCATAATCCCAGAAGATGAACACGCGCGATCCAACTTCGTAATAGGTATCGTTGCGCAAGCCGAAGTTTTGTTCGCGCATCACCAACTTTTGACCGTTCCCGAAGCCGATCGTATAGCGCGTATCCGTGCCGATGTAATTGGCGTATTCGACACGCCCTTCGACCATGACGATATCGGGATCGCGCAGCAGTTTTTCGCGGTAGGCAGTGGCTTCGTCGCTGGTGCCGTCGTCGTGCTTGACTGACCCTTCTGCGGCGAAGATGTTGATCTTCTCTGGTCGAATAGCAACCGTCACCTGCTGCCCGTTCGTGAGCGCTTCTTCACTTCGGTAGCTTGCGCGGATTGGCATCGATTCATCGAGCCGGACGGTTGCGCAAATCCCTTCGTGCGATTCAACCATGCCGGTCAGGAAGTTGGTTTCACCGATGAAGTCCGCCACGAAACGGCTGTTCGGCGTCTCGTAGATGTCTTCCGGCGTCCCGACTTGCAGCACCTTGCCCAAGTTCATCACGGCGATGCGGTCGCTCATCGTCAGCGCTTCTTCTTGATCGTGCGTGACGTAGATGAACGTGATCCCCAGATCTTTTTGCATGTTGATCAGTTCGTACTGCATTTCTTTGCGCAGTTTCAGGTCAAGCGCGCCAAGCGGCTCATCGAGCAGCAGCACGGCGGGGCGTTTGACCAGCGCGCGCGCCAGCGCGATACGCTGCTGCTGCCCGCCGGAGAATTGGCGCGGTTTGCGGTGGAATTGTGAAGGCGTCATCCGCACCATTTCGAGCGCTTCTTCGGCGCGGCGGCGGATTTCGGGTTTGGGGATGCTGTTTTCCATCTCCAACCCGAACATGACATTTTGCAGCGCCGTCATGTGGGGGAACAACGCGTAATCTTGAAAGACGGTATTGACCGGGCGGTGAAACGGCGGCACATCTTGAACTGCTTTGCCGCGCAGCAGGATTTCCCCGCCGCTTGCCGCTTCAAATCCGGCGATCATCCGCAAGGTTGTCGTCTTGCCACAGCCGGAAGGACCCAACAGGGAGAAAAACTCGCCGCGCTCGATGGTGAGCGAGACGTGATCGACGGCGCGCGTTTGAAACTCGCCGCTTCGCCCGGTGAATTCCTTCACCACATTGCGAAGTTCGATATCAATTTGCGGCTGCTGCGACATTGACGACCTCCATTGCACTCAGCATGAAAACCAAGCCACCCCACGCCGATGAAGTATTCGGCTGCAAAACGGGATCACGCACTGACAAAACTAGGGACAGGAAATTTCCTGTCCCCACAACTAACCAATTATCCGCTTTAGCGCGACAGCGCCACCTTAACGATGTCCCAAGCGTCGCTGTACAACACTTCCGCTTCTGGCACATTGAGCAGGAAGTACAGGTTATCGAGCACGTCCTGCGGCGGGTAAATGCCGGGGTTCGACAGCAGTTCGGGATCGATCAGGTCGCCTACCAAATCCAAATCGAGCGGCGTACCGTAGGCGGTGTAATTGCTGATGTCCGCCCCCGCAATCGGGCTGAGGATGTAGTCGATGTACGCATAAGCGAGCGCCGGATTCGGTGCGCCGACCGGAACCGCCATGTTATCCGTCCACACCTGCGCGCCTTCTTCCGGGATCACATAGCGGAAGTCTTCGCATTCGCAGTCGGCGATCAATTGGAAGATGTCGCCGCTGTACTCGACTGTCATATCGACTTCACCCACTTCGAGCCGTGCCTGACCATCGTCCGCCGCGATTGCCGCCACGTTGCCACCGTGTTCGATCAAGAAATCGCGGGCAGCTTCAATTTCGGCGGCATCTTGCGTGTTCGGGGAATAGCCGAGCAAGTTCAGCACGGGAGCCATCATGATGCGCGGTTCTTCCAGCCAAGCGACCGCACCCTGATAATCCCACATCTGCTGCCACGACGTGATCTCTTCACCCGTGCGTGTGATGTTGTACCCGATTCCGAGCGTGCCCCACTGATACGGGACGCTGTACACGTTGCCGGGGTCATACGGCGGGTTGGTGAAGGTTTCAGAGACATTGGCGAAGTTCGGGATCAGGCTCATATCAAGTGCTTGCAGCAAGCCCAAGTCGGTCATCACCGCAACCATGAAGTCGGCAGGGTGAATCACGTCATAACCGGGGTTGCCTTGGCTCAAACGAGCGAGCAGCGCTTCGTTGCTTTCGTACACGTCGTAGATGACCGTGACGCCGCATGCCGCCTCGAAATTGCTGATGGTGTCCTCCGCCACGTAGGTGCTGAAGTTGTAGACGTTGAGCGTCTGCCCTTCAAATCCTTGCGGGCATGTCCAAGGTTCAACCACTGCGCCATCTTGAGCGAACACAGGAATTGAAACAGCAAAGACGAACAGTAGAACTAAGACGGAGAACAGATTCCTACGCATTTCTTCTCCAAGTAGAGTGTGCACAAACGCTAGCGAAAACCCACACACCTATCAAGGCGCTGTTAACCGAGCGAAACCTTGAGGATGTCCCAAGCATCGTTATAGAACACTTCCGCATCCGGGACGGCACGCAGGAAGTACAGACGCGCACGGGTTTCTTCCGTCGGGTAAATGCCGGGATTCGCCAACAAGTCAGGGGCGATCAGATCATTGACCACGTCGGGATTAAGCGGCGTGCCATAGGCGGTGTAATTGCTGATATCCGCGCCGACCTGCGGATGCAGGATGTAATCGATGTACGCATGTGCCAGCGCCGCGTTCGGAGCGCCGACCGGGATCGCCATGTTATCCGCCCACAGGTTCGTGCCTTGTTCGGGGATCACATAGCGGAAGTCTTCGCATTCGCAGTCGCTGATCAACTGGAAGATGTCACCACTGTATTCGACGGTGATATCGACTTCGAGCGCTTCCAAGCGCACCTGACCATCATCGGCAGCAAGCGCAACCACATTGGCGCTGTTTTCGATCAAGTAATCGCGCGCCGCTTCAATTTCGGCGGCGTCTTGCGTGTTCGGGTCATAGCCGAGCAAATTCAGCGCAATGGCGAGCATTGCGCGCGGATCGTCCAGCCATGCGACCGGTCCCTCATAAGCGAAGACCTGCTCCCACGTCGTAATTTCTTCGCCCGTGCGTGTGATGTTATAGCCGATTCCGATCGTTCCCCATTGGTAGGCGATGCTGTGCGCGTTACCGGGATCGTAAGCCGGATCGACAAACGTATCGCTTAGGTTGGCATAATTCGGGATCAAGCTGAGGTCGAGTTCCACCAGCAAACCCTGATCAACCATCTGCGTGACCATGTAATCCGTCGGATGGATTACGTCATAGCCGGGGTTGCCTTGGCTCAGGCGGGCGAGAAGCGATTCATTGCTGTCGTACACGTCGTAGATGACATCAACCCCACACGCTTCCTCAAAGTTGGAGATGGTGTCCTCGGCTACATAGGTTGACCAGTTATAGACGCTGAGCGTCTGCCCCGCGAAGCCTTCGGGACACACCCAAGGTTCAACAGCGGCATCCTGCGCGAACAGCGGCAGTCCCATGACCATTACGAGCAGTACGGAAAGACCAAACAGAACGACCTTACGCATCTAGTCCTCCTAGAGTAAAACATGGCTATAGAATTCCGGCGAGAGTGGAAGTTTGAGGGCTTGTTGCCCCGCGCCCCCTTTATACCCCAAAATCCTCACGGGTCAACCGCCATTTTTCACGAGAGCGAGTCGTGAAAAACGCACACGGAAAACGTGACAAAAAACGCAACCGTTTTCCGTGTATTTTCACCTGTTTACAACTTCACAGCATCGCGCCCCAACAACAGCATCGCGGTGCCGATCAACAGCGTCGAAATCAGCAAAATGAGCGTACTGATCGCGTTAATCTCTGGCGTCACGCTCAATTTGAGCAGCCCGTACACGAACACGGGGAGAGTCGTCGTCCCGACGCCGCTCACAAAGAAGGTGATCACGAAGTCATCGAGCGAGAGCGTGAACGCCAGCAGTGACCCGGCGATCACTCCCGGCACGATCAACGGGAAGGTCACACGCCAAAATGTCCGCCACTCGTTCGCGCCTAAGTCGCGCGCGGCTTCTTCCAATTTCGGATTCATATCGGATAAGCGGGCGCGCACCACTATCGCCACATATGAGACGTTGAAGGCGACATGCCCGATGATGATCGACCCGAAGCCAAGCTGTGCCGCCGTGCCAAATACTCCGTTAACGAAGTCCAACACAACGTTGAAGAAGATCAGCAGCGAAATCCCCTGCGTGATCTCCGGGATCACGACCGGAAGAAAAAGCAGCCCGTCGAGGATGCGCTTGCCGGGAAAGCTCCCACGCGCCAAGCTGAGGGCGACCATTGTGCCGATGGTGGTTGCAAGGATAGTGGCGATGATGCCAACGATGATGCTGTTCCCGAACGACTGGAGCATCAAGTTGGTGGAAAAACGCGCTTCGGTGCCGACCACATTGCTGAACACATTCGAATACCACTGGAGCGTAAACCCGCGCCATGTGGCAACCGTGCGCGAATCGTTGAAAGAGAAGATCACCAGCAGGAGAATCGGTGCCCACAAGAAGAAATAGGCGAAAATCGGGTTGAATGCCAGCCCGATCTTGCCGACCCGGCGGATAAGCATATCGCGCGCGATTTTGCCCTGATTGAACTCAATCGCTCCGGGAGCGGGGCGCGGCGGTAACGCGGCAGTCTGTTCCATCGTCACATCACTCCACAGGACGGCGGCGGTTGGTGAGTGCCGCGCGCGCGCTCATCATGACATATCCGATCAAGGCGATCATCACCAGCAGCATCATCACCATCGACGCCGCCGAACCTCGGGGCCAGTTACCTGTTCCCCGGAATTGTGTCGTAATCAAGTTGCCGATCATCAAGCCCTGCGTGCCGCCGAGAATATCCGGCGTGATGTACGCGCCGATCGTCGGGATCAAGACCAAGATCGATCCGGCGATCACCCCCGGCAGCGTGAGCGGCAGCACCACCCGCAAAAATGCCCGCAGATCGTTTGCGCCAAGATCGTTCGCCGCTTCGACCAGCCGGAATTCAAAGCGTTCGACCGAGGCGTAAATCGGCAGCACCATGAACGGCAGATAGCTGTAGGTCAAGCCGAGCAGCACGGCGAGTTGGGTATTCACAAGCTGAAGCGGTTCTTGGATCAAGCCGAGGTTCATCAGCGTGGTGTTGATCGGACCGTCCGCGCCGAGCATGACTTTGATCGCGTAGGTGCGAACGAGAAAGTTCGTCCAGAACGGCAAAATCACGAGGAACAACGTTAAATTCTGCATGACGCGGCTTTTGCGCGTGGCAATGAAGAATGCCAGCGGATAGCCGATGATCAAGCAGATGATCGTCGTTACGGCGGCGATACCGATGCTTTCCCAGAACACATCGACATACGGGAAGCTGAGAATATCGATGTAGTTCTCAATGGTGATGGGCGTCGTGAACTGAACGCCCCGCGTGCCGCGTGTGAGAAAGCTGATCACCAGCACGATCAGCAGCGGCAGCACAAAGAACATGCCAAGCCAGAGCATTGCCGGAAGTGCCAGCGCGAAACCACGCGGCTTTTCACGGTGACGGGATGCTGGTTTGGCGGTCGAAACTGATCCTACTGCCATGCCGCCCCTTTTAACGATCGAATGGGTTATGAGCGAGATTGGACGCTATTATACGACGAATTTTTGGTGGGGCTACTGCGAATGTTCACGGATCATTTTCGGGCAGCCATTCACCGCGCAGCACGTACTCCGCAACCTGTGCAAACGGGAGTGTTTCCCCCTGTTTTGTCGCTTGCGCCAGCGCATTCGCGCCGAGCGCCATTTCGAGCGATAGCATCACGTCAGCGGCGGCGGCACGCCCTTCGCCATTTAATGCCGGATTCTTCATCACCATACCCATGATCGCGGCGGCGCTGTCCGCCCGATCCACGCTGATCATCAAATGGGCGATATTGATCAAGAGTGTGAGCGCCGTCGGCACAGCTTTGATCTGTACGAACACCGTCAGCGCTTCGCGGTATTTGCTCCACGCATCCTCGATGCGATCTTGCGCGCGGGAAATATCCCCTAAGCCGCCGACCGCATTGGCGATCAACCAGCGCTCCTTGAGTTCATCTGCCAACTGCAAGCTCTCTTGATAGCGATCTTCCGCTTCTGGGTATACACCAAGCTGCACCGCCAGCGCGCCGAGGTTTGCCAGCGCCCACGCGACGATTCGCTTATGCCCGATGGCACGCGCGATCCGCAAGCTTTCGTTTAGCTGCTTTTGCGCTTCGGCATAATCGCGGGTTTGCAGGGCGATACTGCCTAGATTACTGAGCAAATTCGCCACCATGCGCTGATTTCCGCCGTTGTGCGCCAATTCTAAGCTTTCGCTGAAGTACAAGCGTGCTTCGTCGTAGCGCCCAAGCGTTGCGCTCACAATGCCGAGGTTGTTCAGCGTTTGGTGCATATTCCGCTCGGTCGTGCCGATTGCCCGCGTGATCCGCAGACTCTCTTGAAAATGCCGGAATGCCGCCGAAAAATCCCCGATCATCTGCGCGACCAAGCCGAGATTGTTGTGCGCCTCGCTGATGCCGTAGCGGTTGCCGAGTTCGGTGTATATCGTGAGCGCTTCTAGGGCATAATGGCGCGAAATATCGGTATCGCCAAGCCAGCGCGCCACCCGGCTGAGTGTCTCGACCGCCCACGCGACCCCGCTCAAACTGCCGAGCGACCGGAAGATCACCTCGCTGTCGCTGGCGTTCTGCCATGCTTCTTGATAACTACCCACGCGCCACGCCGTTGACGCTAAATTGCCGAGCGCCTCGGCAATGCCGTTTTTGTCTTGCAGCGCCCGCGCCAACGTCAGTTGTTCTTCAAAACAGCGCCGCGACTCGGCATAGTCGCCCAAACCGGAATACGCCGTGCCAAGCGCGCCATACAGCCGCCCGATCCATGCCGGTTCGATGCTGTCCTCGTCTGCCGTGCTGTCGATCTGCGCTTCGCGCGCCAGCGTCATCGCGCGTTCACCATAAGCTTTCGCCTGTTTATATGCGCCGCTGTTCGCTGCCGCTGCGCACGCGACCGCCATATACACGCGCTCACGCTCAAGATCGCCGGATTCGCTCCAGTGATGTGCCAACCGCGCCGCGCTGTCGACCGGATCGCCCGCTTGGTGATATGCCGCTTCAAGTGCCGCCGCGACTTGACGATGAATCGCCCGCCGTTCGTCGTCACCAAGCGCCGACAACACATTTTCGCGCAGTTTGTCGTGCGCGAACCGCCATACGCCGTCTTGAACATCCAATACGCCCGCATCCGCGCACAGACTCAGCCAACTTTGCAGATCGGCATCCGGCTTCAGCCGTGCCAGTAGATCACAATCGATCTGCCGCCCGATCACGCTCGCCAGATTCAAGAGCGGTCGTTCCTCTGCCGGAATCCGCCGCAGCCGCTGATTCACAATCTGGTTCACGCCGCCCGCGAAGATGCTCTGCGGGAGCGTGCGCATCCCGACTTCGGTGAGGTCGCGCGCATTTTCACCCAAAGCGCGGATGACTTCTACAACGAAAAACGCATTCCCTTCCGATTCACGCTGCAAGAATTCGACAACCGCTGCCGCCCGCCCCTGATTCCCCAAAATCGATTCGCTCAGTTCAGCGATTGCGGACTTTTCCAAACGTCCGAGCCTGAGTAACTGCATCAGCGGCAGGTCTTCCGGCAGTGACGGGCGTTCGTCGTCGCGGTAGGTGACGACGATCAACACGGGTAGTTCGGTGATCGCGTGGGTCACCCCTTCCAACAAGGTGATGCTCTCCGGCGCTGCCCATTGGAAATCTTCCAAGATGATCAGCACACCGGCGGGCTGTGCGCGCAGCAGGGCGATCACGGTATCACGCAGTCGGGCTTGTGCCGCGTCCGCTTCGCCGGAAGGCAGCGGGCTAGCCGGTGTGTGCCGCCCGATCAGCGCGTCAAGATCAGGGATGATCGTGTGCAGCACGCCCGCCGCCATCTCGTTGAGCGCTTCCGGGTTCACCTGAAGCACCAACCGCCGCAGAATACTCGCCCAGATGTGATACGGGCTGGCAGGTTCACGGACTTCTTGCGCGGTCGCTACGGTGACGCCGCTTACCATTGCCAGCGTGCGGAGTTCGCTCACCAAGCGCGATTTACCGACGCCGCTTTCACCGCCGATCAACCACGCCGCGCCATGTGACCGCACCGCATCACTAAGCGCACCTGAGAGCCGCTGCATCTCGGCATCGCGCCCAACGAATCGTGCCGATTGCAGGTAGCTTTCGCGGATCGCCGTCGCTTCTTGCGGCACAGGTTGATTATTCGCCTCGAACAGCGCGCGGTACAAATCAAACGTCGTCCCCATTTCAGAACGCGCACTGCGCGTCTTGGCGAGCATCGTCCCGATGAGCGGGCGGAATGCGGGGGGGATCAGCAAGAGATCGGGCTGGCGTGTGGTCACGTCCGCGACCAACACGCCGAGATTCTTGGTGTTAAACGGATGGCGTCCGGCAAAAATCTCGTATGCCATCACGCCGACCGCGTAAATATCCGCGGATTGGCTGACATGCTCGCCGCGATACAATTCCGGTGCCATGTATGCCATCGTTCCGGCGGTTAAATCGTCGAGACTGCGGCTGCTGTTTTCGGTAATCACCGCCAGCCCAAAATCGACTACGCGCACCGTCCCTGTGCGGCTGACCAAGACATTCCCCGGTTTCAGGTCACGATGAAGCACCCCCCGGCGGTGCAAATAGGTGAGCGCCAGCAGCATCTCGCTGATCACGCGGATTTTCGTTTCAAGCGGCGCATTTTGCGCATACGCGACGACATTTTGCGCGCCGTGCAGCAATCCCATCGTGTAAAACGGCTGCCGCTCGGAATCAAAGCCGTAGTCGCGCACGTCGATGATGTGCGGGTGACGCAGTGATGCCAGCATCCGAAATTCGCGCACCAACGCCATGAGCATCTCATCGGTGCTGTGCGCGGAATTTATCTGCACCCGCTTGAGAGCGACTTCTTCACCCGTCAGACGGTCAAGCGCACGGTAGATCACACCCATCGATCCCGCGCCGAGCTGCTCCAGCAGTTGGTAGCGATTATTCAGGTGTCCGAGAACGATTTCATTAATCACGAGCGATCCATGAAAACATTACCGACTGATTAGCCCATTGTAATCTACAGACTCCCCAAAAAAGGATGGTCATTTGCCAGACCATTCCCAACCATTTGGACGATTCTTTGTCCGTTGTTTCCCTTTTGCGCGGCGTATTCTGATAAAATACAGATACGTGTTCTCTCCTTTCGATCGGGATCAACCATGTCTTCACCCCCGATTAGCCCACGCGCGGAGCGCTTGCGCCAACAGGGCTACAAACTTACACATGCTCGCTTGACTGTGTTACGGGCGCTGGAACAATGCACCGGTCATTTGACCAGCACCGAACTCGTTGAACGTGTGAACGCCATCGACAGCGGCATTGGGCGCGCAAGTGTATTCCGGGCGCTTGATTTATTCACGCGGTTGTCACTGGTGCGCCCAACGTATATCGGCACGAGTTCGACACCGAGTTATGTCCTGCTCCCGGATGGGCATCATCACCACATCATTTGTACGCGGTGCAGCGCCGTAATCGAGTTTGAGGACTGTACGCTTGGGTCGCTCAAGAAGACGCTCGAAGATCGCTTACACGTCACGTTAAACGGGCATTTACTCGAATTTTACGGCTTGTGTCCGGCGTGTACGCTCGCGCCGCCAACCGATGACAACGAACCGGACTGCTAATGCACATTGCTTTTAATGCGTGGTTCTGGGATCAACCGTTTACGGGAAGTGGGCAGTATCTTCGTAACCTCGTGATCGCGCTCCGCAAAATCGCCCCCGAACTGACGATGACATTGGTGCTGCCGCCGGGAGCAGCGCCAGCGGAACTTCCGCCGGGTGTAAACGCCATCGCTACCACCGGATCGCGTTCCAACCTCGGCAAAGTGATCTTTGAACAGCGTACATTTCCGCGTATGGTGGCGCGGTTGAATGCCGATCTTGCGCATGTGCCATATTGGGGCGCGCCGCTCTCGTCGCCCGCCCCGTTGATCACTTCGGTGCTCGATGTGATTCCGCTGGTGATGCCAGAATACGCGCCGACGCTGCAAGCGAAGCTCTATACCTCGCTCGTGACCGCATCGGCGCGCGGTTCGGGTCATGTGCTGACGCTCAGTGATGCCTCCAAAGCGGATATTGTGAAACTGCTCAGTATTCCGGCGGATCAGATCACCGTGACCTATTTAGCGGCGGACGAACGTTTTCACCCGCAGCTCGGCGCGGAGCGCGATCCCGAAGTCAAAGCGAAATATGATCTGCCGGATCAGTTTGTGCTGTATTTGGGCGGCTTCGATACGCGAAAGTCGGTGATGACTCTGCTCGATGCGTATGCCGTCGTCGCCAAAGCTGAAGGCGGCGAATATCCGCTCGTGATCGTAAGTGGACGCGAACCGGATTGGAATGATCCCCTGTTCCCGAATGTGCGCGCCTACGCGAAAGAACTCGGCATTGATGATCAAATTCGCTGGGTGTTCGGCTTGCCGGACTCGGAAAAGCCGTCGGTGTATCGACTGGCGCGGGTGTTCGTGTTTCCGAGCGTGTATGAGGGCTTCGGACTGCCCGTGATCGAGGCGATGGCATGCGGCACACCTGTGATCGCGCAAGAAGCGCCGGGGATCAACGAGATCGTTGGGGATGCGGCGTTTCTTACCCCATTAGGCGATTCGCGGAAGATGGCGGGGGCGCTGCTGGCGCTGCTTGATCAGGTGAGTTTGCGCGAGACGCAGATTTCACGCGGGTTGGGTCAAGCCACGCGCTATCACTGGCGCAAAACCGCTCGCGCCACGCTTGAGATATACGAGAAAGTCATGGAAGAGAGCAAGGTCGAAAAGCGTTAGCGCAGCGGCGCAATTTTCAAAACCGCGAAGCCGTGTGCGTTTTTTGGCGTGGGTTCATCGCCAAAAAGCCGTAGGATAGTGGCACGGACGATTCCCTTACAATGAGCATGTTTGTTCGCGCACAAAACCAAGAAGGGTGCTTTCTCTATGCGACGCACGCTCATTGTCGTCTCTTTCCTGCTGTTGACCGTTGGCTTTTCCGTTGTACGCGCCCAAGCCGAACTTCCGCCGCTGTTGATCCTCAACGATGGCGGGATTTATGCCATATCGCCGGAAGATGGCACAATCCTCGAAACACTGGTCGCGCCACCCGAAAATTACACCGCGCTTGCGGACGCAACTTATGAACCCGTGACGCTGTTTTCGGCGGAATGGATGTCGCCGGACGGGGAATTTCTCGCCTATCGCGTTATGAGTGAGCGTGATCCGATTCAGGCGGGGGGCGATCCGGTCTACACGCAACGCTTTTTCTTGCTCAACTTGCTGGAGGGCGGCGACCCCATTCCGGTAACGCTGGCAGATGAAAATGCCTACCGTGTCACCGTCGAATCGGTCGCTTGGTCGAATGACGGTGTGAATCTGTACGTGCTGGTCACATCGCAGACACCGCGCCAAAATGATCCTGTATGGGCGCTGTTGATCTTTGAACGCGAACAATGGCAGACTCCGCTTGAAGTGCCGCTCGATGCGCCGGATTACGCGATGGGGCGCAGCATCTTCGCGACGGATGAAGGCGCGGCGGTGTGGGATCGAGGGTTGCAAAGCCCACGCTACGCAATCACGAATTACGATACGGCGGGCGAAGTCGTCTCATTGGTTGAGGTCAACGCAGATATGTCGCCGGATGTGAATCTATACATCAATCCTCCCGTCAACCCCCTCGTGATCGATGGTGTAACGCGCTTCGGCTTGATTCATCAAATGTGGGGATCGCTGCACTATCAAATCGACCTAAGCACGGGCGCGGTCACACAGAGCGAATACAACTATTTCCCCGCGTTGATCAGCCGCTTTGCGCCGGATAGCTCGGTGCGCGTCTCGTTTGCGATGTCCGACGGGGATTACGCCAGCGCGCTCTTACGTGCCGGGGATGACGAACTGCCGTTCGACTATCTGGAACGAGTCAAGCTGCACGCCTTTGGGATTGCGGGGGACAGTCAGGGCAGCACGTTTACGCTGTCACCGGATGGGCAAGTATTCGCGTATCTCGAAAACGGCATGGTCGTCTTGCGCCGTAATGAAGCAAGCACGCTGCTAAACGTGGCGGCACAGGTGATCGCGTGGCAGTCGCCGTTATTCACGCTGGTCTATGACCCGGCGTGGCTTGCAGGTTAGCGCACCACCGATCAGCAAGCCCTGAACAATCCCCACAACCGTATCAAAAGAAATCGGTCAGACATCATCAGCATTTGGAGAACTGTGCTTGCCACCGCTTGACTCTCAAGCCGCTTGAGACTGTATGCTCACTGTAACACACGTGTGGAGTACAGCATGTTCAAAATCGGTGATTTCTCGAAGGTTTGTCGCATTCCCGTTTCCACATTGCGCTACTACGCCGACGTGGGGCTGCTCCCGCCAGCGCAGATCGATCCGTTCACAGGCTACCGCTACTACTCGTTCGACCAACTTCCACGCTTGTACCGTATTCTGGCGCTGAAGGATTTGAACCTGACGCTGGAACAAATCAGGCAGGCGCTGGATGAGCATCTAGGACTGGACGAGATGCGTGGGATGCTGCGGATGAGGCAGGCGGAAATCGAGCAGCATATCGCAGAGGAGCAGGCGCGATTGGCGCGGGTGGCGGCACGCATTAAACAAATCGAGCAGGAGGATAATGCAATGGCACAGTTCGACGTGATTCTCAAGACGGTAGAACCGCTGCACGTGATGGCGCTGCGCAGCGTGATTCCGACACCCGAAGGCGTGGCGCACATTTTGATGGCGGCGTTCCCGATGCTAATCAGCCGGGGAATTCAACCCAACGGCGCGCCATTCATGATGTACCACGATACAGAGTTCAAAGGACAGGACATTGACGTAGAAGTGGCGTTCCCGGTCGGCGCGGCGGTCAGCGAACCAATTACGCTGGAGGATGGGCGGGCGTTCCGTATCTACGAGCTGCCGGGTGCGACAGTTGCCAGCGTGGTGTACGAGGGCAGCTACGACGCGCTGGAAACCCCCTACACTGCCATTGGTCACTGGATTGAGATGAACGGTTATCACATCAGCGGCGCACCGCGCGAGATTTACCTGCGCGCGCCGGAGGAAGGCGTGCTGCCGCTGACGGAGATTCAGTATCCGGTCGAGAAGGCGGCAGTGGATACTAGAGCATAACGCCACCAACAGTTTGCGCCGCGAGTTCTCCAAGCGTGGGGCGGTTTTCCATAACAAACCGGAACAAATGCGCTTCACAGCGGCAGTCGGACGCACCAAACCGGGGGATCGGAATTTCCGCCCCCGGCATATGTTTGAGCGCTGCCGCCCATGTGCATTCAAGGCGGGTGTCGCTGGCGGCGCAGCACACTTCGACCAACGGCGCGACCTGCCGTAGATAATCAATGTGCCAATGCGGGCGCGGCGCGGGCTTGAAGTGATGTTTGAGCCTGCCCGCTAACCCGCCGCTCCCGAACGCGCTCCCCACATACGCATACCAGCCCGCCGCGAGATCGAACATCCCCAACCGCCCGATCATAAGTGATTGGGCGGTGGAAAGCTGCATGAGCAGGATGTATGTCCCCTTCGCAGTTGGCAGCGTGGACGTATCAAGCATGATCAGGTGCGAGCAGCGTTTCAATACACACATCCGCCCCGGCGATCATCTGCTGGAGCGTCATGCCGGTATTGGCGTCCCCTTCCGGCGGGAGCAGCCCCGGCAGATGCACGAATCCGCACGGAATCCGGCGCTGCATCTGTTCGAGCGTGTGCAGCGCCGTGTAAAACACGTGATTGCAGACAAACGTCCCGGCGTGATTCGAGATCGACGCCGGAATTTCGTGTGCGGTCAGCGCGGCAAGCATCGCATCCAGTGGGAGCGATGACCAATACGCGATTGCGCCGTCCGGCTTGACCGGCTGACCGGATGCCAGCACACCCACATTATCGGCAATCGATGCATCATCGACATTGATAGCGATCCGTTCTAGCGTGAATGCCTTGCGCGTTTGCGCCACCCCGAACATCAGCACCGCATCCGGGGATAAATCACGGATGCTGGCGCGAATCATCTCCGACGAACGGCGGTACTCGGTCGGCAGCAGCAGTGTCCACACATCCGGGCGCGTCCGCTGAACATGCTCGACAACCAACTGCGAAGGATTGACCTTCACGCTCCCGAACGGGTTGAATCCGGTGACGATCAGCTTCATCGAACCCACCTACGACACTGAATCGAACACACTGCCCAAAATCCGCACGATCTCATCGACCTCTTCTTCGGTGATCGTGAGCGGGGGTGCAAATGCCAGCGTGCTGGCGACGTTGCGCGTGCGTAAACCACGATCCTGACACATTTTCGTTACTTTGGCGGCAAGTGCCGGATCAGCGGCGCGGGTGTCGCGGTCGCTCACCAGTTCAACACCGTTGATCAAGCCGATCCCGCGCACATCACCGACGAACGGGAATTCTTTCAGGGTTTGTAATCCGGCATACAGCCGAGCGCCCATCGTCTGCGCGCGTTCGACCAGCTTTTCGGATTCGATCAGTTCGATATTACGCAGCGCAACCGCGCACGCCGTCGCATGACCGCTGTAGGTGTAGCCGTGCATCCATGAATCGGTATCGGGCGCGGTTTGGATCGTGTCGTAAATCGCGTCGCTGATCTGGTTGCCGCCCAACGGTTGATACCCGCTCGTGATCGCTTTGGCGAACGAGAGAATATCCGGTTGGACGTCATAGCGCGTCAAGCCGAACATCGCCCCTGTGCGCCCAAATCCCGTGATCACTTCGTCGGCGATCAACAGCACGCCGTAGCGGTCGCAAATCTCACGCACACGCGGGAAATAGTCGTCCGGCGGGACGATCACACCTCCCACGCCCTGCACTGGTTCAGCGATCACCGCCGCGACGGTATCCTCGCCTTCGCGCAAAATCGCTTCTTCGATCAAGCGCGCCGCTGCTGTGCCAACCGTTTCGCCGTCCTTGATTTCGCCTTCAAAGCGGTAGGGATATGGCGGCGCGACATGGACGAAACCCGGAACCGCCGGACCGAACATTTTGTGGTAGCGCTCGATTCCGGTGGCGAATGTCGATGCCATCGTGATGCCGTGATAGGCGAGTTTGCGCGCGATAATCTTGAATTTTTCGGGTTTGCCCATGCGCTTCCAGTAGTAGCGCGCGATCTTGAAGGCGCTGTCATTGGATTCAGAGCCGCCGGACGTAAAGAACGTCGTTTTCAGGTCAGGGTACGCATAACCGGAGAGCTTGTTCGCCAACTCGGTCGCCGGAATATTGGTCATGCCCGCAAAATTCGATGTGAATGCCAACCGCTTCATTTGGTCGTATGCGGCTTGTGCAAGTTCTTCGCGCCCGTAGCCGACATTGACATTCCACAAGCCCGCCATGCCGTCAAGAATTTTGCGACCATCGGCGGTATACAGGTACACACCCTCGCCGCGCTCGATCACGAGGGGGTCGGCATGCGTTTTGGGGTGTTGAAGTGGATGAAGCTGGTGTTTGTCCTGTGCTTGAAGTGCTGCGTTGTCTAACGTTGCCATAAAAGAAGCCTTTTTGTTTGTGCGTAGAGCTATGACAACATTACCGAAAATCCGGGACTCCGTCCATGTAAATAGCAAGACCATCAAGAGCATTGTCCATCTCTAACCGAAGGTTAGAGATGGGCTGGGGGTGAGGATAGTTTCAGCCTTAAAGACCTTCACTTGCACACGCGATCAAGCGCTCGGCGGATGCTGCAACCTCGCGCGCCGGGTTGTCGATCCCGTACAAGCGGACTGCCATAAACGCACCGTCCATCAGCAGCAGCAGGTGATCCGCCAGCGCGGCGGCATCACGTAAGGATGCAGACTCGCACATCGTTTGAAAACGAGCGCGCACGGCGTCCTTGTTACGCACCGCCACCAGATGACCGGGATGATCGCGGTCGGGGAACTCGGTCGCAGCCATCAAGAACGGGCATCCGTGACACGTCGGCGTGGTGACGAGCTTTTGCAGCGCCTCAAACACGCGCACCAGTTGATCGCGCGGCGTTTCCCCCTGTGCCGCCGCCGCGTCGAACCAATCCCAAAAGCGGCGGTTTGTCTCCTCTAAGTATGCGGCGATCAAGTCATCTTTGGCGGGAAAGTAGCGATAAAGGGTCGCCTTCGCCACGCCCGACTGTGCGATGATCAAATCGATCCCGATAGCCCGGTAGCCATATTGGAAGAACAAATCGCCCGCAGTTTGCAGGATTCGGTCACGCGCCGATACCGTCATGAGATTTTCCTGTTGACACAAGACAGACTTGTCTGTACGCTTATTCAGAAAGCAAGACAGACCTGTCTTTATTATATCGAAAACTCTGCTAGCCAACACATCAGGAGTCGGCACATTGAACATCGGCATTTTGGGAACAGGCGGCGTCGGGCAGACGATCGCGGCGAAACTCGCGGACATCGGTCACGCAGTCATGATCGGCACGCGCGATGTAAGCGCAACCCTCGCCAATACCGCAGCGGATCGGTACGGGAATCCGCCGTTCGGCGCGTGGCTGCAAGCGCATAACGCGATTCGGCTCGGCACATTTGCGGAAACGGCGGCATTCGGTGAAGTCTTGTTTAACGCGACGGTGGGCTTTGGTTCGATCCCCGCGCTCGAAGCCGCCGGAGAAGCCAACCTCGCGGGTAAAATCCTGATCGACCTCGCCAACCCGCTCGACTTTTCACAAGGAATGCCACCGTCGCTTTTCGTCTCGAACACCGATTCGCTTGCCGAGCAGATTCAGCGGCGCTTCCCAACGGTGCACGTCGTTAAGACGCTCAACACGATGACCGCCGCCCTGATGGTCAACCCGGCGGCAGTTGCGGACGGCGATCATGATGTGTTTGTGAGCGGAAACGATGCCGGAGCAAAAGCGGCGGTGAGCGGCTATCTGCGCGACTGGTTCGGCTGGAAGCGGATCACCGACTTAGGCGATATCACGACGGCGCGCGGGACGGAAATGCTCCTGCCGATCTGGATTCGGCTGTTCGGCACACTCGGCACTGGTATGTTTAACTTCAAGATTACGCGCTAAACCGCGAGAATTCCGGGGAAGGGGCGGGGAAACTCGCCCCTTCTCGGATTTACAGCGTGTTGATGAACCATGCAAGGCTGTAGAAAATCGCCTGATCGACCACTTCAGGACCGGTCGCCAGCACGTCGAAGACATGATCGCCATCAAGGACGACGAGCGCTTCTTCGCCTTCGTGATAATTCAGGAACACCTGCCCCTGCTGCGGCTGCGGATAGACTGTTGTATCACGGCTGCCGACGACGACCAGCATTGGGTTCGCGTAGTGCGTGATCGCCGCGACCGGATCAACCGTGAACAGTTCTTCAAAGAATTCACGCTTCATGCTGGTTTCTTCACCCCAAGGGAGGGTGATGGGCAGAGCTTCCCCGTCTGGCAGCGCAAGACCCGCCTGAATCGTCTCTAACGGCAGAATATTGGCAAAGTTCGACGCCGGATTTGCCGCCGCTGACCACAGCACCAACGAAGCAACGCGTGAATCTTGTCCGGCTGTTTCCGCCGCGACCAACCCACCTTGACTCAAGCCGATGATGCCGATCCGTTCAGTGTCGATGCCTTCCAGCGTCGCCACAAAATCAAGCGCGGCGACCGCATCAGCGATCTGTCCGGTGAACGTGGTGTCTTCCCACAAACCTTCACTTTCGCCTGACCCGCGAAATTCGATTCGCAGCGTAGCGATCCCGCGCTCCGCGAAAATGCGGGCAGTGCGGCTGTACATCGCTTCTTCGGTGTTCACGATTGGGAGTTCATCGCGCTCACCCTTAAACCCATGAAACAGCAGCACAATCGGCACCGGTGAATCGCTCACCGGCATCGCCAGCGTACCAATGATGTTCAAACCGAGGTTCTCAAAATTGACAATGGTTTCTGCATATTCGAAAGAAGGCTCAGAGGTCATCAATTCGGCGGCTTGAGCGTCCAAATCCTCTTGGGAAACGGCGGGAATTGCGAACATCCCGATAACTACGACGAGAAGCATCCACAAATGAACACGGCGCATGGACTTACCCTCCTTCATGCTGGTGTGCTGCGTCAAATCGACGTTAGTTCCCTACAATAGCGCGTTTCCTCGTAAAGTCATCTGCAACTATGCACAAATCGCGCCGATTCTGCATCCCATAAGCACAATCTAAGGTTTAGGCAGTGCGATCGTGTGCAGCAGGTTCCCGTCATACGTATCGAAGATCAGCACGGTGCTGCTGGTGAGCAGGGCGGCAAGCCGCATGCCATCCGGCGAAAATGCCAGCGCACGCGGTGATGCACTGAGCTGGGTTTCCCAGAGCGGGGTGTGTTCCCGTGTGACGACTCCATGTGTGATCGTCTCAAACTGCATGATAGGGAAGCGCACGACGCGCAGCAGTCCATCCAGCGCACCCGCTGTGATCTCTGGCGCGGCGGGATTCGTCGCTACCGTGCGGATATAGCGGAGTATGCTCGGTCGGCGCGGATTCGCTTTGAGTTCCGCCGGGGGGACATATCCGCGCATATCAATCTCTGAAAAGCTCAATGTGCCGCGTGGGTTGGCGGATTTCAGATCATAGAATTTGTAGTCGTAGGCAGACTCCAGCGCGAGGAGATTCAGCGCCGGGGTATACACCGCATTGGGGAGATAATTCTTGGTCGCTTCCTTGAGGATCGTCCGGTTGTTCAGCATATCGTGAAGGTAGGTATCCCATCCGTAAATCATTGGGTTATCCCAACTCGCGATAAACATCACCAGCGGCGAACCGGGAAGACGACGCGCTTGGCGCATCCAGTGTCCGGTATCATCTGTTTCCAGTTTGAGCGGTGGAGGCGGCAAGAAGCGTTCCCGATCAAAAGCATCAACACACCCAATTCTCGAATCGACCACCGAGATCAACCGCTCGTGCGCGGGGAACTGCTCCGGGTCGGGGTTCGCAAGAATCGCGCCATCCGCTAAACGGGCGACGCTGATCGTTTCGTTTTGGCTGCGGAGAATCGCGTGCGTTTCATCAAAAGAAAGCCCGATGATCTCGCCCGGTACGTGTCCTCGCCCCACGCCGCTCACCGGATCGATCAGTGTGGTTGTGTTTGCGGTGCTCCAAACTATCAGCCTGCTCCCTTGTTGGATAAATTGAAGTACCGCCATTGATTTGATCTCCGCTCCACAGCCCTATTTTCGATTGTACGCCTGACGACTTCCCTACGCAGTGATCCGAACGGATTACGGCGCTGTCTAATCGATCAATCCGTTCAGCGACGAAAGCCATCATGATGATCAATCTGTGTAAGAACCGCGCCGCCGTGTGGATGTTCACCAGTGCTGTAAGCACCGCCGCTGTCGTCATGCTCATGCTTGCGCCGGATCGCGTGATCGGCTGGGTTCATCAGGTGCTCGAGCGGGTATGGTGGGGTGATCTGATCGGTCACACCGCGCTGATGGGTGCGCTCACAATGGTGCTGTACGGTGGCGCGCGTTTGGGGATGCGCCGCCGCTTCTCGTCGTCGCTGGCGTTCGCGCTCGTGATCACCCTCGCTGTCAGTGGGATCACCGAAGTATTGCAGATGTTCACCGAAGGGCGCACCGCCGACCGCGCCGATTTTATGGCGAATCTGCTCGGCGTGTTCGTTGCCGTCTCCGCGATTTGTTATCAACGGGTGCGCGTGCTGTTTCGTGATGAGTCGATTTAGCCGCATGATGTTATGCTGAATGCGTGAACTCTGACGCCGCAAATTCGACTCAAAGGGGCTTTCGTGAAATCGCTCTCGCTCACCCTACTGGTTATCCTGCTGCTCATCATCGCGTCTCCCTTCATCATCCACGCGCAAACAACCGATCCGCGCTTCTACGAAATCGGCACGCCGTCGCTGGTCGATGTGTATATCGATCCGGTCAATGGGGATGACAGCCACACCGGAGACACCCCCGATACTGCCCTCCGCACGATCAATGCCGCGTGGGATCGCATCCCGATAGGCGAAGCGCTGACGACAGGCTATCACCTGCACCTTGCGGCGGGCGTATTCACCGCCGATATGCAGCCAAATTATTGGGAATCGCGCTTCGGCACTTACGAACATCCGATCATGTTGAGCGGCACAGGCGTCAGCACGCGGCTGGCGACGATCAATTTGTACAATTCGCGCTACGTGTACTTCATGGACTTTCTGATCGATGAAGGGGTAGATGCTTTCCACTGTGAACTGTGCGATCATGTGCTGCTGCGCGGGGTCACGCTGCGCGGTGCAGCGCCGGAGACGTATCAAGCTCAGGAAGTCGTCAAGGTCAACCAATCGACCTATTTTTATCTGGAAGCCAGCGATATTTCCGGCGCATGGAATGTTGTCGTCGATTTCGTCGCCGTCCAGTACGGGCATGTGATCGGCAATCGCATTCACGAAGCGGGCGATTGGTGTATCTACTTCAAAGGCGGATCAGCCTACCTGACCGTTGAAGCGAACGAGATTTACGACTGTGCGACAGGCGGATTCAGCGCCGGACAGGGGACGGGTTTTCAGTACATGGTGCCGCCGTTTATCCATTACGAGGCGTACTATATCCGCTTCGTGAACAATCATGTCAGCGATACGGACGGCGCGGGCGTGGGCATACAGGGTGGCTACAACATCTTGATCGCGCACAATACGTTCACGCGGGTTGGAGCGCGCAGCCACATGATCGACGTGATTTTTGGCTCACGAAGTTGTGACGGCGCTGCCGACAGCCCGGAACGCCCGCGCTGTGAGGCGAACGCGGCGCTCGGCGGGTGGGGGAATATGGCACTCGCGGACGGGGAGAATTATGTCCGCATCCCCAATCGTCATGTGTTCATCATCAACAATGTTTTCAACAACCCCGACGGCTACCGGAGCGAATACCAGCATCTCAGCGTGTTCGCACCCTATTCAGGCGAGTCTCAAAACGAGAGCGGCGTGCCTGTGCCAGCGCTCGCAGATGATGATCTGCGCATTGCAGGTAACTTGATCTGGAACGGGAGCGCCGATCATCCGGTTGGCGTTGGCTACGAAGGCGCGGGATGCGCGCCAGATCACCCAACATGCAGCGAAACGCTGATCCGCCGCGACAACGCGATCAACACGATCCCGCCGGAGCAGCTTGCATCGTTGACGCCTGTTCCGCTGCCGCCGTTCATCGCGGATAACGGGAACGTACCAGCGCCGGAAAACCTCGACACGATTCTGTTGTTCGATTTTTCCGGCGCTCCGCTCGAAGGGGTGCAGGGGATCGGCGCGTTGGGCTAGGAATGAGCCGCCCCTACGCAGCGGGCGACGTCTGCAAAACGAGGATCAACGCTTCCCAGATCACCGTTTGTTCTGGGAAGCGTTCGCGGTACTCCGTCAGCGTTTTGAGTCCCTGTTCGCGCTGCTTATCCGAACTGCGCGCGCTCGATTCGCGCATTGCCGCCTCAGATGATGCGGGATCGCCGCACAGGGCATACGCAACCGCGACGTAGAAATGCCCGCTGGCTTCGTCCGGTTGGCGGTCGCGGATCGTCAGCGCATGTGGGAGCATCGCCGCGCCGTTGCCGATGCCGAGGAACACATCGCGCCAAAGCTCCGGTAAGCGCTTCGCGTTCGGGTCGATCTGCTGCGCGCGTTCGATGTCGGCGCGTGCCGCCTCATAATCCTTCATATCGATGTACACGCCCGCGCGGTTGCGCAAAAACATCGCGGCTGTGTCGTCTACTTCAACCGCGCGGGTATAGATTTCAATCGCCCTTTGATGCGCTTTGAGATCCGCATAGTGATTCCCCAACGTGTTGTACGCTTGCGCCATCAGCTTGCGCACATCACGGTACATCGTCGTAGGATCGACGGCTTGCGCGGCGGGCAGCAGCCGTTCGAGCGCATCGATAAACCGCTGATGTTCTTCAGGGTTGATATCCTGAAAATGGGCGCGGTTGTACCCATCGATCAACAGGATGAGCAGCGCCAGTGGACGCGTGGCGATTTCTGGATGCGAGTCGGCTTGCGCGCGGATCACGCCATCCACCATGCGGTTGATCGTCGGGAGTTCAAGCAGAACCGGATGTTTTTTCACCATCTCGTTGAATTCTTCGAAGTTCTGCACCGACCTGAGCATCTCTTCGAGCGGCTCCATCAAATGGAACTCTTGGTAGACCTCAGTGATCCCGCGCTCACGGCAGGCGCGCAGCAGCCCCAAGTGCTGTTCCAGCGTTTTCGAGTCGGGGTTCTCTCTGAGCAGCAGAATGATCACCGCCTCGCCTTTTTCGGTGAGCAGTTCGTCTTCATGTTCCCGCAAGAATGCTTCGGAGGCTTGCCAATCGGGGGTTTTCGTCCATTCGGCGATCAAGTCAGCGGTCTTTTGCGCCGCCGCCATCACCTGACGGTTGAGTTGATCGAGCGGGTCAGCGGCGACCATTGCTAACCAACGAGGTTGATCGGCGCGGATGACGGAACGCCACAAATCGTTGAAGAATCCGCTGTGCTGGCGCTTGTACGCAAGCAGGATGCGGCGGCTGTGATCGATATATGCCGCGTGACCCACCAGCTCAAAACCTGTGACGGCTGCCCACAGCGCTTTGATCGCTTCCGAGTGGTTTTCCAGCGCCGCGTATACGCTGCCGAGATTGCCGTTCAGCTTCGCCATTCCGAGCGGATTGTCTTGGAATGGCGGCGCTGCCTGCTGGTAGAGCGCGAGGGCTTCCTCTAAACGCGCGCGCTGGTTTTCACCCGGCACGTGTGCCAGTTCGAACAGGATGCCGCCTTTGTTGACCAAATATTCGGCGTATTCGACCGACGTATCGGAAATGCTCAACAGCGCTTCGGTGATGTCCGCCAGCGCTTGAATCAGCCGCGCGCGCCGGTCTTCGCCGGGGAAGTGCGACAGCTCCGCCAGTGTCATCGCACGGCGGTTGAGCGTTTGCGCGTGTCCGGGCGACGAGTCGCGCTGTTCGCTGAGTTCTTGTTCAAATGCTTCAAGCGCTTGCAGCAGGTGTTTGCGTCGGTATTCCGGGGACGGTGCATTGTGAGTCTCCGCGCCGCCGTTGCTGGCAGCGTGAACCCGTTCCCACAGCACCAGCCGCGCCATCAACCGCGCGCGAATTTCGCCTGTGTTTCCGGTGATCAACGCTTCGATCTGTTCGCGGACGCCATAGGTGAGCAGGGCGGCATTCGTGCGTAAGACGCGCTCGGCTTCAGCATCCGAGGCGGCGGTGAGGTAATCCGCGAGCGCTTTCTGCGCGGGCGAGAGCTTATCCCGACCCGTGCGCAGATCGCGGAGGGAGCGTAGACGTTCACGGAGGTACTGCCCGGAGTCGGTCGTTCCCGCTTTCTCAATCATCAGCTCAACCGCACGTTCGAGCGCATCAAGGTGCGCGGGCGTGGTGCTGTTGATCAGCGCATTCATCTCCGCCGCCGATTTTGTGCTGATGAACTGCGCCACCATGCGTTCGATAAAGGCGGTATCCGCGCCGTTGACGGATGGCGACGGCTTGGCACTGCCGTAGATCACTTGAAATCGCTCCCAATTGCGGCGCAGAATTTCAAGCATCCGAAGCTGCTCTTCGCTTTTCCTGAGCAGGTCGGCGCGTTCCACATCGCTCAAACGGGCGGCGAACGCGGGGAGCGCAGCCGGATCGATGTTCAGGAACTGCTCAAAAAGCTGCTCCGGCGCATCAGTACCGGAATCGGGTTCACGCATCGATTGTTTGAGCGGCGCATATGCCGCTTCGATCCCCTGTTCGCGGCAGCGCTCCAACAGGGCGATATGATGAACAATCGCCGTCGCGCCGGGGTTGCGCTGGGCGATCAAGAATAGGACGACTTCCCCCGTATCACTGAGCAGATCGGCGGCATGCTGGCGGAGGAACGCTTCCGACGCATCCCAATCCGGCGCGTTGATCCAGCGGTCGAGTAGGTCGGCAAAATGCTCCACGTCCGCTTGAGTCAGCCCCCGGCTGTTCAGGTTGAGCCGCAGAAGCTTATGCAGCAGATCAAGCGCCTCGCGGAGCGCCGGATCGGCGGTTTCGTTCAGCCATGCCTTGACCTCGGCTAGCGCTTCGCGGGTGACAAGTTCAGCGCCGAGCCGCTGAAGCGCCGCCCCTTTTTGATCGTCGGGCGTGTCGATGAATTCTCGGATGATGCGTCTCAGCGATTCGTTCATGATGGGTTCACCTGATGAATGGCGCGATAAACTTCAGCACTTCTTGAGCAATCGGCAGCACCAGCGGCGCGGCTGCGGCGAGATTACGCGCGGCGGCGATCAATGTTTCGGCGCTGATCTTCGCCTGCTGCCATTTCGGCTGCGGCTCGGTGACTTGCGCGATCACCTCTTTGGTTTTGTCAGCGGCTTCTTTGACCGTTTCGGGATCGCCTTTTTCCGCCGCCTGTTTGAGCGCCGCTTCCATCAGTTCCACCCATTGGCTGAACGCGGTTTTCTGCGCATCGCTCAACCCGGCGCTGGTGCTGATCTGCTGTTTGGCGCTGCCCATCGCGATATTCATGCCGCTGATCGTTTGCTGCCCGCCGATGTTGAGATTCCCGACTTCGCGGATATTCCCGGTCGTGATCCCGCCCCGCTGCGCGGCGGTATGCGGATCGCGCACTTCGAGCAGGACATCCGCCTCTGCCGGATCATCGACGACGAGATCGCCGCTGGCTTCAATGGCTAAACGAACCGCCGCTGCAAAATTCTGAAGCCTTTGCTCGGCGCTGATGGTGTACTTGAGTTGCAACGGCATCGCGTGATCCTCCTTCGGAAGCGAACGATGAATTAAGCCTAGCCCTTTTACCGCTCCTCACCCCCTGCCCCTCTCCAATCTTCGGTTAGAGAGGGGAGAAAAAGTGATCTGCGTCCCCTCTCTATCGCTTGCGATGGAGAGGGGGACGGGGGGTGAGGAGCACTGCCCACCCTCACCGCAAAACCTCCAACCGTTCGCGCAGACGATCCGCGCTGGCAAGCTGAACCTCGACAATCGCTTCAAGCGCCGCGTATTGATCAGGCGTGATCATGCCCGCCAGCTCGGTCAGGTCTTGATCCGAATCGGCTTCGATCAGCATCATCACAAAGCGGACGGCATCTTGCAGCGCGGCTTCGCTCGGCGGCGCGGGCGCGGCGGCGTAGTCAGGTTCCGGCTCAAGCGTCGAAGCGGGAGCGGGTGGCGGCGGATCGATACCAAGCCCGCGCAGCACTTGATCGAGATACGGCTGAAATGGATTCTTCCCCGTGAGCACCGGCACGCCGCCGTCGATCACGCCGATCAGCGCCTCGAAGAATTCCACTTTTTGAAGCTGACCTTCGGCGCGGGCGGGCGCGATGAAGGTTTCGATCACGCTGCGCCACTCGCCGCGCTGGGCGGGCGGGAGTTGGCACACCGCGATCGTGTTCTTGACGAACAACGCGAGTTCTTGTGGGTCAATCCGTGCAGGTTTCATCGGTGACGCTTTCGGTTGTGGTGTGGTCGAGGTGGATTCGGGTTGGCTTGCGCGGCGCGGCGTTTGGCAGCAGCGAGTCTTGTTTCGACCTCTTTCAGCGATACTCCACTCGGTAGATATGTCAGGTTGTACTGATGTATCAGAACAAGGGCTTGTTCTAGTTGCTCAGAAGCCTGTTCCCACTCGCCTAGTGCTGAAAGCAGAAGACCAATATTAGTGCGTGACGAGGCGACAGAATCAACCGCTTCGATGCGAATGAAAACAACAAGCGCCTGTTCAGCGAAACCCAGTGCTTTCCGCTTGTCGCCCAACTCAAACCATACAGCGCCGATATTGTTGAGGGCAGATGCTTCGCCGCCCCGGTCGCCCACCGCACGGTACAACGACAGGGCTTGTTCATAGAATCCCAACGCCTTTTGCTGCTTGCCCAAGCTATTCCATACTAAACCGATGCCGTTCAGTGTAATTGCTTCGCCGCGCTGATCACCCACCACTCGGTGCAGCGGCAACGCCCGTTGAAGGAAGTCTAGTGCTCTTCGCTGCTTTCCCGTATGGTTCAATACTGCGCCGATGTTCGTTAGCACGGACGCTTCGCCGCTTTTGTTTCCGAGCGACCGCCGCAGTGCTAGTGCCTGTTCGTAGTAGCTTATCGCCCTGCGCTGGTCTCCCAAGGCAGACCACACCGTGCCGATATTGCTGAGTGTCGTCGCCTCACCATCCCGATCACCGACCGCGCGGAACACGGGCAGCGCCTGTTCGTAATATTCAAGCGCTTTAGGTTGTTCTCCCAAGGCAAACCACACTGTGCCAAGGTTGTTGAGCGCCGCCGCTTCGCCGCGCTGATCGCCCACCGTGCGGCTCAAGGGCAGTGCCTGTTCGTAGTAATCCAGCGCTTTGCGCTTCTTCCCCAAAGTATCCCACACCGCGCCGATGTAGTTGAGTGCCACCGCTTCGCGTCCCTGATTACTGCTTGCCCGCCACACCCGCAAGCCCATCTCGTACCAATTGATCCGCGTCGGTTGGCGGGCTGCATCTTCGCCGGTGAAGATGTCGTTCATGCGACGATGGAAATACCGAATCGTATTCCACGCAAACTCGCCCGCCAGCGTAAACAGCGCCTCATCCGGCGTTTCGGTGATCGCCGTCTTACGCGCCAGTTCATCCCCCACCAAAAACACATGCGGCAGGTGATCGTCGAGCGTGTGCCACTGCTCAAGCGGAAGCAGATTAAACTGCGCGGCGAGTCCGGTCATGTGCGCGGCGTAACGCCCAAACACCGCCTCGGTTTCGCCCGCTTTGTTGAGCAGGGCGCGGGCATAGGCGCGTAAGAGGCGGTGCTGGGTGTACCAGCCTTTGCGGTTCGTGGGGTCGATCAGCGCCAGTTCGCGCAGCGGGTCAGCATCATTTTCCACATCTTCGGGCGCGCTCTGCCACAAGGCTGCCAGCAGCGCGGTATCGAACGGCACGTCAAACGGGAGCATGCCGAGCGCGCGGAAACGCGCCTGTGCTTCAGGTGTGAGCGTTTCATAGCTCAAACGGAGCGAGACGGTCAGGTTGTCGTTCTTATCCTTGTCCTCGTCCCCGCCCTGCTCAAACTTCAGGTCAGCAAACGGGCTGTCCGCCGGAATGCCTTCGCGGTACGCGCTCACCGCGTCGTGGAGCGCCCCGACCACATCCGCGCCGGAGCGTCTGCGCGCTTGATCGATCCGCCGCGCCGCCAGATCGAGCGCCAGCGGATGCCCGCCGAGCGCCGCCGCGAGTGCTTTCAAGTCGTCATCAGCGGCGGGCGCGAAGAATGGATACGCGCGCAGCATCGCGACCGCGTCCTCCGCGCTCAAGTACGGCAGCGCGATCAAGGCTTCGTCGTCGCTGATGCGCAGATCGCGCGCAACTTTTTGCGAACGGGTGGTGATCAAAATGACGGCATTTTTCGGGGCGATACTCATCAGCATGCGCGCCGCCTCGATTCCGTCCTCCCACACATCATCGAGCACGACCAGCACGCGCTCCGGCGGGCACGTCTCGCACGCCGTGTTGATCGCTTCTTCTAAAAGTGCTTGCGCCGCGCCTTTGAAGTCGTCCGGCTGCTGGTCTTGGGTGGGCTGGTAATTTTGATCGCCGTAGCGCGCCCACTGGATCAGCTTGTCGCGTACATTTACGTGCTGGTTGATGTCCGTCCACACGACGGCTTTACACCAGCCGTGATACAGGTCATGCGCCAATTGGCGCGCCAGCGTCGTCTTGCCGATCCCGCCCACGCCCTGCACCCCGGTGATCGCGCTGGTTTCGCCCGCTTGCAGCCGCTGTTTGATCTGCGCGTAGTAGCGGTCGCGTCCGCCAAAATACTCTGGCGGGTTGAGCGGGCGCGGGCAGGTGCGGATCGCCTCCTGCTGGATCGTGATCGTGTTGACGAGATCGCCGTACACATACTGCGTCCCGCCGATCACGAGGTTCGCCACATGGCTGATGTCGCCCGTCATGATGCTGGCGCTCGGCTGCTGATTTTCGCTCGGCTTGATCAACGCCGCGCTCACGATGTCATCCACGAACACGATGATCAGCGCATCGACGGCTTCACGCAGCAGCGGATTTTCGGTGATGCGGCGCATCATCCACTGCACCGTCTCCAGCGGATCATCGTCGTCGGGCGGGAGCGCTTTGATCACCGAAAACACGGCTTTTTCGCCGCATGTCTCACGGATGAAAGCCTGCATCCCCTCGTCCGCGTCGGCGCGGCGGAGAGTCCACAACACAGCCGACGCCAAGACCCCGGATTTCAGGTCGATCCCTTTTTTCTTCATCGTCGGCAAAAATCGATCGAGCGCTGGGCGGAGTTCGGCGCGTAGGGCGTCGGTCATCGTGCGAGTCCTTACTTACAGCAAGGCGAGTCACCGTATATGGTTGTTGATTTAGATTATAGCGTTCAATTACGGTTTCGTGATGATTAGAAGATCGTCTAGATCACGTGTCTTGAACCACCGTCACCCGCCCCGTCTCCAAGTCGTAAAACGCGGGAACGATGCGCAGCGTTCCCGCCTCAACCGCTTGCGTGATCACCGGGCTGGCGGCGGTGATATACGCGGCGGTCAAGCGCGAATGCATCTGCGTGGCGTTGGTGACGCGGTCGCCTTCCGCGCTGCTCACGGCGTCGATTGCGGGTTGTACGCGCACGCTCAAATGTGGGATCGCGCCGGGCATGCGCTTTTTGTCGACCGCCGCCGTGACCGCGCCGCACTGCGAATGCCCCAACACCATCACCAGCGGCACATTCAAGCTGTACACCGCGAATTCGATGCTCGCCAGCGCAATATCATCGACGACATGCCCGGCAGTGCGCACGATAAATAAGTCGCCTAAGCCTTGATCGAAAATCAGTTCAGACGGCACGCGCGAATCAGAGCAGCCCAAAATGACGGCGAACGGGGTTTGTCCTTCCAAGACTTGGGCGCGGTGATACGACGACTGGCGCGGATACTCTTGACTGAGCACGGCGTAGCGGAGGTTACCCGCCAACAAGATTTCGAGCGCTTGCTCACTGGTCATAAATCACAGTCCTTATGAACTTCAACTCCTGATGCTAGACAGCATACAATACTTGGGTGTGCTTCGTCGTTAATCGTGAATTAGGGTACAATCCGATCAAATAATAGAGATCGGTTCTGGTTATGGCTCAAGAACGCACATGGGATTTTGTCGTCATCGGCTCAGGGTTTGGCGGCAGTGTGTCGGCAATGCGCCTGAGCGAAAAAGGCTACTCGGTGTTGGTCTTGGAGCGCGGCAAGCGCTTCCGCGACGAGGATCATCCCAAAACGAACTGGAACGTTTTTAAATATTTGTGGATGCCCGCGCTTCGCTGCTTCGGCATCCAGCAGATCAGCTTAATGAATGACATCATGGTGCTGCATGGGAGCGGTGTCGGCGGCGGCAGTCTGGTTTATGCCAATGTCTTGATGGAACCCGGCGATGAATTGTTCGCTGCCCCCGGTTGGAGCAGTCTCGCGGACTGGAAAACCCTGCTCCGCCCACACTACGAAACCGCATGCCGCATGCTCGGCGTGGCGCGCAACCCATTCTTCACCCCGGCGGATCGCGTGCTGCAAGAAATGGCTCAAGAATACGGGCGCGCCGAAACATTCCGCCCTGCGAACGTCGGGATTTACTTCGGCGAGGAGGGCAAGACCGCGCCTGACCCGTATTTCGGCGGCGAAGGACCGGATCGAACCGGATGCAATGGGTGCGGCGGCTGCATGATCGGCTGCCGCTACGGGTCAAAAAATACGCTGTTGAAAAATTACCTGTTCTTCGCGGAAAAATGGGGTGCGCGGATTCAAGCTGAATCCGAAGTGACGGATATTCGCCCGCTCCCCGCCAACCAGCCCGACGGCGCACGCTACGAAGTGATCTACAAGCGCAGCACTGCCGCATTCTGGCAGTCCTCGACGCAAACCGTGCGGGCGCGGAATGTCGTCGTTTCGGCGCACGCGCTCGGCACGATGAAACTGCTCTTCCGCTGCCGCGATATCACACAATCCCTCCCGAAACTGTCCGCGCGTTTGGGGACGAGCGTGCGCACCAACAGCGAAGCGCTGGTCGGCTCAACCTCGTGGGATAAGGCAACCGATTATTCGACCGGTCCGGCGATCACCTCGATTTTTGAACTCGACGCGATCACGCGGGTTGAGCCGGTGCGCTACCCACGCGGATCATCGTTTATGCGCCTGCTGGCGATTCCGATGATCGAACATGCCGCGACACCGCTCAAACGGCTGGTCAAGACGATTGCGCACGGGTTACGTCATCCGGGGGGATTTCTGTACGCGAAGTTCTTCTCGCGTTGGGCGGAGCGTTCGACGATCATGCTGGTGATGCAGACCGCCGAAAGCACGATGCGCATCAAATTGGGGCGCAGCCTGTTTACGGGTTTCCGGCGCGGCATGGTGACGGAAGTTCCGCCGGGAACATCGATGTCGCCCGATTTTGATCTTACACACAAGATGACGCACCGCTTTGCCGAGAAAACACAAGGAATCGCGCAGGATACGATCCCCGAAACCTTGCTCGGCATTCCCGCGACCGCCCACTTGATCGGCGGCGTGCCGATGGGCAAAACGGCTGAGGATGGTGTCGTCGATACGCGTTGTGAGGTGTTCAATTATCCGGGGCTGTACGTGGTAGACGGATCGATCATTCCAGCGAATCCGGGCATCAACCCCAGTTTGACGATTACGGCGCTGGCGGAATACGCCATGAGCCAGATACCGAAGAAATAGGGACTGCTTTCCTTCCTCATGCCCCAACCCCCTCCGACCTTCGTTTAGAGAGGGGCAGGGGGTGAGGAGCAGTTAAAGCATAAAAACTGCCGTCGCACTTTCGGGGATAATCGCCATACAGCAGTAGGTCGCAAACTAGGCTTAAGGGATCGATCATGACCGACAAACAAAAGACGATGATCATTCTCGTCCTCATCATCGCGGCAGCGGTGCTGATTCTCAATCCGTTCCTTATCGTGACCGTGTTTCAATTCGCATGCTATGGGGTGATGTTCGTGCTGGCGATCATCGGGCTGTTGTACGTCCTCGTCAAAATTTCGTAATCGAAAATCTGATCACCCCCCTTTACACTTTTTTGCGATACTTTGATCGCTTTCACACACATTACAAGTCCAATTTCCTCTATTGTGTAGGCTGGGAGTCAACACGATGTGATCCATCTGATCAAAGGGGGAATGTATGGTGCGGGTGCAGCTTACTTGGTTTGATCCGAATGATCACCAACAGCGGGAATATGAAGGCGCGCTGCCCATCACCATTGGGCGGGGGCAGCAGAACGCGGTTGTGCTGGACAGCGTGCGCGTGAGCAGTCAGCATGCGCGGCTTGAACAGATTAACGGTCAGGTGATGCTGCGCGATGCGCACAGCAACAATGGAACGGGCTTCGGCAGCCGCTTGCTGCGCGATGAGTCGGTTGAGATTGGGAATGGTGACCGCTTCGTGGTCGCGCCGTATGAACTGACGGTGATGTTTGTTGCGGATGCCGGGGATGCGCCAACCCCCGCCGCGCCGCAAGACGCAATCCGCCGGACGATGCGCCAAGACTTCCCCGCGCCGCTGCATATGCTGGCGGATACGGACAGCGATACCCTTCAAAGTTACATGGAGCGCATGACAATCCCGGCGGGGGCGATGCTGTTTAAGCAGGGGGACGAAACCGACGGCTGCTACTTAATCGACAAAGGGACGGTGCGGCTGGAACTGGAGCACGAAAACGCCAACCCGGATGATCATGATGATGTGTTGGCGTTTGTTGAAGCGAATACGTTCATCGGTGAGTTGAGCTTGCTCGACCGCCTGCCGCGCAGCGCGACCGGGTACGCCCACACCGATCTTGAAGTCCGCAAAATTAGCTGCTCCGCCTTCGATGAATTGGTGAATACGCACCCGATGATCGGATCGGTGCTAGTGCGGGCGCTCGGCAAAGCGGCGGCGCTCAAGGTGCGCAACACGACTCAGCGCTTGGACGATCTGACCGCGCCGAAGTCGGATCGCCGTGTCGATGCGATGATCGCGGACGCGGAACAAGCGCAGCGTGAACTGCTCACATGGGACGAAGCGCGGATCGATGCACTCTTGTACGCGATTGCCAGCACGATCTACGTAAAGTCGGAAGATTTCGCGCGTGCCGCCGTTGCTGAGACGCAGATTGGCAATGCAGCGGATAAAACGCTCAAGAATCAAGTCGCCAGCATGGGCGTGTATCAATCGCTGATGGGACAGAGCGGCTACGGCTACATGGATGCGGCGGGCGGAATCCAGAGGATCGCCTCACCCGTCGGCGTGGTGTTCGGCTTGATCCCGATGACCAACCCGACCAGCACGTTTGTGTTTAAGACCCTCGTGGCGATCAAGTCGCGCAATGCGTTGATCCTGAGTCCCCACAACCGCACCCAAAAAGTTTGCACCGAAATGGGTAATTTGATACGCGGGATCATCGTCGCGCACGGTGCGCCGGAAAAGATCGTCCAGTGGGTGGAAGGGCGTATCAACCGCAAGCTGACGCAGACGTTCATGAGCCATCGCAAGATCGGCATGATCTTGGCGACGGGCGGCGCGCAGATGGTCAAAGCGGCGTACAGCAGCGGCAAGCCCGCCATCGGCGTGGGACCCGGCAACGCGCCGACGTTCATCACCGCTTCGGCGGACTTGGATCATGCGGCGAAATGCGTGGTTTTGAGCAAAACCTTCGATAACGGATTGATCTGCGGCGCGGAGCATAACCTGATCGTCGAAGCCTCGGTCAAAGAGGCTTTCTTGGCGGCGCTGGAAGCACACGGCGCGGCAGTTTTGACCCCCGCCGAAACCGAACGCTTGATGACACAGGGCATTGATCCCAAGCTGAATGCGTTCATTCCGATTGCGATTGGGCAGCCCGCCGCGCTGATCGCCTCGGTGTTGGGGATCGAACGCTCCTACCCGATCAAGCTGTTGATCGTACCGACGGATGCGATTGACTCCGGCAGCCCACTTTCGCGCGAAAAACTGCTCCCACTCCTGAGTTTGTTCACGGCAGCGGATACCGAAGACGGCATCAACAAAGCGCTCGAACTGCTGCAAATTGACGGCGGCGGTCACACGGCGATCATCCACAGCAAAGATGACGCGCTGATCCACCGCTACGGGATGCTGATGCCCGCCAGCCGAATCTTGGTCAACTCCCCCGGCGCGCATGGCGTGGTCGGCGTAGCAACCGATCTCACCCCGTCGCTCACGTTGGGGTGTGGCACGTTTGGCGGCACATCGACCACCGATAATGTTTCATTCCGCAACCTGAGCAACGTCAAGCGCCTCGCGTACTTCACCGATGCCCGCATCGCCGAATACGTCAAGGATTGGAACTAGATCATGAGCAGCCAACCTCAGCGTTTCGTCATTATCGGCGGCGGCTATTTAGGCGTTTGGGTGTACCGCTTTTTGATGCGCCGCGCCGGAAATCTGGTGCGAAACGGGCAGATTCAAATCACCGTGATCACGCCCAAAAACTATCACTCGTTTCATGGCTTCACCGCCGAGGCACTGACGGGGGTGATGTCCATCGCCAACCGTCAAAGCCCGCTGCGTTTGATTATGCGCCATGCGACCCTCGTTCGCGCACATGCCGAGCATATCGATACGGCGCGGAAAATCGTCCGCGTCAAGATGGTCGGTGACGAGACGATCCGCGAAATTCCGTATGATCAGGTCGTGCTCGGCAACGGCACGTATGACCTGATGGACACGATCCCCGGCATGCGTCAACACGGCTTCAGCGTGAAAGAACCGGGCGGCGTTTTGAGCACGCGTAACCAGTTGATCCGCATGTTGGAAACCGCCGAAGGGCTGGACGACGCGGCGGCGGCTCAGGCGATGCTCACGGTGGTGGTGGCAGGGGGCGGGTTCGCCGGGGTCGAATTGGCGGCGAACATCGCGGAGATGTTTCACATCGTCAAATCGAATTTCCCCGCGCTCCGGCAGCACAAGGCGCGCGTGATCCTTGTCCACAGTGGATCGGCGCTCGTGCCTCAGCTTCGCCCACGTTATGACCGCTTGGCGGATTACATCACCCGCGAACTGAATAAGTGGGGCGTCGAAGTCATTCTGAACACCCGTTTAACACGCGTTCAAAGCGGCGGCGTCGAGTTGAGCGACGGCAGTTTCATCCCCGCGCGCACCGTGATCAGCACAGTCGGGCAAAAGTCGATGGTGATGCCGGGAACAGAAGCGTTCACGCGCACGCCGGACGGCTTGATCCAGACGGATGATCGGCTGCGCGTCCCCGGTGTCGAGGGTGTATGGACAGGCGGTGATACCGCCAGCGTCCCGCACATCAGCGGCGCACCGTGTCCGGCAAATGCGCTGTGGGCGATCATGCACGGCAAGCAGATTGGCATCAACCTTGCGCAGACGGCGAAAAATAAACCGCCGAAAAAGCTGACGTATCGCGGGTTGGGTCAAGCAGCGAGTATGGGCATGAGGAAAGGCGCATCCGAGCTTTACGGGATGCAGTTTACGGGTTTCATCGGCTGGTGGCTGCGCTTCGGCTTCTTCATCTTGTTCATGCCGTCGCGCCGTCAAGCGGTGCGTGTGTTGGGGGATTTCTTCTGGCTGAACTTTCTTGGGCGCTACCAAACTTCGATGGAGAGCGTCGATCCGGGGGCGCTGGCGAGCAAACGGGCGAAGGAGTCGACCGCGACGATGGAAATTGCGGCGATCACACCCGCTCAGGTGGGGTAAAAACCTAGACTGTGTGAGGATGCGGCATGCCGCATCCTCACATTTCGGGACAGGGCATGCCCTGTCCCTACGAATTCTGACTAACGCGCGACGTTTGCGACTGGAATCCAGACGGGTGAAGCCTCGCACGCGATCCAGACTTTGGCGAAATCACCGCTGAACTGGCTGATGTACCATGTTCCCGGCGTCAAGTTGAATCCGGTGTAGGTGCTGGCATCTGCTGCGTAGAACGCGAGCGCTCCAGCGGGAACAGGATAGACGACCGACCCTGCCGGAAGCGGATACGTGCATGCTGCACCGCCGAGCGCACTGGCGCTAAATGTGAAGCCTGCGTTCAAGCAGTCCGTACCCACAGTATCCGACCAAAGATCTGCGCTGCCGTCGGAGTCATAAGCTGTGGTTGCGGCGAAACCGATAGCGTCTTCGAGATAAACGCCAATGCCGGCTGCGCCCTGCAAAATCAGACCGCCGATATAGAAGCGAACCGTAAGACTGCTGCCTGCTTCGACATAGCGACCATCACCCGCGCGGAAATTACCATCATCCCACATGTTAATAGCGTAGAACCCGGCATCTTCAACTTGCGCGGTGATATCAACATAGCAGCCACCTTCGTTCAGGTTGTAGCTGACCAGCGTGCCCCCCGGCGCTGCAAAGACGGAAACTGCACTCACGAACAGAACCGCGATCACAACAGCGGCAGCCAAAAACGATGGACGGATCGAACGACGCATAACACATTTCTCCTGACTAGAATTGATTATGGGTGAAGTTACTTACGCCTAAGCTTACTATCATACAGAAAGTCTACTGAAGTGCCATAGGAGCAGACCAAAATTTTACAAGTTCTTTTACAAGTTCTAACGAATGCCGCATTCCTACGGAACACCGACCAATCCGTTTATGCAGTGACCGCTTTTGTACGTCATGCGCTACAATTTCGCTCAGTTGCCTAAATCAGCGTTTACTTGAGACAAGCTCATGCCCACCATTCATTTAGTGACCGAAGTTCCCGGACCGAACAGCCGCGCGCTTGCTGTGCGCCGTGAAGCCGCTACACCGCGCGGTGCAGCGAAAGTCTCCGCAATTGGCGTTGAATCGGCGCACGGTGCCGCCGTCAACGATGTGGACGGGAATACCTTACTCGATTTCGCCGGGGGGATCGGCGCGCTTGCCGTCGGGCATACGCCGCCCAACGTGGTCGAGTCGATCAAATTGCAGTCGGAAAAATTGATCCACTTCTGCGCGATTGTCGGCACGTATGAGCCGTATGTCCGCACCGCCGAACTACTCAACGAAGTGACACCCGGCGATTTCGCCAAGAAAACCATCCTGCTTAACAGCGGGGCGGAAGGCATCGAAACGGCGGTCAAGATCGCTCGCAGCGCGACCGGACGTGCCGCGATCATCGTGTTCGAAGGCGGGTATCACGGGCGGACGAATCTCACACTGGCGATGACGAGCAAATACGGCTTGTTCAAAAAAGGCTTCGGTCCGTTCGCGCCGGAGGTCTACCGACTGCCGTTCCCAAACGTGTACCGCCGCCCGATGGGGATGAGCGAAGACGATTATATTGATGCGGCAGTCAAGCAGCTTGAATTCGCCATGATCGCACAAGTTGATCCGTCGGCGGTCGCGGCGATTGTGATCGAACCGGTGCAGGGCGAAGGCGGATTCATCCCGACGCCGCCGAAATTCTTACAGCGCATCCGTGAGCTTTGCACCGAACACGGCATCGTCATGATCGCCGACGAAATTCAATGCGGGTTCGGGCGCACCGGGCGCTTGTTCGCCGTCGAGCATTACGGCATCGTGCCCGATTTGATCGTGACGGCGAAATCGCTCGCCGCCGGAATGCCGCTCGCCGCCGTGACCGGACGCGCCGAACTCATGGACGCGCCGCACCCCGGCGGACTCGGCGGGACGTATTCGGGCAATCCGCTGGCATGCGCCGCCGCCATTCAAGCGATTGAGACGATCCGCCAGCCCGAATTTCTCAAACGGGCGGAAGAAGTCGGGGCGCGCATCAGGGCGCACCTGCACGATCTCCAGCGTCAAGCGCCGCTGATCGGCGATGTGCGCGGATTGGGCGCGATGGTCTTGTGCGAGATGGTCAAGAATCCATTGAGCAAAGAACCCGCCACGCAAGAAGTGATCGACGTGGTTGGCGAAGCGCTCAAGCGCGGGTTGATCCTGATGCGCGCGGGCATTTTTAGCAATGGGATTCGCTTCCTGCCGCCGCTCAACATCACCGACGAGCAGATCGACGAAGGCATGGCGGTTTTGGCGAACGCCATGCGCGTGGTCGAAGATGCGCGCAGGGTCACGCCGGGGGTGTAAGGGGTCTCCATCCCCTTTCCGAATTCGGAGAGGGGAGCACGCTGCGAAATGAGAGGTGAATTCCATCCATGCCCATGCTCTGTTTGCTCACCCGAACCGCTTTAGTGCTCTTCATTGTGCTCGCCTTGATCGCGGGGGGACTTGTCGCACTGCTCAAGATGCAGCCGCATGGAAACTGGTTGACTTTCACATTGGAAGACACGGATACCGAAACGTTATACCTATGGGATGGACGAATAACACAACCTCTAATCATTTCAGAGTCTTTCTGGGATGCTGCGTGGTCGAACAGCGGATGGCTCGCGGGGTCGTACCGACATCACGGCGTAAACGATGTTTTTGTGTGGGACGGCACATCGATGCGGAATATCAGTCAGAACGATGACACGGCGGTTACAATAAATTTCTTGCGCTGGCTGACCAACCGTCGCTTGCTGTGGACATCAATCGATGGATCGTTCCACGTATGGGAAGACGGACGAGGAATGATTTTTGACTCCGCGACTGGGCAGTATGTCAATGCGTACCCGGATTACGGTGGCGGAATAGCTTTCAACTCATCTCAACCGAGCGATATTTTCGTTTGGGATGGCACAGACATCAACCAAATCACCAACACGCCAGAGGTCTCCGAATGCATAGGTGGATGGTCACGCGATGACCGACTGGTGTTTTACAGCCCATGCGCTGGGGGCGACATCTACGTTTGGGATGGCATATCCATCACCAATATCTCCGACAGCGCGGCTTTTGATTCTTTTCCGAGATGGTCGCCGGATGGGCGGTTGGCATGGATCGCATGTGAGCAGCCGAATTGCCTCGCTGGTGCCCTCATGATCTGGAATGGGACGACGATCACAACACTCAATGCAGCAGGGTTCGTTCCTGTCGATTTTCTGGCATGGAAAGAGAACGGGAGTTTGTTCTGGAATTCAATGGAACCGGATCGAAACTTTGTGTGGGATGGCACGCAAATTCTTGAACTGCCCTCCAGTTATGTTTGGAACCAGTATCCACCGGACGTCTCAGCGAATGTGCTGCCTGAAGGCGATAGTTGGTTTGGGCAGTTAGGCAGCGGGGTCGTGATGAGCTATGCGTGGCTCAATGGTCGCCCTGTGCTGCTCGAATCGGGGTATTATTATGTGGTGAGGAGGACTGCATTCTCACCCGATGGGCGTTTCGCATGGGCGGGTTTTGACCCGTTCAGCATTCGCATCTGGGAAGGTGGCGTGGTTCTCACACTGATGAAGGCGGGCGAAGGTGCTGTGGTGTACGCATGGTCACCCATTGTCCCGTAAGCGGCAAAAGCCGATTCGCTCCATAATGAAACACACGGACAACCTACGAGCAAAAGGATCAACCAATGCCGCCGTATTTCCGTGTGTTTCTCATTTTGATCGTGCTGTCGTTCGGGTTCGGTGCTGCGGCGCAAACCGCGTCACCGCTGCCGGATGAACCGGACAGCGCCGCCTTCATCGAGTCCACATTTGATCTGCAAAGCAGTTACGCGAGTGTGCGCTGTGTCTCCGGCGATGCGTCTTGCCCGCCGAGCGTGACCGTCGCGCCGCCGTGCTTCACTGCCGTGTGCGACGGCGCGGAACAGACCTACCCGATCACCGAAACGTATGCCGATATTCAATCCGCCGCTGATGCTGCCCAACCGGGCGATCTGATCGTGATCACACCGGGGCATTACGCGGGCGTGGTGATCGAAAATACAGGCGGTGCGGATGGTGCATACATTCATATGCTCGGCTTGGGCGCGCTCGGTGATGTCGTCATCGACCGCGAAGCAAACCCGGATTTAAGCTGGCTGCGCCATCATTTCTACTTCATCAACACGCATCATTACATCCTGCAAAATCTCGCCTTCACTGGCTCTGAAGAAGGCGCGGGGATTTTCTTCTCCGGCTACTTCAGCGAGACGGGATCATTTTCGCATCACATGATCGTGAGCGGTGTGTATTCACACGATAACTACAGTTGGGGGATGCACACGACGGCGGCGAGTCAGCTTCTCATCCAAGACTCGGTGTTCACCAACAGCGCCGACGAACACGGTTTGTATGTCTCCGGTTCAGGCGATGACATCTTGATCCGCCGCAATGTGTTTCAAGGGAACAACGCCGCCGGAGTTCAGGTCAACCCTGACCCGCAAACCGCAGTATCAGAATTGTTTTACTGGATGCTCAACACGACGGGCGACACATGCGGCTGGACGGAAGCGGATGTTGAGTTCACGGGCGCGGCGCAGTGGGATGACATTAAGCGCTGTTATGACGAACAGGGCTTACCCGACCTCGGCGGCTACATCGAGGACGGCATCGGCGAACGGCTGATCATCGAGCAGAACATCATCACGGGAAACGGCGCGGCGGGCGGCGCGGGGATTAACCTTGCGGCGGTGCGTCACAGCATGGTGAGAAGCAATTTGATCTACGGCAGCGGCGCGGCGGGGATCGCCTGTTGGGATAACGCCTACGCCGAAGAAAAAGGGTTAGCCTCGTCGCAGTACGGCTGCCAAGATGTCGTGTTCGCCAACAACACCATTGTTGACGAAGCCGGATCACGCGGGGCGCTGATCCTGAACCGCGATGCGCGTGATCTGCGCGTGTACAACAATATCATCGTGCGTGACCGCTACGACGCCTATGAGATCGCGGAGAATGCCGGAAGCGGGCTGCGTTCCGGCTCGAATTATTACTTCGCCCAATCGGTGACGGATTCGCCGGGATTCGGCGGCGAAGAAGGCTCGATCACGGGGTTCAGCATCGATGAAGCACTGGCGCAGTTCGTCCGCCCAAGCTTTGACGAATGGATCATCCCGGCGGGCGACGGCTACCAACTGAATCCGGATCGCCCAGATTTTCACCCACGCGCGGGATCAGCGCTGGCGGCGGGTGGAAACACGCAGTACACCTCTGCTTTTGATGCCTTCGGCGCACCGCGCGGGAGCGAAATCGGCGCGTTAACGGTCAGCGGCGAAGCCTCCGCGCTCGTGACGGTCACGCAAGCCGAGCCGACCGCAGCGCCTGCCGCGATGCGCGGATCGGTCGTGTTCAGCTTAAATGGACAGGCACACATGATCCGCGACGGCGAATTGATCAACCTGAGCGCCGCGCTCGACGCGGTATCGCCGGGGGAAGATGGCTTCATCAATATCTCACCAGATGGCGAGTGGTTGATCTTCGACACCACGCGCTTTGATCCCGAATGCGTGGGCTGGTCATGTTGGGCGGTTATGCGCGCCGACATGAGCGATCCCGCAGTGATTTATGTTGAGGGGCAGCCGCTCCACTCGGACGGCGCGGCGGCGGTCTTGTCCGGCGGCGCGGCGATTGTTGAGACAGACGCGGGTGAAAATGACATCGATCTGATCGTGATCACGCGGGCGGACGGTGGGAACGACTGGCAGTGGCAAACTGTCTTGAGCAGTGGCAGCGGGTATCCGTTTAATCGTCAGCCCGCCGTGAGCGCCGATGGATCGCGCGTGCTGTTCGACTGCATGATCGAGCCTTACGGCGGCGCGGGCGGTTCGATCTGCGAAGTCGGGATCACCGGAGACACGCTCCGTGAAGTCATGCCACCGGACGCGGCGGCGGGATTTATCCACCACGCCGATTATGCCCCCGATGGGACGATCATTTTTGAGGCGGATTGGGAAGGCGAACAGCTTTGGGCGCTTGATCCGGGCGGCAGCACGCCGCGCTTGGTCGCCGCAGATTTTCACAACGACAATACGCCGTGCGTGCTGGCAGATGGCAGCATCGTCTCCCTGTGGCTGAACCGCCCGGACAGCGATGGGCTGCACGAGGTCAAGTGGATGACGCCCGACGGCGCATCTTCGCTCATGCTGCTGATCGATCAAGACGTGACCGATATTGGCATGGGCTGCGGCGGGTAGACTTTCAATCCTCGCGTCAAAGCTCCTCACCCCCGACCCCTCTCTAATCTTCGGTTAGAGAGGGGAGAAAAACAGGTGCTCTGCTCCCCCTCTCTTTCGCTTGCGATGGAGAGAGGGTCGGGGATGAGGACTGGTTTTCGCGCTAACTTGCTTGGTGTATAGGGGATGAAGCATGCCCATGTTGCAATAGGGGTTGCAAAACGTTTGAATGTAATGCAATTCTAAACGATTTACCGACATAAACCGACATAAAAACCGAACGGGCGGCTCACGAGCCGCCCCTGTTGCCGCTTTCACTATGCCCGCTGTTTCTTCTTCTGCTTGGCTTCGCGCTCCCGTCGAACACGTTCAGCGGCAAGCCGTGCCGCCTTCTGTCGCACATAATCCTGATACCCGCCAACTGTCTCATAGAGTGCGCCGTCCTCAAGCTCAACGATCCGATCAACGATGCGCTCCAGAAAATAACGATCATGCGAGATCGTCAGGATCGCGCCTTCAAACTCGTCAAGCGCATTTTCGAGCGCTTCAGCAGAGGCGAGATCAAGGTTATTCGTCGGCTCATCCAATAAGAGCAGATTCGGCTTTTGGAGCACAAGCGCGAGAAGCTGCAAGCGTGATCGCTCACCGCCGCTGAACGTGCGGATCGGTTGGCGCGTCTGCTGGTACGTGAACGCGAACTTGAGCAGGTGATGTACCGCGCCGCCTTCGTCCACCGCGACCAGATCGCGTACAAGGTCAATCGGTGTTTTTCCGGCGTAGGCGTTGAGCGTTTCGTGCTGCTGCGCGTAGTAGCCGATCCGCGTGCTGTTCCCGACTTTGATCACGCCCGCCAGCGGCTGATGTTCACCGAGGATCAGCTTGAACAACACCGACTTTCCCGCCCCGTTTCTGCCGATCAACCCGACACGCTCCCCGTGCAGCACGAGCAGATTGATCGCCGTGAACAGCGGATCGCCATCAAAGCCCATCGTCACGTCGATCAGTTCAACCGCTTTCGTGCTGCCGCGCCCGCCCGCGATCTGCAAGTTCATGATTTGGCGGTCGCGCACCGCTTCGATGATCTCACCGCGTTCTTCCATGCGGGCGAGCATCTTGCGACGGCTGGCGGCTTGGCGGGCGGCGCGCTCGTTCTCGAAGACCTTCGCTTGCATGTCCCATTCTTTGATCGCTGCTTCGATGCGCGCGATCGTTTTTTGCTGCGCCGCGTGCATCTGCTCTTGACGCATGCGGCGAATCTCACGTTCGACGGTGTACTGAGAATAGTTGCCCGCGTAATGCGTGATCTTGCCCGCGTCGAGTTCGGCGATCCCTTGTGCGACGGCATCGAGCAGATAGCGATCATGCGAGACAAGGATCACGCCGCCGCGATAGCCGTTGATGAACCGCTCTAGCGCAGCTTTCGCCTCAAGATCAAGATGATTGTCCGGCTCATCGAGCAGCAAAATCTCCGGCTGCCATGCCGCCAACCGCGCCAGCGCGACCAGTTTCCGCTGTCCGCCGCTGAGTGCGCGCACATCAAGGTCATACTGCTCCGCGCTGAAACCAAGCATCGTCAGCAGTTCGCGCACCGTACTCGCCTGCTTGAGTGGGTTAAACCGTTCGATTTTTTCGATCAGCACTGCCTGTTCTTCGAGTGCAGCCGCCAGCCGATCCGAGTCGTTGTAGACGGCGGGGTCGCTCAAGCTGTCTTCGATTTCGAGCAGCGCCCACTCCAACGATTCCAGTTCCGGGGCGGGCTGGCATGCGGCTTCGTACATCGTTCCCGCTGGCAGCGCGATCTCCTGCGGCAGATAGCCGACTTGTATCCCGCGCTGAATGCTGATCGTTCCCCGCGTCGGCGTGATCTCGCCCGCTAAGGCTTTGAGCAGGCTTGATTTTCCCGCCCCGTTCGCGCCGACCAGCCCGATTTTCGCCCGGTTGTCAATGCTCCATGACAGGTCGCGGAAAATATCACGCCCCGCATGATTGATCGTGATCCCGTTGATTTGAATGACGTGCATGGCTTCTCTCTCCATACAAATAAAAAAGCGGCTCTGAACTTGCGCTCAGAGCCGCTTGGAATGACATTACGAAATGTTACAAATCCAGCCGCTAGGCGCACCTCTCCCTAAGGCTGGCGATGATGGAGGTCATCATCGCTCGTGAAATAACGGAGGTGTGCGCATAGTAAATCATGTGAACGAGTATGCGATAAATGGCGCGGCGTGTCAACAGCCGCTAACGCAGCCGTTCGCCAAAGCCGATGTCGTGTCCATCGAAGTCGCGCACGCCGAATTCTTTCACGCCGTAGGGTTTGACGCTGATTTCATAGTCGATGATCGCGCCCCGGTGCATGAGTTCCGCGTAGAGCGCTTCCGCATCATCGACCCAAAAGTACAGATTCCACATGCCGCGAACGATCTGCCAATACGGTTTGATGTCCGCACGGTTTACCAGCGAAAGCATCACGGCGTAGCCATCACGGCGCGCGATGCAAAAATTGGTGGGGTCGTTGAAAAACGTCTGATCATCGAAACCGAGTTTTTCGGCGTAGTAGGCGGCGGCGAGGTGAATATCGCTGACCAGCACAACAGGTGCACTGCCGGTAAGTGTCGCCATAAGGGTATGGACTTTCTACTCAATGACTGGATGTGTTCATCATAAGGGGGATGGGCAGCGCTGGCAACAGCATATCGATGTTCCGGGGGATACAATTTAAGGCAGCATCGCACCAGAAAGGGACTTTCATGCGGCTGGCATGGCTGACCGATCTTCATCTACCATTCGTCAATGACTATGAGCGTTTCTTTGAATCACTGGCGGCACTCCCGGCGGACGCATTCGTGATTACAGGCGATATCGCGGACGCGCCAAGAACCCCGTTATATCTGCGCTCCCTCGTGCTCTTCGTCGACAAGCCCGTCTACTTCGTCTATGGTAATCATGATCTTTATCACGGCTCGGTCGAAAAAGCGCGGGCTGAGGCGCGATTGCTGTGCGTCAGCACGCCGAATCTGCATTATCTATCCGATGGTGCGGTGATTGAACTCACCCCACAGACCGCGCTGATCGGGCATGACGGATGGGCAGATGGACGCTTTGGTAATTGGGCGATGTCGTATCTCGAACTGAACGACTATTACTTGATCAAGGAGCTGGCGGTACGCACAAAAGCGGAGCGATTGAACGGGATTCAAGCGCTCGCCGCCGAAGCCGCCGCCGCGATCACGGAAGGACTCACGCAGGCGATGGCGAGTTACGCACATGTGATCGTCGCTACGCATGTGCCGCCGTTCCGCGAGGTGTGCTGGCACGCGGGCAAAATCGGTGACGATGACGGGCTGCCGCATTTTTCATCGAAGGTGTTCGGTGAAGCGATCTTAAAAGTGGCTGCCGCGCATCCTGAGTCACGGGTGACGGTGTTGTGTGGTCACACGCACAATCCCGCCAAAGCGCAGATCGCGCCGAACGTGTACGCAATTGCCGGAGAAGCAGAGTACGGCAGAACGGCTGTGCAGGAGATATTTGAGTATTGAACGGCGATGCAAAAGCGCAGAGGAAACGCCTGCTTGCTCTGCGTCCTCTGCGATTCAAGCGTTTTTGTCGTTACGCCCCGTTGACATCACCCAAGCGGACAAAGCCCTTTTCCGCGAGGTAATTCAGGATAATGTGCGCGTTTTCTTCCGGCGAAATTCCGACTGTTTCCAGCCGAATTTCGGGATCAACCGGTGCCTCATACGGATCATCAATCCCCGTAAATTCTTTGAGTTCACCGCGCCGCGCTTTGGCGTATAAGCCTTTCACGTCGCGCTGTTCGCACACTTCGAGCGGCGTATCGACGAACACTTCAATGAATTGATCGCCGCCGACCATGTTGCGTGCATCAGCGCGGGTGGCGATATACGGGCTGATCGCCGCGCACACCACTGCGCCGCCGTGACGGACGATCTCGCCCGCCACAAAGCCGATGCGGCGGATATTCGTATCGCGGTCTTCGCGGTTGAAGCCGAGTCCCTTGCTCAAGTGGGTGCGCACGACGTCACCATCCAACACCGTCAACTGACGCCCGCATTCGAGCAGGAGTGTGGTCAGAATATCGGCAATCGTTGACTTACCCGATCCGCTCAAGCCGGTGAACCAGATGCACACGCCCTGTTTGTGACGCGCCGGATAGCTGTCCGCGAGCACTTCCGCGACCTGCGGACGGGTGAACCAATCCGGCAGCAAGCGCCCTTTGTTCAAATAGTCGTCGCGCACCTGCGTCCCGCTGATCTTCGCCACACGCGCACCTGCCGGAATTTTGCCTTCTTCTTCGTAGCGGTCGTCGTCCGGCAGGTAGATCAATTCTTTGAACGGGATCATCTTGATACCGAGTTCGTCCGCAACCCCGGCGACCATCTCCTGAGCGTCATATGGACCGTAGAAGTCTTTCCCGTTGGAGTCCTTGCCGGGTCCCGCATGATCGCGCCCGACGATGAAGTAATTCGCGCCGTGATTGCGGCGGATAATCGCATGCCAGACGGCTTCACGCGGACCGCCCATGCGCATCGCAAGCTGGAGCAGCGAAAGCAGCACGCGGTCTTTGTCGTAATAGTGTTCGGTCAGCGCCTTGTATGCGCGCACGCGGGTGAAGTGATCAACATCGCCCGGTTTGGTCAAGCCGACGACGGGATGCAGCAGCAGCACGCCGTCCGCTTCGGTGATGGCGCGCTTGGTCAGTTCTTCATGCACGCGGTGGAGTGGGTTGCGTGTTTGGAAGGCGACGACATTGGGATGCCCGATTTCTTCCAGCCGTTCGCGCACCTGAGCAGGTGTCAAGCGAATCGGGGTGAAATCATAATGGCGCGGGAGCGAGAGCATCCGCACCGCGCCGCTGATGTAGAGCTTGCCCCAGCGGTGCATCTCCGCGACGATCGGGTGACGGGTGTCGAGCGTGCCGTAGACCTTCTGCGCTTCTTCTTCTAAATCCCACCGGAAGATTTCTTCGACGGTCATGATCGCCAGCAGATCGTTTTTCGGCGTGCGCAGCGCAATGTGATCGTCAAGGTGGATGTCTGCGCCTTCTTCGACGGGCAGCATGATCGGAATCGGGAACAGCGTCCCGTTTGTCAGGCGCATTTCATCCATCACGCGCTGATAATCCGCTTTGCCCATGAAGCGATCGAGCGGTGAAAACGCGCCGGTCGCCAGCAGTTCGAGATCGCAGACAGAACGGTTGGAAAGCTGAATCGAGCGTAAGTGGCTGGCGAATGCGCGTTCTTCCTCAACGCGCCCCGGCTCGATCAGCAGATCAACAAGCCGATTCCCATAAGGGGGAATGAGGATAGAGGTTGTCATGTGGGGGTACTTGCTCCGATGAACAGGAAAATCGATACCATTGTACTCACTTGTTGGGAATCCATCACATAACGATCTTGCGAGTGGTGGATATGCCCTGATTTGTGGGGGATTTCACAAATGGAGCATGCTTATACTGAAAATATCGACAGGAGGTGACCCTATGACCGCTCAACCAACCGATGCGCCGCGTTCGACCAACGCCAAACTTGTGATCATGGCGCTGACATTTTTCCTCCTCCTCCCTTTCAGCCTGTTGATCGCCGCCGGAACAGGGGCATGGGCGATGGGTTGGCTTTATCTCGCCCTCTTTCTGTTTTCGAGCATCGGCAGTCGCGTGATCGTGTCTTTCGTCGCGCCGGATTTGCTGCGCGAACGCGCCGAATCAATGAGTAAGACGGATGTCCCCGCATGGGATAAAGTGTTGATGCCAATCGTCGGCGCGCTCGCCCCGTTTGCGATTCATATCACCGCCGGATTGGATTACCGGAATGGATGGACAACGCCTCCCGTCACGCCGATTGTGTTGGGAATCGGCATAGGCTTGGTGCTGCTCGGACTGGTGATCAGCACAGGGGCATTTTTGACGAACCGCTTTTTCAGCGGGACGGTGCGCATCCAAACCGAGCGCGATCATCAAGTGGTCAGCAGTGGAATCTACGGGATTGTGCGGCATCCGGGTTATCTCGGTGGGGTGATGTGGTATCTCGCCGCGCCGGTCATGCTCGGCACGCTCTGGGCGCTGATTCCCGGTGTAATCGCCGCCGCCGCGATCATCCTCCGCACCGCGCTCGAAGATAAAATGCTGAGGGCACAACTCCCCGGCTATGCCGCGTATGCGGATCGGGTGCGCTATCGCTTGCTTCCCGGCGTGTGGTGATTCACCTGATGTATTGCCAGAAAACACAGTTCCGGTTACGCTTTTTGCGTGCCTAGCTTTGTTTTGGAGTCAAAAATGAATAAATACGTTTTGCTTCTCACTGCGGCAATGCTGTTTGTGTTGATCATCCCCGGTGCGGCGCAAGATGAGCCGATGCCCGCATGGGATGACCTGTCCGAAGGGTGGAATACACTTTTCCCCGGCGGCGATACCTCGTGCGTGTACGGGCAGGAATATTCTTTCCATGTGCGTCCGGCTGAAAGTGATAATCTGCTGATCTTCTTCAACGGCGGCGGCGCGTGCTGGTTCGGGCAAATCTGCGATGTCGGATCACCAACGTTTGTTCCGGCGGCGGATATTCCGGCGAACTCACCGGATACGGGGACGGGGATTTTTGACCTCGACAACCCGGAAAACCCTTTCGCGGATTATTCGATGGTGTTCGTCTCGTACTGCACGGGTGATGTGCATCTGGGCAACCGCACGGTGACGTATGAAATCCCTGCCAGCACGATGGCGGACGCGCACGATGTAACCGTGTATCACAACGGCTATGTCAACGCGACGGCGGTGCTGAACTGGGTGTATGAGAATGTCGAAGCGCCAGAAACCGTGTTTGTGACGGGCAGCAGCGCAGGCGCGATTGCCTCCCCGTTTTATGCGGGATTGGTGGCGGAGCATTACCCGGATGCGCGCGTCGTTCAGTTGGGTGACGGTGCGGGCGGCTACCGCGTGCCTGAAGCAACCTCGATCATCAATGAAGCATGGGGGACGACGAGCATTCTGCCCGATTGGGAAGAATACGCCGATGCAACCGAATCAACGCTCAATTTTGAACAGTATTACATTGCCACCGCCAACCGCTTCCCCGATATGATGATGGCGCAGTACAACACTGCCAATGATGCGACCCAGTACACGTTCCTGAGCATTCTGGGCATGACGGATGTTTCGCTTCAAGAATTGATCGACGCCAACATTGCAGACATTCGTGAAGGTGGCGAAGACCCTGATCCGTTCAACACGTATCTGGCGGGCGGCGATCTGCATACGATTCTGCGCCTGCCGCAGTTCTACGAATACGCGGTTGATGGCGTGCGCGTGCGCGATTGGATCGCGGCGCTCGCTGCCGGAGAAAGTGTCGCTGATGTGACCTGTACGGAATGTGAGTCCGATCCCGAATAGGAACAGAAGGACAAATCAAGGTCGGCGCGCAGTTCAGACGATAAAGGACTGCGCGCTGCACGGTATTTCTTGGATCACCTGTTTGTAATCGATCCCTCCTCGAAGTCAGCATATGTAAATCTTGTTATACTTAGAATGACTGAGTGCTCACTCATTCAGTTTTGGTATCATCGCGCGTAACCTAGCCGTATTTACTCATGAAAGTCAGAGGGGATTCTCAATATAGGGAATACGGAAGGGAGCGATGCTTCTTGTATCGATCAAAAAGTGAGAATATTTTCATGAACTGCCTATAGTTTTTTGCTTCACTTTCACGTACTATTCACCACCTAACACGAAATATGAGAAAATCGTTACGTTTGTTGCGCACAAGATAATTCGGTGTGCGTGCGCCTAAATAAGGGACGCGCATCCGCCTTCCGAAGGACAGACTCGAACATGGCAGTAGCAGTATCCCAATCGATCAACCTTCTGATCGCCGAGCGTCAGCCGCTGATGCAGATTGCGATTACAAGTGCATTCGCTGAACGCCCTCATGTACGTATCGTTGGGACGACGCGCACCTTTGCCGAAACAGCGGCACAAGTCGTGCAGGCTCGTCCGACGGTCGTGTTGTACAATCTGCCGGAAACTCCGGCGATGGTACAGCGCTCAATTTCAGAACTGATCATGCTGGGGATTCGGAGCGGCGCTCGAATCGAGATCGCGCTGTATACGCTCATTGACGAACCTGCATATATTGCCGCCGCATTAAACGCGGGTGCGCGTGGTTACTTGAACATGGCGCATGACAGCGTAAACCTCGTTACGATGGTGACGAAGATCGCCGCGCGCGAACCCTACGATAATCCTGACATGAGTGCGGCGCTGGCGCATCCGGTACTCAATGCGGCGCGGCGGTTGACCCCTACGGAGCGCGAAATTCTGCGCCAAATGGTGCGCGGCGCGGAGAATCAGCAGATCGCAGATAATCGGCAGATCGCGCTTTCGACGGTGAAGAAGCACACGACAAACATCTATCGTAAGCTGCAAGTCGAAAACCGTTCGCAAGCGGTGAGAATTGCGATCCAGCATGATCTGGTTGATTTAGACACCTAGGCGCGCACAAACTCTGAGCCGCGCCAAAAATCACCTTCTCTCTCGCGCGGTATCCTCCACTCCACATCAATGCACATATAAACGTGCAGTTGACATCTACCTGACAGCCTGCCGCGCGGTACACTTGGGACATGCGAAAAACGATCCCGGTGATTCCGGTTGAAGGCAAGTCATGAAGTCCGATGTGCGGCAGTATTCCCGAATCGTCTTGATCCTCCCATGCTGCATCGGTGACGTGGTGATTGCGACGGCGGTGCTTTCGGCACTGCGTCGCGGGTATCCACACGCGCAGATCACATGGGCGGTGGGGGGATGGTCGCGGCACGCCGTTGAGCATCACCCGGACGTGAACGCGATCCTTGATACGGGCGCGGCGGCGCTTCCAGTCAAGTCGATGCGCGGATTCTTGCGTTTTGTCCGTCAGTTACGCGCCGGACGGTTTGATCTGGCGGTGTCGCTGGTACGCTCCCCTTTGATGAGCGCTGCCGTCCTGCTATCGGGCATCCCACGCCGCGCCGGATTAGACTCGAATGGACGCGGGTTCGGCTACAACATCCGCGCCGCTATCGATCCCGATGTCATCCGTCATGAAGGTGACATTTATCTTGATGTGCCGCGCGCGCTTGGGCTGGATACACACGACTGCACCGCCAACCTGCCGATCCGCAGCAGTGAACAGGATGCAGCGCGCGCGCTGATTGCGGACAATGCGGCATTCGCACGCGGTTTCACTGTGATCAACCCAGCGGGTGGGCGTAATCCGGGGATGGTGATGGACTCGAAGCGCTACCCGCCCGCGCAGCTTGCCGAACTCGCCAACCGCTTATACGCAGACTTCCAACTGCCGTATGTCGTAATCGGCGCAGCCAGTGACCGCCCGATCATCGACGCGCTCACGGCGAAACTGACCGCACCGCACCGCGTCTTTGCGGGGGAACTCAGCTTTCAGCAGATCGCCGCGCTTGCCGCCGCGTCTGCTGCGTATATCGGCAATGACACCGGACTCACCCATCTCGCCGCCGCCGCTGGCGCGAAAACGGTCATGATCCTCGGTCCGACCGATCCGGCACGCTACGCGCCTTTCACCGCGCCGGGGCGCTCACTGGCGCTGTGGAAACCCTACGCCGTCGCGCATCGCGGAGTCGCGGCGGGGGATGTAAGCGGATGGGACTGGGCGCGCGACGGGATCAGCGTTGACGACGCATATACACACATCGTCAACTTTCTGAGGACGGATCAGGAATAGGTGTGTTGGCGGGTGGAAGGAACATTTTCGCCCGTATGATCGTCTTTTTGGAATGTTCGACCAAACATAACGGAGTATACGATGGTTAAACGCTTCCTGTTCGTCTTAGTGGTGATCGCGCTGCTGGCGCTTCCCACGCTGGCACAAGAAACCGAAAACAGCCTCCTCTATAACGGGATCGGCTTCACCTACAGCCCGGAATTGGGCGTGAACGTCAATGTGATGGATTACCCCGGTGATCCGGTTGAAATGATGCAGCCGGGCGGTCCGATTCCGCCGCATACGGTTTTCTACTTCTACGACGATCTGCAGAATAATTACGGATGGGGGGTGGCTGACGCGGCGATCACGGTGTTCAACGTAGGCGCGCTGTCCGGCTATGAGTTCTACGAAGCGGAAGTCGCACGGATGCGCGATGTTCTCGCACAGCGCCCCGATCTTTCGACGTTTGAAGTGAACTCGCAAACCAACGAATCGTATTTACCATTTCTGCCGGTGTTTCCGGCGGCTCAGGCGATCCGCGCCCGCGCTAGCTATATCGATACCCCGGCGCTCTCCGGCGTTGCTTATGTGACCATGTATCGTCAGGATGTCTCACCATTCCTTGCGAATGAGTTCATGTACACCATTCAAGCGATCACGGCAGACGGGCAGTACTACGTGAGCGCGATTCAACGGATCAGCGTCAGCGGATTCCCGACCGAATACCCGACGGATCTTGATTACGAAGCGTTCGGCGCCAACTATATGACGTATCTCGCGGAATCGGTTGCGACGATTAACAGCGCAGATGCGTCCGGCATTACCCCCTCACCTGATTCGCTCATCAATGCCGTAACCTCGCTCACAATCGGGATTTCCACCACACCACCACCTGATTCGGTGGGCGGTTCAAACATCACCCCGACACCGGGTGTTGTGAACACCGATCCGACGCTCGGCGGGCTGGCGGGAACTTGGAACTTAGTCAGCTACGGTGCAGCGGACGCACCAACAGCGGCAGTCGCGGATATTCCGGCGACGATCATCTTCAGCGAAACGGGCGTGAACGGGAATGTCGGCTGCAACGGCTTTGGCGGTTCGTTCGTGTATGAGATTAACACGCTGACGATTAGCCCACTCGCCTCAACGATGATGGCATGCGCCGAATCGATCATGCAGCAGGAATTTGCGGTGACGCGCGCGCTGCAAGGCGCTCAAACGTTTGCGATTGTGGGCGATACCCTCACGATCGCCTATATTGTGGAAGATGGTACATCAGGCGTACTCACGTTCACGCGGGCGGCGTAGCGCATCCACGCGCCGCTTCCACAAAAGCTGGGAATGCTCCTCTCCCCATCCCCTCTCTAAACTTTGTTTAGAGAGGGGATGGGGAGAGATCGGCGTCGAATACCGGGCAAGTCCCCTTAATCCCCTTCGTTCGTTACCGAAGTTAAATAACCTCTTTGATCATTCCGACAAAAACGTTATAGTGTAAACAGATAAACAACGCTTTTTGAACAATGAGTGGCAAGGTTGTTCTGCATGGCATCGCTTGAGGCGTCACTTGTTCGTATTTGTGATCGTTTTTCCGAGCCAGTCGGAATCGGCGTTTTAGTTCAAGGCGGCGTAATCGTCACTTGCGCGCATGTGGCGGCAGCGGCGGTCGGTCGCACCAATTATCAGCAAATTGTTCATGCGCCAAAAGAACCGATTGCAATTGATTTCCCGTTCAGCCACCAGCGGAGCGAACTCACCGCACAGGTGATCGGCTGGACACCGTATCGCGCCAATCAAGCAGGCGATATTGCAATCTTGCAATTCAGCGATCCATTACCGCTCGATGTTCAACCCGCAACGCTTACGCTCAAAACCAACCTGTGGAAGAAGCCGTTTCGCGCTTATGGCGTTCCGGAGAAATACCCCAACGGCGTTTGGTCGGATGGCGAAGTGTTGGCGACCGAAGCGAACGGATATTTTCAGGTCAATAACCTGAACACTATCGGTTATCGCCTTCAACCGGGGTTCAGCGGCAGCCCGATCTGGGTGGATCAATACAACGCCGTCGTCGGCATTTTGACGCTGACGGATACCAGTCAAGTGTTTGCCGGATTCGTCATCCCCTCGCGGATGCTGGTCGAAGCGATTGAAGAAGCGAAGAAGACCGCGACTCAGCCCGCGCCCGCCCCCACGCCATCGACCAAACCCGCTCCGGCGGCGACTCCGCCGCCGCCGAAACCCGCCTCAAAACCTGTGAGCCGTCCAACGTTCGGCGGACTGGATGAACTCGACGAGATCGCGGTGAGCGCCCCAAAACCCGCCAGCACGCCGCCGCCCGCGCAAGTCTCCGCCCCGGTTGCGCCGCCTGCGCCGATGCAAAACACCCCGCCGCCCATGCCCACTGCGCCGCCGCTGTCGCCCGCTGCACAGCAGATCGGCATGAATGGGGTCAAGCGCCTCGCTGAACTTGTCAGCTTGACGGAGAATGAAGCAGCGGCGCTCGATGCGCAGTTCCGCGCCCGCGCCGCGCATCCCCAAGCGGATAGTGACGATATGCGCAGCGCCGCTTTGATCGCGCTGTGGCGGCGTGATTTCGGGACGGCGATCAACCTCTTGATCAAGCTGCTGCAAAATTCGCAAGATGCCTACTTGCAGTACGCGATTGCGCTGGCAGCGCTCGGCGGCGGTCGCCCGCGCTTGATCGACAATTTTCAGCTTGCCGAAACGATTCAGACCTATCTATTTCAGTCGCTCCGCGCCGATTCCGGTCAGACGTGGGCAGCGGCGCTCTACTATTACCTCATCATCGACTACTACGATCCATCGGGTCTGCGCACGCGCGGGTTGAGTTTGAACGACTGTCAAACGATCTTCGCGCAGGGACGCTACGACGCGAATGAGTTTCAAGCGCTCCGGCAGTTGAGCCGAGGGATCGATCAGTACCTTAAAATTTAGTTACCGGATTACCGCTCCAAGGAAGACCTTTATGACGCTCATGAATATGACACCTGTTTTGGTGTCAGCAGATGGCACGAGTTTCGTACTTGCGCGCGTGGGCATACACACCATCGGAAGCGCGCCAGACTGCTCGATTGTGATCAACGATCCCGACGTGCCACCGCAGATCGCCGCCGTGATCGTGATGCCCGGCAGTGTGATGATCCGCGCCGCCGCTGATGGCGTGTTGGTCAACGATGCGCCGCTGCGCGGATCGGTCTTTTTGAAAGAAGGCGATGTTTGTACGCTCGGATCGCTTGTCGTCACGCTGGCGTTTGAACCGCCCGCGAAGACGGCAACCGGCACGTTTAACCGCCCGGCGGACAGCGATTTTGGGCTGCCGGACTCTGATTTTGAGGAAAAATCGCCGCTCGTGATTCCGAAGTCGCAACCGCATTTTCGTGGAACAACGTCGAACAATTGGCTTGACCCCGACCTTGACCCCGATCTGCCACCGAAGCCGCCCAAACGGATCGTGAGTCTGCCTGTCGAAGACGCAGATGAGAACGACGGTGAAGGCGGCGCACCGAAAGATGCAGACATTGATCTTCAGCTTGAGGACGGATATGTGAGTCGTGATGATGTCATTCACGATGAAGTAATCACCGAACAAGCACGCGGCACGGATGACGATTTTGATGAACAGCCCGACGTAGACATCAAAGGCGGCGGCGTGCCAAAGCACCCGTTCAGCGATTATCTTGACGACGACGCGGATTGGGAAGCGCTCCGCGAAGCCGATGACGACATCATGCGCGGCGACGATCCGCTGAAACCCGCGTCATCTGTTTCCACTCAAAAACCCGCCGATGCCGTTGATGACGTGCATTTCACGGCGTACTACCCGCGTGAAGCGGCTGCAAATGCGGAAAGCGGCATGTACGTCTACGCGCACATCAGCGAATTCGCCCACGACATCGAACAAGAGGTGCAGCAGTTTGTGCAGAAGCTCGGCGGGAGCGTGCCGCGCCCTCGTTCGTCGAAAAATATCGCGCAAATCCGCAAAGGCACGCCCGTCACGATCCGCGTGGAGTGCGCCGATCTTGCGATTGAGCCGCTGGAGCAAACGAAGCGGTGGAACGGCGAGTATGTCCGCTACGACTTCAGCTTCAAACCGACGGCGGATCAGGTCGGGGAGGCGGTGGTCGCGCATATCACCGTGTTGATCGAAGGCATCGAGATCGCCGCGATCAAAGGATGCGCGATTGAGATCGTACGCGGCTCACAGGCGGCAACCGTGCGCGCTCCCGGCGCACAAATGATCGGCGCTCCAGCAAATCCGCTGGCACAGGCGAAACAAGCGCTCACCAAGAAAAGTGCCGACGTGCATAAGCGGATCTTCATCAGCTATTCGGTGAAGGATCGCGCCGTCGCGGAGGCGTACCGCTTTGCACAGATCGCGCTCAACAACGATGTATTCATGGACTATTACTCACTGCGCGCCGGGCAGAATTGGCGCGCGGCGCTTGCTGACGCGATTGACAGCGCCGACGTGTTCCAGTTGTTCTGGTCGAAGAATTCGGCGGCGTCGGATCATGTACGCGATGAATGGCAGTATGCGCTCGAATTTCGGTGCGCGGGAACGGACGGATCGGATTACATCCTGCCCGTGTACTGGGTCGAACCGCTGCCGATTCTGCCGCCGCAAGAACTCGCTCACCTGCACTTCCGTTACGTGCAGTTCAGCCTAGGAGAACCGTCCGACTAGTGGGGGAGAGTAAGCGGTATGTCTACGAACAGCACCCCGGCGCGCTTGATCGCTGCCAACGGAAGTGCGTTTGATCTGGGGCGCGACGGCATGATCACCATCGGATCAGGGTCATGCGATATTGTCCTGCCCGATCCGGGGGTGAACGGGCATCACGCGACGATTACCAAGTTGGGCGGGCGCGTGATGATCAAGCCAATGGGCGGGGATGTCGCGGTCAACGGTCAGGTGATCACCAGCATGACCGAACTCAAGCACAACGATCAGGTGCGGATCGGCGGGGCGGCGCTGCGGTTTCACGCCTCAGCGGGCACCGTTTTGACACAGCCCGCGCCTCCCACCAAAACGCAGCACGGGTTCAGCAGCGATTTTGAGCCGATGTTCAACGAGCCGCCCAAACCCGCCGAACCTACAACCCCGACTCCACTGCCGTCCGCGCCGCTCCCCGTGACGACGCAGCCGCCCGGCACATCGAATCCTCGTCCGGCGCGCACCATTCACCCGCTTGAAGAGGATGACGACGACTCAGCGATTGGAAGCACCGGAGGCGGAAACAGCATTATTCCCGCGCCGCCTTCGCAGCCTGTTCCGGTGACGCCGCAGCGGTTGACACAGGAAGATCGCCAATACATCTTGGAGAAGTTCTTCAGCGGCGGGCAGATCTTCAAGAAGGATGTCAAAGGCAATCCGTCGATGAATTACAGTGATCGCTGGCGGTATGCCCGCTCCAACTTTGAAAAAGGCGTGCTGTTGGTCGAAGGCGGCATCCGGTTAGCGGCATGGCTGGCGCAGCAAAGCTCGGCGCAAAAGAAGAAGAATTACAAGCCACCCGTGACGGGTGAATCGGTTGATGAGGCGATTCAAGAATTGATCGCAGATCACATCGAGATCGCCAAAGATGAACTCGGCATCCTCGATTCGCAGTTGATCCACAACCCGTTGGTGATTAACGGACCAATCTTCTGGCGCGACCCGCTGATCCCGCTTGAACATCTGTGCACCCGCGAAGCTGACGACGGGTACATGCGCTTCAGCGCGCAAAAAGTCAGCATCATGCTCCTGACCGATAAGCGCATCGGTGTGTATATCGCTTACTTGGATACGATTGCGGGGCATGCAACCAGTCAATCCGCTGAGACGTATTTGTACCAGCATGTAACGGGGATCACCGCCAAAGATTTGCAGGTTCAGCTTGATTTCGGATCACAGCAGACGAAAGCGATCATGGTGCATACCTTCCGCATGTCGGTGATGGGCGGGGACAGTGTTGAGATCGCCTTGAGCAGTCCAGCGATCAAAGATCAGTTCGGCGCGCATGTGCGCACGTACGAAAGTCACAAACGCACGATCAACGCGGTGCGCCAGATGTGGCTCACGAAGACGGGGAGTTAAGGCTGTGTTAACCCCTTATCCCCCAGTTCTTGAGTGATAGAGAGATAACCGTTTTTGCGATATTCTCATAATGTCGAATGAGCACCAGAAGGGAAAGAATCAATGCCTTACGAAGCTGAGATCAGCCGCCGCAACCCGACGGCATTCTTCTTCGTGATCGACCAATCGTTCTCGATGTCCGAGCCGGTAGGCGGCGCGCAGAGCAGCAAGAGCGTGATGCTGGCAACAGTAGTCAATCGTCTTTTGAACGAACTTTACATCCGCGCCCAAAAAGGCGATGAAGTCTGGGATTATTACGATGTTGCCTTGATCGGCTATGGCAACGCTCGCTACGGCGCGACCTATGTCGGGTCGGCGTTCGGCGGCGCGCTTCAGGGGCGCAGCATCGTCCCGATTCACGAAGTCGCGGACTACCCGATCCGTATTGATACCCGCAAGAAAAAAGAATACGACGCGACCGGGCAGTTGATCGAAATCGACGTTGAGTTCCCGATCTGGCTCGAACCGGAATTCAACGGCGGAACGCCAATGGCGGAAGCAATGGCGTACGCATATAACATCGTCGCGGATTGGGTGATCAAGCACCCCGATTCTTTCCCGCCCATCGTGATCCACGTCACCGACGGCGAACCGAGCGATGGTCAAGACCCACGTCCGGCAGCCGAAGCGATTCGCGGTTTGGCGACCAACGACGGCAATGTGTTGATGTTTACGCTCCACCTATCGAAAGAGGACGCGGGATCAATCGTGTTCCCAAGCGATCAAGGCAAAGTGCCAAATGTGTTCGCCAAGATGCTGTATGAAATGTCGAGCGTGATGCCGGATCGCTGGCAGGTGATGGCAGCCGAAAAGATGGGCGTGCCGATTCAGCCGAACGCCCGTGCCTTCGTCTACAACGCCAACATTGAAAAAATGATCCTGTTCTTGGAAATCGGTACCCGTCCGCCAACGGACAACAACTGATTTCGGCAGGCAGTCTTTGAAGCGGGGCGCATGATCTGCGCCCCGCACCTTCTTGCCCGCGAAAACGTCAGAGTCATGAGAGAACGCGATGACAGGCAGATCCTTGGCTGTACAGTACAATGTTTTCTTTGAGCAAAAAGAAGGCAACCGGTTCGACCAATATGAGGATGCTTTTGCGCTCGATGGCGTGCCCGTCGTTCGTATTCCCAAAGATGCGGATCGGGATGCAATTCTTGAGCGTTCCGGCATTGGCACACTGCGCGATCTCCCCCGAATCTGGCGCGTCGCGGTCGCGGACGGTGCGACCGGATCGAGCTTCTCGCAGTTGTGGGCGCGTCATCTGGTCGAATCATTTATATCGTCTGATGTACCCGTAAGGCAGGACTTTGAGGCGATCCGCGAGTTCACCGCGCAAGCGGCGGATAGTTGGAATACGCGGGTGATCCACGAGATTTTGAGCGGTTATAAGCCGGGGAGCATGCGCCATCTGCGCGTGAAAAACGGACTGCTCAACACCACGCAAGCCGCTACCCTGCTGTTGATGGAGTTCGACACGGTTGAGCATACGTGGAGAACCGCCGCGCTCGGTGACACGATGGTGTTTCAGTTTAAGTTGCATGGAGGCGAATTTCTTATCAGACACCTGAATGAGAATCGCCCTTTCCGCCAGATGACAGGAGATACGTTTGGGAATAATCCGATCCTCGTGACAAGCTCACGTTCCGAGCAAGATACCTACATTTGGAAACCGCTGGATCGTGACGATGCCTATGCCGAAGGCTCGTTTGAACCGGAAGAGGATGTTTTCCTGCTTATGACGGATGCCATCGCGGCATATTTTTTGTATCTTGTGGATTACATCGAGCTGTCAGACTTAACACCAACACAGTTCAACGAGATCGGCTATTCCACTGCGTTTTTCGTTGGAGGTCGCCCTTACCGGAAACCTAAGCAAGACAAATCGTTTGCGGAATGGGCAGCGCAACGTCGTACGAAGGACAACCCGAAAGTATTCGGGCGCTTAAAGAATGACGATATCACGCTGATTCGGCTGCGCTTCACGACGAAAACCGAAGGAGACACGACTCCTTACGAGGTTTATCCGCACGAAGTACAGACTTTCCCGCCGCTGGTGGAATTGGTCGAAGACGACGGTCCGCTTGCGCCGACCACACCGCCGCCAGTGGCAGCGAATACAACGCGGGACGACGATGCCAACAACCGCCAGCTCCCGAGCGCGAAATCCCCATTTTCAAACACCCCTGCCGCCGTATCAGCGCCACAAACGACAGGCTATGACCTACCGGATGAACAGCCCCAAACCGTTGAAAAACCATCCGAAGACGCTCAAGCGCCCCTATCCAACCCTGTGGATATGAGCGATGCATTGGGCACATCGAGTACGCCTCCTGTTCGCCAACCCGCGAGTAGTTTGTCGGCCAGCGGTAGTTTTGATCTGCCCGCTCCCGCTGTGTCAGAACCGCTCAAGCAGTCGGCAAAATCGTCTGTGCCGATGAGTGACGAAATTGATGAGGCACTCAAAAAACGGCATGAAGCGATTGATCGAAAGAAGAAAGCGAATGCGTCGCAGCGTCCCGCACCAGCGCAGCCCACAACACCGCTGCCGGAATACCAACAAACCGCTTCAAATGCGGTCACAATGCCTGTTAGTTCGGACGACGACGCTGCCCCACGCACATGGTTTGTCCTGATGAAGGGATCACGTCTAATTCGCCAAAATGATGATATTCAGCGCATTTTGGAGCGCATCGAACATTGGGACGATCCGCAGTTTTCCAAAATTGATACTAATACAGATGAGGTGCGCCGCTATATTACGCAAATCTGGCAGTCCTTCAAAAAGGATGATAAGTACCGTTGGACAGAAGACATCTCCATCGAACTAACCGATTCTGCAAATGGATGGGAGCGAACGATACGCACACGCATCTGGACATCGTTTGATGATTTGCGCAGGAGTTCTAGCTTAAGTGCAGTCTCGCAGGTGTTGTATCTCATCCGTATTTATATGCTCACATGGCGAGCGTTTCAGTACATGACGGGCATTCTGTCAGTTCCATCCCGAACCACTTATCGCTCAGTCGATGAAATCGACCGTCAGGAAGTGATTCGCAATCACATTACGGAATACAGACGGATCGAGCAAGAACTGAAGAATGTGGGCGGGAAAGTTTCTCCCACGATGCGCGAATTCTGGAATCTTTGCGTCGATTACGCCTACAAGAACCAAAATCGTTTTGACGTTAACGCGCGCATCCTCAAGTTGAAATTGTAAGCGAAGCCGTAAAGGAACATCGCCATTATGCAGGCGCTTCCGAGCCGCGCAGAATACACAAGCGCACTCACCAATCTGGGGACATTCATCATTCCTCAGGAGTTGAAGCCGTATGAAGCCGTCCGCGCGAAAACGGGCGGACCGAAAATCTACTCCGGCGGGTTTGCGATCACCTGCCAGATTGAGCATCCCACATCGAAGGTGCGGATGGCGCTGCGCTTGTTCGACCAGCTTCCCAAAGACTTGGAACAGCGCTACGAAGCGATCAGCGAGTTTGTGAATAAGCATCTAGGGCGCAATATCTTCGTGCGCGTGGTGTACATGCGCGAAGGCATTGTCGTCAACCGCAACCGCTACCCGATCTGCTACATGGATTGGGTCGATGGTGTGACGCTCGACGCCTACATTCGCAAGCACATCGGCACACCCGCCCGTATTCAGCCGCTCGCAGACGCGTTCGCCGGAATGATCGACAATCTGCGCGCGATTGGTGCGGCACACGGCGACTTAAGCGGCGAAAATATCATGGTACTGTCCGACGGAACGCTCGTTTTGGTCGATTATGACGGCATGTTCGTCCCCAAACTGCGCGGGATCGGTCCGTGCGTGGCGGGTCAGCCGAATTTCCAGCATCCTCAGCGGTTTCAGCCCGCATTCCGCGCCTACTTTGGCGAATATCAAGACAATTTCTCGTCCATCGCCTTGTATTTGACGCTCAAGGCGCTGGCGCACAATTCGGCGTTTCATCAGCGTTATAACGACGATGGGCGTATTTTGTTCCGCAAAGACGATTATCTCAACCCGGATACGTCCGCGATCCTCCGTGAAATGGAGGCGTACAGCGAACTTGCGCCGCTCGTTGAGCGCTTTCGGCAGGTGTGCAAAGCGGATTTGACCACCTGCCCGACGCTGAAGGATTTCCTGAAGGGCAGCACGCAAACGCACGCGGTTATGATGGGCGCAGTTCCGGTCGATCCGACGCTGATCTTCACGCCGGAAGGCAACCCGGTTTTCTCCGCCATTTCGGTCGATCAAACCAAGCTGATGCGCATGCAGGGCAATACCGGAACGCTCGTCGGGCGCATTCACAAGGTCACGGTGCAGCAGGACGCGATTGTGTGTGAGTTCAGTTCCGGGGCTGCACCGTCGTCCGCCCTGTACTTGATCGGTGATGCGTTGGAGGCGCTGGTCAAGAAGGGGAAGCACTCGGCGCATGAGGCGTACTTTAATCAGTATGTGAAAGCGACAGGCGTTGTACAGGCGACGCAGATCGATCAATTCCTCGTGCCGAGCATCGAAATTGACGACTTGAATGCGATCACGACGCTCGAAGGCGGGCGTGAAGAAGCCGACGCGATTCTACAGGGCAAAGACTACACCAAAGCGAGTGACCGCCCCGCCGCTAATCCAACATGGGATCGTAAGCCGTCCAGTGCACCCGCGCCCGCACCCGCTCGCGCGCCGAAAAGCGTCGATGATTTATTCAGCGGTTCGCAGCGTCCGCCGAACTTGCCACCTGAGCCGCCGCCAAATCCCGGCGGATCAGCACCATCAACGAAGCCGTCTACGGGGACTCCGCCGCCGAAAGGCTGGGGCTTCGACGACGAATAACATACACCAGCGAAAGCGGCGATCATGGCGAAGAAGTCACCATTACATGATGAGTTCGGGAATTTACAGGGCAAGCGCTTCGACCTCGGCGGGGAGGATGATGCCCGCCTAAAAGGGGAAAAAGTGCTGCTGTGCGTATCGTATGATGGGGAAAATCTGTACGCCAACGCCAAAAACCTGCTTGTCCCCACGATGTTAGAGCGCAACCTCACGCTCGAAGTCGTCAAGTTCCGCGATTTCCGCACGATCCTTGATCGCGGTCGCTTGAGCGAGTACGCGCAGCTCTGGTATTTGAGCGATAAAACCGAGCATCTTTCCAGCCAGCACGTCCGGCAGATCGTCGATTACAACAAGGCGGGCGGCGGGCTGTTGATCTGGGCGGACAACGATCCGTTTTATGCCGACGCGAATCTGCTGGCGCGCGCGGCGGTGAGCAGTTCGTTTCAAGGGAATCAACCGGGTAATGAACTGCTCAAGCCGGGGGATCGCGTGCAGCCGGGGTTCTTCATCGAACATCAGCTCACGTTCGGGTTGAACACGCTGTACGAAGGCTACACCATTGCCGATATTGTCCCCGGCGCGGGCGTTGAGATCATCGCGCAGAGCCACGACGGACAGCGATGCATGGGCGCGTACAGTCAAGGCGATCAGCGCGTGGTGCTGGACACCGGCTTCACCAAGATCATGAACCGCGAAGCGTACTTCCGCACGGCGGGAACGGCGCGCTACTTTAACAATGTGGCGTTCTGGTTGGCGCGCGGCGCACGCGACTCGCAGTATAAACTGCTCACCGGAGCGGAAAATCTGGCGACCGTCCAGCAGGGGCAAACCTCGGAATGGCTCGGCTATGATCTGCGTCAGCCCGCCGGACTGCGGTTTGTGCTCGGCTGGCATACGGGCGATGAGGTAGGACTGGAGATTTACGATCCCAGCGGGAACAAGGCAACATCGCAGCAGGGGCGGCAGTCACCTATGCAAGTCGAGATTCCCGGCGCGTCTCCCGGCGTATGGAAATGCCGCGTGCGCGGTGTGAGTATCGCTCAAGGAAGCTTGCAGTACGTGTTAATGGTGGTCGAGCAGCAGGGTGCGGTGTTTTCGCCGCAGCCCACGCGACCGCCCTTTCAAGAAGCGCCGCCGAGCGTTCCACAAGCACCGCAAAGCGTAGATGATCTGTTCAGCAGCACGGCACAGCGCCGGGGTAATCTGCCGCCCGCGTCAACACCCAAACCGAACGCACCAAACACACCGAAGCCTACTACGGGAACTCCACCGCCGAAAGGTTGGGGGTTTGACGACGAATAAAAACGTATCCATTCACCGATAGTTGATGGACGACGATGGCGACAATCAGCGCTAGTGAATACAACGAGAAGTTACAGAATCCGGCGGCATTCTTCCGTGATCCACTGCTGAAGGGTGGTTCGGCTGTCCGCGTGACGGGTAAGCGCCAGTTGTACAGTTCTTCCGGCGCAAGCGCGATCACGTACAAGTTCACCGACGCGAACAAACAAACGGTCGCGGTTCGCTGCTTTACGATTGACCTGAAACTTCAAGCATACGGCGATCTGGCGGAGCGCTACGCGGCGATCAGCCATTTCGTAAATGATCGGCGTCACCCACTGTTCGCCACCTTCGAGTATCAAACCGAAGGTGTGTTCATCGGTCAAGAATGGGTACCCATCCTGAAAATGGAATGGGTCGAGGGTTTTCCGATCACCACGTATGTACGCGATCATGTCACCGACACTGACGCGATGACGCGCCTCGCCGCTGATTTTCGCAAGGCGGCGGTTGATCTGAAGGAACTCGGATGCGCGCACGGCGATTTGCAGCACAATAACATCCTCGTTGAACCGAATGGGCGCGTGCGTCTGGTCGATTACGACGGCATGTACGTTCCCGCGCTGCACGGACGGCGCGCCATCGAGATGGGTGAGCCGAATTATCAAAGCCCGAAGCGCACCGGGTCGGAATATCATGACCGACTTGATCACTTTTCGACGCAGACGATTTATCTAGGGCTGTTGGCGCTGGCGACCGCGCCGCGTCTGCTGCCGATGAGCGACGACAACAAGGTTGAGCCGCTCCTCATCCGCAAAGACGACTTGAAACAGCCGCGTGCGTCGCAGTTGTTCCAATGTTTGCGCGAGATCGGCTATTCGCGCCCGGTTGATCTGCTGATCGAACAAGCGGCGGTCGAAAACACATGGGATGTGCTTGATCTGGAAGGCTTCATCGCACAAAGCGGACTCGAAGCGGTCAAGCGGTTGGCGCATCAGCCGCCGTCGCTGTGCGAAAGCGTGATGATCTCTGAAGCGCGATTGAACGGGGCGAAGGTCAGCACCGCGCCCGCGCCCAAATCCGAACCCGTCACGCAGTCGCCGCCGGGATCGAAGCCCGCACCTGCTCCGGCGGCAGTCGGGGCGGCATTCCCCAAGTTGGGCGACGTTGATTTTGGAACCTCGACATCACCCAAGCCGCCGACGGGGATGCCGACGAATCCGCCGCCTGTGTCCGTGCCGCTTGGGAATGCGCCAACCAATCAAGCGGCGTCGATCCCGCAGACGCCCGTGTATACGCCGCCTCAAGCTGTCGCGCCCGCATATGTGCCGCCCAAGCCCGCGACACCCGCCCCCGCTGTGACCTCACGCCGCCCAACATACGGACTGTCGTTCAACCCGCGTGATCGCATCTTCTCGCATCTGGTGTTCGGGCTGATTGCGGCAGGGTTGTTCAATCTGCTGACCAATTCTTACGTGTTCTTGAATGAACTCGTATATGTGCTTCCAAATATCATCGCGTTCGCGCTGACATTCGCGGTCGTGAGCTACTCTGCACAGTGGCATCGCTATCATGGGAAAAGCAAAGGACGTTCGCTGATTGTCACTACACTGCTCGGCGCGGCGGCATGGTCAGTCAGCACGTCAGGGATCAACACTGCGCTGTACGATACCCCTTTAGGTTACATGTTTGAAACCGATCAGATGATTTGGGCGGTGCTGATTGCTGGGGCGTGGACAGTGCCAGCCGTGATTGCCGATCGCGTCCTTCCGCGTGTGATCCTCACGGGGATTGCGTTAGGGTTGGCAAGCACACGGTACTTGATTTACGAACCGACATCAACGAAGCTGGTGTTCGGCGTTTTGCTCGGCGTGCTGCCTTGGACGACGGAAATCCTACACGGCGAAAACCCGGTGCGTGATCACTGGTTCAATTTTGCCGAAACAACGGATCGCTTTATCGCCCGCACTATTGCTATGTTCCTCGTGATCGCGCCGACATGGGGCGGTTTTCTCGCGGTTGTTCGCACCGCTTCCAATTACGGCTATCGCAGCGCGGATACGAATACCTACTACACCTATCCTGACTGGGCGCTCATCATTGGTGAGATCGTCATTCCGGGGATTGGGTTCGCTGTGTTGATCTCACTCTTGCTCGGCTGGCTGCTCCACTTCCGCCGCGTGACATGGCTGCGCGTGATCGGCGCGTTGATCGTCGTTGGTATCGTCGGTGGAGGGGCATCGTTCGGCTGGCGGTCGGTGATGGATAATCAAACCAACTACAGCCGTGATTACCGCGCACCCGAAGGATTCCTCACGCATGACTATCTCGAACGCAGTTCAATCGGCGTCTATGATTGGAATCTGATCATCCCAACGGCGTTCGTGCTGGCGCTGGCGCTTACCGTGTTCGTGACGGCGCGCACCGGACGCACCCGCTTAGGACACGTCTTCAAGGGCGGGATCGCAGTCGGTATTCTGTTTGGGCTGCTGATCACTGCGCTTCCTTTTCTCCCGGCGCATTTAACCGGAGGCTTCTTCTACGATGAAGTGTACCGAGACTTTGAGAATGCTGTTGAACTCGCCACGTGGTTCGCATACTTCGGTGGCATTTCGGCTGTCGTATCGCTGATCATCTCGATTCCGGTGTGGTGGGCGGATTACTTGGCAAGTGATAAGAACTAAGGTGATTGAATGCTGATCCCAAGCGCGACTGAATACCAAGAACTGATTCAAGCGCCGCAGATCGCCTTCATTGACGAACGGTTGACGGGCGGCAAAGTCGAAAAGAACAGGCGTGGCTCGCCCTACAGCGCACAGGGCGCGAATGCGATCACGTTCAAATTCAAGAGCAGAGACGGCGTGATCATCGCGGTGCGCTGCTTCATGCAGAAGCGCTACTTGGAAAGCGGCACGGATTTGACCGACCGCTACACCGCGATCAGCCAGTTTTTGCGCGCCAACCCGCGCCCGTACTTCGCCCAGTTTGAATACGAAGTTTCGGGGATCAAGTACAAAAACGAGTGGCTGCCGCTGCTGGTGATGGAATGGGTCGAAGGCGCATTCTTGACCGACTACGTGCGCACGCACATCCGTGACCGCCAACGGCTTGCCGCGCTCGGTGAGCAGTTCCGCCAAATTGTCACCGATCTGGGGCGGATCGGGTGCGCGCATGGCGATCTTCAACACGGGAATATCCTCGTCGATGCGGCGGGAACGATCCGGTTGGTCGATTATGACGGGATGTACGTCCCGGAATTGGACGGCAAGCCCGCAATCGAACGTGGGGAACGGAATTATCAAAGCCCGCACCGGACGACAGCGGACTTTCACCCGATGCTCGACCGTTTTCCGGCGATCACGATCTATCTGGCGCTGGTTGCGCTGGCGACCGCGCCGCGTCTGCTGCCGCTCAGCAGCGACGACAAGATGGATCAACTGCTGCTGCGCGAAAAAGACCTGAAAGCGCCGGAAAGCTCAAAGCTGCTGCGCTGCATGAGCGATCTCGGTCTGGATCGCCCGGTGGAGATGCTGACGCATTTATGTTCGCTTGAAGATACGCACACGATTCCCGATCTCGACACTTTCATCGCGGAAACGCGTTTGAGTTTTCCGACGACGCGCCGCCGTGAAGCGCCGCCGACCGCGTGCGAAAGTGTGATGGTCGATGAAGTGCGCCTGCCATCCGAAGTCACGACGCAGCCCCCATCCAAGTCTGAGCCGATCACGCAAGCGCCGCCCGTGTCGAAGCCCGCCCCCGAGCCCGTTGGTGCGAAAGCAACAAACGATGTGTTCGCGCCGCTTGGCACGCTCGATGAGGTAGCGACTCAGCCGCGCCCGGTATCGGTGCCGCCGCCGACCACGACGACTCAGCCCGCGCCGCCTGCATCGCGCCCGGTCACACAGCCGCCGCCCGCTTATGACACTTATGCGCCCAAACCCGCCCGCGCTGTAAAACGGCGTGGAGCGGGGCGGAACCGCGTGATCGCAGTGACAGTGACACTGTTCGTTGTACTGACAGCCGTCGTGTTTTTGACGCCGGGTGCCATCGTTGCACCGGGTACGCCTTTCGCGCCAACCGCGACGGTATTCCAAGCTACAACTACTGCTGTCGCGCACATATCATTTCCACAAACATCCGCCCGTTCAGGCCCCGGCACGAGCTTTGAAGCAATACGGACAGTCAGGGTGAATCAGGAGTTCCCGGTCATTGCACAGACAGGCTCAGGTTGGAATATTTGGTTTTTGGTCGATCTGGGGAATAGTCAAACAGGATGGTTGTGGTCGCGCGTGGTCACGATCATTCCTGAAGATGCGGTGATCGAAGCGCTCAACGCGACTGTAGAAGTGACTGAGGAAGTGACCGAAGCAGTCATCTATGTGCCGCCCACAGCGGATTTTGGCAGCGATGCAACCCATACTGCGATAGCCAATGCCACAATCGACACCTTTGCGACAGAGGTCGCCGCAACATGGATCGCGCAGACGCGAACGCCGCTCCCCACCATGGACAGAATCGACTGCCGCGTGACACCGCTGGAGCAAGGGGTCAATATTCGGCGCGGCGCGGGTATGAATTTCTCGGTTGTGGGGGTTTTGCAGCCGAACGAAGAAGCTGTGATCGTGAACGTTGTCTACGGCGACAACAATGTGATCTGGTGGCAAACATCCAGCGGAACGTATGTCCGCGCCGATACCGTGCGCGAGATCGGCGAATGCTACCGCTTGAACAGCACCGCGTCATCGGTTCAGCCATCGCCTTTCCCGACTAGTGAGCCGACGAGCGGGATTGATCAGCTGGACTACGGCAATTCGATCAACGGCAGACGTGCAAGCGACGCGGGCGAATCATATGTCTTCTATGGCTATGCAAACGAGATTGTCACGATCACGATGACGAGCAGTGACTTTGACCCGTATTTGTATCTGTATGCGCCGGATGGCTCGCTGGTTGCGAATGATGATGACGGCGCGGGCTATCCGAATGCGCGGATCAGCAGCATGCGTTTGCCGCGTGAAGGCTTGTACACGATTCAAGCCACCGCCTACAGCGGCGCGCTCAGCGGGCGCGGGAATTACGAACTCACGCTCGAACAGGGGGAAGCCGCGCCTGTGGCATTCAACTTGATCAACGTACCGGGTGGGGCAAGCGGCACGCTCGATGGAAACGGTGGGGATACATGGTCCTTCTACGGCTATCAAGGTCAAGTGTTGACGCTTGACCTGTTCAGCGCGGACTTCGACACCTTTATCGAGGTGTACGATCCGTTTGGCTCACTCGTCGACTCGGATGACGATGGCGGCGAAGGGCTGAATTCGCGGTTGATCCTCACGCTGCTGGTGGACGGCACGTACACGCTGACCGCGCGCGGGTATCAGCCGACCGCGAGCGGAAGTTATACGATCAGCATTCGGTTGGGGTAAACAGAGTGACACCCGCTCTCGATCATTATGTGACCGAGAGCGGGAACTGCGTTTAGGTGTGCGCGGCAGCCGTTTCAGACAGATCGCGCAGCAGCAGGAATGTCATGCCTGCGCCGATCAGCGTAATCACGATGAAAGTCGCGACCTGACCGATGCTCGCCTCCTCGATCCCCGCGCTCAGCATCGCAATCCCCATCACCGAGACCGCCGTACCGAGCGTTATCCCTTTGATGCAGACCACCGACGCCAGCAGGTAGCCGAGCGGCGCGCGTTTGAGCAGGTAATAACCGCCGATGACTGCGGCAGGCAGGATTACTCCCAGATCGAGCACCTGAATCACGAGCGTGGTATAGCTCCCTAACGCTGTCGGATACGATCCGTTCAGCGTGACCGGGACGATCATGCCTAGCCACATCCCGCCGATGAACAAGCCAACGCCGAACAAAAAGATCGCTAGCGCACGGCGTGGGAGTTTCTCGCTGAAGTGGCGGGGAAGTTCCGCGATTGGGAGCGTTGAAACGGTGCCAATGAAACTGATCAAGCTCATCGAAAACAGCGCGACGTAGATCAGGAAAAACGGGTTAAACGCGGCGAGAAACGCAATCGACGCATACGTATACAAGAAGTAGCCGAGCGTACCGATCAAAAGCAGGTGACCGCGCAGCGAACCCCGGCGGTACAGAACCAGCGAAATGAGCAGGAGCGGCACACCGAGGATCAGCGTCACAATATCGCCGCTGATCACCTGAGTCGCGCCGGAGACGGAGTCATAGCGGTAGATGCCTTCGCCCTGCATGGGGACGGTATCCCCGCGCGGGGTTTGCCAATCAAATGCGGCAGCGTCATTGTGATAAAACACGCCGAATCCGGCAGAAACTAGGGCGAGAACAGCGATCAGAAAGACGAGGACGGTGATAACGGTCGGTCGAGACTGCATGAGTCATCCTTTGTTGAAACGCTCTTATCAGAATACCTTCAGCCTGTACCGCGAATTGATCCGAATCTCCTATTTATTACATGACACATTTCCAACGCTATGACTCAGCGTGCTGCATCAACGCGCATCCCCGCCTTTTGTGCTGCCTTTCTTCCCCGTCGTCCGCCGCTTCTTGTTCGGCGGATTTGGGATCGTCGTTTCGGCATACGGCGGCAGATCAAACGGAATATCCTGTAGATTAGGCGGCAGCGTGATCGGAGACGTGTCCGCCTTGGCGCGACGCGGCTTGGTTGTGCGCGTGTGTGACGGCTTCGACGCCTTCGAGGCGTTCGCCGCGTCTTCGTTTTCCTTCGTCACGGTTGAGCGCTTCGGACGCGACGGGCGCGAGACTGCCTCCGGCGCGATCTTGCTCATCAGCGCGTTGTAGACTGCCAGCGCGCCGCCGGATTTGTTCGTGTTGATCATCAGCGCGCCTTTTTTCGCATCAATCGTGACGGCATTCAAGTACGCCGTGACCGCCTGCTCCGGCGAATGCGAGAGCGGCAGCACATACAGCGGCGAAGCGGGCGCGGTCGGATCACCGAAGCGGCGGCGAAACAGCGTTTGCGCGCGCGCTGGCAGATCGGCAGGGCGTTCTTCACGGAAGGTCGTCATCGCATAAGCGACTTGTGGGTGAATATCGCCCATGTCATCGCTGATCGCGTTCAGCAGATTGGCGATCCGGTTCAAGACTTCGTAATAATCGCCCGTCTCGAATAAGAGAAAAATCCCGTCTGCCCGCTGAAGATACGCAAAAACCGACCCCAGCATCGCGTTGATCGGGCGTTTCTTCATCAATTGGAGCGATTCGGGCGTGCTGTAGCACCACACACCGGGAATATCGAGCAGCCGCACCTTGATCACGGGCGTGTGCATCCACTCGATCACGCGGGGCATGACCGTATTCGCGGGGAACTGTCCTTCGTCGGTCAGCCGGAGCGCAGTCGTCCGGTAGACTTCATGTGCCTCCAGCCGCGTCTGTTCTCCGGCGGGGAGCTTGTCCTTGATTGCATGGAGCAGGGCGGCGATAAACGTGGTTTTTCCGCTGTCCGGCGCTCCCCATACCGCCAATTCAATCGTTCTCGTGTCGCTCATGATTACGTTCGCCCTTTTTGACGGTGATGCTACCACATCTCTTGATATGCAAGCCGCTGGTGATTACAATGCCGAATATATCAAACTGTGATTTGTGGTGACCATCGATGCCAAATCAAATCTTCATCTCATACCCCAGCGAAAGCTGGAATTTTGCTGAACGGATTGTAGAGGCACTGGAAAAACGCATCAACGAGGTGGTGTTTATCGATCACCGGGGAATTGACCAAGCAGATTTTCAAAAAGCAATTCTGGCGCACTTGAGTGCAAGCGTGGGGATGATTCTCGTTGTCACGGATGCGACCTTTCAAGATGTTCACCGTACGAATGATTGGGTACGGATGGAAATCCGGCATGCGCTCGAAAATCAGAAGCAGATCGTTCAAGCGTGCGAAAATGGGATGCTTGTTAAGCCCTCTATGCGCCTGCCAAACGACATCAAGGATATCACACGGTCGCAAGCCGTGCCGTTTCATCGTGGGTTGTTCGATGCGGGCATCGATTCCCTCGTTGATCTGCTTGTGCGGATCGGACTCGCCACCTTGAAGGCGGACGCGGGAACGTCCGCGATCCGCGCGCTGCCTGCTTATCAGAATATCGAGGATATTCTACGCATGGTGGTTGACCGCGAAGGCGGGATCGATTATGCGGCGTACTGGATGGATGGCGTTGTGATCGATTATGTGAATGCCGAAAGGATGAACCGGAATATCCTCCGCAAACAGATCGATGACCGACCGCCGACGCGCCAGCTTAAATACAGGCAGATTGCCGTTGAAGCACACCACGCCGTGATCGGCATGAATGACCTGCTCAGAGATCTAGGTCAAGGCGTGCTGTTTCGCGTACTGCTGGATGTGAAAGATGGCGGCTTTTTGTACCAGCGCTTTAGGAGCAACTGCTATCTTTTTGGGGTGACGCTCGATCAACAAACGATGGATGATGATTCTGCTGAACGTGATATGCGCGATTTGGCAGAAGCCATCAAGTCTTTTCTCGTAAGAACGGGTCAATAACGTGTCGCTCCGAAACCAACTTCTTTATCCCCTGCTCATCGTGATCGGCGGCGTAATCGTCGCAACGGCGCTCGATTATACGCCAGATACGGAGTCGCAAGGGTATACGCTCCTCACGTATGCGCTGCTGGCGATCGGGCTATACGGGAGTGTTGTGTCAATTGATCGCGGCGTGCTGCGCGAAAACCGTACTATCGTGTTAAGGGCAGTCACCGCCGGGGTGATCCTCAAGGCGCTGATTATCGGCGGCGTGATCTATCTTGTGCTGCGTGATAATGTCGCCTTTCTGCTCGGTTTGGCGGTCGCGCAGATCGATCCGCTGTCGGTCGCTGCCATTCTTCACAAGCAAAATCGCATCTCCGACCGCGCACGGACAATTCTCGCCGCGTGGTCATCGTTTGATGACCCGATGACAGTTATTCTGTCGGTGTATATGCTTGTCCTGCTCGCGCCGGGGGCGGATGCCGCTGTGCCGCTGGAGGCATTTCTCATCAGTTTTGCCGCAAATCTGGTATTCGCCGCGTGTGCCTACGCGCTTCACCGGGTGATTCACGATATCCGCTGGCGCTATTTCCTGTTGATCGCCTGTTTCGCGGCTGCGATCTGGTTTCAGTGGATGCTCGGCATCGCCATCATCGGGCTGTTTCTGCGCCCGCCGATCAAAGCGCTGCCCAAGATCGTCACGGGATCGTTATATCTCGCGCTGTTCTTGCTTGGGCTGATCCTCGCACACGGCATATCTATCGAGATCGGGTTGGTGGTTGCGGTCGGGGCGGTGCTGGCACAGGGGATCGCCGCGCTGGTGCTGACATCAAAACTACCGCCGCAAGATCGGCTGTATCTTGCGTTTGCGCAGCAGAACGGCATCACGGCGATCATTTTGGCGCTGCTCTTTGAAGCCGAACGACCGGGCATCGTCGCCATCGTCGCGCCCGCAATTTTAGGCATCAACCTGATTCACTATGTGTCGAATACCCTGATCGAGCGCTTCAATCATGATCGAGACAGTGCAGAGCTTCCGCTTAACCGGAGCGCGCCGTAAGCAGCACAGGAGACATTGACTCCATCGAGACATTGATCTGTGATTCAATGATCAGCTCCGCGCCGTCGAAATGAAAATTGATAGTGTGAACAAACGGTGTTTCCACCAACCGCACAATCATCGTGAATGTGTCGTCGGCTGTCCATGCGCCGCTCGATGCGGTCAGCGCATGGTCAAACAGCAATGGCTGACTAAACAGATGTGTATGACCCTTCAGCCATGCACCGAACCCACACGGGATCGAGTCCTCTCCCGCCGCTGTTTTGACAACAATCGACCACGCAGAGGCATCAAAATTCAGCGTGACCGTCTCAAGCCCCAGTGCATTCGAATCGACGCGATACGTTTTACCCGTAACACGCCGCGCAGTCGGTGAATCGGGTTGTCCGGTTACAGGACGGCAGGCAAGACTCGTCAATTTTTCGGTCAGGCGGTGCTGAGACGCGGAATCCTCAGGGAGCGGCGCGTCACCCATTGCCGGAAGCAGAATATCCCAGACCAGATTCAAGGGCTTCTGCATATCGAACACATCCACCCCGCCCGTCATCGCAAGGACGGCGTCTTGTTCCGGCATCACGATACAGTATTGACCGAACACACCATCACCACGATAGGCATTATGACGGCAGCGCCAAAACTGATACCCGTATCCCTGTGACCAATCCGGGTTCGGGTGATCGGCGTTCGTCATGTGCAGCGCAGTCGCTTCCGTGATCCATGCTTCGGGGATGACTTGATCGCCGTACCACTGCCCATTTTGCAGGTAAAGCTGACCAAACCGGGCAATCTCCTCGGTTTTGATGCTCAACCCGATCCCGCCCGCTGTGATTCCTTCCGGCGATTCAAACCATGCAGCATTTTCGATGCCAAGCGGCTGGAACAGCCGTGTTTCGAGATAATCCTTCACGTTCATCCCGGTTGTTTTCTGCACAATCGCCGAAAGCATATACGTTGCGCCCGTGTTATACAGGAAGGTTGTCCCCGGGGCGTGCAAAACGGGAACTTCAAAAAAACCTGTGATCCAGCGCCCGTCCTTGCGGTCAACCATCGCCGCCCACGTATCGAACGCTTGACCGGTGGACATCGACAGCAGATCGCGTACACGCATCGCCGCCCAATGATCGTTCATATCAGGCGGGGTTTCGTCCGGGAAGAATGACAGCACCGTGTCATCAAGCGAAAAATGCCCTTCGCTCACGGCGAATCCGACCGCCGTTGAGGTAAAGCTCTTGCTCAGCGAAAAGACCATGTGTGGGTGTTCGCGCGTATAGGGCGACCACCAGCCTTCGGCGGCGATGCTGCCATGTCGCACCAAAACGAAGCTGTGCAGTTCGTGAATCTGCGCCTCTACCGCCTCAACAAATTCAAGCACAGCCGACGAAGCGATTCCCTGCTGTTCCGGGGATGTGCGTGGGAGTACGTTTCCGACTGTGACCATAAGCCATGTGAGTCCGTTTGTTTGGAGACAGGATAGAGAGATTATAGAGGATCGTGGCATTCGCGTATGCAGTTATAATCTTGCGCAAATCATTGAGCGCACCTCAGACACGCCATGCGACGCTACCGAATCCTGATCCGCACTATCGTCATCACCGCCGCCGCGATTCCGGTGGTGTGTGGGCTGCTGCTCAGTATGCAGTTCTATGAGATTGTCAGCCGCGTGTATCCGGGGTGCGGCGGCGAAAGCGCCAACACACCCGACTCCTACACGATTGAAAATGTTGATGTATCTCCGTATTTGATGCCCGATTACGAGGATATTCGCCTGCCAAGCCGCGATGCACCGCTTGAGATTGCCGCATTTTGGATTCCCGCCGACGATCAGCCTGCCGACAACGCGGCGGTGATCATCACGCACGGTTATTCCGCCTGCCGCCGCTCTGATGCTTCACTGCTGCCCGCCGGAATGCTCCACCGCGCCGGATTTAACGTCTTGGTCATTGATCAGCGTGATGTCGGGGAAAGCGATATCGAAGACGGACGCAGCGCTGCCGGAACAGAAGAATACCGCGACCTGCTCGGCGCGTGGGATTGGCTGCAAACCGCGCAGGGCATCCCCCGCCAACGAATCGGCTTATTCGGCTATTCATTAGGCGGCGCGATCACGATCAACGCGGCGGGTGCAGAACCGGGCGTACAAGCGCTCTGGACGGACAGCGCGTTTGCCCGTCTGGACGATGTAATCGAATATGCACTGCGGAACAACCGCTGGCTGCTTCCGCTGCGCCCGTTCGGGATAAGGTTCGGTCAAGTGATCAGCGGTGATGATCTGTACTCACCGTCGCCCATCGAGCAAGCGGGCTTGCTCGGGGATCGTCCGTTTACGCTCGTTCACGGCACACCAGATCAAGTCGTGCCCTATGCGCAAATGGAACTATTGGTTCAAGCAGCAGCAGACGGCGGAACGATGCCGGAAGTGTGGACGACGGACAGCCAGCATGTTGCCAGCATGGTCGATTACCGCGAGGAATACGAGCGGCGCATGATCGCCTTCTTCACAGGCGCCTTGACGCCATGAAACGCATTCTCGCCGCCGAGCATGTTTCACACTCGGCGGGTGAATTTACGCCTTTGAACGGATCAAATCGCCCACGACGTTGCGTTTGCGGAATGGTGCGCTCATGAAGCGCATCACGATCTTGGCTTTGGTCAGCCATGCGATGCGCGCCCCGGCTTTGTCGTTTGCCATGATTCGCTCGACCAGCCAAGGTGTCACCGTCTCGACGCGATCCGCCAAAATATTGAAGATGCGCTCGGCTTGTGCTTCACGCCCCGGCGCGATCGTCTGCACCAACAAGTCGGTCGTCACGATTCCGGGGCTTAAATAGCTCACCTTCACGGGCGTCTTCTTGGTTTCTGCGATCAGCGCTGTCGTCAAGTAGCGCAGTCCGGCTTTACTCGTGCCATACATCGCGTTTCCAGCGGTGACTTCGCCGCCGCTGCCAAGCCCTTCCATGTTGTACAGGTGTCCGTCGCCTTGAGCGAGCATCCCGGCAATGGCGACTTTGCTCCCGTAGATTACACCGAGCATATTCGTCTGAATCACGCTTTCGAGTACGTCGGCTGGCTGCTCCCAGACCATCTTTTGCACGGGCGTGTTATTCGCCGCGTTGTTGATCCAGATATCGACGCGACCAAACTGCGCGACCGCCGCATCCCACAAGCCCTGTACCTGATCAAAGTCGCTCACGTCGCACGGCTGACCAAGAATCCGCTCGGCGGGATGTGTCGCGGTCAAGGTCTGCACGCCTCGGCGTACGCTTTCTTCACTGCGCCCACTCACAACGACATTACAACCACGCGCGAGAAACTCATGCGCCATGCCCAAACCGATCCCGCGTGTGCTACCCGTAATGACAATTGTTTTCATCGTGTCTTCTCCTAACTCATGAGATAAACCGGGTTCGATGCTCAATACTCAACAAACAAGATTGTTGGGAAGTGTCAAACAAAAAACGCGCGCGGCTATTCTGGCTGCATTCCCCTGATGAAGATGTCGATCAGGTCATATGCCATTTCGAGCCGCGTTTTTGTCAGGTAAATTGCGGGGATCGTATGCAGCGCCTCGATGGACGCAAAGATCGACCCCGCCACGTTGCCTAGATCAGGGTAATTGATCTCGCCGCGCGCTTGACCCGCCTCTAGCGCGCTCATGATCGGCACCAGCAGGGCATCATGGGCAAGATTACTGATCGTTTCGGCGGCGGCGGTGTTGATCTGCGGCATATCCGAAAGCGCCATACGCACCAGATCGACGGGAGCTTGCGAGAGCAACCAGTCGGCAATCGCCCGAAGCTGTGCGCGCAAACTGCCTTCACTGCGGGCAAGCGCCGCATTCATGCCGCGTTGGTGACGCATCAAGCCGCGCTCGGTGACTTCGACGAACAGTTCTTCTTTTCCGCCGGGGCTGTGGTGATACAGCGAGGCATGATGAATCCCGACTGCGTGCGCAATGTCCTTGACGGTCACTGCTGCGTAGCCGTGTTCACCAAACAAACGCTCTGCCGCTTCCAGCAGACGCGCGCGCGTATCAGGACTGCCTTTCACGCTGCGATCTCCCAACAAACTTGTTGGTTGAAGTGTATGATGGGTCAAAGCGAGCTGTCAAGCCGTGTTTAGGAGGTTCTCATAAGCGGCGGATCGCGTTCACAAGTTCCTGCGGAGCAGCATGGCGCGCCAGTGGATTCAACCATACGGTGATCGTGTCCGGTTGATGCAGGACGATCCCACTCAGGTGACGATACTGCCGCAGAAACTCGGCGGCGTTGGCAAACCCGCGCCGTGTGAAGAACACCTCGTCTTTGCGTTCCGCCAACTGGCGCAGCGCGGTCAGCGCACGCGTGATGTCCGTCTCGCTTGGGGCACGGTCGCCCGTCAGCCACAGCAAATTGATGATGCTCGGCGGCATCTGCCCGACTTTATCGCACAGCACTGCTGTCAGCTTGCCGATCCAAGCATCGCCGCTTGTTTCAAGCTCAACGCCGCGTATGCGCCGCACCTCGACATTGAAAAGGGTGTGCGTCTTAAACGTCACGGTGAAATCCGGTCCGCGCTGCTTTGACGCGGCATAGCGCTCGTATTCAAGTGTGAAGCGGTCATCGCGTAGCAAAATCGCGGACGTTTTTGAGCTTCGCGCGGATTTTGCTGGCGTAGGTGATGGCAAACGCCTTGAATCGCCGCGATTCGCGCGCCCACGTTTCGAACTCGGCATACAGCGGCGGTTTTTCGCCGTCGAAAATTGCGTTCAGCAGGTCATCAAGCGCAGCCATGATTAAGTCGTGCTAACCAACCGATGCGTGAGCGCCAATCATACACGAGCTTTCGCCCAAATGGGTGAAACGGTGGATCACAGAAATAGAACTTCTGTGCTATAATGGAGTGACTAGAGTGAGCAATGGATGGTCGCTGTGACACAAAAATCGGGCTGGACGGATTCACTGCGCGATAAAGTAGAACTGCTCAAACGCAGCATCGATTTACGCGATCTGTTTCAAGAGCGCTATCCGGGGCGTTTCCGGCGCTCTGGTCGATGGCTGTACGGCACATCGCCTTATCGCCGCGACCGCAAGCCGAGCTTTGCCGTTAACGAGGATGTGTTTATCGACTTTGCGACCGGAGAACGCGGCGACGAAGTCGATTTCGTCATGCGTGAGCAAGGGATCAGCTTTCGAGAAGCGATCGCCGTCCTCGAACTGCGGGCAGGCGGAATCGCCCTTCCTCCAGCGGCACATACGCCCGAACGCGAGTCCTCTAGTCCAAGCGAACCACCGTCCGCCGCATGGCAGGATGTGATGGACGCCGAATACCGCCGCGCACACGCCTATCTGTTTTCGCACGCACCGGACGCGAAAGCGGCGATGCGCTGGCTCAACGCACGCGGACTCAAGAAGCAGACGCTTTATCAAGCGGGGATCGGTTTTAATCCGGCATGGCGGCAGACTCGCTTGAAAGAACGCGCAACCGGACACGCCGTTTCGATTGCACCCGGCATCTTGATCCCATGTCACGCCGACGGCGCGTTGTGGTCGGTGCATGTGCGTACACTAGAGCCGCAATCCGATCTCCCCAAATATCTGTATGTGCGCGGCAGCAAAACAAGCGGGCTGTACAACGGGGACGCGGTCAGCGACGGCTGCACCGTCTTGATCGTCGAAGGTGAGTTTGACGCGCTCCTCGCGCAGCAGGAATTGGGCAAGCAGGCGGTCGTCGTCACGATTGGCAGCGCCGCGAATCGTCTGCTGCTCCGCTGGATGGAGCGATTGCAAACCGCCCGCCGCGTCTACATTTGCTTGGACGCGGACGAAGCAGGACAGCGCGCCGCCAAAGGGCTTGCCGATGTGCTCGGTAAACGCCAAACGCTGCTCAGTCTACCGGTTGGTAAGGACATCACCGAGTTTGTGATCACACACGGCGGGAATTTACCGCTGTGGTGGCGGCTTCAGCTCGCCCAAGATGAGCCGAAGCCGGTACAGCTTCCGTTACCGGGCGGCGCGGATCAGTAAGACAAAACCAACTGCCATACCGAGTTCAGCACTTCAAGCGCGGTCAGGTTGCGGATTACATACCCGTATTGTAAGAACTCCGGTGAGAAGTTCGCCGCCAAACCGAAATCCGTCTCCGATGGGTAGGACGGATGCACCCCATCCGGCGATAATCCGGTGTTCGGGAGCATCTGCATCGCACTCCAGTAATCCCACAGCGGGACACCGCTCCCCTGTGCGATGGCGATCACCGCTTGGTTGTACGGTGTGACATCAAATCCGGCGCGGTTCGGGATTGTGCTGACGACCGGAATCACACCCCGATCAATGCTAATCTGCACGATGCGCTGTAAATTGGCGCTGTATTCCCCCAGCGGCACCGCAGAAAGATCATTTGTGCCGATTAAGATCAGCGCGACCGACGGACGCACGATCCGGTACTCGCATTCGAGCGGTGTTTCTCCCGCATTGCATCCCCCGCGCGCTCGACCGGGATCGAGAATGTCGCGGGTTGTCCAGCCGTTATCCGCCGCAAACGAGACATTCGCAAACGAGTTCCCTTCGCGGGCGTTCGTGGTCGAAAAGAAATTGACGATGGGCTGAAGATGCTGGTACGCGCCGAGGTTGTAACTCCCCCACCCGATCGGGTACAGCACAAACGTCGCTACGGTGAGGCTGTCGCCCACCTTCGAGAACACATCGCGGCGGTTGCCCATCGCCTGACCGCGCTCGAAAATCGCCCGCGCCGAACTGCCCACATTGCCGACGACGCTCATCCCGCTTGCCGCCGGAACAGTCGGATCGACCAGTGTTTCGCCTGTAATGGGGATGATATTGGGATCGACAAGCACGCGCAGATAATTCCCCCATACCCAACCCGTCTCGTTGTTCGGCGTAGTAATTTGATACCAGCCGCCGTCACTCGTCCGCCCGACGAACCGCAGTTCCAATCCGGCGGGGAGCGTCGCCAGCACATCCGCTGATAATCCCGGCTCGGCACGCAGCCGCAGCCCTTCGCCAATTTCCAGAATTTCCGCATCAGGACCGGATCGCGTCGGTGTGATGGTTGCCGTTGCGGTTGGCTCAGGCGTCCATGTCGCCGTCGCCGTTGGGAGCGCCGTCGGCAGGGCGGTCGGTTGTGCGATGGTGGAGACTCGCGTCGGCGGTATCGCCGGGCTTGGGGGCACGGTGAACGTCGCGGAAGGCATGTCCGTTGCTGTGGGAGTGGGCGTTGCCGTCGGCGCGGTGCTCAGGTTGCAGCCGCTCACGATCAGAGCGAGGAGGATGAGAATCAATAGAAAATGAGGGGAAAACTTTGTCAATTGGTTTTGACCTATGTATGGGGACGATGCCCCGCCGATGTATTGGCACACACCATCGGCGGGGAGGAGCGGCTTACCGCTGAATAACCTCACGGCGGAGGGTATCGAGCGCTTGCAGTGTCAAGAGATTGCGCAGTGTGACGCCGTACAGCGCTTCTTCGCCGTTAAAGCTGAAATACGTTTCGCCCTGTGTCAGATGTACAACGTCATCCGGTTTCGCGCCGCCGTCCGGCAGGTCTTGGAGCGCGCGGTACAGGTTGATCAGCGGGATGTCCTGCTCATTGGCGATGCTGATCACGATTGTGTTGTACTGGATCGTCTGCTCCGGTCGATAGCTAGCGTGCATTGGGAACGTCGTGAACACAGGGATCACGCCGAGCGTCTTGAGCGTGACCGCGATCCGGCGCATGCTCTGTTGGAAGAATGCTGCGTCAAACAAGCGCACATCTTGACCGCCGAACAGCACGATTGCCACGCTGGGACGCACGATATCATACTCGCATTCGAGCGGCGGCAGTCGTCCGCAGTACTCCGGCGACCATGTGCCATCAAAGACCGCGCCGGACACAAACCCGTTGACCGCCGCGAGGCTCGTATGCAAGAACGAATTTGCGTCACTGCGGATCGGTTCACCCGCGTAGAAGTCAATCGTCGCCTGCAAATCGGTGTACGGTCCGAGGTTGTAATTACCGTCGCCAAAGCCGTACAAGAATGGCTGAGTCGCGGTTACGCTGTCGCCTACTTTAATGAATGTGCGCGGGTTGTTCCCCAACGCCTGACCGCGTGCGAAAATCGTGTAAACCGTGTTGGACGTGAAGTTGCTGAAGATCGGCGTTTCCATGATCAGCGATTCGGAGGCTTCCGGAAGCACGATCACGAATTCTTCGCCGCCGCCAGCCGCCGCGCCCGCCGCATCGGTCACAGGGACGGACTCCAACAGGCTGGCGTCGAAGGCGATGTACCCTGACGCCGCCCATCCCGTCAGGCTGCCGTCTGCTGTGCGGATGAACAGCCAATCATTCGCCGCTGTGCGCCCGTCAATGAACACAGGTGTTTGTGACGGAAGCTGCCCGATCACGTTTCCCTCTTCAACGAGCGGTGCGCTGCGGACATTCAGATTCCATGCGATCACGCGCCCTTCGATGCTCTGCTGCGCGATCGTGATCACGGATGACGAGAATACGAGCAGCGCGATCAAGAGTAGAAGGCGGAGAGTCCAAGATTTCACAGTGATTTATCCATGCTCAACTTTTCGATGAACTTGCAGAAGTCTAAGCATATCCATCGAGTTGTCAACCTGAACCTTGTTTTTACGCCCGCATCACGAACACACCCCAGCCGAGAAGATCGCGCTGGTATTCGAGATGCGCACGCCGTTCCCGCACCAACCATGCGGCGATCTCACGCGCGTCGGGGTCATCCGGGTTGTCGCGCAGCCAGTTATCGAGCGCCATCCACTGCTCTGCCGCGTAGCGATCCCATGAATCCTCATTCGCCAGCACCATTTCGACCAGTGACAACCCGGCGGATTCGATCCGGTCAAGCGTGCCGACGAGCGACGTAAATTCGTCTTTCGAGATCCCCATCGCCGTGTATGCCGCTTCCGGCGCTGTCGAACGCCAATACGGTTCACCGACAAGAAACAGCGCGCCCGGTTTGGCATGCTTCTTCATGATCTCCAGCGTGCCGACCAGCCCGCCGCCGATCCATGTCGCGCCGATGCAGCTTACGATGTCGAAGCTGTGTGGTTCGGCGCTGTAAACGGCTGCATCCCCTTGCACGAGCGTGATCCGATCCGCCACGCCGAGTTCTTGGAGGCGGGTACGCCCGGCTTCAAGGAATACATTGCTGATATCGACACCCACGCCGGTGATTTCCCAGCGGCGTGACCACTGCGCGAGCATCTCAGCTTTGCCGCAGCAGAGATCAAGCTGGCGCATGCGCGGCTGAAAGCGGCAGACTTCACCGAGCAGCATGAGTTTTTCTTCGGTGAATGGGTTGATAATGCGGTGATTCGCTTCGGAGATTTCATGGAAACGCAGTGACATAGGTGACTCTCTTTCTGGAGCTTCGCGCCCCATCGATACAGCGCTAATTTTACCGCAGCGTTCTGCGTAGTTTTCAAACGATTTGGCAATGTGGATGATAATTGAATAGCGAAAGCACGCAGCGCACGGTTGATCAAGCAGGAGAGAATATGATGATCCGCGCGGCATTACAGTACACACGTGGTTTAGTGCGCGTGATGGTGATCATCGTCTTGGTATCGTTGGTTGATCTGCGCGGAACCACTGTCAGCGCGCAGACATCCGAAGCGTCTATGCTGGTTGAAGCGGTGAACACGTACCGGGCATCGCTTGGATTACCGCGCCTGTCAACCAACCCCGCCTTGATGGTCGCCGCGCAGCGTCATGTCGAATGGATGGCGCGCACGTACACATATTCGCACACTGGCGAAGGCGGATCAAATCCGCAAAGCAGAGCGGTAGCGGCAGGCTTCAACGGAACGGTTGGTGAAAATGTCGGCGGCAGCACTGAAGGCACGCCGGGCGAGATGGTCTACTTCTGGGATTTGAGTCCCGGTCATCGAGTGACGATGCGCGCGGCACAGGCAACGCATATCGGTACAGGTTTCGCTGCCAACGATCAACAGCGGCTGTTCGTGCTGATGATCGGCACGGCAGCAGGGCAGACTCCGCCGACCGCGCTGCCGCCTATCGTCGGAGGCACGCCCGCAATCGCGTACACGCCGCCTCCCGGTCTGATATTTAGCGAAAATGGCGAACCGCCGCACGAGATCAATCCCTACGATCCGGCATCCGTTGGCGAGGGTTCAAGCGGATCATCAGGCGAGTCCGATTCCGCCGCCGAAGCGGCGTATGTAATGCCGTTCGCGTTGATCCAGCGTGCCGAGCCGGACGCAAGCGGCGCAGTCGTTCATGTGGTCGAAGTCGGGCAGACCGCATGGGCAATCGCCGCGCGCTACGGCGTGGACGTTCAAGCGCTGATTACGCTGAATCATCTCGGTGATCCGCCGGTATTGCGTCCGGGCGACCGCTTGATCATTCAATTAGGCGAAGGGCAGCAGCCCCCGCCCGCACCGACCGTTCAGAGCTTGCACACCGTCCAAGTGGGCGAATCGCTGTGGACGATTGCCGCGCGTTACAACCACACGGTCGAAGAACTCCGCGCATGGAACAACCTCACCGCCGCCGACATTTTACAGGTGGGTGCTGTTGTGATCATCGCGCCACCAACCGAAACACCGACTTTTACGCCGCCAACATCCACCGCGACCGCACCGCCAAGCGATACGCCGATCTCATCGCCGAGCGAAACCGCCACCGCTGCACGTTCTCCTACGCAAACGATCACCCCGATTCCGCCTCCAACCGAAATCGCCCAAGTGCCGACCTTGATCGCCGTTGATGTCAGCGGACAAACGCAGACGGCAGAACAAGAATCGGGGCTGCGTCTGCTCCTGATACTCGCCGTCATCGTCGTATTGATCGCACTCGTGTGGGGGATGGCGATTGTGTACGTCATGCGAAAACCGCGATGACGCAAGTCCCCCTACTCACTCAGTGAATTGATGATTGTCATCACCCACACATGATGACATGGGCTGACCACGCCGCTTAGCTGGTGATACAGTGAAGATGTCGCAATGGCACGCAGCCGAACCACATCTGACTGCGCCCGTTAGAGGTCGGGTTGACTGCTTGAGGCATTGCGCCTTGATTCTGACGCTGCTCCAGAAGCGTTGTGCATAGAAGTTCCCACAAATGCTGTTCGCGCGCGCAGCGTCTACATGATTGGGAGCGTGAACTAGATGGAAAAACGTACCTTTAATTTCAACGGCACCAACAAAACGGTTATTGTCGATCCTGAAATGACTTTGGGCGATCTGCTCCGTAAGCAGCTTTTGATGACGGGCACGAAAGTCTCGTGCAATGACGGGCACTGCGGCGCATGTTCCGTCATCGTCAATGGCAAGCTGACGCTGTCGTGCATCACCAAAGTCAGCCGTGTACCGGATGGCGCACGCATCACCACCATTGAAGGCATTGGTCAGCCGGGCAACCTTGACCCAATTCAAACTGCCTTCATGACGCATGGCGCGGCGCAGTGCGGTTTCTGCACGCCGGGGTTTGTCGTTTCAGCAAAGGCGCTGCTGGACAAGACTCCCTCCCCCACCCGCGAAGAAGTCCGCTCATGGTTCACCCAGCATCACAACGCCTGCCGCTGCACGGGTTATAAGCCGATTGTCGATGCGGTGATGGACGCGGCTGCCGTGATGCGCGGCGAAAAACCGTTTGAAGACCTGTTCTTCAAGATGCCGGACAATGGCAAGATTTGGGGCGGCAAGTATCCGCGTCCCACTGCCGAGCAAAAAGTCACCGGCACGCTGGATTATGGACAGGACTTGGGACTCAAGATGCCGCCGAACACGCTCCAGCTTGCGCTGGTTCAGGCGAAAGTCTCCCACGCGAATATCCTCTCGATTGACACCTCCGAAGCCGAAAAGATGCCCGGCGTCGTCAAGGTCATCACGCATAAAGACGTACAAGGCAAGAATCGCATCACCGGCTTGATCACCTTCCCAACCAACAAGGGTGACGGGTGGGATCGTCCGATCCTGTGCGATACGAAGGTTTTCCAGTACGGTGACGCTATCGCCATCGTCTGCGCGAACACAGTTGAGCAGGCGAAAGCCGCCGCCGAAAAGGTCAAGGTTGAACTCGAAGTTCTACCCGCGTACATGAGCGCGCCTGATGCGATGGCACCGGATGCAATCGAAATTCACCCCGGCACGCCGAATGTGTATTACGAGCAGAAGATCGCCAAAGGCGCGGATACCGCCCCGATCATGCAGTCAGCACCGTATGTCGCGGAGGGCAGTTTCTATCTCCAGCGCCAGCCGCACCTGACCATCGAATCGGATATGGGTTTCGCCTATTACGATGAAAACGGCAACCTGACGATTCACAGCAAGTCAATCGGTCTGTACCTGCACCTGTACATGATCGCGCCTGGACTGGGTATTGATCCGTCGAAACTGCGCCTCGTTCAGAATCCGGCGGGCGGTACATTCGGCTATAAGTTCTGCCCGACGATGGAAGCGCTGCTCGGTGTGGCGTGCATGGCGACCGGTCGCCCGGTCTATCTCGAATACGATTATCAGCAGTACATGCAGTACACCGGCAAGCGCTCACCCGTTTTTGCCGATATCAAGATGGCTGCCGACAAAGACGGCAAGATCATCGCTATGGAAACCGATTGGTCAGTCGATCACGGTCCCTACTCAGAATTTGGTGACCTGCTCACGCTGCGCGGTGCTCAGTTTATGGGCGCGGGCTACAACATCCCGAATATTCGCGGCACGGGTCGCACGGTTGCCACCAATCACGTATGGGGCGCACCGTTCCGCGCGTATGGTTCACCGCAGGCATTCCTCGCGTCTGAGAGTATTGTCGATGAACTCGCGGAAAAGATGGGCATGGATCCGCTCGAATTCCGCTATCTGAATGTCTATCGCCCCGGTTCAACCACCCCGACAGGGCAAGAACCCGAAGTCTACTCATTGCCGGATATGATCGATGCGATGCGTCCGCTGTACAAAGAAGCGCTCGAAAAAGCGAAACGCGAATCAACGCCGGAGAATAAGAAGGGCGTCGGTGTCTCGATTGGCGTGTACGGCTGCGGTTTGGACGGCGTAGACGGCGCGGAAGCCCGCATTGAACTGACGCAAGAAGGCGTCACCGTGTTTGCGACGTGGCAGGATCACGGGCAGGGCGCGGATATGGGCGTGCTCGGCACGGCGCATAAAGCGCTTGAGCCGCTCGGCTTCCGCCCGAATCAGATCAAGCTGACGCTGAACGACACCGGCACCGCCCCGAACGGCGGACCATCGGGCGGCAGCCGCAGTCAGGTCGTGATCGGCAACGCGATCAAGAATGGCTGCGAGCAGTTGATCGAAGCGATGCGTAAACCGGATGGCACGTTCCGCACATTTGAGCAGATGACCGCCGCAGGTCTGCCGCTCGCCTACACGGGCAAGTGGGCAGCCGCCGCGAACACCAACTGCGATGAAAACGGGCAGGGCAAGCCGTTCGCCGTCTATATGTACGGTGTGTTCATGGCGGAAGTCAATGTGAACACCAAGACGGGTAAGACGACTGTCGAAGGCATGACCGTGATGGCGGACATCGGCGCGATCAACAACCGCTTGGTGGTCGATGGTCAGATTTACGGCGGCGTCGCTCAAGGCATCGGCTTGGCGCTCTCGGAGGACTTCGAGGACATCGAGAAACACAGCACGATGCGCGGCGCAGGTATTCCGTATGCCCGCGACATCCCCGATAAATTCGATATTCACTACTTCGAGAACCCGCGTCTCGATGGTCCGTTCGGCGCGGCAGGCGTCGGTGAACTACCGCTGACCTCACCGCATGTCGCCATCGTCAACGCGATCAAGCAGGCGACGGGTGTCCGCATTCGTCATCTGCCCGCCCGCCCGGAGAAAGTGCTGGACGGCTTGAAGGAACTCGAACCCGAACCGATGTAGGAGGGTTATCCGACTCTGCACCTCTCGCCCTCACCCCGGACGCTTTGCGTCCCGCCCCTCTCTGCCAGCGGAGAGGGGGACGGAGGTGAGGGCAAATCGGTGCGTAGGGACTGAGGAATTGGCACGGCACTTTGAGTGAGTCGAAGTGCCGTTTGCCCATTTGCAGAGAAGCGCTTAGCCACTCGATGAGTAGGCAGGCACGAGGCATCATGGATCAAAAAGAATTACGCGATCTCGAAGCCCAATGTATTCAAGAATGCCCGCCCACCTGTACCGCTGCTTGCCCGGTTCATGTGGATGTGAAAGCGATGCTGCGCGAAGTCGAACGCGGCGATTTTACGGCGGCGCTGAAGATTTACCGCAAGTCCGTTCCTTTTCCGCGCATCATCAGCCGCTTATGCGATCAACCCTGCCATGATGTTTGCCTACGCGCCGACGTCGGGGACGCGATCGCCATCCGTGAACTTGAGCGCGCCTGTGTTGAGTTTGGCAGCGAATCGAGTGAAAAATCTCGTTCGATCCCGAAGCGTAGAGGGCATGTTGCGGTGATCGGCGGCGGTATCAGCGGGATCACAGCAGCATACGAACTCGCACGCAAAGGTTATGCGGTCACGATTTACGAAGCGGGCAGCGCGTTGGGCGGCAGCCTGTGGCAGATCGACAAAGATTTTTTGCCCGCGTGGGTGATTGAGCGCGATCTTGAGGTCATGACCACGCTGGGGATCGACATCCGCCTGAACAGTACGGTCAGCGATATTCACGAACTGCGGCGCGAAAACGAAGCCGTGTATCTGGCGGTCGGCGCGCAGCTTGAAGAATCGTTTGACCTCGAACGCGGCGAACACGGATTCATCAAGGTTGATCCGGTAACGTTTGAAACCAGCGCGCCGGGCATCTTCGCTGGGGGTGGGATGCGATGGGGGAAAGAAATGCACTCCTCGATCACATCGATCTCCGAAGGGCGGCGCGCGTCGATCTCGATTGACCGCCATTTGCAGCACGTCTCGCTGACGGCATCCCGCGACAACGAAGGCGCGTACAAATCCTGCCTGTACACCAACCTTGAGAGAATCGCGCCGCTGCCGGTGGTCACAGAGCGCGACGGCTGGCGTTATGATCAAGACGAAGCGATGCAGGAGGCGAAACGCTGCCTGCAATGCGAGTGTATGGAGTGCGTCAAGGCGTGCGAGTATCTCAAGCACTATGAGCGCTATCCACGCCGCTACGTCCGCGAGATTTACAACAACCTGTCGATTGTCAAAGGCACACGTTACGCGAACACATTTATCAACTCGTGCAGTCTGTGCGGCTTATGCGGCGAAATCTGCCCGGAAGACCTCGATATGGGCGAGATCAACTTGGCGGCACGGCGCGAGATGGTCAAACAAAAGCGAATGCCCGCTTCGGCGTTTGATTTTGCGCTCCGCGATATGGCGTTTAGTAACAGCGATCAGTTTGCGTTCAGCCGCAATCGCCCCGGCGCGGCGACCAGCGATTATGTCTTTTTCCCCGGCTGCCAGCTATGCGCCTCATCGCCGCAGCATGTCGAATCGGCGTATGACTACCTGAATGCCCGGCTGGAAGGCTCGAATGTCGGGCTGATGCTCGGATGCTGCGGCGCACCCGCGCATTGGGCGGGGGAAGAAGCGCTGTTTAACCAGACGATCCAGCGCTGGCAGGAAGATTTGCACGCGATGGGCGATCCCACCGTGATCCTGCCGTGCTCAAGCTGTTACCAAATCTTCAAGACCGCAATGCCGGAGGTAAAGATCGTCTCGCTGTGGGAGATTTACGAGCAGCACGGACTCCCGGAATACGCGCAGCCCGCCGCGCGCACCGTCACCATCCACGATCCCTGCTCGGCGCGGCATGAGCGCCCCGTACAGGACAGCGTGCGCCGTCTCGCGGAGCAGTTGGGCTGCACCCTCGAAGAACTGCCTTCGAGCCGCGAAAAAACCGTGTGTTGTTCTTACGGCGGTCACATGTGGCTGGCAAATCCGCAAGTTGCTGAAAAAACGGTGCGTCGCCGCATCGACGAGCATCCGGCGGATTATCTAACCTACTGCGCGATGTGCCGCGACTTCTTCGCCAAGCAAGGGAAGCGCGCCCTGCACATCCTCGATCTGATCTACGGCGAACCAACCGAAGATCGAGCCGCGCGGAACAGCCCCGGCTGGTCACAGCGGCATGAAAACCGCGCGCGGCTGAAACGAAAGCTTTTAGCGTCAATTTGGGGAGAAACGATGGACGGTACACAAGCACACGAGTCGATCCGCTTGATCGTATCCGACGAGGTGCGCGCAGTCCTCGAAAAACGCCTGATCTTGACGGAGGACATCCAGCGCGTGATCGAATACGCCGAACGCACCAAGCGCCGACTGCGTAATCCGATGTCCGGGCGGTTCTTGGCGTACTTCAAGCCGACGACGGTCACGTACTGGGTGGAATATCAGCCGCAGGATGACGGCTTTGTGATCTTTAATGCATACAGTCATCGCATGGAAGTACCGGGGAGCGGCGAATCGTGACCGATGTTGAGATTCCGAGCACCTCCCCTTGGATGTGCGGCAACTGTGATCTGCCGTTGGAAGTTGGGCAGGTTGATGTTGGTTATATGGGCAATGCCTTTCCGGTCAAGCTGTGGAAATGCCCAAAATGCGGGCTGATATTCGTCCCGGAAGATTTGGCGCTCGGCAAGATGGTCGATGTCGAGAAGCAGCTAGAGGATAAGTGAGCGCTAACCGCATGACACTTTTTCCTCACCCCCAACCCCCTCTCTAACCAAAGGTTGGAGAGGGGGCTGGGGGTGAGGAGCTTTTCAGCGGGTATTTAAGGAATACTTTACCTCATGACGCACGACCCGATCCGCCTGTATGAGCAAGCGCCGCTTCTGCAAGTCAGCGGGGAGACGATCCGACCCGGCGGGCTGGCGCTGACCGACCACGCCCTCGGTTTGTGCGCGCTGGCGGCAGGGTCACGCGTGATCGATGTCGGGTGCGGACAAGGCGCATCCGTCGCACATCTGATCACGCGGCACAGCTTACGCGCCGTCGGCGTTGATCCATCACGGATGCACGTTCAAGCGGGGAAACAGCGCTGTTCATCACTGCCGATCCTGCAAGCGGCGGGTGAAGCGCTCCCGTTTGCCGATCACACGTTTGATGCGGTGTTGATGGAATGTACGCTCTCGCTCATGGAAGCGGATCGCGCCCTGAGCGAAGCCGCGCGCGTACTGCGCGAAAACGGAGTGTTGATCATCACCGATATGGTCGCCCGTGATCCTGATGGGATCGAAGCACTGCGTGATCTGCCGATCCGCTCGTGCATCGTCGGGGCGGTCACGCGCGCGGAGCTTGCGGCGCGGCTGCAAGCGCACGGGTTTACGATTAGGGTGTGGGAGGATCACACCGACGCGCTAAAAGTCTTCGCCGCCCGCTTGATCTGGGAACATGGTTCGCTTGATCAATTTTGGACGTGCGCGGTGAATCACGACGGCGCGGCGGTGCGGTCAAAACCGGGCTACTGCTTGGTGATCGCCCAAAAAAGTTAGGGGTAAATCTTCATGGACGAGTATGTTCTTGAACGCATGCGCGAACTCAAAGCACAGGGCTTTTTTTGCAGTCAAATTCTGGTCACGTTGGGCTTAGAACTGCTCGGCAGCGAAAACCCTGATCTCGTCAGGGCGATGCAGGGCTTGGCGGGCGGCTTAGGCTTCACAGGCGAAACCTGCGGCGCGCTCACAGGCGGCGCGTGTTTGCTCGGCTTGTACGCTGGGAAAGGTCAGCCGGAGGAGCAGGAGAATCTGCGCCTGAACTTCATGATCGAAGACTTGGTGAAGTGGTTCAAAGCGGGTTACGGTCAAGAGTACGGCGGTATCCGCTGTGATGAAATCCTCGCGGGAAACCCGAATCACACTGTGACACGCTGCCCGGTCATGGTCGCGGGGACATTCCAAAAAGTGAAAGACCTCCTAATCGAAAATGGGTTTGATCTGGCGGGCAGCGATGACGATTGACGTGATTTCCACCACCGAAAGCGTGTGCCCGGTTTGTCTGGCGCGGATCGATGCGCAGCGCATCCGAATCGGGGACGATATTTATATGGTCAAAACGTGCCCCGATCACGGCGAATTTCGGGCGATCCTGTGGCGTGGCGATGATCCCGCTTTTACCGATTGGCAGCGCCCGAAAACCCCCGCGCACCCGGCAAACCCGTTCACCCAAGTGGATCGCGGTTGCCCGTATGACTGCGGCTTGTGCGCCGAGCACCGCCAGCAAACTTGCACGGCGCTTTTGGAAGTCACCCAACGCTGTGATCTGCGCTGTCATTTTTGTTTCGCCAGCGCGGGCGAGTTTTCTACTCCTGACCCGGACTTGCACACTATCGAAGGCTGGTACAAGCGTCTGCTCGACACTGGAACAAAGGCGAATATTCAGCTTTCCGGCGGTGAGCCGACGACGCGCGATGACCTGCCGGAGATCGTGGCGATGGGACGTGCGTTCGGGTTTGAGTTCATACAGGTGAACACGAACGGGATGCGCTTCGCTCGTGATCCGGCATATGTCAAGCGCTTGAAGGATGCCGGGTTAGCCTCGGTGTTCTTGCAGTTTGACGGCACACACGACGACATCCTCAAAACGATTCGCGGTGTACGCCAGCTTGAGCGCAAACGCGCCGCGATTGCCGCATGCGCTGAAAACGAAATCGGCGTGATCCTCGTGCCGGTGCTCATCCCCGGCGTGAACACGCATAACCTCGGCGCGATCATCCGGTTCGCACTCGATCATTTCCCGACGGTGAAGGGCGTACATTTTCAGCCCGTGAGTTATTTTGGGCGCTACCCGCAAGCCCCCGCTGATGCGGATCGGTTCACAATTCCCGACGTGATGCGCGCTATCGAAGATCAAACGGGAGGGATGATCACGGTCGAAAACTTCACCACGTCCGGCTGTGAGAATGCGCTGTGTTCGCTGCACGGGAATTTCGTCGTCATGCCCGATGGTTCACTGCGTTCGTGGATCAAGCAGCAAACGAGCTGCTGCACGCCTGCTGCGCTTACTTCGGCAGCAGAAGGCGCGGAGAAAACCCGCCAATTTGTCGCGCAGCATTGGTCAGCCACCACTGGAAACACAATTTCGCTCGGCAGCATTGGCGCAAACCCGTTTGGCGAATGGGATGTTTTTCTCGAACGCACCAAAACGCATACGTTTTGTATTTCCGGCATGGCGTTCCAAGATGCGTGGACGCTCGATCTTGAACGGCTGCGCGACTGCTGCATTCACACCGTCAGCCCGGACGGGCGGTTGATCCCGTTTTGCGCCTACAACCTGACCAACCAGCGCGGCGAGTCGCTGCACCGTCCGCAGCCGAATTCAGCCGGAACGCTCTCATGAAACGCACGCCGCTTGACGCATGGATCGCCGCCAAAACGAATCACACCGATCTCGCCGCTTATCAAACTCAGAAGCTCCGCGAAACGGTCGAATGGGCGCGGGTGCGCAGTAAGTTTTACCGAGGGCGCTTGGCGGACGCGCCGCCAATCACAGGATTAGGCGATCTGAAATGGCTGCGATTCACGACCGCGAACGATATTCGCCGCGAACCGCTTCAGTTGGTGTGCGTCTCGCAAGACGACATTCACCGCGTAGTCACGCTCGATACCACAGGAACGACAGGCAGCCCGAAGCGGCTGTACTTCACGCGGGAGGATCAAGAACTTACGATTGATTTCTTTCATGTCGGCATGTCCACGTTCACTGACCCCGGCGACCGCGTCCTGATCCTCCTGCCCGGTCAAACCCCCGGCAGCGTCGGCGATCTGCTGGCGACGGCATTGGAGCGGCTCGGCGCGATTCCGTTCAAATACGGCGCGGTCGATGATCCGGCGGCGGTCGCGGACGTGATCCGGCGCGAGTCGATCAATGTCTTGGTCGGTGTTCCGGTGCATCTGCTCGTGCTGGCGCGCACGCAGCCCGCTTTTGAGCTAAAAAGCGTCTTGTTTGCGACCGATCACGTCCCTGACCCGATCCGCGAAACCGTGACGCGCACATGGGGGTGTGAGGCATACGATCATTACGGCATGACCGAAATGGGACTCGGCGGCGGCGTAGAATGCGAAGCGCGGCGCGGGTATCACTTACGCGAAGCTGATTTGCTGTTTGAAATCATCGATCCGCAGACAGAATTACGGCTCCCCGATGGCGAATACGGCGAAATCGTGTTCACGACGCTCACGCGGCGCGGCATGCCCTTGATCCGCTACCGCACGGGCGACTACGGTCGCTTCCTGCCGGGGGCGTGCCCGTGCGGAACATCGCTCAAAACGTTAGAGCGCGTGGCGCGGCGGCTGAACGGGCGGATTCCGTTGGGGGATGGGCATATCACGATCGCGGAACTGGATCGGATGTTGTTCAGTGTCGAAAACGTCGTCAATGCTATTGCAGTCGCGGGCGGAGTCACGCGCTATGGACTCACGATAGGTGTTCAGGTTGTGGGGGATATTCCCACTGCACTCGAAGCAATCCGCGCGCGGCTGACGCTGCCCGACGATGTCAAAGTCGAGATCAAGCCGGTGGACGATATTAAGCTGACGATGGCGAAGCGTGTGATCATGGATTTGGGGGTCATCCTTGGCTAAAAAACCTCAAGCGAGCAGTGTATCGCCCGAATATGTCCTATTGGGGATGATCCGCCAGCAGCCCGCGCACGGCTATGATCTGCATGAGCGCATCATGCAGCAGTTGGGGCAAATCTGGTGCATCAGTCTCAGCCAGACGTACAACATCCTCAACCGCCTTGAACAACGCGGCTTGATCACGGGGGCGTTGGAAGAACAGGAGAAAGCTCCGGCGCGGCGGCGCTTCTGCTTGACGATCAGCGGGCGGCGGCATTTTGACGCATGGCTGCACAAATCCACCGAGCCGAGCGCCCATGCGATCCGCGTTGAATTTTTGACACGGCTGTTCTTCATCCACGCAGCAGAGCCGGAAAACATCGGGCAGTTGATCGACGCGCAGATCACCGATACCCGCGCCGCGCTCACGCGCATGCAGGCGATTTTAGCCGAACTGCCGCCGGATCAAGTGTTTAACCGGATGGGGCTGGAACTCCGTGTGCATCAATTAAGTTCGGTGCTCGCTTGGCTGGCGGACTGCCGTACACAGCTTACGAATCACGATACCCCATAGGAACATCCACAATGAGAGACATTTTCGCCAGCGTCGAGCGCTGGTCACTCGAACACGAGATGATCGCTACCGCCACCGTGATCCAGACATGGGGATCAGCGCCGCGCCAAGCCGGATCAAAAATGGCGGTCAGCGCCAGCCAGCAGGTATGCGGATCGGTGAGCGGTGGCTGTGTCGAAACCGCCGTGATCGATACCGCTTTTCACATCATCAAAACCGGAAAACCGGAACTGCTGCATTTTGGCGTCACTCACGATGAAGCATGGGAGATCGGGCTGGCGTGCGGCGGCTCGCTTGAGGTGTTCGTCTCCCGCTTTGATCCCGCCCATCTGGATCACATGCGCGCGGCGATTGATGCCGAAGGCGTGACCGTGATCGCCACCGTGATACAAGGTTCAGCCGATCTGCTTGGGCGCAGCATGATTTTCGCGCATGATGGCAGCATCACCGGAACGCTCGGAAGTGAGCTTGACACACGGGTGATCGCCGCCGCGCGTGAAGCCGCGATTAACGCTCAGCCAAACCGCATCACCGTTTCCGACGAGCCGCTGATCGAAGTCTTTTTCGATGTGATCGCTCCCACATTTGAATTGGTGATCGTTGGCGGGGTGCATGTCGCCGTCGCGCTGGCGGAATTGGCAAAAGTTCTGAATTACCGCGTCACGTTGATCGACCCGCGCGGCGCATTCGCCAGCGAAGAACGCTTCCCGAATATCGACCGCTTGATCCATGCGTTTCCCACACAGGGACTCAGTGAGATCGCGCTGTCACCGCGTACCGCCGTCGTGGTCTTGTCGCATGACCCCAAACTCGATGATCCGGCACTGCAAATCGCACTCCCCAGTACGGCATTTTTTGTCGGTGCAATCGGCAGCAAGTCCACGCAGAGTCAGCGCCGTGAGCGTTTGCTTGCGGGGGGCATGAGCGAAGCCGACTTAAACAAACTGCACGGTCCGGTTGGGCTTGATCTTGGGGGACGCACCCCGCCGGAAACCGCACTAGCGATCATGGCGGAGATTGTCGCCGCGCGGAATAACAGCCCGTTAGCTCGGCATGCGCGCTAACCGCTCCGCGATATTGCGCGCCGTCATCCGCTGGATCGCGTCGTCGTCCAGCCCGACTGCGCGCAAACGCGGCATGATGCCCGTTTGCAAGAAGGTCAGCCCCGGCGCGCCATCATATGAGCGCCACATCGACGGGAACGCGAAATCCTGCCCGACCGCGATCGCGTGCGTAAGTCCCGCCTCCGCCATCGCCGGAATCAGCTTCCACACGCCGTTTTCCGGGTCATATTTCGGTCGCCCAAACGTGTCATAACCGAGCAGCACCCCCGCCTGCGCCAATTCGCGGTGCAGTCCAATATCGGGGCGCTTATCAACATGGCACATATACAAGCGATTCGGCGCGATGCTGTGCCGCTCGAAGAACGGGATCAGCGCTTCGGCATTGCGCCCCTGTTCGGTATGAAACAGGATCGCCGCCCCGGTTTGACGCGCCGCGACCGCTGCCGCCTCCATGAGCGTTTGCGTCTGCCCTTCGATTATGCCTTCATACCCGATCTTGATCACCGCCGCGTGGATCGGGTTGGCATGCCCATCCAGCGACTCGCGTGTGCCGTGTGTCAGTTCATCAATGAAATACTGCGCCGCTTCGTCTCCGCTTGCGCGCCACTGCCAACTTGCCGCCGGGTAATATTTGCGGACATGTACCCCTGTCACCGCTGTGATCCGAACGCCCGTATCTTCCGACAAGCGGCGGAGCATGCGCGTATCGCGCCCTGCGCCGCCCGGCTGACAATCGACGAGCAGCGTACCGCCCGCGTCCGCAAACTGCGCCACTTCCTGACGGATGCGCCCGAAATCGTTCAGGTCGATGCGCGCTTCGGGGGCAACCCCGCCCGGCGCTTGAATCCATACATGGGCGTGAGCATCCGCCAGCCGCACCGAATCGACCGGAAAAGCGCCGGTCACCGTTTGAATCTGTCTCATCATGACTGGTTCTCGCTAAAACTCCGCTGAACCGATCATAACCGCGCTCCCGGTGCTGGCGCGAGGGTATTCAGGGGGAACGTGATTACCATCTGCGTTCCCTTGCCTGCTTCGCTGGCGGCGTGCGCGGTTCCGCCATGCGCGCTCACGATTGCCTTGACAATCGCCAAGCCTAACCCCGTCCCGCCCGCGTCACGACTGCGCCCAGAATCAACGCGGTAGAAGCGGTCGAAGATGTGTGGCAGATGTTCCGGCGCAATACCTTCGCCCGTATCGCTGACCACCACCTGAACCGCATCGCCCGCTTTTTCGACCACGACGCAGATTTTTCCACCGTCGGGCGTATGGCGGAGCGCGTTGCTCAACAGGTTGTTGATCACCTGTGCCACGCGCTGTTTATCAATCGCCGCGCGCGGCAGCCCCGGTTGAATCGACACCTCAAACGTGATCTCGCGGCTTTCCGCCACCACGCTGAACGGCGATGCAATCTCCTCGACCAACTGACCGAGATCAGCGGGCAAGCACCGCATCGGAAGCTGACGCGCCTCCGCTTGTGCGATCTCATGCAGATCGGTGACGAGGCGGCTGAGGGTGCGGGTTTGTTCGTAAAGTCCGGCGATCTCGGTCTTGGTCAGCGGGTAAGCGTCATCGAGGATGGCGTACAAGTTCGCTTGCAGCGCGGTGATCGGCGTGCGCAGTTCATGCGCCACGTCTGCGACCAGATTCCGCCGCAGCAGTTCCGCTTTGTGCAGCTCATCGACCATGCGGTTAAACGCCTCTGCCAGCATCTTGACTTCGGTCGTTCCCATTGCTTGCACATGCCGATCCAACTGTCCCGCGCCGATGTCGTGCGCGGCTTGCGCGACCTCGTGCAGCGGCGTCGTCATCCACCGGCTGATCAAGATGCCGAACAACACGCTCATGATCCCGCCGACGAACGTCAGCAGGACGAGCAGATCATCCAGCCGCACCAGATCGCGGAAGATCCAGAATCCGCCGTCCATTGGTTGAAAACGCGGTGCGGGCGGCTCTGCCAGCACCAGCGTTCCCACCGGAACTTCCCCGATGAGGATCGGAAGGGTTGCGCTGACCTCGAAATCATCCGGCAGTGAACCGTACACCGTACTCGCGCTGGCATCGAGCAGCATCACGCCAGCCGGAAACATGCGCGACGGAAATGCTGCTTCCGCGCCTTCAAAGAAGGACGTGATTCCGTCCCATGTCGAATTGACCGTGTAGAACTCGGCTAGACGTTCGCTCAAGCCGCCGAGAATGCGCACGCGTTCATCCGCGAACGAGTCTTCTGCATTCACGCGGATGATCGCCACGCTCAACAGCGCGACGAGCGCGAACGAAATGAATACGACCGCGCCAAACGCGAGGCTTAAGCGTACCCATAATTGACGCATGATCTACCGATTCCTCAGCCGGTATCCGACGCCGTAAATCGTCTGGATGTATTCCGGGTCACGCGGATCATCCGAGAGCTTGCGGCGCAGATTCTTGATATGCGTATCGAGCGACCGTTCCATCCCGTCATACTGGTAATTCAGCGCCGATTCGATCAATTCGCTGCGCGTGAAGATGTGTTCCGGGCTGCGCATCAGCGCGTGAATCAATTCAAATTCAATGCGCGTCAGGTCGATCACGCGCTCGCGCAGTGTGAGTTCGCGCCTAGACGGATCAAGCCGCAGATCGCCGTAGCTCAGGACGCGCTCGACTTCCGTCTCCAATTCGCCTTGTGCGCGGCGCAGCACTGAGCGCACACGCGCCACGACTTCACGCGGGTTGTACGGCTTGGTGATGTAGTCATCTGCGCCAACTTCTAAACCGACGATCTTATCGGTGTCATCCACCCGCGCCGTGAGCATGATGATCGGCATCGCTTTAAGCGTGTGATCGGCGCGTACCGTGCGGGTGATGTCGAGTCCGTTCTGGTCGGGCAGCATCAGATCAAGGATCAGGAGGTCTGGCTGTTCACTGCGGAGGATTTGCAGCCCGGTTTTGCCGTCATACGCGCTGAACACGCGAAATCCGGCATTCTCCAAAAAGACGCGGAGGGCGCGCACGGTTTCGCGGTTGTCTTCAATGAGTAGGATGTTTTGAGTTGTCATAGTCGTTCTTTGATTCGGTCGTTCAATCGTCATTCTACGGCGCGATTGTGACGCGGAGTTGTTCAATTCCTGTTTAGACGGAAAAGTTTACAGTTTCCCCAAAATCCCCCCACGACAGTCCCAAAATTCCTTTCGACAATCAAGCAAGTTTGATAAGCAATCGGTTGGAGGTATTCATGCGTGTTTCACGCGCCTTATTCCTGTTAGTGCTCTTGACCATCGCGCTCCCGGCGGGGATCGGCGCGTATTCCGCCGCACAGCAGAGCGCAGCGGGCGGGGAAACGACGACGATCACCCTGCCGAATGGGCAAACGCTCGAAGTTACCGCTGAAATGCAAGCGGCGATGGCGGCGCGCGGTTTTCCTGCTGCTGGAGCGGCGGCAGAAGCAGAGACAGAAATCGTTTCATCTATTGCTGTGTTAGGGTCGGTTGAAGCCGCCCGCAGCGCCGATCTGTCGTTTCGGACATCCGGCACGGTGAGCGAAGTTTATGTGCAGGCAGGGGATTATGTCGAAGCGGGGACGGTGCTGGCGCGTTTGGACACCACCGACGCGGAAGTTGCGCTCCGTCAAGCACAGTTGAGCCTCGAAAGCGCGCAGATTAATTTGCAAAACCTGTTAGAACCGCCGACCGAGACGGAAATCGAACAGGCGCAGTTAAGCATCGCCAGCGCGCAAGAGGCGTATTCAAGCGCGGCAGGGTCTGACAACGAAAGCGAACTTATTCAGCTTCAACTTCGGTATGAGCAAGCCGTCGAAGCGTATGATCTCGCGGTGCAGGTGCGCGCCAACATGAACGCCGACGCTGCCGCGACTGCGCTCCAAGACGCGGCGGTAGGTCAAGCGTCGTTCAATGTGGAGATCGCGCGCTTGAACCTTGAAGCCGCGCAGTCCACCGATAATTCGAGCTTGTGGGCGGCGAGTATCCGCATTCAGATCGCACAGCTTCAATACGATCAACTAATGGCGGGTTCGGACGCCGCTCAGGTGAGCAGCGCCGAGCTATCCGTCGCCATAGCCGAGTCGAACCTCGCCAGCGCCGAAGAAACCCTCCGCCGCCTTGAGATCATCTCCCCGATCGCGGGCGTAATCACCGCTGTGAATATCGAAGCGGGCAGCGCGGCATCGTCCGGCACTGCCGCGATCACGATGACCGATCTGGCGCAGTTGTACTTGACCGCCTCGATCCATGAACTCGATCTCGATCAGGTCAGCGAAGGCATGACCGCCGACATCATCCTCGACGCGCTCCCTGATGAGACATTTACGGCGACCATCGAGCAGATCGCGTGGATCGGCACACAAAGCGACGGGATCACGCAGTACACCGCCCGTTTCGCGCTCCAAACCGCTGATCTCCGCATTCGACCGGGCATGACGGGCGAAGCGACGATCACGCTTTCCGAAAGTTAGCCGGGAGAACCAAACCTGATGACACAAACAACGAACTATAAGCGCCTCATCCTGCTCGGCGTGGTGGCGCTCGCCGCCATCGTGATCGGCGCGGGCGCGGTGGTGCAGTCGCAAGACACCAGCGCCGATACCAGCACAACCAGCGGCGAAGCGATCACGATCAGCGAAAGCCGCACCGTCGAAACCGGAACGCTCACGCTCACGCTTGATGCGGCGGGATCGCTCACCCCGATGGCAAACGAAACGCTCACATTCAGCGCATCCGCGCCCGTGACCGAAATTCTGGTGCAGGTGGGCGATCAAGTGCGCGCCGGGGATGTGCTGGCACGGCTCGATACAAGCGATGCCGAAGCGCAAATCCGTGTTGCCGAACTTCAACTTCAGCAGGCGCAGCTCTCGCTCGACTCGCTGCTTGCGCCGCCAACTGATCTAGAGATCAGCCTTGCCGAAGCGAATCTCGCACTTGCTCAGGCACAGGCTTACGCCTCGTCGTCGAGCGGGTTAGACCCCGAAATCGAAGCGGAGATCGCGCGGCTTCAGGTCGAAATCGCCCGCAATTCGCTGTGGCAGGCGCAAATCAGCCGTGATCAGCGCGTGGAGCAGGATTTCGCGCGTTCCGGCGAAACAACATGGGTTGAGCAGCAGCAGTTCGATCAATCGGTGGAAAACGCAGAGGACAGCGTTTACCTTGCCGAACTCTCGTATCAAGACACGCTCGAAGGCGATACATCGTCGGGATCATCGTCGGCACATGCCTCGATTCTCAACGCGCAGGCAGCGCTAGACAGCCTGATGGCGGGTGCATCCGATGCCGAAATTCGCCAAGCGGAAATACAAGTCGAACAAGCGCAGATGAATCTCGATGCGAAGCGGGAACTGCTCGACAGCTACGTGTTGACCGCTCCGTTTGATGGGATCATCGTCGAACAGAACTTGATCGTCGGCGTGATGCCGTCGGCAGCAGGCGCGATGACCCTGCTCGATCCGACGCGCTACACGATTGATCTCAGCATCGCGGAGGCAGACGTCGTCAACGTGAGCGAAGGTCAAGCCGTCACCATCGAAGTGCAAACCTTCCCCGACGCAGCGATCACCGGCACGATCACGCACATTGATACGGTTGCCACGTTGAGCAGTCAGCTTGTCACCTATACGGCACAGGTCACGCTTGACGCGGCGGATACGCTGCTCCGCCCCGGCATGAGCGCAACCGCAACTGTGATTCTTCAGCGGCTTGATAACGTCCTGCTCGTCCCGAACCGCTTTATCTCGTCGGACAGCACGACGGGCGGCAGTGTCGTCACAGTGGAAACTGCTCCGGGCGTGTATACCGCCGTTCCCGTCACCATCGGCGAGCGCAGCACCAATGAAAGCCAGATCGTGAGCGGTTTGGAAGCGGGGCAAACGATCGTGATTATCGCGCGTGAAGTCGAAGCCTCAACGACGGGCGAAGGTAACGCCCTCGGCGGACTGCTCGGCGGTGGCGGCATGGCTGGCGGCGGTGAACCTCCGGCTGGTTTCCAACCACCCAGCGGCGGCGGTGGCGGTGCTCCTCCGGGGGGTGGATGATGACTTTTAACCGCAAGCCCTCCCTCAACGGCGCATCGCGCGGGGACGCAGACGAACAGGCGGTGATCTCGATACGCGGGATCACCAAGGATTATCAGATGGGCGAAGAAACGCTGCACGTCCTGAAAGGGATCAACCTTGATATTCAGCGCGGCGAATTCGTCTCGATCATGGGTCCGTCGGGGTCAGGTAAAAGTACGCTGATGAATATCCTTGGCGCGCTCGACCAGCCGACAAGCGGCGAATACTTCTTGGATGGAAAAGATATTTCCCGCCTCAGCCCGCACGCGCTGGCGCAGATACGCAACCGCAAGATCGGGTTTGTCTTTCAGAATTTCAACCTGCTCAAGCGCACGACGGCATTACGGCAGGTTGAACTCCCGCTGATCTACGCCAATGCACGGGATCGCCGCAGCCGCGCGAAAACCGCGCTCACATCGGTGGGATTGCAAGATCGCTTGAATCACCTGCCGAGCGAGTTATCCGGCGGTCAGCAGCAGCGCGTAGCGATTGCACGTGCGCTCGTGACCAAACCCGCGATCATCCTTGCCGACGAGCCGACGGGCAACTTGGACTCGCGCAGCGGTACGGAAGTGATGCAGATTTTCCAGCGGCTCAACGAGCAGGATGGGATTACCACGATCTTCGTCACGCATGACCCTTGGATTGCGCGCCATACCAAGCGCGTGGTCATGATCCGCGATGGGCAGATCGTGGCGGATCAAGCGGTCGCGCGACCGCTGGTGGCTGGCGTTGATCAGCGTCCGTCCGAAGCGCATGAACTGCAAGCGATCTTGCAGGATGCGTATTACAGCGACGCAGCGGAGGGGTAAATCATGCGCATCCTTGAAAGTTTTCGCATCGCCGTGACGAGCCTGCTGCTCAACCGCACCCGCGCCCTACTGACCATGCTCGGAATCATCATCGGCGTGGGAGCGGTCGTCAGCCTGATGAGCTTGGGGCGCGGCGTGCAGGATTATGTCGCCTCGCAGTTTGAGGGCATGGGCGCGGATATTCTGACCGTGCGTGGGAGTTCGCCCGTGCGCGGGTTCTTCTTCGCAACGGTGACGAATCCGCTGACGGTGATCGATGTCGAAGCGCTGGCGACGGAGACAATCGCCCCCGATGTCGATCAAGTGGCGGCGGATTACACCGTTCAAGGGCGCGTGGTCGATGGCTACAGCACCACCAGCGTGACTGTGCGCGGCGTGACCGCGAATTATTTCGCCGTGTACGATTGGCTGCCGCAGACCGGAAGCATCTTCACGCAGCAGGATATCGACTCGCAGACGCAGATCGCGCTGTTGGGCACAACCGTCGTTGAAGACCTGTTCGGGGATGCCTCGTTTGACCCGACCGGGCGCACACTCTTGATCAACAACCGGGCGTTTATCGTCGTCGGCGTGATGGAAGAACGCACCGCGACGATGCAAGACCCGAATGATGAAATCCTTGTGCCGATCACGACCGCGCAAACGCGCCTTGCCAATGCGCGCATCGCCGGAGAAGGCTACAGCGTCTCCACGATTTACGCGCAGGTGAACGATCCGCTGATGATGGACACCGCAACCAGCGAAATCGAAGCGTATTTGCTCGATAAACACGGCATCACCGATCCCGATTCGGCGGACTTTTCGATCAGCAGCGCCGAGACAGTCGCCGAATCGCGCACGGCGGTACTGGCGACGCTCACCGTGTTTCTGAGCGGAATCGCTGCGATCTCGCTGCTCGTCGGCGGGATCGGCGTGATGAACATCATGCTGGTCTCCGTTTCTGAGCGCACACAGGAGATTGGCTTACGGAAAGCGGTCGGCGCGCAGCACGGCGACATCCTAAGCCAATTCTTGATCGAAAGTCTGCTGCTGTCGCTGCTCGGCGGCGCGGGCGGGATCGCGCTCAGTTGGGGCGTGCTGCAAATCGCCCCGAACGTGATCAGCGGCGTAACGTTCAGCTTGAGCAGTGACGTGATTTTATTGGCGACCGGTGTTAGCAGTGGAATCGGCATCTTCTTCGGGCTGTTCCCTGCCAACCGCGCCGCCAAACTCCATCCGATTCAAGCCCTGAGGTATGAGTGATGATCGCGTTCTTTGTCGAAAACATCCGCATCGCCCTCAGCCAATTGATGGGAAACAAACTCCGTACCACGCTGACGATGCTCGGCATCATCATTGGGATCACGTCGGTTGTGCTGCTCCTCTCGTTGGGTCAAGCGGTGCAAGACAGCATCACTTCGCAGTTTGAGGGGTTAGGCGCAAGCCTGATCCGCGTATCAGCACTGCCGAGCGGCGGCGCAACGGTGCCGCTCACAAGCGCGCTGGTGGATGCGCTTGCCGACGAGACGCGCGCCCCGGCGATTGGTTATGCGATGCCGCAGACGAGTGGGAATTACGCGACCGTGTGGAACGGCACCGAGATCAGCAGTTCGGTGCAGGGTGTGACGACGGATTTTCTTGCCGTGAATGACCGCTCGATCAGCAGTGGGCGCATGTTCACTCAAGCCGAGCTTGACGAAAGCGCCCGCGTCGCCGTGATCGGCGTCGGGACGGCGGAAGACCTGTTCGAGACAGTGAATCCGGTCGGCGCGCAAATTCGTGTGCGCTCGGTTTTCTTTCAGGTGATCGGCGTGCTGGACGACACAGGTGGCGAAAATGATGACCTGATCGTGATCCCGATCACAACGGCGCAGACGCGCTTGAACGCGACGCGCAGCTTAACGGGTGAACCGGTGATCAATCAAATTCTGCTCAAGGCGGTGGATAACGAACAGGTGGACGCGGCAATCGAACAGGCGACGCGCATCTTACGCGAAGAACGAAACGTCGGCGCGGATGATTCGGACAACTTCCGTTTGTTCACCGCGACGACGATTATCGACTCGCTTTCGACCACCATCGAGACGATGACGGCATTCCTCGGTGTACTCGCGGGAATTTCGCTCGTCGTCGGCGGAATCGGCGTGATGAATATCATGCTGGTCACGGTCAACGAGCGCACCCGCGAGATCGGACTGCGGAAAGCCGTCGGGGCGCGCAGTTCCGCCATCATATTCCAATTTTTGAGCGAAGCCATCGTGATGTCGCTGATGGGCGGCTTGATAGGGATCGGGTTAGCGGTCGGCGGTTCGCTGTTGATCACGTCACTCGTCGAAGATTTCACCGTGATCGTGCAGATCACAAGTATCGTGCTGGCGCTCGGTATCTCGATTGGCGTAGGGATGTTTTTCGGAGTGTATCCCGCCAGCCGCGCCGCCCGTTTGAATCCGATTGAAGCGCTCCGCTACGAGTAGCGCTGAGAAAGAAGGCCTTGTTATGGAAACCCTGATGACTGCTGGCGGCTTCGTGCCGATCCCGTTCGTTTTGTACGCTGTTTTGCAGAGTGTGCGCAAACACCCTCAGGTGAATGCGTTTGGCATCCTGCTCGCCTACGCCGCCGTGCTCATCCCGGTGGGCGTTTTCACATGGGGGACGATTCAACAGTCGCTCCCGCCGCTTTTGATGATGGCTTCGGCTGCCAGCGCCGGGATCGCGCTGCTGATCGGGCTGGTGCTGTTGATCGGCAATCTGCGCACCAAGCCGCGCAAGCTCAACCGCTCGTATGGGCTGTTGAGCCTCGGCGTCGGCGTGCTGATCGCTGTCGGCTTGATCGCCGCGCCGTCGATCCTCGCGCTGATCCCGAACGCGCTGCCGTCTACGTCCGGGGCAAGCGCCGCCGCTGGTTTTCCGGCGGATGGGTTCGCGCCGCCAGCCACCAGCGCCGACACAAGTGGATCAACCACAAACACCGCAATCACTGCGCCGGTAGGCTTCAGCGCTCCCGAAGGTTTCGCGCCTCCGGCGGGGTTCGCCGCTGCCGAATCGACCGAAGACGCCGCGCCCACTCCAACGGTTGAACTCGCACCCACCAGCACGCCCGAAAGCGCACGTCAAGCCGTGCTGCCGACGATCACCCCATCTCCGGCGGTGACATCGACGCCCATGCCATCGCTCACGCCGATGGCGACTGCCACGCCCGTGCTGCCGACCTGTGAATTGATGGTGTTGTACAACCTCAATTTTCGCGTCGAGCCGGACGCCGCCTCTGCGCTGCTGCTCACGATTCCGTATTCGACCGTGATCACGGGGTATGAACTCAGCGACGGCTGGTGGAACGTCAGCTATGACGGGCAAACCGGATGGGTGAGCGGTGATTATGTCTCGGCGCTGGCGTCATGCGCCGCGTTGACAGCTAACTAACGGTTTTGACTCAGAAAGGGTACACACTGCTATGAAACATCGTCTTGTGATCGCCGCGTTGATCGCCCTCGTGTTGGGCGCATACGGCGCGGTCAGCGCTCAGTCCGCCGTTGATCCCGCCTTGCTGACGGTGATCACCCAAGCTTTTGATCAAACCCGCGCGAGCACCAGCTTGCATATCGAAACGCAGCAGTTGGTCGCCGTGCAAAACGCCGATTTTTCGATGCAAACGCAGTCGTCCGCGTCGTGGAGTCTCGCGGCAGCGGCGGCGAGCTGGAATCTATCCGGCTCACAAACCACGCTGATGCAGTTTGGGGATACGCCAACCGAATCGACGGTTGAATACATCGTGATCGACGGTGTGACCTATATGAACCTCGACGGCGCGCAGATGGGCGGCGGATTCGCTCCCGGCGGCGCGCAAGATCAAACGACACAAACGCAGCCTCAAGGGTGGTTTGAAGTGAGCGCCGCCGCCAGTACGGAAAACCTCGCGGCGCAAGCCTTCGGCGCGCTCATGTTCCCCGTCACAGCAGAGTCGATCACGGAACTCCCCGGCGATATGATCGATGGTCAGGCGATGCGCGTCTTGCAGATTAGCGTGAGCGCTCAGGCAGTGATCGACAGTGATGCCAGCGTGCTGCTGCGCACGAGCGGCGTAGGTGGTTTCCCCGACGGTGTGCCCCCATCCGGTGATGGGGTGCTCCCTGCCGATGCACAGGGTACGCCAATGGCTCCGCCCTCCGGCGATCAAGGACAGCCGCCAACCGATGCACAGCGACAGCCGCCGACAGGTGATCAAACGCTTGACGCCGCGAATGTGCGGATCACGTTTGCGGTGTACATCGGTCAGGACGACGGACTTGTTCACCGGATTTACAGCGTGATCGAGATCGTGACGAATCGGCAAGACGACAGCCAAGCGGTCACGACCACGACGAGCATTCATGATTACTCTGCGTTCAACCAGCCGGTCGAGATCACCGCGCCGGCGCTGTAGCTGAAATTCCCCTCTGCATCGCAGAGGGGAATTCTCCACCCAAACACGTTTGAAACTTGTGAAAAAGTCGTGAATTGAGGATATGGCATCATAACCTCAATGTAATAGTGCCTCACATAAGCGTAATATGGGGGTATATCTCCTGTGACGAGGCACTCACGATGACGCATCTACAGGGCAAGGCTGACCTTCACACCCATACGTTTTTCTCCGACGGGCTGATGTCGCCGGAGGCGCTGATCGAATTCGCCGTCATGCGCACCGATCTCGACGTAATCGCCGTGACGGATCACGATACCGTTGCGGGTGCGCTGATCGCGGCAGCCTACGCCCGTCATTTTGCCCGTGATTTCCGCCCGTTTGAAGTTATCATCGGCACAGAAGTCACGTCCGCTGATGGGGATATTCTCGCACTGTTCGTTGAACAAGATATTCCGCCCAAAATGAGCGCCGCCGACACGATCACGGCGATTCACGAACAGGGCGGGCTGGCAGTCGCCGCACACCCCTACGCCCACGCGCCGATTCTGCTGCGCGGCGACGGTATGAAGGGCGTCGGGCGGTTAATCGCAGAACTACCGTTTGATGCGGTCGAAGTCCGCAATGGCACACCCACTGAATTCGTCTCCAACCGTCTCACACGGATGCGCAATCGCCGCTGGTCAAAGCGTGCCGAAACAGGCGGCAGTGATACCCACTACATGCCGACCGTCGGCAGCACACATACGCGCTTCCCCGGCAAAACCGCCGCTGAACTCCGCACTGCCATCCAAGCGCGTCAAACCGCCGCCGGAGGGCATGTTTACAGTCCATTCTTGATTTTTAGCCTACTCCGTCAACTGCTCAATCAAGAGCTGCCCGTACGCCATCTGCCTGACGAGCGCAGTTCCCGCTGGATGCTGTCACCTGCGTCGAGCAAATAAAGGATTTTTATGCTTACAAAACCGACCGTACAAACGACATGGCTGCCGCTCGGTTTGGCGGTGGTCGCGCTTGCGGTGCTGAATTTAGGGTTGTATACCCGCCTTGCGCCCCAGCAAGCAGCGCCGCCGCTCGCGTTTCCCTACTATGCCGATTACGCCGATCCCAACACGATCAGCGCGTATGTTCCCTTCGGCGGTGATTGGGAAGTACGCGATGAGATGCTCGTGCAGCTCAGCACCAGCGGTTATGACCTCGGCACGGTGATCCCGCTCCAGATTCCGACCGATCAACCCTACATTTATGAAATGTCCGTCCGTTATCTGGACGGTGAACACAGCGGCGGCATTCTGTTCAACGCGCAGCAGCCGGGAACGCGCCAGCGAAGTCACATGGCGCGCTTTAACACCGATGGCAATCTATGGTGGTTGATCTACGGCTATTTTGACGACGGCAGCGCTTTTATTGGTCAGGGGAGCGTGCAGTTAACCGTGCCAGCGCGTGACCCAGTACCGCATTTGCTCGGCGTGCGCGTGAGCGGATCGACCTACACGCTGTTGGTGGATGGTCAGCCGGTCGCGCCCGATATTCCGCTTCAGTATCAAGGCGGCGCGGTCGGCTTGATCACAGCGGCGGCGCAAGTCGCCTTTGATGATCTGCGCGTTGAAGCTTACGACCCAGCCCAAGCGGTTACGCCCGCGCCCGTACAAGCGACCGAAGCACCCGCCCCAGATGTGACCGTCGAACCCGCCGTGAACGAAACGACGCTTTACGGCACCGAATTTGATCAGGACGGCGCGCAGTCGCAGTGGACGACGATCAGCGGCGTATGGCAGTTTGAAGCGGGCGCGCTCGTGCAAACACAGCCGGAAGGCTTCGACTTGAGCACCGGCTTAAATGTGCCGTTCACCGCGCCGTACACCGTGCGCGCTTCACTGGTGCATCGTCAAGGCACGGGCGGCGGCGTTCTGGTCAACCTGCCCGCCGCGACTTCGCAAAATGGCGGAACGATGGTGCGCTATTTTGAAGATGGTACAGTCGTTGCGTGGGGTTATTTTGATGCCAGCGGCGTGTTTAACGGACAGGGAAGCGCTCCGGCTGCCGCCCCCGGAAGTCAGGCGCACGCGCTTGAAGTAAATGTCGGGCGCGACACTTACACCGTCCGGCTCGATGGCGCGGTGTTGGGCGAAAACATCCCGCTCAATGCGCCGAACGCGACGAGTTATATCGGCTTGACCGCCTCGCAGAGCGTAACCGCATTTGAATCCGTCACCGTGAGCGAACTCGCCGCGCCGGAAGCCGAAGCGAACGCCGCCGAATTTGCCAGCGGTATTGACAGCGCTTTAGCCACAGGTGATTGGCGCGTCGATGGTGCGACCGTCACACAGAACGCGCTTGAACTCACCGATTATTTCGCCGGAACAGGCGTCGCCGCCGAAACATTCGCCTTGAGCGTCGATATTGTGCTCCCCGCCGACAATCCTCAGGCGGGCGGCGGCTTGGTTTTCCACATGAACGGGCGCGACGATCTGCGCGGCGGGGCGATGGTGCGCTTCGGAAGCGGCGGCAGCGAGATTTTTTGGGGCGAATACAATGCGGAAGGCGTGTTCGCCGGGTTAGGCGGCGCTCCGGTGACGCTTACTCCGGGAGTCCCCGCCGTGCTGTCGATCATCGTGCGCAGCACCACCTACGATGTCCGCGTGAACGGAGCACTTGTTGGCGAAAACATCCCGATTACGGGTAATCAAGGCTGGATCGGCTTAATCAGCTTCAGCGGCGTCGTCACCTTCTCGAATATGCAGCTTACGTTGGGAGAGTCGTAAATCATGCAGGCGATCCAGCAGTTTCAACAGCGCTTTGCGCCGCTGCGTGACCGCGTCACCCGTGTGATCGGCGCGATCAACGATCCCAAGTATCACTGGATCACGCGCCCGTTACTCGCCTTTTTGATCACGCGCTTCATCGTGTTCTTGAGCGCGTATCTGGCGGAGATTGCGTTCCCCGGCATGGCAGGTGACGGCTTCTATCACGTCAATCCGAATAACATCCTGCTCGATGTGTGGGCACGGTGGGACAGCGCGTTTTATCTGCGCATCGTCACCGACGGTTATTTCTTCCAGCCGGGGATGCAAAGCTCGGTCGCATTCTTTCCGATATATCCGCTCCTCATGAGCTTTTTAACGCCAATCGTGGGCAGCCCGCTGGCGGCGGGCGTGGTGGTGAGCAACCTGTGTTTCTTCGGCGCGCTGGTCTTTCTGTACCGCCTCACCGAATTCGAGTTCAAGGACGCGGGCGCGGCAGGACGGGCGGTGTTTTACATCGCGGCTTTCCCAACATCGTTCTTTTTCACGGCGGTCTATACCGAAAGCGCGTTCCTGATGCTCGTGATCGCCACGATGTATTTTGCGCGGCGGCAGTTGTGGGCATGGGCGGCGCTGTTCGGCATGCTCACGTCGGCGGCGCGCATCGTCGGCGTGGTGATGTTCGGCGTGGTTGGTTTGGAATGGCTGCGTTCGCACGGATGGACGCTCACGACGATCTACAAGCCGAGCGCATGGCGCAATCTGCTGACCGGACTCAAGCGCGATTGGGTGAGTCTGCTCATCCTATTCATGATCCCGCTCGGCATCATCAGCTACATGATCTTCCTCAAGGTGCAGTTTAATGATCCGGTCGCATTTTCGACCACCCAGAGCGCATGGGGACGTGAAATGCTCGGTCCGCTGGCAATCGTGTGGCGCGACCTGACTGGCTTTTTGCGCGGCAATTTCTTGACCGGAGAAATCTGGTATCACGTCATGATCGACTTGACCGCCTTCTTCGGTGTGCTGGCGGTCGCCGCCGCCATCTGGCGCAGACTGGGCGCGAGCTACGGCTTGTACTGTCTGATCTCGATCTTAATTCCGGCATGGAGCGGGACGGGCAGTTTATCGCGCTATGCCCTCGTGATCTTCCCGATGTTCATGATGCTCGGCTTGTGGGGGCGTTTTCACTGGCTGGATCGCCTGCTTTTGATCAGCTTCAGCGTTTTGCTCGGCGTGCTCACGAGCGTGTTCGTCAACTGGATCTTTGTCGCATGAGGCGAAGCTGATGGCTAACCAGACTTCTCCGGCATCCATGCCGCTCAAAACTGTCGTCAGCGCAATGGTGATCTCCGCCGTCGTGTTTCTGGTCGGGAATGCGGCGCTGTTCCTGATGCTCTACCCGCCCGACCCCGTCGTCGTTGAACCGGCAGTCGTGCCAACGACTGTCGCCCCTGTTGAAAGCGCGGGCGAAACCAGTTTCACCAGCATGAGCGGCGATTGGGTGCGCGAAAACGGAATCATCACACAGCGGGCATTAGATCGGGTCGATTTCATGACCGCCAGCGGGATTCAGGGCGAACGCTATATTGTCACGGTCGAAATTACGCTCCCATCTGCCGCCGATGTGCCAGAAGCGGGCGGCGGGTTGGTCTTTCATATGCGCCAGCGTGACAGCCTCGCAGAAAGCCAGATGGTGCGCTTCCACCAGAATGGGCAGGAGATTCTCTGGGGATGGTATGACGCCGCCGCGAGTTTCCAATATCAAGGCGGTCAGCCGCTCCCCGCATCCGAATCGCTCACACGCACGCTGACGCTGATCGTGCGCGGCAGTATGTACGACATTGTGGTGGATGATGTGTCGCTGCAAAGCGATCTACCGCTGCAAACCGGAAGCGGGTATATCGGCTTGCTCAGTTATCGCGGGAATGTTTCATTCACCAATTTCCGGTTGGTGATTGGCGCGGGATCGTAGCGCAAAAAGGATATTTTATGTCTCAACAAGTGGTCGATTTGCAAGCTGCTTCCGCCGTATCCGCGCCCGCCCCGGCGGTGACAGCGCCTGCGCCCACCAAGAGCGCCGTCAAAGCCAACCGGGTGATGTTCGTTGAGCCTGTGCGCGCTTACGCGATGTCGATCGTTGTGTTCATTCACGTCGCGTCGGTGCTTGCGCCGCATTACAACACGATCGCGCCGATTGACTGGTGGATTTCCAATATGTATCACGCCTTCTCGAAAGGCGGTCCGCCGATCTTCACGATGATCAGCGGGATGCTCCTCTTGACCGCCAAAGCCGATCAGCCAATTGGCGAATTCTTCAAAAAGCGCTTCATGAAGGTGTTGATCCCGTTCATGGGGTGGGCGGTGGTGTATCTGTTCTGGCGCATCTGGTTTCAGGGCGAAACGCTGACCGGAAATCAAATGGCGAACGCCGTCTTGAAAGGACCCGTGTATTATCACATGTGGTTCATTACGATGATCTTGGGGCTGTACTTGGCGACTCCGGTGCTGCGCGTGTATGTTCAGCACGCCAGCCGAGCCAACATGCGTTACTTCTTGATCGTGTGGTTCATCACCATCACCGTGCTGCCAACGATTGGGCGCGTGTTTGAAGTGCAGTTCGGCATCGACTTCGTGGTGATGACCAACTACGCAGGTTACTTTTTGCTCGGCTATTATCTGCGCGATACCGTGCTGAAACCCAAATACATGCTCCCCGTGCTGTTGATCGTCTCCGTCACCCTATTGATCACCGAATACGCCGTTCACACGATGACGATAGCACAGGAAGGACGGCTCGATACCTTCTTCTTGAACAATCTCGGTTTCAATATGGTGATCGTCTCGATTGGTATGTTTTTGTTCCTCAAGAGCTTGCCTTGGGACACGATCTTTCAACACCTGCCGCCGCTCGCATGGGCGGTGAAGCTGTTGGCGTCGTGCAGTTTAGGGGTGTATTTCGTTCACGTCTTAATCATGGAGGCAATCGGCAGCGGACGTTTTGGCATTGAGATCAACTCGATGACATTTTCGCCGCTGATCGGGATTCCGCTCACGGCAGGGGTAACGCTGGCGCTGTCGGTCGCAGTTATTCTCCTGATCAAGCGTATTCCGGTGCTGAAAATCTTCGTGCCGTAGCTCACGCGCCGCTGACGTAGGTTGTCAGCACTTTGAGCAGACTCGCCCGCTGGACGGGTTTCACCAACACATCATCCATCCCCGCCGCGAGACATGCGCGGCGGTCTTCTGCCATCGCATGTGCCGTCAGCGCGACAATCGGCGTATGGCGGCTGCTTTCTGCTTCGCTGGCACGGATTATGCGGGTCGCTGTCAGTCCATCCATGCGCACCAGTTGAATATCCATCAAGACGAGCGCGAACGGGTATTCTTCCGCCGCCTGCACCATTTCGACCGCTTCTTCGCCGTCTTCGGCAAACTGCAAATTGTGATAGCCGAGCATATGCAGATAATCCAGCGTGAGCTGGCGATTCGCCGCATTGTCCTCGACGATGAGAATCCGCTTGCTGCTGTCTGCTGGTTTTGGCGGCGGCGCGGACTGCTGAACCTCCTTCGAGGAGGTGGCAAACGCGGCGCTGCTGTCGCTGGCGCGATCCATCATCGCCGTAACGGTAAATGTGCTGCCTTGACCCGGTTCGCTGACCACATCAATCGTGCCGTTGAGCAGCGTCACCAAGCGCTTGACGATTGCCAATCCTAGACCTGTGCCGCCATGCTGCCGAGTCGTCGAACTATCGGCTTGTACGAATGGCTCAAACAGCGACGGGATTTTCTCCGCCGCAATACCGACGCCTGTATCGCGCACATGAATACGCAGCATCACTTGTTGATCGCCGGCGGGTTCTGCCTCGACAATCAGCGATACCGAGCCTTTCTTCGTGAACTTGATCGCGTTCGTGATCAAGTTGATCACAATCTGCCGCAGTCGCCCGCCATCGCCGTACAGCACCGGAATCCCCGGCGGCAGCACGACATGAAACGCCAGCCCTTTGCGCTCCGCCTGACGCCGCGCGACTTCCGCGATATGTGCGCACAACTCATATGCCGAATAGGGTACAGGATCGAGGACAACTTTGCCCGCCTCGATGCGCGAAAAATCAAGGATGTCATTCAGAATCCGCAGCAGCGCATTCGATTCTTCGTAGATCATCGTCGCGTAATCACGCTGCGTTTCGTCTAAGTTCGTTGAAAGCAAAAGCTCCGCCATGCCGATCACACCATTCATCGGCGTGCGGATTTCGTGACTCATCATCGCCAAGAATTCCGACTTCAGGCGCGATGCTTCCCATGCACGGTCGCGTGAGGCTTCTAATTCGCGGGCGATCACATGCCGTTCGGTGATGTCCTCGTACTGCCAGAAATGCCCCTGATACACGCCATCAATGATCAGCGGTGTGTAGCGACGCTCCAGTACATGCCCATCCTTCAGGGCGATTACTTCGCCTTGCACAGGTTGACGCGCGGCAAGCGTCCGCTGAATCCCGTCGATGAAAGCTTCCGGTTCTAAGAACAAGGTCTTGGCGTGTTCCGCCGCTTGCGCACAGTTTGCCCCAATCAGGTCATCTGGCGAAGCGGTGATACGGAACATATTGCAGAACGCTTGATTGACGCAGACAAGTGCACGCTGTTCATCTTCGATCAACGTTGGCGTTGGGAGCGCATCAATCATCATGCGCAGCCGCCGCAAATCTTGATGAATTTCGGTGTGCGCACTACGGTTCATGCCGGACTGCCGATCAATCCTTCAACGGTGGCAACAATTTCGTGCGAACTGGCGGGCTTGGACAAAAAAACGTTCGCGCCCGCGCTGCGAGCGGCGGCTTTGTCGCTGTCTTCGCCGCTTGCCGTGAGCATGATGACCGGAAGATCACACAGGCGGGCATCGGCGCGGATGCGGGTCAGGACTTCGATTCCGTCCATTCCCGGCATGGCGATATCGAGAATCACGAGTGCGTAATCCGATTCCGCCAAGTAATCGAGCGCTTCCACGCCATCCGCCGCGACAGTGACCTCGTAGCCTGCCGTCGTCAGCACTTGGCGCAGCACACGCTGTTGAACAATATAGTCATCCACCACGAGAATCGCGCTCATGTGGTCAAGACCTCTCGCACGGCTGTATCAATATCATCCACCAACCGGAACACGCGGTCAAATTTTGTCAGCAGCAGAATCCGCAGCGCATTTTCGTCTTTCGGTTTGACCAGCGCCACGCTGCCGCCCGCCGTTCGCGCGCCCTTGAGCAAACTCACGAGCACCGCCATCGCCGCGCTGTCCATAAATGCCAGATCGCGCAGATCAAGCACAAAGTATTTTTCGCCCGCCGTCAAAAGCGCTTGGGATTGCTGACGTACATCCGGGGCACTGAAGGCGTCAAAACGCCCGCTCAGTGTGACCACTTGCACGCGCATCACGCGCTCATTGATCTGGATATCCATACCGTTTCGCCCTTTTTACGCCAACTTCTTGCTAATTTTCCAAACGTTCCAACTGCCATCGCGTTGATAGTCAACGTAATCCACCAATTGGCGGATCAAGAACAATCCCATCCCGCCTTCACTGGGTTCTTCAATCGTGAGGATCGGCGGAATCCCCGTCTCATAAGCCGCGCCGGTATCGCCAAACGTCATGTTCAGGATGTGCGCGCCTTCGTCTACGTCAATGTGAATTTCGATCTGCCCGTCTGGGTTGTCCGCATAAGCGTGATCGACAATGTTGGTGCAGACCTCTTGCGCGGCGAGTTGAAGCTGATACGTCACTGTATCACGATCTTCGACATCATCCACGCGGTTGAGTAGTTCGCCAAGAACGCCGCTCAACACGTTGAGAAAACGATGCGCGGCGGGTATCTCCAGTTTGATCCGTATGTGCTGATTTATGTTGATGACATTTCTGCGTCGCCAACGCGCTTGATAACAATGATCGTTTGGTCATCCCCTTGCGGCACGCTGCCGCGATACGCGCCTAACGTGTCGTAGAGTGTTTGGACGATCTGCGCTGCGCTCAACTGCTTGATCGAATCGATGGTTTCAAGAAAACGTTTGTAGCTAAACATCTCACCCGCTTCGTTTTCGGCTTCAACAAACCCATCAGTGGCGATGATCAACACGCCGCCGGGAGGTAGTTCTACTCTGCCGCTCGCGCCGATATACGTCGGCAGGACGCCGAGCGGCGGCGCATCTGCCTCCAACATCGTGGCAGGCGTCTCAGGATCGGTATAGACGACAGGGGAATGCCCGGCATTTGCGAAGACAATCCGATGGCTTTCGATGTCGCATTTGCCAATGAACACCGTCGTCATCTTATCCAATTCGGTGAAGTCGTCATACAGGTTGCGATTCGCCAGCTTCATGATCGTCAGCGGAGACGGCGCAAATGCCGCCGCGCTCCGTATGGCGGTACGCGACATCGTCATCACCAGCGCCGCCGATAAGCCTTTGCCGCTCACATCGCCGAGCACAAACATGAACGGCGTATTTGGTGCGGAAAAGAAATCGAAGAAGTCGCCGCCGACTTCAAATGCGGGACGCGATTCACCGTAAATGTCATACCCTTCAAGCTGAATGGGTTTGCTCGGCAGCAGGCGTGTTTGCACCGACCGCGCCAACTCAATCTCGGTCTGAATGCGCGCCTGTAACACGCGCTCCTCAAAATGCACGATATTCTGAAAATGCGTGCCCGCTTGTTCCATAACAGCTTTCGCCAGTTTGATCTGCGGCGATTGCAGCGGTTCGGCGCTGATCAAGCCGATCATACCGTCGATGCGTTCATGCGTCTGCGGCATCGTCAGCGGCAGCAGGAGCAGCGATGCGCCATCCGCTAGAACCGCCGACAGTCGTTTTCCGCTCTTGTTGAGCGCGACAAAATGCGCGTCGAGCGTTCCCGATGGAATCGCCGCGTTCCGCTGCATCTCAATCCGCACCGGATAGTGCAGCATCCCGACCGATCCGCGTGCTCCCGTCAAGTGGCATAGATGTTCCAACAGTGCTTCAAGCATATGCGGGAGATCGTGCGGGCGGCTGAGTGCGCTGTTCAAGTCATAAAGCGCCAGCACCAAATCTTGATTGTGAACGATTTCCCGCGTGAGCGTATCGAGTTCGCGCTCACGCTCAAAAAAGCCGGCGATCAAGCGCGCATTCGCCTCCAGCATCGCAAGCCAGCCCGCCATCCCACCGGATGGAATGCGCTGGATGCACAAACTCACGTGGATCCCCAGCGACGCACGCAGAGGAATCCGCGTACAGAATGCCCATTCGGAAGCAGATTCGTTTTTTGGAAACGCGCACAGCGGCTCATCCGGCGTGCTGTCATCGACCAGCGCGAATTGTCCCGCGCCTGCATCGAGCCACGCCTGAGCCAAACCATTGAGTTCGCGTTTCCAGCGCTGCGTCAGCTCACGGAGCGCGTGTGTGCCGCTGGTCATGTGATTACGCGTTTAACGCCGCTTCCCGCGTTTCGGCGATGACAAAGGCTTTATGAAGTCCGGTCAGCTCAAAAATGATGCGCACAGCCTGCTGAAGATTGCAGATGACCAGATCGCCGCCGCGTTCCCGGCAGCGTTTCATCCCCTTGACCAACGACGCTAGTGCCGCCGAGTCAAGAAAGTTTACGCCGCCCAGATCAACCACAACATGCGCCTGTTCTTTTGTCACGTTGTCCTCAAACCATTTGATCAGCGGCGGGGCTTCAAACGCATCAAAACGCCCGTTTAGCGTGATCACGTTCGTGTCGTTGACCATACTTACATTCATGTCCACTGTGAAAGTCTCCTTGTATGCGACTATGTGAGGACAGGGTATGCCCTGTCCTCTATCTTTACGAAGGCTGCTTCGCGGACAGCAGCCGGTCGATGTGCAGCAGATACCAATCGACGACTTCGCTGATCGGGATGCCGACCGACGACAGATAATTCTGCATCGAATCCGCCTGCCGCTTGTCTGGATTCTCCCAATAGCGGCGGATCGCCACCGCCAAACTTGCCGGGTCTTCCGGCACGAAGAATTCGCCTGTGTAGCCTTCCTCGCGGATCAATTCGGCAAAATCACCGAGATCAGGCAGGACTGCCGGACGCGCATAATTCCCCGCCTGATGCAGTACGCCGGAGCTTCCCGTGGTGCTGTTGTACGGAAACACGACGACGGTCGAATCAGTGAAGATGCGCGGCACGTCTTCTTCAGCCACGTACCCCGTGTATACGATTCCCGGTACATCGGCGTATTTGTCTTTCATCGAATCAAGGTATCCGGCGGAGTTCGGGCTGTCCGTCCCGGCGATCACAAGTTCCATCGCCGTTCCCGGAAGCTGTTCGCGCAGAATCTTGAATGCTTCGATCATGACCTCGACGCGCTTATACGTCCCGAATTTGCCGAACGCCATGATCCGCAGCACGGACGGATTCGGATCAAACTGCGGCGGCGGCGCATCTTGGAACGCGCCGTGCGGGGCAAGAATCACGTTTTGCGCGCCGTATTTCGCTTCAAGAATTTCGACATACTTGGGGATCGTCACCGCGACCAGATCAGCGCTCAAAATCGCTCGGGTGAACACATCACCCGCTGTCCGCGTGATCCGCTCCATCAACGCATTCGCGCCGAAGCCTGCTTTGCTCAGGTCAACCGTTTCCATGATGTTGTGCAGCAGCACAACGACGACATACCCCGCCTGCTTGACCAGCGCCGGAGCGGTCAGCCCGACAGCGCCCGCCACGCGGGTATCGGCAAAGGTCGCAAACTGCACGTTGAACAGTACCGCGTCCGGGTTGACTTCTTGAACGGTGCGCCGGATGCGCATCGCATTATCGAGCGCGCCGAACTTCCATGCGGGGATGATCCGGACATGCTCCGGCGGCACGGGATAGGTTTTACCGTCGGGCAGTTCGTCCACCAGCAGAATCACCTCGTCAACCTCCGGCTTCTGCCGCATGTGATCGACAAAGTAATACGCGTATTCGTTGAGCGACCCCCGGCTAGGCGGGTACGTGGACACTATCGCTATGCGCATCGGCGGCTAACCTTTGGGTATAAACGCCTTTGAGATCGTTTGAGAGAATGCGGAAAATATCTTTGATGAAGCGCTTCACTTCTTTGCGTGCGTTCACTTTCGATCCGGGCGCATCAATCCACGACACGGGGACTTCCGCAACCTTGTAACCGAGCTTGAATGCCAGATACAGCACTTCGAGATCGAACGAGAAGCCGTCAATCGTTTGTGCGGTGTGAAGCTTGCGCGCTGCTTCGCGGGTGTACATCTTGAAACCGCATTGGGTATCGCGCACCTTGATCCGCAGCCCATAGCGGACAATCGTCCGCAAACCGCCGCTGAGGATGTGCCGCATCAGCGACTTTTTGCCCTCAGATGCGCCTTCCGCCGCGCGCGACCCAACCGCCACGTCGTAACCTTCCGTGTCCAGCTTGGCGATCAGCTTGGTAATTTCTTCAATCGGCGTCGAGTTATCTGCGTCCGCGAACAGCACATATTTTCCGCGCGCTGCCAGCATCCCGCGCCGGACGGCACTGCCTTTGCCGCCGTTCTTCTCAGCAACAAGCACGCGCATGTTGACGAAACCGAGTTCTTGGGTGATCTTTACCGTGCTGTCTTTTGATCCGTCATCCGCGATGAGCAGCTCCCATTGGAAGCCGAGATCAGAAACATGCGACGCAATCGCGCCGATCGTCGGGATGATACGAATCTCCTCGTTGTAGGCTGGAATCACAATCGACAGAAACGGCTCTCCCGTGTTCGGCGTTGTTTTCCAATGCTCATAATTGTGATAAACCATAAAGCTGTCCTCCCCAGATCAGCGTCGAACGTGCAGCGTCGAAAAATCAGTCAAAAAGGAAGGCTCGTGTTACACCTATTAAACTCATTGTAATGCGTGAAGAACTTGTGAACCCTTGTGAATTGTGAAAAAGTTGTGAAACGCCATTCACGTTATAAAAAATCAACGTTATACTGACGGATTCGCCAGAAGCCGTTGTCGAGCGTCAAGACGATCTCCGCTGTCGCCGTGAGCGCATACGCGCCGTTGGCATCCGTGACCGTGTACGCAAAACCGAGATCGCGGACAACTGCCACGCTCGAATCATCGCTGAAAAACACCAACCGCAAGCGGTGTCCGCTGTGCGTGATCGTGACCCCGCTTTCGGCAGAGTTTCGCGCCATGCCGAGCGCATCTCCCGCCCAATACGTCGGCAGATCGGTTAAGTCGCCTGTCACATGCGCTTGTTCAAGCGCCTCCCATGCCAGCCAATACGCCGAGATCAATTCCTCAAGTTCTACTTGCGTTGCCGCCGTTCCCTCCGCTTCAATGCTCACCCACTGCGCTTCTTCGATATCAGGCGCGTAAAGCGAATGCCCGCGAAAGATCGACGCCGGATCAGCCCCAGTATTGAATGCCGCGATGAAGCTGCTCATCAGCGCGAACCCGATCAGCGATAGCGGAATCAGCAGCGCGATCCCGAATGCGAAAATCCAGAATTTGACCTTGTCCTTGCTCATGGACACACCTCATCCGTCACGCGCAAAAACATCGAGCGTGAGCGTACTGATCCGCTGGAGGCATGATAGCGGTACAGCCCGGTTTGCGGCGGCGCGGGAATGCTCAAGGTGGCGCTCCCGTTTGCCACACGCCCGAACCCGAATCCGTCTCCAAGATCGAACCGGATCAGCGTGCCATCGACCACCGGAACGCCATGCGAGTCCACGGCTTGCGCGCTCAAGCGGATCACGTCGCGCCCGTCAGGGGCGGCGCATGAGGGTGTGATCGCCAGTGTGACCGATGCGGCTTCGCCGGGGACTTGGCGCACTTCCAAATCGGCAAGCGCTGACTCGGCTGAGACATGCACACGCACGCGCCCCGGATCGCTCATGCTGCTGAACCACGTCCATGCTAATCCGGTACGATGCGCCAATGTGAACGCCGTTTGATCGCCGCCGGGGTAAGTGAGCGTCAATGCGGCTTCGGCGGTTTCGCGCGGTGGGTTGCCAAATTCATCGCGCAGCAGGATGATCAGCGTCCCGCGTGCTTCGCCGTAGGCGCGCAGCGCATTCGCCGTCGTGATCAAGTCGGCTTGTGCGGCGCGACCGGGGATCACACGCACGGAGCGGCGGGTTTCTTCACCACCGTAGCGCGCGATCAAGATGCCTTCGCCCGCCTGTGTGATCGTGTTCGCGGGAATACTCCAGCGTGCCACTCCACCCGTTCCCGTGATCACCCGCTCGGTGAGGTGCTGTAACCCGCTGAACACCGCGAGGTCAACTTTTTCGCCCGCGTTCCCGTTCGTGATCTCAATCTCAACCGACCATGCCGCCCCCGCCGCGACCGCCGCCGGAGCGCGCACGATCACCGCCGCGCCTTGCTGTGAAAGGCTGCCAGTGAAGGTGATCAAGAATGGGAGGAGCAGGAGGAGAACGGCGCGTGCCACAAGCGCCCGCACCCCCCGCCACTGGCAGAGAGGGAGTGACAGTTTTTCCGGCTTTAACTGCTCCTCACCCCCGACCCCTCTCCAACCTTCGGTTAGAGAGAGGAGAAAAACAAGGGCTTTGCTCCCCTTCTCTATCGCTTGCGATGGAGAGGGGGGCGGGGGGTGAGGAGCAGTGAGGCTGATTCTACGGAAAAGTCGGCGCATCATCGGCTGTAACCGTTCAATACGATCGGCGGCACGTCGCCCGCCCACTCGGTCAGGCGCGGTCCATCGACTTCGACCGGCATATATAGCTCGACCAGCGCGGGCAAATCAGGCGCGGTGATCGACGCGCTTGCACCCGGTTCAAGCGCCGTTTCCAAAATGACTGAACTCACCCAGTACAGCCCGCGTTCATCAGCATAGCTGAAGAGCGCGCGCGGAATATCCATCGTCGTGGTTCCTGCATTGTAGAGCGTCTCGTCGTCGAGCATCACCAGCGGGCGATCAAGGTTGTACGCGGTCGGAACGCCCTGCACGATCACCTGAGCCGAGGCAATATCGGTCAAGTCGAGAATTGCCGCCGCGTCCGATCCGGTGAAGTCGATACGGAACGGCGAGATTTCTCCCGGCAGCAGTTGATGGATCACCACGTCCATCACGTTGGTTTCGGCAAGGCGGTTGTTTTCCGCGTCGCGCAAAATCCCTGTCAGCGTGATCTGAACCGGATAAGCGTCCATGTTGCGGATCGCGCCGATCAAGCTGATCCGCCCTTCAAAACGCCCGACGATTCGCCCCGCGTCATAGCTCTCCGGGGTAAAACTGATCGGCGTAACCGGATCGTACAGCACCCGCACAGACGTGATACTCATCAGCGAACGATCGAGTACACCGCGAGTGAGCGCGCCTTCGTCAAGTGAACTGATCGGCACATCCAGATAAAACGTGGTTTCCGCGCCTACGATCAAGGTTTCACGCGGATCAGGCGGCGGTGCGGCGTCAAAGACGATCCGCCAGCCTGCACCCGTTTGACGCAGCGTGTACGTGTTTTCGACCGGATATGTGCCGAGCGCAGTCAGCCATTCCGCCCGCACATAAGCCGTGATCACATTGGGATCGTCGGTTGGCTCGATTTCGGTGTACAGGTTTTCGAGTTTGGCGAACGAGGCGAGGATTCCACCTTGCAGCGAAAGATAGCGCAGATACTCATCCTCGGTCAGGTCGGTGTCAAGCCATGTGTAGCTGCTTCGGAAGCGCTTGAAGTCGAGATCGTCGTAATAGTTGAGGAGGATCGTTTCCGGCGCAATCGCCCGCTGGCGCATCGAGAGCATCAGCCCCGCCGCCCCGATCCCGATCACCAGCACTATTGCCGCGCCGTATAAGCCGCGTCGTGCCAGCGGGCTTAAGCGGAGTTTGGGGGAAAAGCGGTCGATCAGGTAGCGCCACATTTGCCAAGTTTCGTGCGCGCGGTTATCGGTGCGCGGCGGCTCGATCAGGATATTCGCCAGCCATTTACGGCGGAACAACCCGCCGATCAGCGGCAGTTTCGCCAAACTCCACCCGCGCGCTTGTGCGATCAGCGTGAAGGCGAACACGAACGCGGTGACGAACAAACTCCCCACCGGAAGTGTGCCCCACATTAAGCGCTGCCATGCCGGGTACACCTGAACGGGAACAGCGGCAGGGAGCGGCGGCACGTCGGCACGTTCCCAGACTTGCACATCGTTATCCAGCCGCCCCAAGCGATGCCAGCCCGCGAAGTACAGGAGCGGTTCGTAAAAGGCGTCATTCACGAAGATATACTTGAGGTTGTAGCGCTGCGGATTGGTTATGAAAGCTTGCAAACTGCCCAAGCCGGGGATCGCGGTGTACTTCGCGCCGTCCAAGCGTTCAATCGGCGTCGATGTGAGTTCAGGCAGCCGCCGCGCGCTGTGATAATTGCCTTCGACATTGAGCGCCGTCGTTTGCGCGCTCAACCACGCCATTTGATCGCCAAAACCGAGCGTCATAAAACGCCAGTTGTCGTGATTATCCTTCGCCAAAAATTCGGCAATCGGCTGCATATCGAGCGGCGCGGGCTGAAACTTGCGAAATTGGGTCAAATTCGCCGTGAACAGCGCGAAGCCGATCAAGCCGATCACGAATGCCCATGCGAGTCCATTGCGCAGCCATGCCCCGAAATGCCCGCTGATCCATGCTCCGAGCCGCCCATGCAAGAGACTTTCGATAAACAAGCCCGCGAACGGCAGGATCACGATCGTCGCCCAGAACGTGAACCGCTCCAACGTCAAAATATAGAACGCGCCTTTGAGCAGCAGCGCCGGGAGCGGAGTCGTTCCGCCTGTGCCTAAAAATGCCAAGCCCGCCAGCGAGGTCGCTAGAATCCAATTGCGCGAGGTGTAGCCCTTATACAGCGCATACGGTAGGATGAACGCCATCATCCCCCAAGGAATGACGAAGAATACCAGCCCTGCCGCGCTGTTGGTGATGAAGCTGTCGCGGCTGGCATGAGGGATGGTGATCTGCGTGATCGGATCGCTTTTACTCCACAACCAGTAAGGCAGCACGGTGATCACCAATACGGCGATCAAACCGACGCCGAAAACGCCCGTGCGGATCAAGCCGCCCCACACGCGCGCTGTTCGCCGCAGAACGAACTGCTTCAGCACGCCGAATTTGAGACTGAATTTCTGATTGTCGAGCGCAGGTTCATTCGAGTGCGGGGAGCGGAACAGGCGCAAGAGTGCCGTCGCCAGAATTGGACCGCTGAAGAACACCATCCCGAACAGCGTTGTGACGTGATGCCCTGCCGCCGCAACCATCAACAGTGCCCACGCGCGGAACAGGTTGATCGGTTTGCCTTCGAGCACCCAATCCCATACGAACGGGAGCGCGTTGAGCATCACACCCATCACGAACATCGTCGGAAGCTGACCGAATACATGAATCGTTTCGGCGATGCTGCTGCTGAACACGGTCAAGAGGGCGGCATAACTGGCGGGGCGGGGAGCGACCCACAAGCGGCTGAAGCGGTACACGCCGAGCGTGGTCAATCCGGACGAAACGAGCATCACCAGCGAAAACGACGCCGGAAGCGTGAAGACTTTGGAAAGTAGGGCGATCAATTGATGGGTGAGCGGGGGATAGCTCACCATCGTGAAGCCGGTATACCAGCGCGGCTCCCAAGGATTCCACCACGAGCGCGCGTAGTGATCGCCAAAGAAGATATGCACGTAAGCGTCGTAGGTCGCTCGGTAGCTCCCCGCCAACAGCAGCACCGCATGAAACGTCAGCGTTGCGACGATGGCTAGAATGAGCAGTTGATTGCGTTGAAACCACGAGCGCGTGCGCATGACAATCTTCTAACCTCGCTTCTTAGCGAGTATATACCCGGAACATGTGCCGCTCTTGCGTGAGATTAATACGAAAAAGCAAACAAAACAGTGTTGTTTATTCCACGCGCAAGCCGCGCCACAGCACCGCCACGAGCAGCAGACTCATCAACACGATCTGCACCGTGATCACCTGCTGCAAACTTTCATGGAACAGCAGTATCCCGATCACCTGAGCAATTCCGGCGATCATCGGCAGGATCGTTTCGCTTGCTTTACCGAGCGCCACCCGGTACGTGATCACAAGGTTGACGATTACGTACAGCGATGCGGCAAGCGTGTAGATCGGCAGCAGGGCGGCGGCGCTCAAGTAAGCGTCTCCGTAAAACAAATTCAAGATCGGGGTGGGGAACAGTGCCGCCGTTCCGACCAAGCCGGTGCAGAACACCGCGCCGCCCGCCAGCATCACAAAGAACAGCGGGCGCGTCGGCTGATCAAGCGCTTGGCGGCGCGCGAAGAGCGGCACCATGATGATCGTGAGCGGGAGTGCGCCGAAGTAGGCGATACGCCCCAACACGCTGACAGCGGCATACAAACCGGACTCGGCGGGCGAAAACAGCGACTTGACCAGCAAGAAATCGCTGTTCGTGATCAACGCCTGCCCGATCAGCGCCGCCAGCGTGAGTCCGGTCAAGCGCACCCATGCTGATTGATCGGCGTGCGGCGCACGCGAAGCGGAAACGGTCGGCAGACGACGCAGTGTGCGCAGCGCCAACCAGCCAATGATCCACGTAATCAGCATCGATTGACCGACGCCCCAGACCGCGCCCTCCAGCGCCGCCCCTGCGCCCATCAACAGGAGCGCCAACAGTACGCCGATCCCCAAACGCGCTACCGCTTCACCGACGTAGGCGGCGGTCAGCCAGTAGAACGCATTCAAGCCTTGAAGCACGCCGCGATCCGCCATTGCGACGATGAAAAACGGCACGGCAAGCAGGAGCGGCAGCAGCAGCCCCGCGCCTGAGAGTTGAAACAGGTTCGCCAAAAACGGTGCGGCGATCAACCCCATCACCAGCAGCGCCGCGCCGATGATGCTCCACCAGCGCCGCCCAAACACTCTCAGCGCGTGGATCGCCGCGAGATCGTCATGGGCGTTGTATGCCGCGCCATAGCGGGCGGCGGTGGTTTGCCATGCGCTCGGCAGCAAGCCGATCAAAAGCTGAAGCGTGACCATCAGCGCGAGTTGGCTGTACGCGGCGGGCGAAAGCAGACGCGCCATCACAAGGTTATAAAGTAAGTTCAGTCCATTCACGCCCGTGTTGGCGAGCAGAAAAACGGTTTTTCCTTCTAAGAGTGCCCCGGTGATTCGCCGGCGCAAACTCGGCTTGGGCGTGAGGAGTTCGCGCTCCAGCCAGTCGGCGGCGGCTTGCAGGGTCGCGCGGCTGGCGTGCGCAATCTCGTGCGTATCGTCCGGTTGAAGGCGCTCGACAATCGAAAATGGGAAGGTGTACATCAGCGGCAGGATCGGCGCTTCGGTCAAGCCCGCCGCATTGGTGATCAACCGCGTATCTTCGGAGGTGATCCACAGCGCGCCCGCAAGCTGACGATGTGCCTGAGCTTCATTCATTCCCATGCGTGCGAGCGCAGCGGGAATATCTGCCGGATCAAACCATGTGGAAGAAGCCGACTCGAATGCTTCTAGCGCGGCGCGGGTTTGGCTCACCAGCGGGACAGCGCCGCCGCTGATCTGAATCCACTCCTGAGCGCGATCAATCTGCGAAGGTGAAAGGGCTTGCGCTTGTTCGACGGTCAGCCCGTTGAGCAGAATCAGCGTTTGAATCAGATGGTCAAGAGGGGAAGTGGTCACAGGTGTTTGCTCGACGGTGTGTTAGCCAATCTTCTACCGTCATTGTAAGGCGGAGCGGGGGCGCATGTTCGTAAGGGTTGGAAATTATTACCCCTCCCCGAATTCGGAGAGGGGAGCAAACCATGTTACCCATGCCTGATCGTGTGCGCCTATTGCTCAGCGTAACCGGGGTGAGGGGTCAATAGGCACTGTCGAATATCACATTAGGCTAAACACTAACTGCACGAAACGCCGCCTTCAGGTGTTGGCACGCACGTTTCAGTGTGACCACCTGTTTGCGGGTCATACCACGCTGAGAATGAGTAGCCGCCAAAGCCAACGGTGCAGCCGAAGAAGCCGCTGTCATCGCTGTAGCACTTCGCGCCTTCGTTCGCTCCTTCTTCTTCCGGTGCGCCAAATGGCAGCGGACGCGGCGGCGGATCGGTCGGCGGGATGATGCGGATAATATCCACTTCGTACTGCATGCCGCCGTCATCGGTCGGGGTCGGCGGAACATTCGGATCAGCCACCATAATTTCAAACGCGCATGGGTCAGCAGGCGGCAGTTCCATGAGCATCGTCATTTCGAGTTCGCTTGCGCTTGCACGGCTGGCAGCCTCGCGCACCTTCTGAACAGCGGGCAGCAGCAGCCCGACGGTCTGCGGGCATGCATCAGGATCGGCGGGCGGGGTGAACGCCAGCAAAATGTGTTCGCGGGTCTGCGGGATCGGATCGCCAGTGCCGGAGGGGGCAACACGATCACCCGTATCTTCATTCACCAAGCAGACCACCGAACCCTGATAGATGACATAGTATGCACAATCAGTCGGATCGGGCGGCGGTGCGCCTTCCGTGCCGCCTTGATCGGTCGTCAGTACAGGCGGAATTGACACCAAGCAGTACGCCTGACCTTCGTGGATCACGAGGTGATAGCACGTTCCCGGTTCGGGCGGCGGCGGTGCTTCCGAGCTTCCCGGCGGCAAACCGAATTCCGGCGGCGTAGAGATCAAGCAGATGAAAGAGCCATCAACCAGCACTTGATAATAGCACGAGGTGTCCGGCGGAGGCAGACCGTCCGTACCACCCACCGGTGCGAGTCCGGTCAGCGTCGGTTCGGTGCGCATCAAGCAGATGAAGTTTCCATTGACGACGACACCATACCAGCAGGAAGTGTCGGGCGGCGGTGCGCCTTCACTGCTTCCACCCATGCCCGTGAAGGTCGGCGGCAAGCTCTGCAAGCACAACACGTTCCCATCAATGATGACATAACGATAGCAGTCGAAGCTCGGCGGCGGTGCGCCTTCGCTCGAAACTTCCCCTTTGATATCGCCAATTTTCATGTACGCCGCACGTGGGAACGTCTGCACGGTTGGCACGACGCGATCACACGGCTCATTGAAGCGGACGACACTCCCCGACACGTAGCCGAGCGCGATCCGGTACCACAATTGATCGATGATGATCACTTTTTGCAGCACAACCGCGAATTCACCCGGCTGAAGCTGACCGACAACAGGCGCATTCAGATCAGGCGCTTGACGGATATTTACCGGGTCGCCAAACGTAGCGATCAAGCAGCGTTCGTTATCCGCCGGGAATCCGGGGAGCGGTGCGGAGGGCGCGGGCGTGGATGTTGCCGCTGCACTTTCAACCGGGCAGCCGCGATTGGCAGGATCGCCGAACGTATCCGGGCATGCGTCGTTCGCATCATCGACCGTATCGCTGTCGCGGTCTTGGAATGCTGGCTCAGGCGTACAAGCAGGTCCTCCGGCGGTACCGCATGGTACACTTTGCGCGTGAACGCCCATCCCCCCAATGCTGACGATCAGGACAGCGACCGTCAGCAGCAAGAAAAACGCTTTCTTTGTCATTATGTTCGTACCCCTTGAACAACTGAATAAACGTGGAACTCCTGACACGGGGTTACCGTAACACGAAATGAAACATTTCCGCAAGTATTTTTAGAAGATGTTTACAAATCCATAAACGAATTGATACACTGTGACATGATAGGACGCAAATCGGAATCAAAAACGACGGCGCATCACAGCGCCATCGTTTGACTTCTTATTTCAACTGCTGAGTGTCGCCTAGCCCGTGACCGGAATGCTGCCGATGTTCGCGCCCGCTGGAACGATCACCGTGTACTGCGCCGTTACCCAGCCAACGATCCCGTTATAGTTGATCTGCCACCACTGGTTCGCCGCGTTGCGTCCGATCAGCACCGCTGACTGACCTGCCGGAAGGCGACCGATGCGGCTGCTCGTCGTGCCGGGACCGGAGCGGATATTCACCGTGTACGGGTTGGCGAGCACCGTGATGCCCGTCACAGGCGGCGCGGGGGCTGCAGTCGGCTGCACAACCGTCCCATCAACAATCGGCACACCTGCGCCGTTGACCACGCTCAAATAACCCGCGCTCGACCAACCCTGAACCGTCCCAACCTGAAGCAGATACCATGTTCCCGCCGCGTTGCGACCCAAAACGGGATACTGCTCATTGCGGTTGATGCGCGTCACAATCGCCGCAAACGGATCAGGCGCTTGGCGCACATTCAAGCGATACGCCGTCACAATCGCGGATGCGCCTGTGATCGGGGCACTCGTCGGAACAACTGGTGTTGCAGCAAGAAGCTGCAAATCAAGGAAGGCGTTCGCCGTGTATTCGACATAATCAACTTGGAAATTGCTTGCGCCCGCCGGGAGCGTCACCTGAGCTTGCAGCGTTTGACCGACTGCGCCGCTCAACTGGTTGATGACCAGCGCGCCGTTGATGAACACGCGGACTCCGTCATCGACGTTGACGCGCAGCGTGTACAACCCGCCGGAAAGACCCTGAACGCTGGTGAATCGTGCCGACCAGTTATCCGCCGGAACACTGCCGATTGGGGCATTCACGCCGATGTTGAAATTGAGCGAAGGCACGGTCACAATCGCCGCAGGATCACCCGCGAGGGCGGTATTCGCGTAATACTGCGCTGTCCAAGGGGATGGCAAGCCGATGGTTGTTCCGCCACCTGTCGGCGGAGGCGTACCAAACGGCGGCTGTGGGTTCGTCGCAGCATTCGCATATGAGAAGTACAGATAGGCGAGGCTTTCCACTTCGCGATAGTCGATCTGAATGTGATACACACCCGCCGCGCCGATCACGACATCACCGCTGACGGTCTGCCCAACCTGCCCGCTGGTAAAGGTATCGATCACCGGCTGCGAAAAATTGAAGGTCACACGGGCGTTATCATCCGCAAGCAGGAAAAAGCGATACGTCCCCGGCTGAAACGCAATATCCGCCGCGAAACGTGCCGAAAAATTATCCGCCTGAACTTCAACCGCCGGAGTACCCGTTCCCCAATTGAAGTTGATGTTCCCCTCATACCGTGAAAGGGCGGGCGTGCCGCTCAGGGTAGGATTGTTGTAATACTGGGCGTACCATGTCGCACCTTGAGCCGACACGGGCGCAATCAATCCAAGGCTGAACAGCGCGAGCACCAGCACGGTCAGCGCAATTGTCCGCTTCATCTTGAAGCCTCCTCACATATCCCCTGTTCCGAAAGTCGCTATATTTGGATTATAGTCCTTTTACGCCGCGATCAATGGGATCGTAGGTTGAGCGTCAACCAAACGAAAGTATGAGTCGCTTAGCATACGTTTTGCGGAGATCAGGAACTTTTTCGCTCCGCTTTGTGTCCTACGGACTTACCCAACTAGGTGAGCCCCACAAGATCGCGCCAACATTCAATTTGTCCGCGTCATCCCCGGTATTCGGGATCGTGAGCAGTTCCCCGTCCCGGTAGATCGCCGCCGCGCCAAACTCTGGGAATCCGAGGAAAGCGATCGATCGCCCGTCGGGGGAGAGCGTCACCCGCGATGGTGCGCCGGGGAACGCGACCGAGGTCGCCTCCGGCGTGAGCGGATCGAATGCTTCCCAGAAGAATCCGGCATCCACCACATGCCCGAACCCGATCCGGTAAGCGCTCTCCGCCCCGCTTACGGTCATCATCAGCGACGGCACAAACGCCGAACTTCCATCGGTGAAAATCTCGCGCCATTCGCCTTGATCGTTCAGGATGATCATGCGGTTTGCCAATACAAACAAACCTTCGATACTCCCGCCTATTGAGTCCTGAGGGATCGTCGTCAGCGTGGTGGGGATGCCTTCCGCCGTGAACTGCTCGACATGAGTCATGCCTGTGGGCAGGGTCAGCCAGATGGTGATGGTATCGTCCTGCCAGATGATCGTCGGGGGAACGCCGAACACTTCCATCGTGATCGGCACGCTGATCCCGTTCATCGTGTCGCGGTTTAGGATGATTAGTCCCGCTTGAGAACTCCCAAAATCGATCTGCGTCCACGCGAGTGATTCGCCGTCCGGCGACCATACAGGCGCGGATCGGCTTACTGCACGGTCTGGTACGCCTTCGACAAACAGCGATGGATTCTCCGGCTGACCTATGAGCGGGCGCGATTCGCCTGTTACAGTATTCAAAACAAACAAATCTGAGGGCAGATCAAAATCCGCGATCAGCCCTTCCGTTTCCAATCGATCCAGCGCGTCGATGCCGACTTGTGCTGCCGCTTTGTAAGCGATCCATGCGCCATCCGGCGAGAGAACCGGAGCGGAAATTGTGCCGCCTTCGGTGATTTGCTCCGGCACGGCAGTTAGGTCAACCGGATCGATCCGCCATAAATCACCCCGCACCCATAAAAAGATAGGCGCGTTGGCAAGCTCGGTTTGTGCCGCCGCACCGATTGAGAACAGTAAGAAAAGTGGTACAAGTAGCCCACCGATCAAACGAATAGACATGTGTTATCCTCGTATTTACACAAGCGTTGAGGTCGTGACAATTCTGTAACATCTTTACGGAATTCGGTACACCGGAGTCGATATAATGCAGACACTAGGGAGTTACACTAATCCGCCTGAAAGTCGTTCTGCATCCTCCCTTCACACGGGGGCTGTCCGAACAGAGCGACCACGTGATCGTTCATACGGAGTCATTATGTCGGCTGTTGAAGACCCGTCACTGCCTCCTCGTTACCTTGTCGAACATTTTCGCAAGGTTTATGAAAAGGCACATCAACGCGAGCCGATGGTGCGTTACATGGGCAACCATTGGTATTACGTCAATGGTGAGACGGTGCACCGAACGACGCTGATCGAAGAAATCCAACGCTTGCAGCATCTTATACAGCGGCAGAACATCGTCAAAACCGATCAGAACTTGCTCAAGCGGTTGATCGCCAAGCTCAAGAGTTTATAACATCAAAATCCGCGCCACAATCCAACGCCTCGTTTTCAGTGTGACGGCGCTTGAGCTGCGCGCGTGACATTTTGGCGGCGTTCGCGGTGATTGCGAATCGTCCCCTGTGCCAGATCATAGAACCCGCCGACATTATCCACAGATGGAATCCAGTAGCGCCGCGCGGTGCGGAAGCGTCCGCGTTCCGCGTCGAGCTTGCGTATCGTCAAGCGGCTGCGCTGGATCAAAACCGCCATATCGCCCCAACGCACTTTCGTCTTGCCCGCTTCGACCCCGCCGGGAAACACCGTCAGTTTGGGATGCAGTTTGACAGGTTTGCCCGCCCGCAGTGATGCCGCGATCTTCGACGCCGTGATGTACGCGATTGGGTTGCGCACACGGTCAACAAAGCGCTTCAAACTGCCGTGACGCGGCAGCACGCGGAACACATGCCCATCATCCACCTCGATCACATGCGCGCCCCATTGGATGATCGGCGTCATGCCGAGGTAAAACCCGCGCCCACCTTCCCGAAAATGCGCGACTTCGGGATACGGATACTTAAACGACTCTTTGCCGCGCACCCACACAAACCCTCTGGAATAAAACCGGATTTCTTCGTTTGGACGGATGATCATGCGCAGAAACGCGATCAAGCCGCGCGCCGCCGATAATCCGCCAAGCACGATCGCTACCAGCTTGCCAATATCGATCAACAGGCGATCCGCGAGTCCGCGCCCTGCCGCTTCGCCAAGCGCCAGATATGCGCCGACTACCGCCAGCGTGATGAGTATCATGCGGATAAAAATCCCCCGGTAGCGAGCGCGTGATGATTGATACTGAAAGATCAAGCGGTTCTTTTCATCGGGTGTTACAGCAGACATCGCGCCCCTCCTTAGATTCATGCTCATGTTTGTAGACGGAAAGTAGTCGCGGCGCAAGCGGTTGAAAAGTACGGGGTGCTTGCGCCACGCAAGTGTTTGCGTTCATCGTCCTTGCTTCTACAATTAGGGTAGAACAAGGAGCGTGTGCGCGATGAGAAACCGCCCGTTTATCCTGATCCTCCCGTTGACCCTGCTGATCGCGGTGGCGCTGCTGATTGCGTCTGTGCCGCCGAGCACTGCTGTTTTGGCGCAGACGGCATTCCCGACGCTGCCTGTTTCCACCAATACGCCGTTTCCGACCACGCCAACCGTCGCGCCGACGTTTACGCTGATTCCGGCGTCAACCAACGCCGGATGCCCGACGCCGCTCAACCTGACGCCGGGGATTCAGGTGGTGATCACAGGCGGCTTAAACGTCCGCTCCGCGCCGTCACTGTCCGCGCCGCTGATCACATACTTTTCCGAAGAACGCCTCGTCCGCTTGATCGGTGGTCCGGTTTGTGCTGATGCGCATAACTGGTGGCAAATCGGGGACTTCGGCGGGCAGCCGGGGGCGAATACAGGCTGGTTGATCGAAGGCTCACGCGATGGGCGGTTGTATATCGCGCCTGCCGCCGTCCCGGTCGGTGATGGCTGTTATCCGCCGCTGCCGCTGGCAGTGGGGGATACGCTGATCGCTATCAACGGCGTGCGTTTGCGCAATGCGCCTACGCAGTCGAGCTACACGATCACCGTCGTGCCGGTTGATGCTTCGATGCAAGTGCTGGAAGGTCCCGCGTGCCGCGACGGAATCAACTGGTGGCGCGTCAGCACCGCCTTCCAAACGAGCACTGTCCCGGTTGAAGGCTGGGTCGCGGAGGGCTTCCCGGAAGATTATTACATCGCCGATGAGCAGGTGATCAACGCCACGCTTGAGATTCCGTGCGTCGTGCCGCTCACATTGGGACCCGGTTCGCGTATTGCTGTGAATTACCGTGACGGAGTTGAGCGCCGCTTGCGCGCCGCGCCGAACGTGAATGCCGAGATCGTGTTGTTCATGCCCGACGAGATCGCAATGGAAGTGATCAGTGGACCGGAATGCAGTGGCGGCTACAACTGGTGGTATGTGCGCGTGCTGACGACGGATTATTACGGCTGGATCGCGGAAGGCAGACCGGGACGCTACAACATCGAAGTGATCACGCGCTACCTGTTGTATACGCCTACGCCCGCGCCGTGACGCGGTACAGTCGTGTATAATAGGGTTACGAGAACGTGATTAAACGCCGATAGAATGGAATGTGCGCTGTGATTTCCCTGATTGCGACTGTACTGAACGAAGGTGAATCGATCCGCCGCTTGATGGATTCACTCCTGATGCAAACCATCCTACCGGATGAGATCGTCATCGTGGATGGGGGCAGCCGCGACCGCACCGTTGGGATTTTGCGCCGCTACGAAAACAAACTCCCGCTCAAGGTGATCGTCGCACCGGGGTGCAACATCAGTCAGGGGCGTAATCTGGCGATCCGCGAAGCGAAGGGCGATATCATCTGCGTCACCGACGCGGGAGTTGCGCTTTCGCAAGAGTGGGTCGATTTGATCACCCGCCCGCTGTTGGAGTTCCCACGTATCGATGTGGTCAGCGGCTTCTTCCGCCCCGACCCACACACGATCTTTGAAGCGGCGATGGGTGCGACCGTGCTGCCCGATCAAGACGATATTGATCCGGTCACGTTTTTGCCGAGCAGCCGCAGCGTCGCCTTCCGTAAGAGCGCATGGGAGCAGGTTGGCGGCTATCCGGAATGGCTCGATTACTGCGAAGACCTCGTATTTGATCTGCGCTTGCGGACGTATTTCGGCGCGTTTGCATATGCACCAGAGGCAATCGCCTATTTCCGCCCGCGAACAAGCTTAACTTCGTATTTCAAGCAGTACCGCATGTATGCGCGCGGCGACGGCAAAGCCGATTTATGGCGCAAGCGTCACGCGATTCGCTACGCAACCTATCTCGGTGCTGTCCCGTTGATCTATTGGCTCGGTCGCAAGGTGCACCCGATCATGTGGGCGTTATTCCTCGTCGGTGCGGCGATCTACACCCGCAAGCCGTACCGTCGTCTGCGCGGCGTGCTGCGCGAAGCCACCGCCGCAAATCAGTTCCGCGTGACGCTGGCAAGCAACCTCCAAGCGGTCGCGCTTGTTCCCGTGATTCGCGTCGTGGGTGATATCGCCAAGATGCTCGGCTATCCGGCGGGCGTGTTGTGGCGGTTGCGCTGTAATCCTCCGAATTGGCGCGACACGCAAATGCAAGAATTCACCGGCGATGTGCGCGTAGCGGAAACGAGCGAATACGAGGTTTAGGCGGCGCAATCGATCCGTTCTGCCAGTAATCAAAAAAGGACAGGGTGAAAATGCCCTGTCCTTTTTGCTTAAGCGCTGATCGCCTCACGCCGGGGGGCGACCACCGGAACGAGTAACGCGGCGGGCAGGATGAAAAAGACCAGCCCGAACACGAAAACCCCGAAATCGAACGCACTGCCCCTCAGCGCAGTGACCACAGGCAGCAGAATCAGCCCCAAATTGAGCAGCGCGAACAGCATCAGCAGCATGAGCGCCGCCGCCGTGCCGCCGCTGGCGCGCAGCATGCGCACGCCAATCACCATCAACGGCGGAAGCAGGAAGACGAATTCAACGGTGATCAGGGGATTGGTCGCCCAGCCATAACTGAGCAGGTCGGCGGGAAGCTGACCGGACGAAACCGCCGGAATCACCACACCGATCCAATGCAGCGCGGTGATCGCCGCCATGAACAGCAGATAGGCGGCGGTCAAGCGGCGCAAAACACGCCCACCAAACGCCGTTTCGACAGCATCCGTATCCACACGCGGGATCATCAGGATCAGCGACCAGACCGCAAAAGCAGTTGCCCCCGCGTGAACAAGCGTCAGCGCATTGATCGTCAGCCCAAGCGCGGAATTGGCGAATTGATACGCGATACAGGCAAGCGCGCCGATCACGACGAGCCGCGCGAGCATGTTCCCACGCGCCGAAAGGATCAGCGCGATCACCAGTGCGGGCAGTGCCGCGAACAGCACAAAGACATCGTTTGCAATCGTCAAGCGCAGCAGTTCGGGCGTATCGCGGTACAACGTTTCACCCGCGAATACCCCCGCTCCCGCTGCAATCAACGTGAGCAGCGCCGCCGCCCACGCCAACCCGTTAGCAATTCCTGTCCTCGCGTCCTGTCCTTGATTCATGACCTCATTCTCCCATGTAGGCAGACTGCGCGCTCAAGGAGGGGGGTCATCCTCGCCACTCCACAACGCGCCGTTCCTGAGTCGTATTACGATCAAGCGGCGCGTTAGGTTGTGAACAATTTCACGGAACGAACGTCAAACGTGTTTAGGTTTTCTTGTTCGCGCCGTTGACATGCGCCCCGGCTTTGTTTGGGGCACCCGCCAAAATCGAGTCGATCAAGCCGTACTCAACCGCCGATTTCGCATCCAGCCAAATATCGCGGTCTTGATCGTGCTCCAGCCGTTCGCGTGTTTGCCCGGTGTGCTTGACAAAAATATCAAGAATGCGCGTCTTCAGGCGGTTGGCTTCGTTCGCGGCGATCACGATGTCGCTTGCCTGCCCCTGCGCGCCGCCGTGCGGTTGGTGCATATGCACGGTCGCATTCGGGAGCGCGTAGCGCATCCCTTTCGCGCCGCTGGTCAAGATCACCGTGCCAAAGCTGGCAGTCAAGCCGACTGCCGTTGTGCTGACCGGCGCGCCAATCTCCTGAATTGTGTCGTAGATCGCCAATCCCGCGTAGACTTCACCGCCGGGGGAATGGATGTACATCTGAATCGCGCGCTCCTGATCTTCGCGGTTCAAGAACAAAAGCTGCGCGACGATCAAATTCGCCATCTGGCTCTCGATCTGCTGCCCCAGAATGATCAACCGCTCCTTGAGCAGAAGCGAATAAATGTCGTAGGCGCGCTCCATGTTGCTGGAACGTTCAATCACCATCGGAATCACGTTAAACATCGTGTATCAGTCCTCTCATACTTGTTCTGCCAACATCGGTTCAACTGCTTCAATGCTCCCGACGGGAATCAAGAGCAGCCAGTGAATAATATCATCCGCCGAATCCATAACACCCGCCATGCGCATCACGTCCATGCTGATCGACAATCCGGCGAGCGTTTCGCGCAGCCGTTCGCGAGCGTACTGCAATCGTTTCTTCACCGTCGTGAGCGGCAGCGCCAGCCGTTCCGCGATCTCCTGCTGCGACAAATCGCTGAGGTAGAACAGCTCGGTCACACGCCGTTCCCCTTCCGGCAGTCGATCCAGTGCGCTGCGCAGAGTCCGCGCCAGTTCGCGCGCTTCAGCGATCACCGCCGGATCGTCCATATCTTCCGCCAGCGTGTCGTCATCCAACGCGGGCGCATCATAATCCCGCGTGCGTGTGATCCGGCTGCACTGGCGGATCACGATCCGCTTGAGCCAACCGGGAAACGCCGCCGGATCGCGCAGTGCGCCGATGTGCTCAAACGCCGTGATCAGCGCCTCTTGCGCGGCATCTTGCGCCGCTGCCGGGTCACCCAAAACCTGATACGCCCACCGCTCCGCTTGCGTGCTGAACTCCGCCGCCAGCGCTTCAAAGGCGGCGCGGCGCGCGGCGTGTGTGGGGGCGTACTGTGCGGTTTTGACCAGCGGTTCAACCTGCATCACAGTTGATCCTTTATCCTCTGGAGATCAGAGCCAGAACGCGGGCAAAAGGTGACAAGCATTGATTCTTCTCTTTTACAACGCCAAATGTAAAAACCGCGTATAATGTACGCTGGATTACGGGGATCACCTTTTCGGACCGGGACATGTCATCATCGAATACCATTCATGTGAACCTGAAAGTCCTACTCATGGATACGGACTTTTATGCGCGCCATGCCGTCAATAGTTATCTGGCGTGGGATCGGCGCACGCGGGTGACCCAGCTTTGCGACAGCGAGCGCGCAATGTGGGAGTATTTGAACAGCACCCCGTTGGCAGAGCTGCCCGATGTGATCATCCTTGATGCGGATCATATGGGTGGACCGGAAATGCTCAAGATTCAGATTGAGCGGCTCCGCGGCAAAATCCCGCAAGTGCTGGTGATCTGCATCGCGCAATCGGCTGATCTTCGCTTGATCGAAGCGTCGGCGGACGGCGGCGCGCGCGGGTATCTTCTCAAAGGAGATGTTCGGGCGCAAATCGCGTGGGCAATCGTGATCGCTTACGTCAACAAGATCGATTTTATCGTCACGGTCAACATGATGGATGTGATCGCCCATTCCGCGCATCCCCGGCTGAGGCGCGCGCATCGTCTACCACCGCGCCGCGAGTATACGCACCTGACTCCGCGCATCCTGCAAGCGGTCGAACTGTGCGTCGTCAATGGCATGCCCGCACAGCTCGCCGCTGATGAAATGGGCATCAGCCTGCATACGATCCGCTCGTATATCAAAGAAGCGTATCGCATTCTCGAAAGCGAAGACGATACCGATTACCCGCGCGATATGTCGCCGCAAGAGCGCGCGTTTATGCGGCTCACGCGCTTTGCGGACGAAGAAGGTTAGCCTTTGCGCGGCAGTATCTAAAGATTAATGGCACGCAAAGCAATCTTTCGATACGATCATTTTAGGTGGTGACGGCGCGTTGGCGGCTGTCACGTCACCGCCGCTTAACCCCCTACAGCCCCTCGATCCTACTGAATGCCACCTTTTAGGAGGCTACCTCATGTCTAGCAGTCAATCTGCTTCCGCAGCGGTTCCTGAACTCATTAAGCAAATCAACAGCCTTGACCCGACAGTGCGTGCATCGGCAGAGAAAGCGCTCGCCGCTTTGGGGGCGCAAGCCGTCGATCCGTTGATCGCGGTCTTTTCGAGTGGTAGTTTTTTCGACCGGAAATGGGAAGCAAAACATATCGCCGCTGGATTGCTCATCGCGATGGGTGAGCCGCGCGCGGCAGCCCTAATCGCGGGTTATCTGTGTGAATTGGCTCCGACCATCAGCACATCGCAGGATTATTTGAATAAAGCGCGCAGCGCTGCCGAAATGCTCACCACACTGCTTTGGCAGCCGACCACACCACAGGAAGCAGGCATCTACTGGTTTCTGCGTGATGATCCGGTTAAGTGCGCCGCAAGCGGCAAAGCGGGGATCAAGCCGCTGCTCGATATTCTGAAAAATGAGCAAGTCGGCAATGCGTACAACAAACTCATTCGTGAACAAGCTGCGTGGGCGCTCCTTCTGTTTGATGATTCCTCGGTGGTCAAACAGGCTGTGCGCACACTCGTCTATTACGGTGTTACGCCCGAAGCGATCAGCGAACGGCTCACCGCGCTGAACGCGTCTGCGGAACAGATTCAACGTGTGAGTACAGGACACGCATCCGCAGTCTCTTACTTAGGTTTTGCGGAAATTGTGTTAGGGTTAGGCGCAGTTCTATTCGGGTTTGGCATGTTTTCCACCACGCAAGGTGGTTCGCAGCCGATAACCGGCATTCTGATTGCAGTTGGTGGTGTGTTCGTCATCCTGATGGGTATTGGGAGCATTCGAGGTAAACGCCAACTTTCAAAGCCAGCACCCCCGGAAAACGCGTAACTCGGAATTGAAGGGTGACGGTTTCGGTTCGGCATTGCCTAAAATTGAACGGAGCGCGTCACCCTATCGCATAACCATGATTCGATTATGTTTTTGATCCTGAAGCTCGTGCCATCTCCTCAGCGCGCGATGGCATTCATCTGCGCTTGAGCGGCTTTGTTCGCGTCGTCGCGCATCCCTAACTTGGTGAAGATCAGCATCGCCTGATGAAATTTGCGCGATGCGGTTACGCGTTGTCCACGCGCCATCAGGCTTTGTCCTTGCATAAACACCGTCCGCGCCAATTCCCCTTCAGCTTTGATGTCGCTAAACGCATCCACCGCAAGCTGAAAATACATATCAGGATCGCCAAGATGCTCATTGGTCGCGGCAGCATCATCTTGATGCGCGGGTTGGATGCGCGGCGTACCGCTCGGTGTATACCCAACCGCCGTCAGCACTTCGCCCATCGTCCGGTAGGCGAACCCCAACATGAACGGCTGGCGCAGCTTTTGCGAAAGTTGAAGCGACTCCAGCGCGCAGCGCCACGCGGCGGTTCTCTCATCCACACGCAGATAATATGTCGCTAACCCTTGATCGCAGTCGCTTGTGACCTCGTCGCGTGTTTCTTCTTTTTGTTCTTGCTTGACCAGTTCAAGCGCTTTTTCAAAGCGTTCTTTCGCGCTCGCCAGTTGATTCATCGAGAGCAGCAGGTGTCCTTCATTGGCGGCTGCGTATGCCGCTGTGCTGTATTCGTTGATCACATTCGCCTGCTCGTAGGCAGTGCGAAAGAATTGGCGCGCACGCGGAAAATCCCCTTTCTGGCGGTAGCTTTCGCCTAAATTCATGATCGCCCGCACGATCTGAGCGCGGTTGCCAGCGCGTTCGAATAAGTCGCGGGCACGGGCAAAGTGGCGAACGCTGTAGTCAAGATCACCACGATACCCGTACATCATCCCCAGCATATTTTCAACGATGCCTTGATTGGCATACTGCGCGCTGCCGACCTGCTCCTGTTCCATACCAAGCAGAGTATCGACCGCTGCTTTGAACGCTAGACTGCCGTTATGCCAGCCATCATAGACCGCGTTGCAGCGCTCTTTAAACGCCTCATCCGGTTCTTGGGCATTCGTCGGTTGTAGCATGATTTCAAGTGCCTCGGCTCAACTATTCTGCGATTGAATTCATCTGTGCTTGAGCGGATTTGGTTGCATCGTCTTTCATGCCCAGCTTTGTGAAAATCAGGGTTGCCTGCTGGAATTTGCGCGATGCGGTGACTTTTTGCCCGCGTGAGAGCAAACTTTTGCCCTGAACAAAGATCGTCCGTGCGATCTCGCCTTCAGCGCTGATCTTCCTGAACTGGTCAATCGACAATTGAAAGTACATATCAGGATCACCGAGCGATTCATTGGTCGCAGCAGGATCAGGGATATGCGGCGTTTCACGCGGGGCGTCATCCGGCGTTGTGCCGAGTGCGGTCAGGATTTCTCCCATCGTGCGGTATGCCCCGCCCAGCAGGAACGGTACATCCGCCTGACGCGCGATGTTTAACGCCTCAACGGCGCATGCCCACGCTAACTTGATATCTTGCTTCAGCAAATGGAATGTCACCATGCCCTGCTTTACCTGCGCGATCACCTGCCAGCGGCGCAGATCGGTTACATCTGCGCGGGTAATGATCTCTTCGGCTTTTTCAAAACGCTCACGAGCGGCGTCCGGCTGATCTTGCGACAGCAGCAGATCACCTTCATTTGCCGCCGAAATCGCTGCGACTCCGTGATTGCCAAAATAGATCGCTTGATCAAACGCGGTGCGGAAGAACTGCCGCGCCCGAACAAAATCACCTTTTTGGCGGTGACTTTCTCCAATGTTCAACACGCACGCCAAGACACGATCCGGTCGGTTGGCGCGCTCGAACAAGTCACGGGAGCGAGCGAAGTGACGGATGCTGCGGTCATAATCACCCCGGTAAGCGTACAACAGCCCGATCGTGTTCTCTGCATACCCTTGATTGGCGACTTGAGCTTCTCGTGCTCCCTCCATCTCCAATTGCAGCAGCGAATCCATAGCGGTCTTGTAGGCGAGATTTCCGCTGCTCCATCGACGAAACACGTCTTCGCAGCGCGTGCGAAAGTCCTCATCAATATCGAGTGGCTGAGGACTGAGAGGTTGCGTCATTATCACCCCTTAACTTTCGGTTACATCCCCTTAATGCTGACGACTATTGTATGACCATGCTCCTGAAGTTCCCACAATAGTTTGCAATAATTTCATGCCAAAATGCTGTGCGTACTGCATCATGCCATCACGATTTGTTCACCTTCCTCTCACGCTGCTGTTGTAGAATATTTCACAAACAAAGCTCAGGATAAACATTGTGTGGCGATGGATCACGCTCGGCGTAGTCGTGTTGGCGACCGTGCTGGTTGGCTTCAGTTTAGCGGGCAGCACCGCTGACTCGCCTGTAACGGCGAGCGCTGTATTAGGCGCGGCAAGCATGGATGCGACCGGATTCACGCGGGCGATCACCCCGCTGGCGTGGGAGTTCCCGCGCGATTTTGGCGCGCACCCGGATTATCAAACCGAGTGGTGGTATTACACCGGTAATCTACAAACCGACGACGGACAGCGCTTCGGCTACCAGTTCACGATCTTTCGGCGCGGCATAACGCCGGAATTCGCCACCTCAGCCGAGTCCGAATGGCGATCAACCCAGTTGTATATGGCGCATTTCGCCATCACCGACGCGGCGGACGGGCGCTTCTTCCATGAAGAACGCTTCGCGCGCGGCGGGGCGGAACTCGCCGGAGCGGTTGTTGAACCGACCTACCGGACATGGCTCGAAGGCTGGCAGGTGATCGGATTAAACACCGATGCGACCGAGCGGCAGATCACCGCCGCAATGACCTCAAACGAGGATGGCGCAGCAATCGATCTGACCCTTTCCATTGTCAAGCCGCTCGCGCTTCAAGGCGAAAATGGCGATGGCTTGAGCGCCAAGAGCGAAGAAGCGGGGAATGCCAGCCATTACTACTCGCTCACGCGCATGCCCACACGCGGAACGATCACGATTGGCGGCGAAACCTTCGCCGTTTCTGGCGCATCATGGATGGATCACGAGTTCAGCACGAGCGCGCTCGGTGGGGATGCGTTGGGGTGGGATTGGTTCGGCTTGCAGTTTGACGACAACCGCGAAATGATGATCGGTCAAATCCGGCTGAACGACGGCGGACGCGACCCGAATTTCGGCGGTTTGCTGGTGTATCCCGATGGCACAACGCGCTATCTTCGCGCCGACTCGTTTACGCTCACGCCGACCGGCACATGGACGAGTCCGCATTCGGGCGGGGTATACCCGTCCGGCTTTGATGTTTCGGTTGATGTGGGCGAAGCGCAGCCACTCCGGTTTACGGTTACACCCGTGCTTGCCGATCAAGAGCTTTACGGCGGAGGGATCGTATATTGGGAAGGGAGCGTCCAGATCAGCGGGGATGTGAGCGGATACGGCTATGTTGAGCTTACGGGGTATGTCGATGCGATGACCGGGCGCTTCTAGTCGTCTTGCGATTCGGCATCCTGCTCAAAGTTGACTTTCTCGTATACATCACTCAATGCCAGCACACAAGCAATAGATGGAATTTCGAAAACCTGATCTAATCCCCGACGGATCACGCTGTTATCTGTCCATTCGGTATCGGCGGCGCGGCTGAAGTGTTCGATCTCCGCTTCATCTTGCTTAATCAGTAAGTAATCACGAAGCGATGGGATGGTTTTATACTCCGCCCATTTTGCGCCGCGATCATAAAACGCGGTTGAAGGCGAAAGCACTTCGACAATCACCGTTGGGTTGAGTAGGGTATCGCGGTGATCATCCCTAAGCTGAACATCGCCACAGACAACGATCACATCTGGAAATGTCGCCAACTTGGAAGGCGTCAGCACACGCATACTCTCAACATAGACTTTACAAGCTTTGCGCCGAAGTTGAGCATGTAGTGACGCGAACGTGTTCCCGATGATTACATTATGCGCCTCGCTGCCGCCCACCATGTCATAAACACGCCCATCAAGGTATTCATGTTTTTGCTGGCTGGCGCGATCCATCATCAGGTACTCATCGAGCGTCCAATAATGTACGCGAGAGTCTAATTGTGGCATCGCAGACACAGGTATTCCTCCTCATCAACCCGACTCTATTATGCCACAGTCGAGTCGCGCCGATCTCTATGTGTGTGCCCACCGCAGAATCGTATGCAGCAGCACATTCGCGCCGCGCTCGATGTCCTCCCATTCGGTGAACTCACGCGGACTGTGACCGATTCCGTCCACCGATGGGATGAAGATCATCCCCGTCGGCGTGATCTGCGCGGTGAACTGCCCCGCGTGACCTGCATAGCTGATCAGCGGCATGGACGGAATGCCGTAATCTTCGCACACCGACTCAATCGCAGAAATAAAACCAGCCGACATAGAGGCGGCTGGCATGTGGGTGATCAATTCGTGACGGATGTCGAGAGCGTTGGCGGCGGCGCATTCACGGGCAATTTGAAGGGCTTCGCGTTCCATCTCAACCATCAAGTCTTCTTGAACATGACGGAACTCGACGGTGCAGCACGCCTCACTGGGGATGATGTTGAACTTACCCGGCTTCACATCAATATCCCCGCAGTTGAAGATGCCGTCACCGTAGCGGGCGCGCATACTCTCGTGTGCCCGCACGATGAACAGCGCCGCTCCGCGCAGCGCATCGCGCCGCTTATACATATCGGTCGTGCCGCTGTGCCCTGCCTGACCCAAAAATGTGATTGTGTGCGTCTTACGTCCGACGATCCCCGTAACGACACCAATCGGGCAGCCAGATTTTTCAAGGCGTGTGCCGTGTTCGATGTGCAGTTCAAGATAACCCACCAGCGACTCAGGATCGCGCCGCGCATCGAGTACCCGCCGCGCATCCGATCCGACGCTCCGCAGCGCCGCGCGTAACTGCGCGTTATCGCGGCGGGTGTCGAAAATATCCTCGCTCGTCAGCGACCCGGCGAATGCCCGCGCCCCAAACAGCGACGAATAATGCCCCTCATCGTCGGTGAAGTTCATCGCTTCGAGGCTTACGGGAAGTTCGATTCCCGCTTCGTGAATCGTGCGCAAGCATTCGAGCGCCGCTAACACACCAACCGCGCCATCGAATCGCCCGCCGTCAGGGACGGTATCCAAGTGTGACCCGATCACGAGTGTGCGCGCATTTGAATCAACCGAGTCCAAAATCGCGCTCAAATTCGCGGCGTCGTCATCACGAACGCGCAGCCCCGCTTCTTCGGCACGGTCTGCGTACCATGCCCGCGCATGAATATCATCCGGCGTAAGCGCTAACCGTGTGACACCGCCGCTGCCATCACCACCCACTGCTGCCAATGCTTCAAAGTCGGCGCGCATTCGCTCGCCATTTACTGCGATTTGTCTGATCACGGTGTTGTTCACAGGCTGCTGCTGCATAAGTGTCACAGAGGAAAATCCTAACGCCGCCGAAAGCGGCAAACGCGCAACCACAATCGGCGCTCGTGCGTAAATGCTTCTGATTATAAGGACAGGTGTACCAAAACGACAATAACGTTCGGCATACATCCAATCAGACCATCTTTTTTGAGGGGAATGGTCATGAGCGCCGCCTGCCTTGAATCGCCCTACTCGTTGAAACGAGATGCGCACAGCCATACACAGGAGAGACCATGAAGCAAATTCGCGTGTGGGTACTGCTGATCGTCCTAATCAGCATCGGAGTCGTGAGCGCGCAGTCAGACGCGTTCGCAAACGGAACTTGGGAAAGTAATGGTTATGGACTGATCCTTCACACCGAGGGCGGCGCAGTTTCGCTGCTGGAAGTCACTTCCGTAAGCTGCATTCCAAGCGTGTATCAATCCGCGCTGGATGCTGGGGATTTTGGGGTGACACAGGAAGGCGATCAACTCGTGATTACGAACCCGTACACGCTGTACGTGAGCGCCGATCCGATCGATACACTGCCGACGCAGTGCGCCGATGGCGGCACGCCCGCGAGTGATGATCCTGAACTCAATTTCGAGGTCTTTTGGCATACGTTTGATGAACAGTATGCCCATTTTGAGCGGCGCGGCGTCGATTGGCAGGCGGCATACGACGAATACCGCCCACAGGTGACGCCGGACACGACGCCAGAGGCGTTATTTGCCATTTTGTCCGCGATGATCGCGCCGCTGGAAGATGGGCATGTTAACCTTGAAACGCCGTTCGACAGCTACTCCTCGTTTGAAGTGCCGGAATGGGCGTCATCGCCGATGGCATTTGTGATGACGTATCTGGATGCGATGACTGCAGCGGGTGTGAACCGGGTCGGCGGCGACATCAGCTTCGATCTCAACGAAGGTATCCTCGTCGGTGATGAAGCGATGATCGCCTCCCCATACATCTTTTTTGGCGACATCCAAGACGGCGTTGGGTACGTGCAAATTCTGGCGATGGAGGATACAGGCGGAGGGTTGGAAGAAGTCGCCGCCGCGATTGACCGCGTGATGGCGGCATTTGCCGATGATCAGGCGGTGATCGTCGATGTGCGCTTTAACGGCGGCGGTGAGGATGCAATCGCGCTCCTGCTTGCCAGCCGCTTTGCCGATCAAGAACGGTTTGCTTACGACAAAGCCGCCCGCGACGGCGACATGTTTACGCCCGTGCGGGAGTTCTTCGTCACGCCGGGCGGCGAACGCCAATTCACAGGGCAGACTTACCTGCTCACCAGCCGATTCACCGCCAGCGCCGCCGAGATGTTTACGATGGCGATGGGCGTACTGCCGCATGTCACGATCATCGGTGACTCGACCGAGGGTATTCATTCGGATGCGTTGGGGCGCAGTCTGCCGAACGGGTGGACGTTCAGCCTCTCGAATGAAGTCTATCGCGCGGCAGATGGCGAGGTTTACGAAGCGCTCGGCATGCCGCCGGATATCGTGATTCCGTTCGCTATCCCCAATATTGCCGAAGGACAAGACGCCGCGCTTGATGCCGCGCTCGTTTTGATCGACGGGTAAACGCACAGCATGTCAAGGCGATCCCTCGAAAATTCGGGGAGGGATCGCTCTCGGTTGAGTGTTACACTGGTCATGACGTATTTCGTGCACCAGAACCTGATTATGGGGGAGGAAAGGCAACATGCCACTTGGGAGTGTATTCCTCGATCCGAATGTCGTTTATGTGCTGCTCGTTGCCGCACTGTGGGCGGTCGTGACGGCTGTCTTGATTCCGGGTACAGGCTTGATCGAAGTGATCGCTTTAGGCGGAATTGGCGCGTCAATCTTGCTGCTTGCACAGCTCCCCACCAATTGGCTGCCCGTGATCCTGATCGTGCTTGGGGTGATGATGTTCCTCGTCCTCCCGCTTGCGGATTACCGCTTCCTCGGCGTTGGACTGCTCGGTTTGACGCTTCAGGCAATCGGCGGTTGGACGCTGTTCTTTGGCAGCGCGCTGGTGTCGCCTGTGATCATTGGCGTGACGGTGATTTTGTCGCTCCTGTATTACCGCTTTGCGCTTGTTCCGGCACTGCAAACCCAGCGTGGTAAACCGCAGATGTTGGAAGATCAATCGCTGATCGGTATGCACGGTCGCGTGCAAGCCATCATCGACCCGGTTGGAACGGTCTACGTCTCCGGCGAGTCATGGACGGCGCGGCGCGGTGATGACCTCAAAGACGCTATCGGCATCGGTGCAGAAGTGATCGTGCGCGAACGCGAAGGACTCACTTTATACGTTGAGCCGATCAAAGAGAAGCGCGATCCGCAAAATGATGAATAATAGACGGTATGTGTTGAGTCCGAGTCACCTTCGAGGAAAGGGATAGAGTCTCCATGGAAGTTCAGAGCATCCTGATTATTGCCCTGATACTGTTTCTCGTGTACGTGTTCGTCTCGTCATTCCGCATTCTGCAAGAATACGAGCGCGTCGTCGTCATGCGCCTCGGTCGCTACGCGGGCACACGCGGTCCCGGTATCACCCTGCTGATCCCGATTTTGGAAACGGCGCGCAAAGTCGATATGCGTGAGCGCTTCTACGAAATCCCGCGCCAAACGGCGATTTCTAAAGACAACACCGCGATCGATATTGACTTCCTTGTTTACTACCGCATCGTCAACCCGAAGCTGGCGACGCTGGAAGTCGAAAACGTGGTGCAAGCGTCACTCGCCGTCGCAGCAACCACCCTCCGCGCAGTGATTGGTGACATTGACCTTGACGATGTGTTGAGCAAGCGTGAGCAGATCAACGACACGCTCCGCGTCAAATTGGATGAAATCACCGAACGCTGGGGCATGAAAGTGACCCGTGTTGAAATCCGTGAAGTCGAGCCGCCCGCCAGCGTCCGTGACGCGATGAACCGCCAGATGAGCGCCGAACGCGAACGCCGTGCCACTGTCTCCCGCGCCGAAGGTGAACGCCAAAGCTCGATCATGGTCGCGGAAGGTGAAAAGCAGGCAGCGATCCTCCGCGCTGAAGGTGAGCGTCAGGGCGCGATCCTTCGTGCTGAAGGTGAACGTCAGGCACAGCTTTTGCTGGCGCAAGGTCGCGCCGCCGCGCTCGAAGCGCTGTTCCGCGAAGCGAAAGACCTTGACGACAAGACGATGATGCTCCAGTATCTCGACACACTGCGTTCGGTTGGTCAGAGCGCCAGCACCAAGTTTGTCATTCCGATGGAACTGACCTCGTTGATGGGGCGCTTCATGGATGTGATGAGCAATGCGCGTGGATCGACCGCGTCACCGGGCGATTATTCCGTCACGCCGACAGGCTCGACGCCGCCCGCCGAATAACGAAAAAGAACAACTCGAACCATAAAGCCACGAAGGACACAAAGAAGCGGGTAAGATTTTCTTTGTGTTTCTTTGTGGCTTTGTGGTTTAGCAGGCTTTTGAAAGGATATGTCAATGGGTGCTGATGATCATCGTCAAAAGGCGGGACATGCGCCGGTCGGGGTGATGTTCGTGACCGTGAGCGATACCCGTACTCAGGCGACGGATGAGAATTATCGGTATATGCGCGAACGGCTGGCGGAATTGGGACATGATCTCGTCAGTTATCAGATCGTCAAAGACGAGCCGGTTGAGATCGGCGCGATGCTCCACAATGTGCAGTTCTCAGAAGGCATCCAGATCATCATTTTCAGCGGGGGAACGGGTATTTCGCCACGTGACACTACGTATGATGTGATCAGCGGGATGCTCGAAAAAACGCTCCCCGGCTTTGGTGAGATTTTCCGCATGTTGAGCTATCAAGAAGTTGGGGCGGCGGCGATCCTCAGCCGTGCAACAGCGGGGGTGTATAAACAGAAATTCGTGGTCAGTATCCCCGGAAGCCCTAACGCGGTGCGTGTGGCGATGGAAAAACTGATCTTCCCGGAGATCAATCATCTGGCGTGGGAACTAACACGGAGGTAGCAGATGTTCCGCCGCTGCACGCGCTAGAGAAGGTGACAGTACAAAATGTCGGTCGCTATCATCGGTAAATTTTCAGGGATACGCCGACATTTCTCCATGAGCGAACTACGTAGTTAGCATCACCTAACCTTTTCGAGTTTTTTACTACATATTTTTGGATTTCCTTTATACTTCTGGAGGTACCTAAGAACAAAGGAGTCCCATCACGATGCGTCAACGGTTTGCTGTACTCATGTTACTCACAGTCATTGCAGTTTTGTTCGTTGGTGCGCTCCCTACCTTTGCGGGGGAAAGCTCAGAAGCAGACGTCGCGATTGACGGCTGTCAGGTGGTTGTCGGCTTCTACATGCCGGGATCGATTACGGCATCTCAAGGCATTTCCAATCCACTTGCTAAGCGTTATCGCGGTCCCGCTACGAACACGGTGAACGTCGAAATGTGGGACGATGGCACGCTGTTGAACACCCAGTCTGTCACCGCCGGGGTTGAAGAATATGTAACGGTGTATTTCCCAATCACTCAGCTTTATGTGGCGGAAGATGTTGGAATCTATGTGATAGATCCACTGACTTCCTATCAGTATTACGCCAACGATCCAGTCATCATCCTCGATTCAGTCGCAGAACCGTGCCTTGAGCAGATCGTTACTACCGTAAACTGCCCGTACCCGCCGCAGCCGTTGTTGGGTCAAGGGCGTGTGATCGGTCCGGTGATGACCTACTTCGCGCCATCGTTAAGCGCCGAAACCAACCCGTCGGTGGTGCTGCCGGTGGGAACTTCATGGTGGATTTTGGAAGCGCGTGATGGCTTCTACAAATTGTTTATCGCCTGCCAAGGTCGCTATGTGTGGGTGACTGCCGAGTCGTTGGGGGCGAACTTCGACGTGGTGTGGAACGGTCGTTCCCTGCCGGATGCTGGGGAACGGCAAAACTAAACCATTGCCCCCCGCAGGTCTCGCAGCGGCGGTAAAAAGGTCAGGTTCTTACGCACGAAAGAACCTGACCTTTTAAGTTCTGCTGAAGCGGCGTGGCTTTCTACTCAACTCTGTAAATCTGAATGTCCGCATCGGTGATCACGAGGCTGGTCACGCGACCGAGGCGCATGTGCGAACGTACAAAGTTGCGGAAGCTGTTCACGACGGACTGATTGATCGCCGTGATGATTTCCTCGCTGGCAGGCTGACCATCGGCGGTGGCACTCAACAATGACCAGTAAATCCGCCCATTCGTGACCGAAGCGGTCATGGTGGCGGTCACGGCATAGGTGGTCGACGGCTGTCCACGACGACCCCGGAAGGTCAGGTCGCCTGTCACATAGACCTGATTACTCTGCAAATCCGCTGACAGGTTATCCCAGCGGCGTGACGGCGGATTCGTCACGAAGAACGACTCGTTCACCCGCTGTTCGGTAATCACGATCGGATTCGGAACGGAGGTGGTATCCTGAGCCTGAGAGACAAACGGAACGGCAAGCGCGAGAACCGCGAGAACAAGCACGAGAATCTTCTTCATGGTCTTGTGTTTCTCCTTGATTGTCTTGGAACACCTTGACCATAAGCGGCAGCCGTTACTAGAGTATCGCCGCCACGTAACCACTGTGTTAAATTGCTGCAACCAATTGATGAACGAGGAGACATATGCTGACGAACACGGAAAAGCAAGCACTGATCGCCGCGATCCGCGCGCTGCCCGCCCAACTTGAAGCACTCGTAAGCGGGCTGACCGAAGCGCAGTTGACCACGCACTTTCTTGAGGGAGAATGGACGATCGCGCAGAATGTCCATCACGTCGCGGATAGTCACATGAACGCCTACATCCGCACCAAACTCCTGCTCACAAAAGACAACCCGACGGTGATTCCTTACGATCAAGATGTGTGGGCGGATATGGCGGACGTGCATCAAACATCGATCCGCGAGTCACTTGACCTGATTCGCGGGCTTCATGCGCGCTGGGTGGCGCTGTTTGAAAGCCTGACTGATGCGCAGTTTGCCATGACGGGGATGCACCCCGAAAACGGTGTGATCACGGTCGAATCGCTGTTGCGTACTTATGCCGGGCATGGCGCGGCACATCTCGATCAGATCACGCGGACGCTCGCCGCACAGCCAAAATAATTCGGCAGAAAGGTTAGCGCGCAATGGTAGAAATTGTGTGGGAGATCATCGTTAAGCAAGACTCCCAAGGCAAGTTCGAGTTGGTGTATGGTCCCGGCGGCGCATGGGGCAGACTGTTCGGCAGTGTTCAGGGCTTCCGAGGGACAACTATGCTCAATGACACCAACAATCCGAGGCGCTACCTGATCATTGCTGTTTGGGATACCGAAGCGCAGTATGAGCAGGCGCTCCGCGATCATGTGGACGAATACGCCACGCTAAACGCCGATCTTGAGCAATGGACGGAATCGAGAATGATGCTCGGCGTCTTTCGGTTGCGTGCGGAAGCCGGAGTCCGCCCTCGCCCAAAAACCCGCAGATCAGCCCGTTGAGCCGTATGAATCATAAGCAGCATTGGGGTCAGTGCTTCAGCGTCAAGCACGCGTATGGGTTTTCGGGGTAAACTGGAGAATGTGAACAAGCGCCAACGCTCGATCATCACCAGTCAAAGGTGAAGCGGATGATCTATAAGGTGAGTTACGTCGTGATGGGCGGCAAACATCCGGGCGCGATTAAGAGCCAGTCCGAAAAGCCGCAGCCCGGGGATCAGGTACGCCTTGGAAAGAAAAGCTTTACAGTGGTCGAGGTGAAAGAAATTCTGCCGCCGCGTGAGGATTTCGCATTTTTGCACGTCACGCTGCAGGAGAATTAGAACTCGATCACATCGTAGTCCTCGCATAGAGTGACGAACCCATCAAAGACCGCTTCAGCTTCCGGGACGAGATGGGTAATGTCGCTGTACTGCGGCGGCAGGTAGTGGATCAAGAACAGCGCCTTCGCTCCGGCGGCTTTGGCAATCTCTCCGGCGGCGCGGGCGCTGCTGTGTCCCGGCGTTGCGCCTGCTGCCTCGTGGATCAGCACATCCGCATCGCGCGCAAGCTCGACAATGCCGGGGATCGGCTCGGTATCGCACGAATACGCAAGCACTTTCCCCGTGACTTTATTTTCGATTCGTAATCCCATCGTCGGGATAAAATGCTTAGTCTGCCATGCGGTGATGCGAAAATCGCTGTTTTCCAACACCGGAACATTATCGGCATCCGGCACGCGCGAATACTCAACCTGAAACCTGACGGGCATGGTATCCCACGCGAAACCGAGCATGGTTTCTTCCAACCGCGTAACACAGTGATCCAGCCCATACACCCGCAGCGTCGCTTTGCGATGCAGCAGCCACATTTCGGTGAGCATATTGGGGAAACCGGACGCATGATCCGCGTGAAAGTGGGTGACGATCACATCTTGAATCATATTGTGATCGACATTGAAGATCGGAAACTTGGGCATCGGGTTTGAGCCGCAGTCCACAAGGATCGGCGCGCGTCCGTCTTCACCGGTCAGAAGAAAATGGGTGTAATCGTGTTCCGCGTCCGACAGTGCCGCCGATGAGCCGAGAATGATTGCCCGCGCCATGAAGCCCTCGTTCAAGATGATCCGTTGATGCGAGGCTGCGTGCGCATACCCCGACATACTGTAACAACAGTATAGCCGACTCTGGAACTTTTGCAGCGTGAAATGGTCCTTGGTCTAGGGTACGGTGCTGTACCGCTCTGCATAAGCGGGCACGTTGATCATCGGGGAGCGCTCATAATCGCCCACCTCAGCAATATCCAGCGCAAACCGATCCTCGTCGTGGACAACCAGCTTCATGCTCCGGTTCGCATGGCTGAGCAGCCCTGCTCCGGTGCGGCTTTCCAACCGCGCCAAGAACACCTGCAAGATCGCAAATGACATCTTGCTCAAACTGACGAGCGGCTGATTGTGATGCACACGCACCTCAAGGTCACTCTGCGCGATGCTGTCTAACCCAAACCGATCCAGCAGGTCGATCAACAGCCCGGTTTCGACGCCGTATCCACTGAAAAACGGCACCTGTTCCAATGCGCGCCGCCGTCCGGCGTACTCGCCCGCAAGCGGCTGCACGATGCCGGAAAGTTCCGGGTAAAACAGGTTGAAAAACGGACGCGCCACCAATTCCGTTACGCGACCGCCGCCGTATGCTTGCAGTTTGCCGCCCACTTCGATAGGACGGGCATAAAACCCTTTCACATACTGCAAGCGTGGGTAGCGCAGCAGCGGACCCAACAGCCCGTAAATAAAGCGTGGGTGAATATTGCTGATGTCGGTATCGATCCACGCGATGATGTCACCTTTGGTCACGTACAAGCTTTTCCACAGCGCCTCACCTTTTCCGGCGTGCGTCCCGACTTCATCGACCAGCACTTCTTGATGAACGTAGGTTGGAACGCCGCATTCTTGCGCAATTGCCACTGTGCGATCCGTTGAACGACTGTCGATCAGCACAATCTCATCGATCAGCGGTACATCGTCCATCAGCGCCGTCTTGATTGTGCGGATCACATTGGCGACGGTTTCTTCTTCGTTCAGCGCGGGCAGCGCCACGCTCACCGTGACACCCTGTTTTTCTTTCAGCGCCACCAGAGCGCGCACATCATCAAACTCGCTGCTGTGAAACGTGTTTTCCGCAAACCAGCGGTCAACGCGGTTTGAGAGTGATTCGTCCGGTTTGTATGCCAGCATGGGTACATGAAAATCGAGTGCTTCTTGACGCGCCGCTCGAACAAGCACAATTGGCTTGCGTGTGCGCTCAAACACCTCATGAAAAATCGTCGGGCGCGTCGATGCGTTCTGCAAACGGTGAAAACCCGCTCCCATCACGATTACATCATGCGCGACGGACTCACGCACGATCCCCGCCACGAAATCTGACACCGCCGTGACCGTGCGCGTGATATTCGGATGGGTGCGCATCACAGCTTCGAGATCAGGTGCGACCCGTCCCCGCCCAACGGCATGAAACAGCGTTGTGTTTCCTGTTCCCGCAAGTGCTCCTGCGACCCGCGTCCCCAACGACAGATTTGGACCCCCGCGCAGTGACAGCAGCACTTGATTCGCATCGGCAATCACCGGCATGCCAATCATCAGCGCGACATCGCATAGGTTCAGCCGCAGCACATCTTCAAACGGCACGCCGCCCACGGTTGTGCTCAAAGCGCCCCATTCGATCAGGATGAGATCAAAGCGGTTGGCTTGCAGTTCGTTGACGATCCGCTGAAACGGTTGGTAATCGACATACACCTGCACTTCGTCATGGATCGCCGGATGTGCCAGCGCCGCTGCGCGGAACGACTCGCGCCACTCGCGGGCGGGGAGTGCGCCTTCGCTCAGCGACTTGTCCGCCTCGACGGTGACCATGCCGCGCAAATGCACTTCGCCTTCTGGCGGGAGCAGACGCTCCGCGAATGCGATCCAATCGGTCAAGTTGTCTTTGCTGCTCAACACCAGCATCAAGTTATAAGAGGTCATTGAATCTCCAATAGTGGGACGAGCTGACGACGAATAATCACTTCCCAACGGTAGTGATGGCGCACGCGGCTTTTTAAACGATGACGCGCGTTTTCACGGAAGTACCCGTCAATTTGCGCGGCAATCGCGCCCGGCGAATCATGTTCGGGGTCAAACACGATGAGATCGGATTGTCCGCTGTCGCGGAACACCGGCAGATCGGAGCAGAAGATCGGCAGTCCGGCGATTCCCGCCTCCAAAATCGGAATCCCGAAGCCTTCCTGAACGCTTGGAAACAGCAGCGCGTCCGCTAGTTGATACAGGTTCGCCATCGTCGTATCGTCCGGCACAAGCGGCGGATCGCTCAGTTCATAGAGGAAGTGCGCCGCGTCTTGCAATCCTAATGCGCGCCGCAAATCGAGCAGTTCGCCCAGATAGCCGGGATTGGCGGGATTATGCGGACCCGGCGGACCTGTCACGATCAAACGGCAGTCTTGCCCGCTGATCCGGCGCACTTCCCCCAAAACGCGGATCGCCAACGCAATATTTTTGCGCCGCGTCAACCGGGTGGGGAGCAGCATAATCAAATCGGCGTCAAGCAGATTCAGCCGTGCTTCGATGGCGCGCATCGTGTCCGTCCACTGGAAGAACAGGGGCACGTCCACGCCCGGCGGCACTGCCGGAATCTGATCGGTGGGAATACGGAGGAGCGCGGCGGTTTCGGCTTGGCGCGGTGCGCTGATTGTCACATAGCGCGTATTCGACCACGCCGACCGCATCAACTCCCAAGGATAGCCTGCGTGCAGTTCCGCTTGATACTGCGGATTCGTCCACGCAAGATCATGCACCCATGCAATCAAGTGCGGACGCTTCAAGCGTGCCAGCGCCGCCGTGAGCGCAAGATTCTTGTTCATCGTGTGAACGTTATGGACGATACAAACAGCACACCCATCGAGCGCAGCATTCAAACGCGCTTCGATGTCGTTCACAAGCATTTCAAAGGCGGGCGAGACGATCCCGCGATCCAAATCGGCTTTGGCGGCAAGGATGCGCGCATCCCGCGACCCAAACAGCGGATCGATCACCGTTTCGATGCGCAGATCGAACGTGCTGCCCGCGCCGCTGATCACGCGGACGGGATACCCGATGTCTGCCAGCCCGCGTGCTTGATAGGCGATAGTAGATTCAACTCCACCAACACCCGGCGGGCTGGCATAATGCATAAATGCGATGCGTGGGAGCATACCCAAGTCCTTTATCTACAGGTGGTTCACGGGACAAGGCTTTTGCATCAGAGCATCAGTGTCGTTCCGAAAACCTGAGCAGGGGAAGGGCTGAAGTGAAGGATCGGCATTGAATTTTGTCGTTACGTTACCCCATTCGGAGGCAGATCGCTTTGATTCTGTGCGATTTGCCCGTACTACATTGAATCGGGTACAGTCCGATTTTGTTTGGCGTAGGAATTAGGATAATGACTCATGCACATTTGGCAACCGTACAGCGCAGAGCCGAATACTGTTGTCGGTAATCTGCTCGTCCTCCACAACTGCTACAGTCCACAGTTGGATAACCATCGTGATGTGCTGGTGTGGCTGCCGCCAACGTATGCCAGCGCCGATAAACGCTACCCTGTGATCTACATGCACGACGCGCAGAACCTGTTTGACGCATACACGAGCCACACGGGCGAGTGGCAAATCGACGAAACCATGACCGCACTTTCCGCCGAAGGCATCGACGCGATCATCGTCGGTTTGCCGAACATGAAAGAACTGCGCGGAATCGAGTACTCCCCGTATCCGTTTGCCTCGGTGGGCGGCGATCCGCTGGACGGACGCGGTGACGCCTACATTCATTTCATTATGGATACTGTCAAGCCGATCATCGACGCTGATTTCCGCACCCGCCCGGAAGCCGCCGCGACCGGAATCGCCGGATCGTCGATGGGCGGCTTGATCAGCCTCTACGGATTCGTTATGTACCCGGAAGTTTTCGGCTTATGTGCCGCCTTCAGCACCGCGTACTGGTTTGGCGATAACGGACTGCTGGCAACGATCAAGGCACATGCAGACGGACATGGGCGCGTATACCACGACATTGGTACACGTGAAGGCGAAACCGTGACGGGTTGGTTCGGCATCACGGAAAACGAAGGTCACAATGTCTATCTTCAAGGCGTGCGTGACCTGCAAGCCGCGCTCCTCGAAAAAGGCTACCGTCCCGGTGATACCGTGATGTATATCGAGGATCAAGGCGCGATCCACCGCGAACAAGCATGGGCGGCGCGTTTTCCGGCGGCGGTTAGCTTTCTGCTTTCCAGTTAGGGCACTGACTCAACGCCGATCACCAGCCATTGAAACAGCATCATTTCATCAATGGCGCTGCTGTAGACGATAAATCCTTCGTCAGGAACCGTTTCTACCCACCACGCGCCAAACGGCTGGGAAAGCGGCGAAATAAATACAAGGCTGTGGGTGTCAACTGCCGCCGTGACTTCAATTTGACCACTGCGCCAGCCTTCAGTTGATATTCCTGCTCGCATACTCTGCGACGCGAAAGCAACCCCCGCGTTGAAGCGGTGCGTTGATTCGGAGATCACGCCATCGCGGGCGCTCAGGTAGAGTGGCGACCGCTTTCGGTGCTGATAAACGGGTGATCGTCATCGGTGTAGTTCACGCGGATCGCGTCGGTGTCAAACGGATTGCGTACTTGAAGCTCACCACCGCCTTGATCATTTCCCGCAATTGATAGTATCCCGCCTCCGCCGTTTCCTAACCAGAACTCGGTGATGAAGTGACGCGAATACCATGACGGACCATAACGATAGAAACCGATCTCAAAATCACGCTGAAAATCGTCGCGTTCCTGCGCGTGATCGGTGAAGCGGAGTGACGCCACGCCCTGATACGGCCACAGCGTCGATTCGCCGTAGAACCCGACCCATTCGTGATAGGGTAGATCGTCATAGCCTCCCGTACCGAGCGATAGAACAGCGCCTGTCGGCGGATCGATCATGAGCGCGTATTCCCGAATTTCGGCGCGCATCTCTTGGAGCATTTGGTCATAACGGGTGTTCATGGCGATCAGGATAACCGCGAAAGCGGCGGTGGTCATCACACTCAACACGACGGCGATTAAGGAAAGACGATGTGATACTGTCGTCATATGAAAATACTCTCAGTGTTGTGAAATTAAAATCAGTGTAGCGGACAACGCGCTTAATTGGAGGAGCAAATCATCTCATAAGCTCATCGAATAGGTAGCCTTTCGTTCGCAGACAACTGCTTAAAAAATCCTCCCCAAACCCGTCCGCTGACCCATTCTCTCAGCCCGCTTGACAGCGTATGCTAGCCGCGTGTTACCACGTTTCATCATTCCCAATCCATGCAAACCCATACGTGTGAACCATTCGACTAATCAGGAGTAAACGAATGCGTCGTTTCGCCCTTTCTGTTATGCTGCTTGTCATGCTGGCGCTGGCGGCGTTCGCGGTGTCGGCTCAAGATACCACGCCGACCGTAACGCCGACCTCTGAACAAACCCTCGATCCTACGTTTGAGCCAACCACCTCTCCGAACATCGTCCAGCCTACCCCGGAATTCACCGCGTCGGTTGATACCGGCGCACCTGTTCAAGCCGTACCCGTCCGCTTCGCGCATTTTGCGCAGGATGCGGGAGTTTTGGTTTCGTATGTCAACGGTCAGCCGGGGACAATTCAGGATTTGACGTTTGGCGCGATCAGCGGTTGGGTTGAACTTCCAGTCGGCACGACGTTTGCGCTTGTGCCTCAGGGTGCGGCGCAGAGTCAAGCCGTTGTCGGTCCGGTTACAGTGGATGTGCGCAGCAGTTGGGTGACAATCGTCGTGGTTGGCTCGGCGCAAGCGGGAACGCTGCGCGGCTATGCGATCCGCGAAACAGTCACAGATATTCCCGATAACTGCGCGTTGGTGACGATCTTCAACGGCATCGAAGGCAGTCAGGCGTTTGATTTGACCGGAAACAACGGCGTAGTCCTCGCGGCGAGCGTCGGCTACCCCGGCACGCAGACAGGCGCAAGCATTGTGCCGAATCAAGCGGCAGATGATCCGTGTGCTCAAGCCTCTGATACGGACACCCCGTTCTACGGCGCGGCAACCTGCACGGAACTGAGCGGCGGTGATACGACGTTCATCTTTGATGAGGCGACCGCCGAAGCGCTTGCCACCGACGCCGCTGTGGGCAGTGCCGCAGCACTCAGCGAAGGCGCGACCTTCGCCAACTGCGCGTACACCTTCTTGGTGGAAGCGGGCAGCGTCAACCTGAGCGCTTCGGCGGCAGGCGGCAGTCCGATCTTCGCGCTTGAAGGAACGCAGTTCTCACCGAACACGTATTACCTGCTCGTGATCCTCGGCAGCGAATCCGCGCCGCAGGTGATCAGCTATGCGATTGAAGGGGATCGGCTGGCGGGTGTGCTTGCCAACCAGTCCGACGGCGATACGATGATGGACGATCCGGCAGCGACAGAAACCCCGACTGGCGGCTAGCCGCAAGAATCAAAAAGACCGTCTCCGGTTTCGGAGACGGTCTTTTTTGTGATTCAATTCAGCGTCAATTTAGCCGTTGACGATGGTGACGTTGCTTGCCTGCTTGCCCTTCTTGCCGGGGGTGATGTCGAATTCGACCTTCGCACCCTCTTCAAGCGTACGGAAACCGCTCGAGCGAATTTCCGTGTAATGGACGAACAGGTCTTCGCCGCCATCTTGCGCGATGAAGCCAAAGCCCTTATCCGCGTTGAACCACTTAACTGTACCGTGTGAACGAGTCGTCACTTTTTCTGCTCCTAAAGCATAAGGTTTGCTATAGCCTTGACCGCACTACAACCCTAAATGGTTCAGGATGCATACGCGATACACGCGGAGAACACAGGAGGCTGAGACGTTACAACAGTCTGGTTTCTCTGGAGAGGTCTACCGGATGTCCAACCACGACACCCATGCGGGCGAGACAATCATCTGTCTCCTCTAATCCCACATTGCACGAACAGTATATCACGCCCGTATGGGCATGGAAAGGGTGAGTTTTCGTAAAAGAGGGCGAACCCTGCCGCCCTCTCAACAACCATAAACTTGATCCGTGTTTACTGCGCCAAATACGCGCCATCACATGCGTAATATGCGCCTGTGCAGAACGACGCGCGCGGCGAACACAACCACACTGTAAGTTCCGCCACTTCCAACGCTTCGCCCATCCGTCCGATTGGGTGCATGGCGGTGATCATCTCGCGCACACCTTCGCCCATCTCATCCAACGCCGACAGCAGCGGTGTCTTAATGAAGCCCGGTCCGACCGCGTTCACGCGCACACCCTGAGCCGAGTATTCGAGCGCGGCGACTTTGGTCATCCCGACGACGGCATGTTTCGCGGCGACATAACCGATTGAATTGGCGAACCCGACTGCGCCGAGAATCGACGCGATATTCACGATCGCGCCGCCGCCGCTTTTGAGAATCGCGGGGATCGCGTACTTCATACCGTAGAATACGCCGCTCTGATTAATGGCGATGACCTTATTCCAGCTTTCCAGCGAGTGATCGGCAGTTGGGGCAGAATCGCCGCCGATTCCGGCATTATTCACAACGGCATGCAGCCCGCCGTAGGTTTCGACAGCGAACGCGACCAATGCTTCAACCTGTGCGGGTTCAGCGACGTTGGCGGCGTTAAATGCAGCACTCCCGCCCGCGTCCTTGATCATTTGCACGGTTTCAGCGCCGCCCTTTTCGTTAACATCCGAGACGATTACTCGCGCGCCTTCACGCGCAAACAACAGCGCGCACTCGCGCCCGATGCCCGAACCCGAACCCGTCACCAACGCGACCTGATTCTTGTCGAAATAGCCCATAATCGGTCTCCTATTTAATTTTCATGTAGTTATAGAGAAGGCACATTCTCCATTCTTAGCGTAAGGTCTGTTTGCAATGCCCCTAAGTAAAATACGTCATGGAATCGTGTGGAACAATGTAACCGTATTCCTCGTTTGAAATGCGCGATACTCGTTTTCCGCGCCGTGCATAAGCCAGTCTTATGCCCTGTCATAAGCGATCCGGTGTGGCTCGCTTACACCCATTCGACTAAAGTGAGCACGAGACAATCGAGAAAAACAGAGCGATTCAAGGGCGATGATCACCGATGCCAATGTATGAGTACGACTGCCCCGGATGTGGGCAGACCTTCGAAAAACGGGTTTCGATGAGCCAAGCGGATCACGTGATCTGCCCGGTGTGCGGCGGCGAACATGCGAAACGCAAGCTGGCGCGCATCGCCATAAAGGGACAAAACACAGCATCAGCGTACAGCGCGCCTGCGCCCGCTGTTGGGGGTGGCTGAGGGCTTTCACGCAAGTGCTAACCGTGCGTTAGCCTATACCCTGTGTACAATCTGATCCAACATTTGAGTTAGGGCGACCGTATCGAGTCGCCCGCCCGTGCATTGAAATCCAGTACAAGGCAAACCTTTATGAGTGCAGCGCCGAAAGCTCGAAAAACCAGCAGCAGCAAGAATTCGACCTCGCCAACCATGCTTTTATTGCTTGCGGCAGGTGCGCTCGCCGTCGCCGCGATGATTTTGTTCGCCAGTATGCGCCCCAGCACGGGCGATGGCTCTATGCCAGAGTTTTCCGCCTCGACCATCGCGGGTGATCCTGTCATCCTGAGCGACTACCGGGGACAGGTGGTTATGCTCAATTTCTGGGCGACATGGTGCCCGCCGTGCCGCGCTGAAATGCCGAGCATCGCCCGCGCCTACGACGAATACCGCGATCAAGGCTTCGTCGTGATAGCGATCAACAACGGCGAAACCGTTTCGCAGATCACGCCGTTCGTGCAGCAGCTTCGGCTGCCGTTCCCGGTTGTGCTAGATACTGATGTGCGCCTGCAAAATCAATTTGCCATCAACGGCTACCCGACCAGCCTGTTCATCGGGCGCGATGGCGAGGTTTATGCCTCGCATACGGGTATGGTGACTGACTCTCAGCTCGATAATTACATCGAGATCGGGTTGGATCAACCCGCCGCGTAAGTATCACGCGCGGGGTTCAGGTTGCACCTGCCCTGCGCGCGGCTTACACTTTCATTATGACCTCTGCTGATGCGAATGCTCACCTATCCTGAGTTGCACAGTCAAAAGTAGGTTTCTCCATGTCCGCAAAAAAGATCCTGTTCATCGTCGGTGACTATACAGAAGATTACGAAGTCATGGTGCCGTTCCAGATGATGCAAATGGTGGGACACGATGTCCACGCCGTTTGCCCCGGCAAAAAAGCGGGCGAAAGCATCCGCACCGCGATCCACGACTTCGAGGGCGATCAGACTTACAGTGAGAAGCCGGGTCATAATTTCGCGCTCAACGCGAGTTTTGACGACATCAATCCCGCCGATTATGACGCGCTCGTGCTTCCGGGTGGGCGCGGTCCTGAATATATCCGTTTGAATGCCCGCGTTCTCGAAATCACGCGCCATTTTGCAGATACCAACAAGCCCATCGCAGCGACGTGTCACGGTCCGATGGTCTTGGCAGCGGCAGGCGCGCTCAAGGGGCGTGAAAGCACCGCCTATCCCGCCGTTGGTCCTGATGTGACCATCGCCGGAGGCACGTTTATTGATATTCCGGTTGATCAAGCGCACGTTGAAGGAAATCTCGTGACGGCTCCGGCGTGGCCCGCCAATGCCGTCTGGATGGCGAAGTTCCTCCAAGTTTTGGGAACCAAGATCGAGCCTTAACTTTCGCCCACCTTCGCACGGTACAGGTCAGAAAGCGCTCAGAGTTTATGCTCTGGGCGCTTTTTGTTTCATGGTAGAGTGTTGCGACCTAACTTGACCTTGTGGAGAAAAACCTATGAATCCGGCTGTCTACCTCGCAGTTGCCATCCTCAGCGAAATCATCGCCACCAATGCGCTCAAGCTTTCGGAAGGTTTCACCAAGCTCCTGCCGAGCATCATCGTTATCATTTTTTATGGAATCGCGTTCTACATGCTTTCGCTTGCGCTCAAGACAATTCCGCTTGGTGTCGCTTATGCGATCTGGTCAGCCGTCGGTACGGTCGGCACAGTCCTGATCGGCGTGATCGTGTGGAAACAATCGCTCAACCTGCCCGCGATTATCGGCATCGCGCTGATCGTCATCGGCGTGATCCTGCTCAACCTGTTTGGCGAAAGCACGCACGCAGTCTAAGTCTTACCAGACGAAGCGATATAACGAAACGACTGATATTTGTCATGAGTAACGGGTGATCGTTACGAATCGCAATAGTGGTACGCTGAGAAGCGTCATCCGAATCCACTGCGATCAGGAGCATGATCCGTGAATCTCATCGAACTCACTGGGGTACGCAAATCCTACCGTTTTGGCGAAGAAGAAGTCCATGCGCTCAAAGGCGTCACGCTCGGCGTGGAGCGCGGCAAATTCGCCGTCATCGAAGGTCCGAGCGGTTCAGGTAAGACGACGCTCCTCAACCTGATGGGCGGGCTTGAGCCGCCGGACGAAGGCACGGTCAACATCGACGGGCAGAATATCGCCCGCATCAGCGACCGCGCCCTGACCGAGTACCGCCGCTTCAAAGTCGGGTTGGTCTTTCAGTTTTTCAACCTGATTCCCTCGCTCACCGCGCTCGAAAATGTCCGCTTTGCGGCGGAACTCGTTGGCAGGCAAGCCGCCGATCCCGCCGAAATGCTTGAACTCGTCGGCTTAGGGGATCGTCTTTCGCATTACCCCGGTCAGCTTTCCGGCGGGCAGCAACAGCGCGTAGCGATTGCGCGTGCGCTGGTGAAGAATCCCGCGCTCGTGCTTGCCGATGAGCCGACGGGCAGCCTTGATACGGAAACGGGTCAGGAAGTGCTGCGCGTGATGCGCCGGATCAACAAGGAACGCGGGCAGACGTTTGTAATCGTCACGCACAACACAGCAATCGGTAAAGTCGCGGATACAGTGATCCGCGTGAGCAGCGGCGAATTGATCGGCGTAGCGGCGAACGCGAATCCGCTCTCCACACAAGAAATCCGGTGGTGAGCGATGACAACCTTACGACGCAAACTGTTTGGCGATCTGCGCGCCCACGCGGGGGCATTCTTCGCTGTATGGATGACCGTCTTTCTCGGCTTGATGTTCTACGGTGCGACCTACCCCGCTGGTGTCGCCATGATCAACAGCATTCAGCACTCGTATGAAGTGCTGCACTTTGCCGAATTCGCCGCCCGCTTTGAAGCCGCCCCCGCCCCTGAAGTGCTGGACGCGGTGCGTGCGGTTCCGGGTGTTGACGTAGTGCAGGAACGCCTCTCGGTCGATGTTGGACTGGCGTTGAGCGAAACCCATTTGCTCACACTCCGCTTGATCTCGATCCCCGATCAAGGTGTGTCTGCTGTGAATACGGTGATCACGGTGGACGGGAGCGAACCAAGCACACCGGATCAACTCCTTTTGCTCAAGACATTCGCGGCGTACCACAACATTGCATCCGGTTCACCCGTGCGCGTCGTGATCGGGGAAACTACGCATGAACTCACGGTGAGCGGATTGGCATTTTCGCCGGAGTTTCTGGTCACGGGCGAAAGCTCGGTGATGCCGTTCCCACAGCCGAACGCTTTCACCGCCGCGTATATGCGCTACAGCGATCTCGCCGCGCTGCTCGGCATGGACGGGCAGATCAATGAAGTCACGGTCACATTGACCCCCGACGCGGACGGCGAAACGGTGCGCGCCGCGCTCGAAAGTGCGCTTGAGCCGTTCAACCCGGAATACGTCGTCAGCCGCGCGCAAACGCCGAGCGGCGGCGTGATCGATGCCAACATCAAAGGCAATATGGCGATTGCGGCGTTCTTCTCCGCGATGTTCTTGGTGATCAGCGGCTTGGTGATGGCGGTGCTGCTCGCCCGCTTGATCGACGGGGAGCGGCGGCGGATCGGCACGATGCGCGCGCTCGGTTTGACTCAGCGTGAAACGATCCTGCACTACCTCGGCTTTCCGATCCTTATCGGCTTAAGCGGCGCAGTCGCCGGATCAATCGCAGGCTATCTCGGATCGTATGCGGTGGCGGCATTTTTCGTGCAAACACTCGCCAGCGGCACGCTCGCCTACTTCGTCAATTCGCCGCAGTGGGGATATATCGCCTTCGGTATCCTCGTGATGTTTGGGCTGGCGCTGCTTGCCGGATTACTCCCCACGCTGCACGGCGCGCAAACCGATCCCGGCTTGGCGCTCCGCCCGATCACGCCAAAAGGCATGGGCAGTCACGCCCGCTTGACACTCCCCGGTCTGCCGTTAGCGGCGCAGCAGGCATTCCGCAATATCTTGCGCGCTCCGGTGCGCAGCATCGGTACGTTGATCGGCGTGATCCTCGGTTGCACGGTGATCCTCGCCGCGACCGGACTCGCCGACTCGCCGCTGGAGATGCACCGCATCCAGTACACGGACGGCATCCACTACGACTTTCAGGTGATCTGGTCGAATATGCTGGTCGAATCGATGCGGCGCGGCGACATCGACTCGATCCCCGGCGTAACGGATGTCGAAATGGCGCTGATCGGTACGGTAACGACGGCGGCTGGGGATCGCTCCATTGATACGTTTGCGGTCACAATCGAAGCTGGGACGGACTACCTCACGTTCACGCCCGTCGGCGGCGATCCCGCGCTTTCAAATCAAGAAAGCGTTTGGATCGGTCACAACTTGGCGCGCGTTTTGAACGTCAACGTCGGGGATACGCTCACGATGACCGCGCTCGATCAAACGCATGAAGCGCCGGTCGGCGGCATCGTCAATCAGGGGATCGGCAGCCTGATCTACTTGCCCGCCGCCCTCATGCGCTCATGGATACCCGGCGGGCTGCCGCTCGTGAACGCGGCGCTCGTGCGCGTCGATCCTGCGCAGATCGAGTCGGTGCGCGCCGCCTTAAGCGCGCTCCCGAACGTGATGACGGTCGAAGCGATGGCGACCACCACCCGCGATATCCTCTCGTATTTGAGCCTGTGGATCAACTTCTCGTATGTGTTCGCCGGGTTCGGCTTTGTGCTCACGCTGGTGATCGTGTTCAACACGATTACGGTGAATCTGCTCGAACGCAGCGAAGAATTGATGATCATGCGCTCGACCGGGGCGCGCATGAGCGAAATCGCCGCCGTGATCACATGGGAAACGCTCTCGGTGGCATTCGTCGGCTTCGCTTTGAGTGTGCCGCTCGGTTGGTGGGCGCTGCGCGTGCTGCTCGGCTTCTACGATCTCGACTTTTTCGGGATGATCGGCGTGATCCGTCCCGCTTCGTACATCATCGCGGCAGTCGGGGTGTTTCTCGTGATCGCCGCCGCGGAAGTGTTGAGCTTGCGCGGCGTGCGCCGCTCGGATATGGGGGCGATGAGCAAAACGCTGTCGATGTGAGGCTGGCGTTTTCTGCCTTGCTTCGGCGTCAGGACGCATCAAGGGACAAGATACCCACGCGCAATTGCCACCGCAAGTTGTCTTTCTCCCCTCTCTGACCGAAGGTTGGAGAGGGGTAGGAGCAGTACATTGAGGAAAAAGTAGCGTCCTGTGAAGCTTGTGTGTGTCAGAGCATGGAAAACGGCTTTTGGGGGCGCACATGCCCTCACTTTTTCGCTATTAGCAGTACTGTCGGGTGAGTTCTCTCATGGTCTAGCATGGACATTTAACAGGTGTGATGCCGATCATCCCGCGTTAACCTGAAAAATAGGAAGTGAAGGAGTAATGCGATGATCGACGCGCACCCTGCAACCAAAACATTTGAATATGTAACCCAACTGGCGGTGGAAATCGGGGCGCGTCCCATTGGTTCACCCGCGAACCACGCCGCCGCCGGAATGATCGCCTCGAATTTTCAGCGGCTCGGCATGATGCCGGAAATGCTCCGCTTTGACGCTCCTGTGTGGCGCGACCTCAGCAGCCGGGTGATCATTGACGGCGAAACCTACTCGATCCGCGCCAATACGTTTTCTCCCCCGTGTGAAAAAACCGCGCAGCTTCTGAGCGCTGGAACGCTCGAAGAACTGACCAGCCGCACGATCACGGACAAAATTGTTTTGCTTTATGGTGAACTAGCAAAAGAACCCTTGTGGGCGAAGACAAGTCCGATCGGCTTGACCCCCGCGCAAGAGCGCCTATTTGATGCGCTCGAACGGGGCAAACCTGCCGTGATCCTGTTCACCCGCCTTGCGCCTTCCGTGTGGGAGCCGATCACCGACGCTGATTTTGAGATTCCGTCTGCCGTCGTTCCGCCGGAGCTTGCGCTCGCGCTGGCGGGGCGTGTTGGGACGCAAGTCACCGTGCGCATTGATGTAACGCGCACATGGAGCTACAGCGATCACGTGATTGCCCGTCAGCCGGGGAAAACCAAGAATATCATCATCGTCACCGCGCACTTTGACACCATGATCGACACCCCCGGCGCGTGGGATAACGCCAGCGGAGCAGGGGCACTGATCGCGCTCGGTGATCGCCTATTGGGGCGCTATCTTCCGGCATGGATCGAGTATGCGGCGCTGAACAACGAAGAATACTACGGATGCGGCACGGCACTTTCGCAGTGCTATGACCGCTACATGCAGCAGCACCGCGACATGAGCAGCGTGATCGCCGCGATCAACCTTGACGGCATCGGGCAGATGTTGGGGACGAACTCGATCACCGTTATGGCGCATTCCGACGACCTGAGCGACACGCTCGATCAAGTGCTTCAAACTTTCCCCGCCGTCAAGCGTGTTGATCCTTGGGTTGAAAGTACGCACAGCCTGTATGCCGCGCGCGGTGTTCCGAGCTTTGCGATTTCCTCAACCGCTGTCACATCGGTGATGCACACACCGCATGATACAATGGAGTGGCTCAGTCCTACCAAACTCGATGAAGCAGTTCAACTGACGATTCGCTTGATCGAAGCGCTGGCGGACAAATCACCGCAGTGGGCACGCCCGTAAAAGAAAGAAATGTGACCGTTAGTGTAAATAGAAGAGGTAAATTATGTTTTCAGCCCTGCACGTCAGAATCGCGCACGACGCCCCCTCCGCCGAACAAAAAGAGAGCCGCCGTGACCTGCCGCGCGAAGCGGATCGCACCCGCGAACAGCGGATTCGCGCTGCGTTCAAGGATCAGCCGCGTGGCGAAGAATTAAACGACAGCGGCGCGGATCGGGAGCGCAAAGCGGGCGCATAACGCCTTGCCCGGTAAACAACACGAACACCCCTCTCCTAGCTTGCGGGTCGGCGCAGTGCCGCCGATCTTAGTGAGCGCTAGGAACGAACTCGCTTGCCTTTAAGTCGTATACTTTCAAATCATAAAACGCTGCGAACTTTAAAAGGACGATTAAAACATCGTTCGCATCCCGGCTTTTGCGCGGATTGCTACCCCTGACACATGACTCTCGTCACTACGGAAGGTGAGAGCGATACCGCATGATCATGGGAGGGTGTCAAAATAGGGGGGGATGTATGTGCCTTGCAATACCCGGAAGAGTCGTCGCTGTTCAACAGGGCGAACCCCCGCACCAGCGCACAGGTCACGACCATACGTCCCACAAGCCAGCCATGAGCATTCAGGTGTTGCCCATGCCGGAGTGGCACTGAGCGTTGTCGATGTAGGAGAAGCCGCCCGCGTCTATGAAACTTTCGACGAGTGGGGCGAATGAGGAGAACTACAAGATGAGTGAGCGTGTAAACGCGATGATCGATGGCAACGAGGCGACTGCCCGCGTTGCTTACCAGTTAAGCGAAGTGATTGCCATCTATCCGATCACGCCGTCCTCTGCGATGGGGGAATGGGCGGATGAGTGGGCATCCCTAAATCAGCCGAATCTGTGGGGTACAGTGCCACAGGTGATCGAGATGCAAAGCGAAGGTGGTGCGGCAGGCGCTGTTCATGGTGCACTGCAAGCCGGAGCATTGTCCACAACCTTCACGGCGTCACAGGGCTTGCTCCTGATGATCCCGAACATGTACAAAATTGCCGGTGAACTCACGCCAGTCGTGATCCATGTCGCGGCGCGTGCGATTGCCGCACAGGGCTTGAGCATCTACGGCGATCACGCCGACGTGATGGCGACCCGTCAAACAGGCTGGGCGATGCTTTCCAGCACCAGCGTGCAGGAAGCACACGATTTCGCATTGATCGCGCATGCCGCGACGCTGCGTGCGCGTATTCCCTTCATTCATTTCTTTGACGGCTTCCGCACATCGCATGAAGTCAACAAGATCGAACTGCTCGACAACGACGATCTGCGTGCATTAATTGACGAAGCGCTGATCCGCGAACACCGCCAACGCGCGCTGTCGCCAGATCATCCGGTCATGCGCGGAACGGCGCAGAACCCCGATGTCTATTTCCAAGCGCGTGAGACGGTCAATCCGTTCTACGAAGCTGTGCCGGAAATCGTACAAGGCGTGATGGACGCTTTCGCCGCCCGCACCGGACGCTCGTACAAGCTCTACGAATATCACGGCGCGCCCGATGCGGAGCGTGTGATCGTTATGATGGGCAGCGGCTGTGATGCGGCGCATGAAACCGTCGATTATCTGATGGCACGCGGCGAAAAAATCGGGTTGTTGAAAGTTCGCTTGTTCCGTCCGTTTGCAGCCCAATTGCTTATTGATGCGCTCCCGCGCTCGGTCAAATCAATCGCGGTGCTTGACCGCACGAAGGAACCCGGTTCAGCAGGTGAGCCGCTCTATCAAGATGTCGTGACCGCGCTGATGGAAGTATGGGGCGGCGCGGCGATGCCGCGTGTGGTCGGCGGGCGCTACGGCTTAAGCAGCAAAGAATTTACGCCCGCGATGGTCAAGGCGGTCTATGATAATCTTTCCGCCGCCAAGCCGAAGAATCACTTCACGGTCGGCATCATCGACGACCTGAGCATGACCAGCCTTGATGTCGACAGCAGCTTCTCGGTCGAGTCAGACGATACCGTGCGCGCCATTTTCTACGGTCTTGGCAGCGACGGTACGGTGAGCGCGAACAAGAACAGCATCAAGATCATCGGTGACGATACCCCGAATTACGCGCAGGGCTACTTCTTCTATGATAGCAAGAAGTCCGGCACGATGACCGTTTCGTATCTGCGCTTTGGTCCGCGCCCGATCCGCTCGAATTATCAAGTCAACCGCGCCAACTTCATCGCCTGTCATCAAGACATCTTCCTTGAGAAGTACGACATGCTCAATGAAGCCGTTGATGGTGCAGTCTTCCTGCTGAATACGTCGCAGCCCGCCGATACGGTGTGGGATTTCCTCCCGCGCGCGATGCAACAGACGATGCTCGACCGCAATATGAGTTTCTACGTGATCGATGCGGACAAGGTCGCCAAAGCCGCCGGAATGGGTGGACGCATTAACACCGTCATGCAGGTGTGCTTCTTCGCCATCAGCGGCGTATTACCCCGCCAAGAAGCGATTGACGCGATCAAGCACAGCATCGAAAAGACCTATGGCAAGAAGGGTCCGGAAGTCGTTCAGAAGAACCTCGAAGCGATCGATATGACGCTCGACAATATGATCCACGTGCCGCTTCCCACCGCTGTGAGCAGCGTCCGCGAGTTCGCGCCGCCCGTCACGAGCAACGCCCCCGATTTTGTCAAAAATGTTGAGGGTGCGATGCTTGCCCGTCGCGGTGATTTGCTCCCCGTGAGCGTTCTCCCCAATGACGGCACGTACCCGACCGGCACCTCGCAGTATGAGAAGCGCAACCTTGCCGATCAAATCCCCGTCTGGGACCCGGACATTTGTATTCAGTGCGGCAAGTGCGCGATGGTTTGCCCGCACGCCGTGATCCGCATCAAGGCATACGACGCGGAACAACTCGAAGGCGCGCCGGAAACGTTCAAAGCGGTTGATATCCGCGATACCGAATTCGCCGGTATGAAATACACCATTCAGGTTGCGCCGGAAGACTGCACCGGATGCGGCATCTGCGTCGATGTCTGCCCCGCGAAGAACAAGTCCGCCGTCAGCCTCAAGGCGATCAACATGCGTCCGCAGCCGCCGCTCCGCGACGCCGAGCGCGCGAACTGGAACTTCTTCACCGCGCTGCCCGAAACGGATCGCACCCGCATCAAGGTGAGCAGCATCCGTCAACAGCAGATGCAGCAGCCACTGTTTGAGTTCCCCGGCGCATGCGCGGGCTGCGGCGAAACACCGTACCTTAAGTTGATCTCCCAGTTGTTCGGGGATCGCACGATCATCGCCAACGCGACCGGATGCTCCTCGATTTACGGCGGCAACCTGCCGACAACGCCTTGGACGAAGAACAAAGAAGGACGTGGTCCTGCGTGGTCGAACTCGCTGTTTGAAGACAACGCCGAATTCGGCTTGGGTATCCGCGTGGCGGTCGATAAACAAGCCGACTTCGCCCGTGAACTCCTCGCCAATCTCAGCAGCCAAATCGGTGAGCTTGCGACGGCGATCCTTGAAGCGAAGCAGTCCGACGAAGCCGACCTGTACGAACAGCGCGAACGTGTCGCTCAGTTGAAGACCCTCCTTGAAGGCATGGACAGCGACGAAGCCCGCCGCTTGCTCTCGCTGGCGGATTACCTCGTGCGTAAGTCGGTCTGGATCGTCGGTGGCGACGGTTGGGCGTATGACATCGGCTACGGCGGTTTGGATCACGTCTTGGCGAGCGGTCGCAACGTGAAAATCCTCGTCATGGATACCGAAGTTTACTCGAATACAGGTGGTCAGGCGTCGAAAGCAACTCCGCTGGCTGCTGTCGCCAAGTTCGCGGCAGGTGGCAAACGCACGGGTAAGAAAGACCTCGGCATGATGGCGCTGCTGTATGGGCATGTGTACGTCGCCCGCGTCGCGCTCGGCGCGAAAGATGAGCAGACGCTCCGCGCCTTCCTCGAAGCGGAAGCCTATGATGGTCCCGCGATCATCATCGCCTATTCGCACTGTATCGCGCACGGCATCAACATGGGAACGGCGCTCAAGAACCAAAAAGCCGCTGTTGACAGCGGTCAATGGCTGCTCTATCGCTACAACCCAACACGCGGCGAACAGGGAGAAAATCCGCTCACGCTGGACAGCAAAGCGCCGAAGCTGCCGCTCAAAGAGTATCTGCGGATGGAAAACCGCTTCAAGATGCTCGAACTGAGCCAACCGGATACCGCGCGGCGGTTATTCGAGATGGCGCAGGACGACGTGACGGAGCGCTACGCAATGTATGAATACCTTGCGAACCGCGCCTTCCGCAAAGATGGCGACGGTACGAGCGGGAACGGCAGTCATTAACACGAGCGGGACAGGGATATGCCCTGTCCCGCATTTTTGGTTAACATCGCACATGTACGTTATTCCAACCCATCGCACGATATAGACGGGGAGAATTCGAGTCATCATGGTTGATCTTCGCACGACGTATCTGGGGAAAACGCTCAAATCCCCACTCGTTGCATCTGCATCCCCCTTGTGGGAGCGGTTAGACAATATCAAACGCGCCGAAGACGCGGGCGCGGGCGCGGTTGTGCTGTTCTCGCTGTTTGAGGAGCAAATCCGCCGCGAACGTGAACTTCTACATTATTTCCTGACACACTCTGCTGACAGCCACCCGGAGGCGGCAACCTACGCGCCGGAGCCGACTCAGTATCATGCCGCCCCGGATCAATATCTTGAGTTGATCCGTAAAGCGAAAGAAACGACCGAAATCCCGATCATCGCCAGCTTGAACGGCGCGACGCTCGGCGGTTGGACGACATTCGCCTATAAGATGCAGCAGGCGGGCGCGGACGCAATCGAACTGAATGTTTATTCGATCCCGACCGATCCGACGGTTTCCGGTGAAGAAATTGAACGTCAGACGGTCGATATTGTGCGCGCCGTCAAGAGCATCGTCACGATCCCGGTGGCGGTCAAACTCAGCCCGTATTACAGCAACATGGCGCACTTCGCCCAAAAGCTCGACCGCGCCGAAGTCAACGCGCTGGTGCTGTTCAACCGCTTCTACCAGCCCGATATCGATCTCGAAACGCTCGACGTGACGCCGAACGTGATCCTCAGCACGCCGCAGGCGCTCCGTCTGCCGCTAACATGGATCGGCATCCTCTACGGGCGTGTACGCGCTGAACTCGCCGCAACGAGCGGTGTACATACGCACGAAGACGCGCTCAAGCTCCTGTTGGCGGGCGCAAACGTGGTGCAGTTGACCTCGGCGCTGCTCAAGAACGGCATTGATTATCTCAAGACGCTGGAAGCCGATATGGTGCGCTGGTTGGAAGAGAAAGAATACGACTCGGTCAGCCAGATGCGCGGCAGCGTGAGCCAAGTGAACGCCTCTGATCCGAGCGCATTTGAACGCGCTCAGTATATGCGCGCGCTCAACAGCTATCAGCCGAATATCTAACGGCTGAAGCGGGTTATTAGACTACTGTGCGGGGAACACCAAGATCGGCTTGTGTGCCGATCTTGGTGTTCCCTTGTGGTTTTAAGTACACAGCGCTCGTTTACTTCGCAGCCGATTTCTTGTGATCTTCGACGTACGCCAGTGCTTCATCGAGTGTGGCAAAAAGCACCGCGTCCGTACGAGAGCCGTACTGCGCCTGTGCCGCTGCCTGCTTCGCTAGTTCCAGCATTTCGCCAGATCCAATACCGATGGGCACTACCCGTTCACCACCGGGCAGGCGGCGAAACACATCCATTCCCGTCACTAGATCGCTGAAGTCGAAGTCAATTTCACTCACATCATTGATTAAATAAAATTTCCCGGTGGTGCTTGCCCCGATCTCTGCGACAGCAGGATTGACAGCGGCAAAATCCGCTTCTGCGTTGAAAGGGTTTTCGTACTTGATGATCAGGATCGCGTCGTCGATACGATTGTCGATTTGAACAGCCATAATAATCTCCAATGTCTACACGGGCAATTTAATAGTAAACTTATGCGCACAATCGTAGACTGAAGAAATAATTAAATCTTCGTAACATGAGTGCGGCGTTCATACCGAGCGGCTGTGGTTTGCGGTAGTTGGCTGCGAGTCGTTATAGTTGATCGCATCACTTAGGCAAAGAGAGCGGTTCTTCTAACGCAAAGGAATTCATGATGGAACTGCAAAATAAAGTTGCGTTGGTTTCCGGCGGCGCAAGCGGATTGGGCGCGGCGGTTGTGCGGCGGTTTGTTCAAATGGGCGCGAAAGTCGTGATCGCGGATCGGGATGGCGCGAAGGGCGAAGCGCTGGCGGAAGAACTCGGCGCGAATGCGGCGTTCGCGCAAACCGATGTCACCAGTGAATCGGACGTACAAGCGGCGGTCAATCTGGCAGTCTCGCGGTTTGGGGCGCTGCATATGGATATCAACTGCGCGGGCATCGGCATGGCGATGAAGACGACGAGCAAGAACGGCGCGCACCCGCTCGACGTGTTTGAGACGGTGATCCGTATCAACTTGATCGGCACGTTCAATGTGATCCGCTTGTGCGCGATGGCGATGAGCGCAAATGAGCCGAATGCAGGCGGCGAACGCGGCGTGATCGTGAACACGGCGAGCGTAGCAGCGTTTGACGGGCAGATTGGGCAAGCAGCGTACAGCGCGAGCAAGGGCGGGATCGTCGGGATGACGCTGCCGATTGCGCGCGATTTGTCGCGCGATGGAATCCGCGTGGTGACGATTGCGCCGGGCATTTTCGATACACCGCTGCTGGCAGCCCTCCCCGAACCCGCGCGCGTGAGTTTGGGTCAGCAGGTGCCGTTTCCTCCGCGCTTGGGTCGCCCGGAGGAGTATGCAAATTTGGCGCAGCACATCGTCGAAAACGAGATGTTGAATGGCGAGGTGATTCGCTTGGATGGCGCGATTCGTATGTCCCCGCGCTAGAGATGAGCAGCAAAAAGGGGCGAATGTTTCGCCCCCTCTAATCGAAATTCTTGCGCCTCGCCATTGGTCTTGTATCGCCCAAACGAACCTCTTTTTTATCAGCCTGTTAATCATAGACAGCTTTATTGCTGTTACACTATAAGCATGACTCAAACCTGCACCGAAGGAATGCTGCCATGCGCTCATGGGTGGTTTCGCTTCTACTCCTCATCACCGTAGTTCCGCTTAGTGCCCAGCAAAACCTGCCGCTGGCAGCCGGTGATCGTGTGATCGTCCTCCCGGATGTCCTTCCCGTACATACGCAGTCAAACAGCAGCAGTGCCGTTGTTACGGATTTGTGGGGCGGGTATGTCACACGCATCATCGCTGTGAACAGGGATAATCCGGGCGAAACGTGGGTGTATCTCGAAAATAATGCCTACGGTTGGGTGCGCAGCGATCAAGACTCGCAGCCGACGTTGATCCTGTATACCCCCGATGCGCTCGATCAAATGCTGGCAGATGCGAGTGCCGCCATCGAAGCAGACTCGACCGCGCCGGATACCTATTTACAGCGCGGCACGGTATTTCTTTCACTACATCAGTACGACAATGCTGTGCGTGATTACTCAGAAGCGATTGAGCTTGGGAACGAAGACCCTCGCCTGTATGAGTACCGGGGCAAAGCGTACCTAGATGCCGAACGTTATGACGAGGCGATTGCGGACTTACTCCAAGCGCTAGAAGGCGGAGTGACCGCCGCAGGCTTGCTCAACCGGATCGCGGTCGCCTACTACCTCGCCGATGATGCCAATAACGCCATGGACTACTACAATCAAGCGATAGCACTGGAATCCGGTTGGGGACTGCCGTACAGCAATCGCGGCAACTTGCTCTCTGATTTCAACCAAAATCGGGATGCATTTGCCGATTATGACAGCGCGTTCGAAGTCGATCCGTACATGGTAACAGCGCTGCGCAACCGAGCAATCCTTCACCGCGATTTGGAAGAGTACGACGCAGCACTGAGCGATCTGACTCTCGCCATCGAAATTGATCCGTTTTATGCGGATGCATACCGCTCACGTGCGCGCCTGTATGATCTTGTGTTCAGTGAATATGATCTGGCGCTGGCAGATTACAACCAAGCCATTACGATTGATCCGCTGAATCCGCAGAACTTTTCGGATCGCGGCTCGTTCTTCAATATTCAAGGCGATACGCAGCGCGCGATTAACGATTTTAAACAGGCGCTCACGCTCGACCCGCAGGATTACAATGCTTCCTATAATCTTGGCGGAATTTACGGTCGACTCGGACAGTACCCGGAAGCGCTGAACACGTACACCACGGCGATAACCATTAACCCGTCGGATACCGCCCTGCTCCTGTACCGCGCACAGATTTTGCTCGCCCTTGAGCGTTACTCCGAAGCGCTGGCGGATACACAAGCCTATATGACCGAAGATCATCGAGAAGATTTTGTCGTGACCGTTCTCTTTGTGGAGATGTCAATTTATCTTCAGCTTGGGGATTACGAAGCCGCTGCGCAGGATTTCCAGTTTGGCTATGCCATGTGGGAAGAATTCGCCCGTGACTATGCCTATTATGGTCAAGGCTATTGGGTCGCGCCGCTGCGTGCGAACCTGATCATGGATCTCGTGACACAGGCGAACAACGCTCCTAGTGCGGAGACTTTTATTCAGCTTGGCAGCATGTATATGGAATTCGGGCAGTGGGAAAATGCAATCGCCGCGTTCCGAAGCGCGCTTTCTCTTGCGCCCAACAGCGAAATCCAAAACTTGGTCAGCGCAATCGAGGCGACGATCAGGTGACGGTCGGCGCACACCTCTGCCCCCTCTCCTCAACCATTCCTGAGCGAGTGGGGGCACACCCAACCGAGCACTACGCCTTATCTTCCTCGTCGTCCTCGAATTCCTCGTCGTCGAACTCATCATCAAATTCGTCGTCGAATTCATCGTCTTCGAGAAACTCATCATCAAGCTCAAGGCTGTGCGGAATCCCCTGCTCAAGTTCTTCTTCGTCCGCATCGCGCACTGCGATCACGCGCACATCAAACGTGAGGGTTTTTCCCGCAAGCGGCGGATTGAAGTCGAGCGTCACCGTTTCGTCATCCATCTCCATCACGACCGCTTCGGAGAGAAAACCGTCGTCATCTTCCACCACGATGACCATGCCCTCCGCAAGCTGATCCGAGTCCGGCAGGTCTTCAAGGTCGTAGACGATCACCTCGGCGTCATCGTAATCCCCGTAGCCTTCGTCCGGCGTGACCGTCGCCAAAACATGATCGCCCACCTGATGCCCTGTGAGCGCTTGTTCCAGCCCGCGAACGATATTTTCCGCGCCGTGCAAGTACTCAACCGGGTCTGCTTCGGTCACTTCTTCAAATGCTTCGCCGTCAACCGTTAGTGTGTAGGCAAGGCTGACCACTTTGCCGTCGCCAATGATTTCACTCATGGGATCTCTCCATCTCATCACATTATGCCGCTCAGTATATCACGCCTTAGCTCGGCGATCTTACCTGAACCTTAACGTGAAGTCGCGGCGATCACGAACATTCACCGTCGATCCACACGGGCGGCGTGTTACCCATATACGCGCCTTCGAGCAGCACCGTTTCAGCGCTGGTTGTATTCACGATCACCAGCGCATACGCCGTCCGCGCCGCGAGATAAACGCCGTCGGCGCTGTAACGCGGGTAATCTAAGTGGGGGAACTGCGGCGAGACAAGCTCCACTGCTGTTTGATCCGCCGCGCCGACCAGCCCGATGCGCCACAAGCGGTTCTCGGTGATCCCGCGAAAATCGCGCATTGCGGCGATCATCGCGGTGCTGTCCGGCTGCCATTGGAGATCGAGCGCGAGTGCTTCGGCGTAGCTCAACTGCGTCGGGAGCGCGCCGGGATCGCTGCCAACCATCCACACCTGATCTTGATTGGGGAGCGGCGAAAAAACGAAGCCGATCAAGAATCCGTCCGGCGACCAGCGCGGCTGGCTGACCGTGCCGATCGGAAAATCGGTGCGGCGGGTTTTGTTCTGTCCGTCCGCGCCGACCACCCACAGATCAGCCTCTCGCACGGTGGACGTGACAGGCGCGTCGGGGAGCGCGGTCGCGTAAGGGTTCGCGCCCGCCGGACGTTCTTCATAACTCACGTAGGCGAGCCATGTCCCATCCGGTGACCAGCGCGGCGTATGCTCATCGCCTGTGATCGAATAAAAGGCGGGTTCGCCGCCACCCGCCGGAACCCACGCGATCCGGTGACGGTAGCCGCTCGTCGCTTCGTAGCCCGCTGAGGGTTCGATCAAGGTGAAGGCGATGCGCGATCCGTCCGGCGACCACTGCGGCTCCCACTCGCTCGATTGATCGGGTGGGGTGCTCCAGCGGACGAGCGGCTGCATATCCGAGCCATCCAGCCGCGCCGAGAAGATGCGCGCTTGATCGGGCGGGTCGCTCAACGTGAACAAGACACGGCATTGATCCGGCGACACGCCCCACACTTGATGCAGCCCGCGCCCGAAGCGGAGTTCGCGCGCCGTGCCGCTTGCCAGATCGTAGACGTACAGGCGGTCGCCTGCCGCGCCGGTGAAGATCAAGCGGCGGACGGGGGTTTGCGCGCTCACACCGACTGCGCCGCTCAATAACAGCGCCAGAGCGATGATCCAAACTTTCACGGCAGCCTCAAAATAAGCTCACCTGATGATGAGGGGGATTATAGCGGGGATGGGCATTTTATGTCGGTTTATGTCGGTACTGCGTTACGAAGCACATGACGTTTTAACCGTAAGCAACCGCTATGCAAATTCACGCAAGAAAGCAAGGGCGTTGAACCACAAAGAACACAAAGTACACGAAGAGAGAGAAAGGGGGTTCACGCAAAGGCGGATGTCCGTCACGCGATTTCTTACAACTCACCGCTGAAAAGCTCCTCACCCCCGCCCCCCTCTCCAAACGAAGTTTGGAGAGGGGGAGAAAACAGGTGCTCTGCTCCACCTCTCTATCGCTTGCGATGGAGAGGGGCTGGGGGTGAGGAGCTTTTGACGATGGCAATGAGGGCAAAACAACGGTTCGCGCTACCCGATGCACCGCTGACGGTAATACCCCTCCACAGCCGGATCAGCCGCGTTACCCATGAGTTCAATGTAGGTGCGCAGTGCGTCCGCTGCTTGGTCGCAGCGCCCCCGATCCACGTCCACCGACAGTAATCCTACGTATGCAGCCGCAAAGGTAGGATCAATTTCGACAGCGCGGGTGAAGTCCTGATACGCCGCGCGCAGGTTTCCGGTGTCATAGTAGACATTCCCCCGATTGTGATAAGCAAGGACACTTTCCGGATCTAGCGCGATGGCTTGTTCGTAGTCAGCGAAGGCTTGTTCAACCTCGCCGAGGCTGGAGTAGGCATTACCCCGGTTGTTGTAGGCATCCGCGAAATCCGGACTTAGCGCGATTGTCTGATCGAAGTCGGCGACTGCTTGAGCATACTCGCCAAGTTCAGCGTAGGTAATGCCCCGGTTAAAGTAGGCGTCCGCAAGTGCGGGATTCAGCGCGATCGCTCGATCATAGTCGGCGATTGCTTGATCAGTCTCGCCGAGGTGGTAGTAGGAATTCCCCCGGTTGCTGTAGGCTGAGGCATTATCCGGGTCGAGCGTGATCGCTTGATTGAAGTCCACGATTGCTCGCTCATATTCGCCGAGTTCATTATAGGCAGCGCCCCGGTTCGTATAGGCGTTCGCCCCTGCAAGACCGAAATCAATCGCGTGCGTGAAATCCTCAATAACCGTTTCCGGCGGTGCGCCGAGGTACACTTGGGTGTACCCTCGGTAGAAATACAGCGCCCCTACACCCATCTCGATTTCTCGCCCGGCGGGAACAAGCGTGATCGCGCGGTCCATCAGATCGAGCGCTGCCTGATAATCTTCTCGGCTGAAGTAGACCAACTGCGCCGTCACGAAGTTGAACACGTACTCGACATCCCCGCCGGGTGAGACGAACAGCGCCAACTCGTCCAGCGTGCCGATCACCTCGGTTTCGCCGGGCTGCGTGTCAAGCTGACTCCAACGCGGTGTGACGGTGTATTGGCTGTTGACGACCGCCGCGCCGACGTACCCCCAGATCACGAGCGTCGCGCCGTACTGCTCGGCGGCGGCGCGCGCTTCGTCATGGCTGCGGAAGGTCTGCGGGAGCAGTTCGGCGCGGGCATTTACGCCTACCTCGCTGATCGCATTCTCTAATATCCGCTCCCATTCGCCCTGCGGTTGCAGCGGATTGATTTCAGGATTCAGCCGCTCAAATTCCGCAATCAACACAAGAATTTCGCGGTTGTCGAGGTCTGCCGCGTCGAACAGGATCGGCGGCGGGGGCGGCTCACCGGGGGGCGCGTGGGGATAGTCGAACTCGCAGCGAGGATTTTCGGCAGGACACACGCCGACAAAGCCGTTCACATCCAAAATCGTGAGCGGACGCTGCAAGTTGATCACGCCGTCGAACCAGAACAGACTCGCCGTGCCGAGTTCCTGCACATGTAGATTCGTCCGCGTGATATTCAAGCAGTCTTGCGGAACGGGCGTTTCGGTTTCAAAGGCGCGTAGTACAAAACATGCTTCGGTCACGTCCGCTGATGACTCGCGGAATTGATCATAATCGCGCAAGGCGATCAAGATTTCGCGGTCGTATTCATCCAAGTATTGAAAGCGAAAATCAAGCAGGGAGGCAGAATCGCTCGCCTGCACGACGAGGGTGAGCATGTCGCGTTCGCGCAGCAGGGTCACACGCACAGGGGATGCTTGAGCAGCAGCGGGCGCGATCCCCAACAGGATCGCAGTGGTCAGCAGGGCTAAGACGAGTCGGCGCATCGGGAAACCTCGCACAATGCTAACCAGACCGATCATAGCGCGCGGCGGAATAAAAGAAAAAAGCATAACGCAAAGGCGGAAAGCAAACCCCTCCCCGCTGGCGCAGGGGGGCGACAGTAGATTTTCTGCCTACTGCTCCTCACCCCCAACCCCCTCTCCAAACTTTGTTTAGAGAGGGAGAAAAGCGGCGCGTTTGTTTTTCCCTCTCTATCGCTTGCGATGGAGAGGGGTGGCGCACCGAAGGTGCAACGGGGTGAGGAGTAGGTGTCGCCCTCTCAGCCGCTGGCGCAGGGAGGGGATGGGACGCGCAGCGAGCAGGGGAGCGCGTCTGCTTCGCCTTTCTGCTCAAAGTGGGGTAAAAAATGGCGTGATGCTCACTACGAGGAACAGAATGATCAGAACACCCTTTGATCTGCCCGGACGCTTCTACAAAGGTAATCTGCACTGTCACAGCACTGCCAGCGACGGCAGCGGAACGCCGGAGGCGGTCTGTCAGTTTTATCAAAACGCGGGCTATGACTTCATCTCGCTGACCGATCATTTCCTGCCGGACTATCACTTTCCGATCACCGATACGACGCCGTACCGTAACGAGCGGTTTACGACGATCATCGGCGCGGAACTTCACACCGGGCATAACGCTAACGGCGAAATCTGGCATATTTTGGCGAATGGACTCCCGTTCGATTTCGCGCATCCACACCGGGGCGAGACGGGTCCCGAAATCGCGCGGCGGGCGCTCGACGCGGGCGCGTTCGTGACATGCGCGCACCCAGCATGGTATTCGCTCCCCGAAAGCGACGTGATCAGCTTGGGCGATGTTCACGCCATCGAGATCATCAATGGGATCAGCCGCGATCACAATGACAAGCTCGACAGCACGTACATGCTCGATGTGATGCTGGCACAGGGGCGGCGCTATCACGCGCTGGCGACTGATGACTCGCATTTTCATCTCAAGCATCACGATACGTTGATGGGCTGGACGATGGTCAAGGCGGAGTCGAACACGCCGGAGGCGCTTCTGGCGGCGCTAAAGGCGGGGCAGTATTACAGCAGCGAAGGACCGGATTTCTACAATGTCGAAGTCGTGCCGGGGGATTATGTACGAATCGAATGTTCGCCCGTTGACAGCCTGTGGGTGATCGGCAAAGGCTCGAAGGCGGTTTATCAACATGGAAATAATCTGCGCAGCGCTGAACTAAGCCTGAAGCGCTGGAATGCCGATTACTGCCGCGTCATGATCCGCGATGCGTACGGGCGGCGCGCATGGATGAATCCGGTATGGTGGTGAACACACCCCGCCGTTTGACGTGGTTTCACGCCGCGATTGCGCTCGTCATGATCGCGGCGGTGATCGCGCGCCTGATCCCCGGCACACGCACGATTGACGACGCTTTTATCACCTTCCGCTACAGCCGGAATATCGTTGAGGGGATCGGCTTCGTCTACAACCCCGATGTGCTGACGCTCGGTACGACGACGCCGTTGTTTACGCTGATTCTCGCGGGTGTTGGCGCGATCGTGGGCGGGGGCGATTACCCCAATTACGCCCTCGTGATCAGCGCGCTTGCCGACGCAATCACCTGTGCGCTTTTGATCGTGATCGCGCGGCGCATCATCCGAAACGATGTGATCGCTTTGCTGCCGGGGGTACTGTGGGCGGTCAGCCCGATGAGCGTGACGTTTGCCATCGGCGGCATGGAGACGAGCGTCAATATTTTGTGGATGACGGCGGCAGTCACGCAGTTCACACATCCCAACCGCCGCCCGATCCATGAGATCGGCTTAGGGGTATGCGCGGCGCTCGGCGTGATCACGCGCATCGATGCCGTGTTGTGGATCGCGCCGCTGTTCGCGTGGCAGTTGATCGAAGGTTTAATCCGCACCCGGCGCTTACCCGCGTATACGTGGGTCGCGGCGGCATTCACGTATCTGCCTTGGCTGATCTTCGCGTGGGCGTATTTTCACACGCCGATTCCCAATTCGATCAATGCCAAGTCGGTCGCGTATTCGGTGACGGCAGGATCGGCGCTGGTGCGCTTTATTCAAACCTACGCGACGCCGTTCTCCGAGTTTGAAACATTCGGCAGCATCGGCGCGATGATCGGGAGCGTGTTGTATTTCCTGCTCTCGGTCGTGGCAGTCGTGACGGCGGCGCGGCGCATGCCGCGCTTGATCGCATGGCTGATCTACCCTTGGCTGTACATGATCGTGTTTTCGGCGGCGAATCCGCTGATTTTCCGGTGGTATGTCGCGCCGCCGCTCCCGGCATTGATGATCGGAATCATCGTCGGGGTGTGGGCGGTGTTTAACCGGGAAAAAGCGCCTCACCCCCCAACCCCCTCTCCATCGCAAGCGATAGAGAGGGGGAGCAGCACGCGGCGGTTGGGCGTGATCCTGACTGGCTTCATCGGGCTGGTGTGGGTGTTCACGTCGATCAACGGCTGGATGCTGCACCCGGATCACGGGTGGGATCGTCCTGCGCCGCGTATGGCATGGCATGAAATCGAACTGCTGTATCAACAGGTCGGGACGATGCTCCGCGACGAATACGGCGTCACGCCGGAGACGCGGGTCGCATCGGCGGATATTGGCGCTGTCGGGTATTTCAGCCGTGCGGTGATTGTCGATACGGTCGGCTTAGTTACGCCGGAACTGCGCCAGTATTACCCGTTCGATCCGGCGCTGCTCGCTGAGGGGCAGAATTACGCTATCCCCCCCGCGTTGATCCGCGACACTGCGCCCGAATATCTGGTCACGATGGAAGGTTTTATCCGTAATGGGCTGGCGGGCGAGGACTGGTTTAACGAGCAGTATGCCGTGATCCGCGAGATTCCGGTTGAATTTTACGGCGCTGCCATGTTGGTGTTTACGCGGCGGTGAGGAATTGTTCCTCACCCCGCTGCGCTATTGCTCGAACTCAATCATTCGCCAACAGCCACGTAACAGCGCTGATCTCATCCGCGAAGATCAAACGGCGGCGGCGCGTATTCAAGTTTGCGCGGATCGCGGTGGACATGATCTGCGCGGACAGTCGATTATTCACCACAATCGCCAACCGCCCGATTAATTCTGGTCGAAGCGCCGCCAGTGGACGCGCCGCATTGATCGCATACGGCATGATGATCCCGCCTGCTAGGCGCAGATCAAGCATCGTTCGTAAACAGTCATGAGTCCATGCGCCGTATTCGACCCGGATACTCTCCGCCCATGCGCTCACGGTCGGGCGTGCAAGGTCATAAAAACGATAGGCGAGGATGTTCTGCTGCGCCCCCAGACGTTCTACGGTGAAACCGCGCTTGATCGGAGTGTTCATATCCGCCTCATGGATGCAGCGTGCCAGAAAGACTGGCATGAGCGTAAGCCGCGCTGATCTTGATTGTAGTGGAATTTCGTAAAGCGATTGTGTAATACTTCTCAAAGTTTTGCAGCAATGATCTGCGATCTGGCTGTTTCCCCGCCCCAAGACTCATCTTACACACAGGATCGCGTCGTATCATGAGCGCCAGTAAAGACACAACCTCATCTTGTGAAGGAGTCCCTATGAGTTTGCAGTCGGAAGCACCGGCGGGAAAACGTAACAATACGCTTCGGTTCATCGTAATTGGAATCGGCGTTCTTGCCGTGATCGGCGTGGTCGCGTTTGCCGCGTTCCTTGCCGCCGGGGGATCAGGCGAAGCAAGTCAGGCGATCAGCGCGCCACCGCTTACCGGTGAAAACGTCCTCTCGATTGTTTCGTCGGCGAGCGAAGTTCGCTTCAACCTGAATGAAACCCTCGCCGGACGTCCGGTTCATGTGATCGGGCGCACCACTGAAGTTGCAGGCGATATTCGCGTCGATTTTGCCAATCCGTCCAATTCCGAAGTCGGCACGATTCGCATCAATGCGCGCACGCTGGCGACCGATAACGAGTTCCGCAACCGTGCGCTTCGCGGCTTGATCCTGCAATCTGCGGACGACCGCTTCGAGTTCAGTGAATTTGTCCCGACGAGCATTACCGGACTGCCCGCCAGCGTGACGACATGCCAATCATTCGGTTTTCAGGTGATCGGGAATCTCACCGTCCGCGACATCACGCAAGAAGTCACGTTTGATGTCACCGTGACGCCCGTCAGCGCCACATGGATCGAAGGCTACGCCAGCACCACCGTCACCCGTGAGCAGTATCAACTGACGATCCCGAACGCACCGGGAGTCGCCAACGTGAGCGAAGAAGTCCTGCTCGAAATTGATTTCGTCGCCACATCCGGCGGCACGCTCGATGCCACGCCCGAAATCAACTGCCCCGAAGCAACTGAAGCGGCTTCCTAGCATACAAGTAGCGCCGCGCTGCTGCCTCTCCTCTCTATCGCACGCGATGGAGAGGGATGAGGAGCAGTGGTATAATCCCCCTCAGTTTGGTACAAGGAAAAATACAATGGACTTTCAACTCACAGGTGAACATCTCGAAGTACAAAAGATGGTGCGCGAGTTTGCGCGCCGCGAAGTCATCCCCGTGATTACCGAATGGGATCGCAAACAGGAGATGAATCCCGCCTTTCTCCCGCGCATGGCGGAGTTAGGCATTTTGGGGATCAGCATTCCTGTACGCTACGGTGGTCAAGGGTTTGATTACATTACGCTCGGCTTGGTGTGCGAGGAACTCGAACGCGCCGATACCCATCTGCGCGTGATCATGTCGGTGCATCACGGCTTGAACAGCCAAGCGATTCTGCAATGGGGCACGGAAGAACAGAAACAACGCTTTCTTGTTCCGCAGGCGCGCGGCGAAAAATATGCTGGCTTCGGTTTGACCGAGCCGAACGTCGGCAGCGATGTCGTGAACATGAACTCAACCGCCATCCGTAAGGGCGATACCTACATCCTCAACGGCGAGAAGATGTGGATCAGCTTGGCGTCGAAGGCGCATCATTTCCTCGTGGTTGCCAAGCACAACCCTAACGCTTCGCCCACCCACACCGGCATGAGCGCCTTCTTGATCACCAGCGATATGCCCGGCGTCACGACGGGGGATATTCACGGGAAGCTCGGCGTGCGTGCCGGATCGACCGGGTGGATCAAGATGGAAAATGTCGAAGTTCCGGTCGAAAACCGACTCGGTGAAGAAGGCGAAGGCTTCAAGATCGCCATGAGCTGTCTCGATAACGGGCGTTACACCGTCGGCGCGGGCGCAACCGGCTTGATCCGTGCCAGCCTTGAAGAAAGCGTCAAGTACGCACAGGAGCGGAATACCTTCGGCGTGCCAATCGCGCAGCACCAGTTGATCAAGCAGAAGATCGCTTACATGCGTCTTTGGTACGATCAAGCCGCGATGATGATGCACCGTGTTGGGTGGCTGAAAAATAAGGGTGTGCGCAACACGAAAGAAACCTCGCAGTTCAAATGGTTCGCTACCGATATGAGCGTGCAAGCCGCGCTCGAAGCCGTGCAGATTCACGGCGCATATGGTTTCAGCGATGAATATCCGGTTGAACGTTATCTGCGCAACGGCAAGGGCGCGGTGATCTACGAAGGCACGAGCGAGATTCACCAATTGATGCAGGCGGATTACGAATTCGGCTTCCGTGAGGATCGTCCGCTGCGCTGCGAAGCCCCGGCGTATGATCCGGTCACATGGCAGAGCGAAGCGGAAACAGTCGGGTAAAAGCTGTCTTCACTCCACCCCTCTCTATCGCTTGCGATAGAGAGGGGATTGGGATGTAACAGCAGTAAAGCTTATCCGCGCCGTCTCGGCGTTGGCGTTGGCTGTGTGAAATCCGACGCCGAGCGCATGATCAAATGCTCATCGGCGCAGATATTTCCGCCTGAGTAAGAAGTGACACGCACCCAAAACTGAAAACCTCCACCAATCGCCGCTTGGCTGACATCACCGCTTACGCTCGTTTGATTCGCGGCGGGGAACACCGCCAGTGGGGCGTGATTCTCATCCATCACGGTAATGTCATAAGTTGCGTGCCCACCCACCAGCGGATCCCAGTAGAACGCTGCAACGCCGTTTGGCATTCCATCCAGCGGAGAGGTCAGCCGCAAGCCTTCGCAGCTTGACTGCGGCGGAATAATTCGTGGCTCAACTGCGTCTTCTGCGGTTTCGTAGGTGGGAAGATCGGGCATCTCACCGCCGTAGTAGAATGCATAAATCACGGCGGCGACACAGATTTCTGCGTCTACAACAGCATCAGGATTTGCCGGATTCGGCGGCGGGCACAGCGCATCCACCTGCGCGATGCACTCGCTGATCGTATCTTGATCATAGTTCGGTGCGGCATTTCCATAGCAGTAATCGAATGTCACTAGACTGCCGACCGGTGCACATTCACAGGCGACTATTGCCAAAATCAAGGTGAAGATGGGCAAAAGATGGATACTACGAAAATGGAGTTTCAGTGAATTTGTCATGATGATGTCCTCAGCGACCACTGAAATGTGAAATGTTATTGAGCATTATGCACGTGATCAATGAATAAAGGACATACGGACCTGAAAAAAAGTAATAAATGTTGCAACAGTGAGTGCAAATCGCCTGAATCAAAAAGGCACGGGAAACACCGTGCCTTTTTTTGTTGTCGTATAAGACCGCTGTTTACGCGGATTTCTTCTTCTTTTCCGGCGGCTGCGGCGGAACTTCAACGCTGACCGCTTTGCGGCGGCGCACGATGAACCACACCAGCGCAACCACGAACGCCACGCCCGTCACTACTTGCGACGAGTTAAGCCCGGCGACCAGCGCTACGTCAGCGCGGATGAATTCAAGCAGGAAGCGAACAAACGAATACTGCGCGATGTACAGCAGGAAAATATCCCCCTGATGCAGTGTTTTGCCGCGTGCGCGCTGCCACAAATTCAACAGCACGATGAACGCCAGCAGATTCCACAGCGATTCGTACAGGAACAGCGGGTGAAACTTGGTTTCGATCGGGAATTCCATGTAATTGTCGAACGGCTCAACGCGGTCTTCGCGGTTCGGGATCGTGATGCCCCAAGGGAGCGTCGTCACCGTGCCGTAGAGTTCTTGGTTGACGAAGTTCGCCCAGCGCCCAATTGCTTGACCGAGCGGGAGCGTCACCCCGGCGATATCCAGCCAGTACGGGACGGAGAGCTTATTCCGGCGAAGATACAAGTAAGCACCCAAGCCGCCGCCGAGCACCGCACCGAAGATGCTTAAGCCGCCGCTCCAAATGGCGATTGCGCCCTGCTGCAAATCAAAGAAATTGGCGAAATACCATGCGGTATCATGCCCCTGAGCCAGCGCGCTTTCCGGCGGGAACAGCACGAACCACAGGCGCGCCAACAAAATCGCCGGAATGATCGCCCATGTCAGCGCACCCCAAATATGATCGGGGTCTTTCCCGTCGCGCTTCGCCAGCCGCGCTGCGATCATCGCCGCGACCAGCATCCCCGCCACAATGATGATGCCGTAATAGCGAATCTGGAGGCGGTCAAAAAGCTCAATGTATTCGGCTTGAAATTCCATGTGTATCCCCTACTTGTCGAGATTGTGGTAGACATACAGAAGCCGCTGAACACCCGTGATGTTCGTGCCAATCGCCAGCACTACCAGCGCGGGAACAAGCAGCGGCGGGATCAACAGCGCCACCAGCAGCGCGATCGCTCGCTCAAACCGGGAAAATAACCCGATTTTTACGCTTAGGTCAGCCTCTCCGGCGCGCGCGCGCACGTAGCTTACCACAAAACTCCCGATTAGGGAGAGGAGCGCCAGCAGCAGCAGATCGAACTGATCAGTTGTCGCAAAATAGAACGCCATTCCGCCGAAGATCAGCCCGTCGGCGTAGCGGTCGAGCGTCGAATCGAGCACCGCGCCAAACCGATCTTTCCGGTTCATCGCCCGTGCGACCGCGCCATCGAGCGCATCCAACGGAAAACTGAGCAGCAGCAGCACGCCGCCCCAGAAGAAATAGCCGCCGCCGATCAGCACCGAACCGATGGCAATCACCACCAATCCGGCAATCGTGATCGTATCCGGGTGGATGCCGAGCTTGTGGACAGCACTGCCCGCGCTCGACGTGATCCCACTGAAGATACGGCGCATGCGGTCAGAAAGCGTATTGGGTGAAGGCGGTGTTGTCATGGGTTGAACTTCGCAACGGTAGAGGACATGCAGCCTTGCATGTCCTCAAGACTATACCCAATTTGGTTGTCAAACGGTAGATCGTTTAGCGCGGCGGTTCCGGGGTCGGCTCGACAATCGGCGTAGGGACGGCTGGAGGCACGCCTTGGTCGGTAGCTTCGCGCAGATACGTCCGCGAGGTTGTACATACAGCATTCGATCCCCGAATCGCTTGAATTTGCACGGTTATTTGGAACGCACCGCCAATCGCTGCCTGACTCATGTCGGTTTGGAAGGTATCGGTCGAATACAGCAGGTTGAACGATTGCAGCACATTTCCCTGCTCATCCAAGAAATGAATTCGGTAGCCGAATGATCCTCCCGTCGGCAGCGTCCACCCAAGCGTATTCACGCCGTTCGCCAAGCCGTCCCCCGGCGCGGTGATCGCAAACGTTGAGCAGTTGACCGGTTCTTCAATGACGATTTCCGGCGGGGCGACCGACTGCCCGCCAAAATCCGGCAGACCGCCGGTCGCCGCCCCGCCGGGCGCTGCTTTGGTCGGGTAATCCGGCACAGGTGGATTTTGCCCACCGTACATCCACGCATCGGCGGCTTGGGCAATACAGGCGAGTTCAGCATCGACCGCGCCGGGAACATTCGGATCAGCATCGGGGCAAACCAAACTGACATATTCACCGCAGTCGGTGAATGAGTTTTCGTTGGCACTCAATACCATATCGCGCACATTGAGCGCGCATTCTGACGCAATCGCAAAGCTGCATCGGCAGGCGACAAGGATAAATCCGAAAATGGCGGTAAACAGCGTGAGGCGGCGAACCGTAGACAGCGTGTTCATAGGCAGCAGCAAATCCTTATACACAGGGTTAGGAATAACACAAGGCGTGTTATCCGGAATGTAATGTAATGCAGATCGTAGTATAAATGTTGTCTGTACCTGTAAAAACACAATATAAAGATGATCCACCCTTGCGCGCAAACGCGGAATCCACTACACTAATTGAATGTTTTTACGGGGAGTAGCGCAGCTTGGTAGCGCGCAGCGATCGGGACGCTGAGGTCGTGGGTTCAAATCCCGCCTCCCCGACAAGTCCATAAAAAACGCGCCACATTGGCGCGTTTTTTGTTCGCTTTATAGCGGAGTCGTCCGCTGGCGCAGCACCTCAAACGCCAGCGCTGCTGCCGCCGCTGTTGTGCCGAGCGCTTGATCAAAGTCGCGCCCGTACGGGATCGCCACCCGCGCATCGGCTGAATCGGCAAACGAGCGCGTCACGCCGCGTTTTTCGCCGCCGATAATCAAGAACAAGCCGCCGCGCAAATCCGCCTTATACATCGGCACAGCACGCCGCTTATCCGCTACCACGATCTTGAGTCCGGCTGTCCGCAGCACCGCCGCCGCGTCTTCGACCGACTCAACGAGCGCGGTCGGGATCAGTTCACTTGCTCCGGCGGACGCGCGCGCGACAGTTCCCGCCGCATGTGACCAATCCCGCCCGCGTGTGACCAATCCATGCGCGCCCGCCGCGTAGAAGGCGCGGATCGCCTGCCCGTAGTTATACGGGTCTTCTACGCCGTCGAGCATCACGATCCATGCGTCAGTGATTCCCTTTGTGAGCAGTTCCAGCGGGGTGTAACGGCGCTCACCTACAAACGCGATGATCCCGCCGTGAGTCGTTCCCCGCGCTTGCAGATCGATTTCGTCTTCGGGGACGCGGTACACAGCGATTCCGTTCGCTTCCGCTGTTTTCACCAGCTTGGCGACCGCGTAATCCTTGTGATTTTCGCGCACGCAGATCGCCTGAATCGGGCGGCTGTTCGTCTTGAACGCCGCCTCAATCGAGAGCATCCCTTCCAGCAGGATCGGCGGTTCGGTTACCACTTACAGCCCTTCCGCCTTTGCCTGATTCCAGAGCGCGTCCATTTCTTCCAGCGTCATCGACTTGAGTTCACGCCCTGCCTGCCGCGCACCTTCTTCGATGTAGGTGAAGCGGCGGTAGAACTTCGCGTTCGCCTCGCGGAGTGCGATCTCCGGGTCGATTTTCAACCAGCGCGCCCAATTCGCCAGCACGAACAGCAGATCGCCAAACTCCTCGCGTACATGATCGGGATCGGTCGCTTCGAGCAGTTCGTCAAGTTCTTCGCGCGCTTTCGCCGTCACATCTTCGATTTTATGCCAATCAAAGCCGGGTTTTGCCGCTTTCGCCGTGTATTCGAGCGCTTGTGCGAGCGCGGGCAGCGCTTTCGGCACACCGTCGAGCAGTGACTTGCGCTCTTTGCCCTTCGCCTTGTGTTCGCCCTTCTTGATCGCTTCCCAATTGGTGATCACTTCTGATGCGCCGCCCACTTCGACATCGCCCCACACATGCGGGTGACGGCGGATCAGCTTGCGATTCAAGTCACCGATCACATCACGCATAAAGAACTCACCTGCTTCGGTCGCAATCTGCACATGCAGCACCACCTGAAGCAGCAGATCACCCAATTCTTCGCGCAGCAGCGCCGGATCATCGAGATCGAGCGCTTCGAGGACTTCGTATGTTTCCTCAAGAAGGTGCTTGCGCAGCGTTTGATGCGTCTGCTCCCGATCCCAAGGGCAGCCTTCCGGGGCGCGCAGATGGGCGATCGTCTCTTGCAGCGACTCGAATCCTTCCAACCCATTTGCGGCGGGAATGTACAGCGCTGTTAAGTGTGCGATCTGCTCACTGCGGTCGATTTCGTACAGCGGCACACGCTCGATCACCGCGTCCGGTGTGCCCGCGCCGTGAATGAGGATCACGGGGAAGTCGTCGGGGTATTGGTTCATCAGCGTGAGTTTGAGATCGGCGGCGACCTCGCGGCTGTAAACCTGTGCCAGCAGCGCCGGATGATCCGGGTCAAGCGCCGGGTGATGTGCCGCCGCCAGCGTGATCGCGTCATGCACTTGCAAGCCGTTGATCGCATCCACGCCGATCAGCGCAAGTGTCGGCTCAATAAAGCTGATCCCGTTGATCACCTGAACGGGGATATTTTCGCTTTTCGCCCGCTCGATCAGGCGGATCACGGTTGATTCCGCGACCATCGGATCACCGGGAACGGCGTACACGACATCACCCGCCCGCGCCGCTGTGAGCACGCGCTCGACAATCGCCGCGTACACGTCTTCAAACTTCGGATGCGTTTCGTACAAGTCATCACACGCAGTCATGCGATCATGCGCGGGAAGATGCGGAATACACGGATGTCGAATGGTGCGCACAATCACGGTCGGCGCATTTTCGAGCGCGTGCCATGCCCGCCGTGAAAGATCGTCGATGTGTCCGGGTCCAAGTCCTAGCAGAGTCAGCGTCATTCCGGTGTTTCGTCTTTCTGTTCTGGCATTTCCGGTGGAAAATCAAGTTCTTTATAGCAAACCTGCTAATCTTCAAAGCCTCGAAGTTGGTAGCTTCTGAAATCGTCATCGGGGATTTCACCGCTGTGGACTAACCCATAGTGACGCTCGTTGACCAACTGAATACGCCCCTCTGACCAGCGATACTCAAAAAGCGCAATCACTTCATTGCTCATGAACTGAGCGGCGATTGGGCGACATACGAGTTCTGGGAATTTGTCCGCACACATCAAAACATCTTGCTCAATTTGTGTTACGCCAATTCGGTCGCGTCCGCCTTTGGCTTGTACCGGAAAAACAAACTGAGTGCCGTGTTTGTTCACGCCCACGTACAATTCATCGGTTTCGATCTGTACATTGTTGACCGTCGTCCGAAGGTGATTTTGAAGTGAATAACACGTAACGCCGGTAAAGATGTCCACGAGACGGTTATAACGTAACCGCGTGAGAAGCGCTTGTTCATCGCTCAAAGCATAACGGGCAACAATACGCGGTGTAGCATCGGGGATTTTGATGACCTCAAGACTCTCATTTGGCTTCATATTGATGCTTTCAATCAATACAAAAGCATATTCCGAGTGATCTGTACCTCGGATAATCCACATCATGCCTTCTGGTTGTGTATCGAGAATCGTTTGCGGCAAGGGGCGTCTATACTTAAACGAATAGACAACATCCCCTAAGTTGCTGGGAACACGTATTCCTAACAGACTCGCAGCATCGGAAATATCCTGACGAGAGAAATCAACCCGATCCGTTCCGGGGGTATATTTCGATGCAAAGATATGAGCGATGATCCGCGCATACGCATTTTCGCACCACGATTTTTATCCATTCTTGCTGCTGCCTGTCCATCGCAGGACAAGGACTTCTTCTCGTAATTGCTCTCTGGTGGCAGTCGACAATCGTGTTCTAAACAAGTCTAGATTGACGACCTCATACCCTAAGTTCTCTGCAACCTCTCCAAGGATTTGCCCGGTTCGGATCATGACGCGCAGATAAGAGGCTTGATCTCCGACGACATAACCTAAGTACGCCCCCGGACGTAAAGCTCTCCTCAAGCCTGCCAAATGACGCGCCATACCGCCAAAATAGAGTTTTGTCACCTTTCCGTAGAGCTTTTCGAAACCACTGGTCTTTCCAAGTTCAATCCGTCTTGCCTCGATCGCTTCGGAAACCTGTTGAATAGAAGGAATATCCAAAACCCACAAATCATCCCTATCCCCTTTGTAGACATTGCGGGTATTGGAGCGCAGTAAGCCTCGTTTGAGCATTTGAAGGCTTGCCCTATCGTGTGCGAACCCCAACAGCACGGTTTCTAGTCGTGTGATTCGGGTGTAATCCTTCTCATTCGGGTACGGCGGTGACGTGATCACAGCGTCTATTGATTCCGGTTCAAGGTGTTCGACAATGTCTCGTGCATCGCCAAGATAAACCTGTGACTGTCCTGTTTGAAGATCAGCCACCGATCGCAAATCGCTCGCCATCGAGTACACATTTTTGAGCCATGACCGAAGCACTACCGCATCGGATTTGATAACGCCAATACCCGCCTCCGGTCCAAAATGGAGGTTGCTTGCCGAATTCACAGCCGATGAAGCAAGCGCGAGAAGCAAATGATCTTGATATTGCGTTCGGGACTGGATCAAACTACGCAGTGTCAACACTTTATGGAGCGGAATAGGGCTAATCGAGTTCTGCAATACAATTACCTGTGCCTGCTGCGGAAAGGTCATAAGGGTATTTTCTGCTGCGAAAACTTGGGCGTCTTCTGAGCCGAATAGCAGATCGTCGTTAATTCCCATTTGACGAAGTTGGATTCTTGCTTCGTCCGCAATTGCTTCGGCGGCAGCCTCTAATTCTGTGGGGTCTGGCGACCAATCGGTTTTAACACGGCTGGCAAATTGTGTCATTGGATTGGCTTCGACACCAACGCTGTTGATGCCGCGTTTTTTGCACTCAACGATCGTTGTTCCTGTGCCGCAAAATGGATCGAGGACTGTTGAAGTTTCACTTAATCCAAAGCGCTCCAAGTAATGCGCAACCAAATGCGGAGGGTAAGACAACACAAATCGATACCAGTTGTGAACCGGGCGATCTTCATCAACCAAGTTGTTGATCTTACCGTTCCGAGTCGACTCAAACATGACATATCCTCTCACCAATCCCCCTATTTTACAGCACAATCGCTTCGCTTTCGCCACGCGGCGTTATACTCCCCAACGTGCTCAACTCGAAAGGCTGGCTCTCAATGGATTTTGTCGCGTTGTGCTGGTTATTCGCAGTCGCCATCACCATTCATAACACCGAAGAAGCGCTGTACCTGCCCGCTTGGTCTGTGACTGCGGGACGCTGGCATTCTCATGTGAGTGCGCCGGTCTTTCGCTTCGCGGTTGTCGTGCTCACGCTGGAGGGGTACATTCTCGCCTTGCTCGTCACCCTGACGGGGAGACAGAGCATCTCCGCCTATTTGATCGCCGGATACGCGCTTGCCATGCTCCTCAATGTGATCATGCCGCACGCCGCCGCGACGTTGGTGCTGCGCCGCTATGCACCGGGTCTTGGCACCGCGCTCGTGTTTAACCTGCCGGTGACGGTGCTCCTGATCGATCAAGGCATCCGCACCGAATATATCGCGCTTGACACGTTTGTTTGGGCAGGACCGCTCGTCGTGCTGGGGGTGTTGGCGTCACTGCCGATCTTGTTCGCGCTCGGTCGCCGCCTGTCTGTGGACACATTGAATTCTGCGACTGATCAAGGTACAAACGAGCAAAATTCCGCACGAGAATGATTATGACCAAACAGCCTATCACCGCCTCTGATCTGTTCCGTATCATCACCCTTGAAGACCCGCGCCTCAGCCCTGACGGGAAATGGATCGCGTTTACCCGTGTGCAGCCTGATTCATTTGAGAACAACTACACCCGCAATATCTGGATCGTCCCCGTCAGCGGCGGCGAACCGATCCAGATCACACGTGGAAACAAAGACTCCAGTCCGGCATGGTCGCCGGACAGCACGCGCATCGCGTTTCAAAGCGGGCGCATCGACGGTAAATCGCAAATCTTTGTGATCCCGATCACTGCGCCGGGAGGCGATGCCCGCCCGATCACCCGGATGTTAAACGGCGCAACGAATCCCTCATGGTCGCCGGATGGCAAGCGCATCGCTTTCTTGAGCGCCGCCAGCACCGACGAACGCGCCCGCGAGGATGCCGACCAAGACGAGAAGAATATTCCGCCGAAAGACAAGCTCGAAGCCAAACACCGTCAAGAGCGCTGGCAGCAGGACGATCAAAAGCGGCTTGATCCGTATCCCGTTTGGCGTATCCCATACCGCACCGGAACGACATTTACCGGTGAGCGCTTCGCCCATATTTACATGATCGACGCGGTGAGCGAGAAAGCCGTGCCGCGCCGTTTGACTGACCGCGAGGCGCATCACGAACCGCCGACGTGGTCACCCGATGGCATGTGGATTTACACCGCCAGTCAGCTTGATCCCGCGATGGACGAGCCGAACCGCCAGAGCGCAATTTTCCGCATCCGTGCCGAGGATGGGCACATTGAGCCGCTCACAGGCGAAGAATCGACCGCCTTTGCGCCTATTCCCTCACCGGATGGCAAATGGGTCGCGTTTACCCGCTACCCGCGTGAAAACAACATCCCCGTGACCGAGCGCATCACGCGCTTGAGCATCATTCCAGCCGAAGGCGGCGCGGCGCGTGACCTGAATCTGCCGCTCGATGCCAGCGTGCAGAGTTTTGCATGGACGCCGGATAATCATCTCGTGTTCAGCGCGCACTGGCACGGGAACGCGCCGATCTACAAAGTTTCGCCGGACGGTGATCTCGATAAGTTGGCGGAGGGACGTTTCCGCGCGTCTTTCCTTGATGCGAATGATCTTGGCGCGGCGGTGGTGATCAGCACGCCGGAATGTCCGCCGGAGCTTCATTTCCTCCCATTTGGCGATCAGCTTCAACAGGTGACGCAGTTCAACCGCGCATTTGGCGAAAGCGTAAATATTCAACCGACACACGAAATCTGGGTCGAATCACCGGAAGGGCATCGCGTCCACGCGTGGTATCTGCTGCCCGTCGGTTACGAAGAAGGCAAGCAGTATCCCCTCGCGCTGAATATTCACGGTGGACCGCATGTTATGTGGAGCACCGCCGAGCCTTCGATGTTCCACGAATGGCAGTTCCACGCCGCGCGCGGTTATGTCGTCTTGGCGATCAATCCGCGCGGGAGCGACGGCTACGGCGAATCCTACCTGCAAGCGATCCATGAGGATTGGGGCGATACTGCCATGCGCGACATTATGGCATGTGTCGATCATGTCTTGTCGCTCGGCTTCGTCGATGCTGAACACATGGCGATCACGGGCGGATCATACGGCGGATACATGGTCGCGTGGATCATCGCGCATACCAACCGCTTTAAGGCGGCGGTCGCGCAGCGCGGGGTGTACAACCTGCTTTCGTTCTACGGCACGAGCGATGTCCCGTCGCTGATCTCCGGCGAGTTTGCCGCCGAACCTTGGGAAGACCCGCAAAAACTGTGGCGGCATTCCCCGCTGGCATATGCGCACAACATCAAAACGCCGCTTTTGATCGAACACGCCGAGCAAGATTACCGTGTGCCTATCGAACAGGCGGAACAGCTTTTCGCGTATGTGCATCGCAGCGGTGGTACGGTCAAGATGCTGCGCTATCCGCGTGAAGGACATGAGAAATCGCGCTCCGGCGAACCCGCGCACCGCGTTGATCGCCTCACACATATGGTCGAATGGTTCGACCTGTACTGCATGGACGCCGGCAGTCCAACAGGCGGTTAGTACCTCTCCGTCCGATCCAAAAAGCTCCTCACCCCCTGCCCCTCTCTAACGCTTACGATTAAGAGGGGGTCGGGGGGTGAGGGCGCTTTTGTTTTTTTCCTAACTTGGTTCGGGAATATAATGCTGTTCGCCCCACTGTTTCAGCGCGTCGATCACTGGGCGCAGGGTTTCGCCATACGCCGTCAAGCTGTACTCAACACGCGGCGGAATCTCCGGGTAAATCGTCCGCTGAATAATCCCCTGCATTTCCATGGTGCGCAATCGCTCGGTTAGCGTTTTCGGGCTGATCCCTTCCAGCACCGCTCGCAGTTCTCCGAATCGTTTTGTTCCCGTGAACAACTCCCGCAAGATCAGAAGCGTCCATTTGCCGTCTAGCACTGTTACCGCTCGTTCGATCGGGCATCCGATATCACCCATCATCCACCTTCATTAGTTCACTTTTGGAAACTACAGCACTATTTTGTAACTACTTTACATAGTGTATCAAGCTCTGATACCATCGTCAACATCACTTGAGATTGCAGCATTCACATCACAAAGGAATCGATCAACCATGACCCCCAACACATCCTCACGTCTGCTTCGCTACACGCTCGCATTCATCGGGATCGTTCAAGTTGTGCTTGCGCTCGTGTTCATCTTCATTCCGGTTCAATTCGCGTCTCTGCTTGGGTTGGCGGAAACGCCTGCATGGGCGCAGTGGATGTTCATCATGTTTGGGGCGCGTGCGCTCGGTTTTGCTTATGGGATGTTTCTCGCCATGCGTGATCCGGCACAGCATACCGCGTGGATTCGCGCCATGATCGGCGTGCAGGTGATCGATTGGGTCGGTACGGCATTCTATCTGCTTGCGGGGAGTGTCACGCTGATGCAGGTATCAACCGCCGCATTCCTGCCGATTCTGTTCGTTGGTGTGTTGGTCGCCCGCTTCCCGCGCACTCGCGCAAATCAACCTGCCTGACAGCACGGTTCACCCGTCGTCGGGCAGCACCAATGCGAGAGCGGCGCATAAACCGCTTTCTCCAGCGTGAGCGGCACTTGTAACGAAGGCTCACGCCGAACGCCGTAACGAGCGGCGGTGAGTATGTCGCTCGTCAGCGGTGCGTGACACGCCGCGCAGTTAAACGCCTTCAGCGTAGGTGACAGATGACGCGCGGTAAGCACCGCCGGATGAAACGTGAGCAAGTCGGCTTGTGCGGGCAGCACAACCCCGCACGCCGCGTTGATCGGCGCTTCGGCGCTGTGAACCCGGTTCGTATGTCCGCACTCTGGGCAGCGCACATCATAGAACGTCACCGCCGCCGTAACAGGCGTTCCGGCAGCGGCGCGGGCGATCCCGCAGTAATGAATTTGACTGGAAAGCAGGGATGCGACGAACGCGAACAGCGAATGCACCACACCGTTGAGTTCGACCGCGAAAGAGCCGTTGGCATTCGGGAATAAGTGAAAGACGGGGAGACGCTTCCATGCTTTGAGCGTTGGGGCGCTCCCCGGTTCGCCGTCACGGAGCATCCACGCAGGCGGAGTCCGAAAGAACCAGCATCCGCGCACGCCGTCCCGGTCGTAGCGATCCTGCCGTGCCAGTGCGCCTTCCAGTGAAAGAAAGCTCCACTGCACCTCAAATGCAATCTTGATCGATCCACGCGCCGCCAGCACATCCGCCCGCCAACCATCGCCGATCACTTCGGACTGTGCATCCCATCCGGCGGCGCGCGCTGCGTCGATGATCACCTGTTTTGCGCCCTGATGGGCGGCTGTTTCGCCGGAACGCATAGCACATTACACTTTCTTATGGTGAATCTTGATGAATTGGGCTATCACGCCGGATGACAATTCATGTTATCATGAGAATGGTTCCAGTAGTATGTTCTCGTCGCTCCATTCAGGCATGAATCCATGCGTATCTTAATTATTTCAGACATACACGCTAACCTGACTGCGTTTGAACAAGTTTTGCAGGATGCCGCTAATCAGTGGGATTACGTGTGGTGCCTCGGTGATGTGGTGGGGTACGGACCTGATCCTAATGAGTCGGTGGAACTGCTGCGTTCACTGCCGCATTTGTGCTTGGCGGGTAATCATGATTGGGCGGCATTAGGGCGCTTGGACATTCGCACGTTCAACCCGGATGCGCGCAAAGCCGTTAACTGGACACGCGAGACGCTTACGCCGGAAAACACCGCTTATCTTGAGGCGCTGCCGACGACGTTTGTGCTGGGTGATTACACATTGGCACATGGCAGCCCGCGTGAACCCGTTTGGGAATACATCCTTGAACCGCTCATCGCGGCGATCAATTTTTCTCACTTTGAAACGCCCTACTGCCTTGTCGGTCACACGCATCAACCCGTGATCTACGAGATGGTGAGCGAACAAGGCGATACCGAAGCGATCATGCCCGTTTACCGTCAGCAGCGTCAGCTCAACGGACGGCGGCAGATCATCAATCCCGGCAGTGTCGGTCAGCCGCGTGACGCGAACCCCGACGCCGCCTATGCGCTCTTAGATACCGAGCGTGGGATTTTTGAGCCGCGTCGCATCGCCTACAACGTCAGTGCCGTTCAAAAGCGAATGCGCAAGTATGACATGCCCGAACGGTTGATCGCACGGCTCGAACACGGTTGGTAAACGATAGGATGAGCAAATCAGGCGAATCCACGACTGAGAGCGGAATCGCGATTACCTCGACGATACGTGATTATCTCGCGGAGATTTACCGCCTCAGCACGCGTGGGCATGTCCGTCATGAGGGCGGACATGCGTTCGTCAGCACCTCGGCGCTGGCGGAACTGCTCGATGTCAGCGCTCCGGCGGTCAACCGCATGGTGACGAAACTGCGCGAGTTGGGGCTGCTGCTCCACGAACCGTATCACGGGATCGCGCTTACCGAAGCGGGGCGGCGCGAGGCGCTGAAACAGCTTCGGCGTCACCGGATCATCGAGGCATTTCTCGTCAATGTGATGGGATTTGGCTGGCACGAAGTCCACGAAGAAGCGAACGAACTCAGCAGCGCGATGAGCGAAGCGGTGGAGACGCGCATGTGGCAGATGTCTGGATGCCCGACCGTTTGCCCGCACGGTGAGCCGATCCCCGCGCCGGATGGCACGATTATCGAACCGCATGACCGTCCCTTGAGCGATTCGCCGGAAAAACAAATCCTCACGCTGACCCGCGTCAGCACTCGCGAACCGGATCGACTTGAATACCTCGCCGCCCTCGGCTTGATTCCCGGTACGGAGCTTGAAGTGATTCACATCGCGCCGTTTCACGGACCCGTTCAGTTGAAGGTGGGGCGGGAGTACCGGATCATCGGGCATAACCTCGCCGAGATGATCCGGGTTAGCATCGCAGAAGAAGAATCCGCGTAGTTAGTCGTTCTCGGTTTCGAGCGTTTCCGCAATCACCGCAAATTCCGGTTCAAGTTCTTCGAAGAAATCTTCGGTTGTGGTGAAGGTCACGACATAAAGCCATGTGTCGCGCACATAGTAATACTGCACCTGATACACATCCAACCCGTTCAGCTCATACGACGCGGTCACATACCCGACTTCTTCTTCGTTAAGCTCGATAATTTCACCTTCGATGTTCGGCATGGTGGCGCGCATTGCATCTAAATTCGCGTCCAACAGAGTCTCGATGGGCAGCGCCGCGCCAATATCCAAGCCGACAACATTCAGGTTGGTCGTAAATGTCACGCTGGAGGCTTCTGTGTTCATGGCGAACAACAAATATACGTCGCCGAGTGCTTCCACCGATGCCATCAGCGACTCAAAGTCGATATCAGATTCCACATCACCGAGCGAATCCATCAAATCGTCGATGTCCGCATTCATGTCGATCCATGTCGGCGGCACTTGCAGGGTGATTCCTTCGCCTTCGAGCGCAACCCAATCTTCTGTATCAACCTCCTCAGTGGCAGGCACTTCGTCACCTTTTCCGCCTTCTTGCATCGATGCGGCAGCAGTGGGAATCAACAGGAGGGCAAGCAGCAGGAGAAACAGCATCCGACGTTTCAGCATGAGGTTGTTTCCTTTTCACACAATCTGATTTGACTACAGAATACGCTAAAACCGAATCGGATTGCGAAATTGCTACAGCTTTTTAACAGGTGTGTGAATCAAAAAGGGGACAGGCATACTGCCCGTCCCCTTCGTTAGTGCGTAGAACTGTTCGAATTACATGCCTGCGAGGGCTTCTTCCGCCTGAGCCTGAAGCGCCGCCGCTACATCCGCCGGAGCCATCGCATTGCTCGTCACATTGGCGATTGCTTCGCTGACGAAGCCGCGAATTGAGCCGTAGGACGGCACGTTAGGACCGCTGTACAGCGTCACCGCCGGGTCATTGACCAGTGCGTTCGCTGCGCTGAAGTACGGGAACAGCGCCGGGTTCGGGAACATTTCTTCCGTCATGATTTCGCTGGTGGACGGGACGGGGTTGAAGTAACCCGTGCCGCTGCTCCACGCCGCAGCGCTTTCTGCTGTGACGAGGTGCTTGAGGAACAGCCATGACGCGAGTTCTACTTCGGGGGTGCTGTCAACCATGATGATGCTGGGGACGAACACCTGAAGGGTGCGGGTTTCAGGAGCGCTGCTCGGCAGGGTTGCAACCGTCCAGTTGAAGGTCGCGCCGTTGTCCTGAAGTGCCTGAATGACGAAGGTGAAACCAGCGCTGCTGCTGACGAAGAACGGGTTCAAACCGAGCGCGAATTCCGTCTGTTCGATAAAGCGTTCGCTGGGGATGTACGCGCAGCCATTGCTGTACAGATCACTGTACAGGTTGAGCGCCGCCAGCGCTGCATCACTCTGGAAATCATATGTCGTGCCGTCGAAAATGCGACCGCCATTGCTGGCGACGATTGTCTCAAACACCGAGGCATCCGTCGTGATCGGGAATCCCATCATGTCTTCGCCGTTCGGACCGCTCAATTGGGATGCAGCGCACGCGATTTCGCGGAATTCTTCCCACGTCGCGGGGGGTGCATCGTAGCCGAGTTCCGCCAGCAGATCGAGGTTCACGACCAAGACCTGAGCCGACGACTGGTGAGGCCACGCGAGAAGCGCGCCGTTGTAGGGTTCAGCCGACGGGCTGTTGAAGGTGAGCAGGTCGGTGTTGAAGTCCGCCATCTGATCAGCCGTCAAGCCGTAGGTCGGGTCATTCAAGAATGCGTTCAGGTCAACAACCACGTTGTCGAGCGCGTAGCTGGCGGCGTTGTTCGCGTAGCCCGCTACGAGGTTCGGAAGTTCGCCGCTGGTGATAGCCGCGTTCATGAGTTCGGCGATGTCGTTATAGCTGCCCTGCGCCAGCGCTTCAACCGTAATGCCGTATTCATTGGTGCTGTTGAACGATTCGACGAGCGCCGTCATCGTTTCCAACTGCGCGCCAGAGAACTGATGCCAATACACGACCGTCTGACCGCTGGGATCAACACTTGCGAGGTCTTGCGCCGCCACTGCGCTCACACCGAGCGCCAGCACCACCATCAAGCACAGCACGAACAGTTTACGCATTGGGTTTTGTCTCCTTGAGATGCGTTTATACGCTGCGAAGCAGTCTAGCATGCTTATGTTAACATTTCTTCAAGACTTTGGTGGGGGGAAGATTGCGCTTTTTGGGTTCGTCCACCATCATGAACACGAAACGTAAACCGCGTCATTTCCGTATAGATCATGCAAAGGACATCTACTATGACCGATCAACCAGCGATGAGTATTATTCACAACACGGCTGAAAATCGCTTTGAAGTTGAAGCCGAAGGTCATCTCGCGGTACTCGATTATGCCGTCAGGGACGGCGTGATCACATTCACGCATACGGGCGTTCCCAGTCCTATCGAAGGGCGCGGGATCGCGGGTCAATTGGTGAAGCGCGGGTTAGACTATGCGCGTGAGGAAAACCTGAAAGTGATCCCCGCGTGTTCGTATGTCGCCCGCTATCTCGAGCGCCATCCCGAATATCAGGATTTAACCCTTGTGTGATCGGCACATCGCCCGATCCTTCTTGGAGAACACAGGCATCATGAACACCCCCATCCGTATCGTCACGTTTGCTGAACAGCCGATGACCGGCGCCCTTGAAGCACAGGTCGAAGTCTTGATCGGCAGCGCGTGGCATCCGATTGCGCTCAACGACAATATCGGCAACCAGTTATGGGATCGGTTGTACACCGATCTCCCGGCATTTCAATTTCAAGGGTACAGCGCCGATGATCGCTTGGTTCTTGTCGGTAACAGCATCCCGGTATTCTGGGATCAACCTGTTGAAGCGCTGCCGGATGACGGATGGGATTGGGCAATCGCCAGCGGTTTTGAGCGCTTGGATGCGGGCGCACCACCGAATATGCTCAGCGCGCTTTCGGTCAGCATCGCGCCGGATCATCAAGGCGCGGGCTTGAGCCGAATCGCTATCCAAACCATGAAAACCATCGCCGCGCAGCACGGCTTAACCGCGCTGATCGCGCCCGTGCGTCCCAATCACAAACCACAGTATCCGCTCACGCCCATCGATCGCTACATCACGTGGACGCGCGAAGACGGCGCGCCATTTGATCCTTGGCTGCGCACCCATTGGCGGCTCGGCGGAAAGATCATCAAACCGTGTCCCCGTTCGATGCGCGTGGCGATGCCGGTTGCCGATTTTGAGGTAGAAATCGGGATGCGTCTTCCTGAAAGTGGCGAGTACCTCGTTCCCGGCGGTTTGAACCCGGCGCGCGTGGACTGCGAAGCCGATCTCGTCGAATACGTTGAGCCGAATGTCTGGGTCGTGCATCCCGTGTAGAGGTGGATTGATGGCGCGGATTTCGAGAAACATCACGTTCGATCAAGCGCGTGACCTGCTGGAGCGCGGCGCGCGCGCTTGTCTCGCGTTCGCGGGCGAAAATGGTGCGCAAGCGCAGCCTGTCATTGTGATGTGGCGCGATGAACAGTTTTTCGTCGGCATTCCGCAGAACGCTGCGCAAATCCCCGCCGAGTCCAGCGAAGTCGTGCTGCTGATCGACGAAGGGATTCACTTTTTCGATCTGCGCGCTTTGTACGTGCGGGGTCATGCGCACCCGGTCGATCCGCCGCCGCAAGTGCGATCTGGCTTTACGTGGATCGCGCTTGTTCCCTCCAAAACCGTTGCGTGGGATTACGGCACGCTCCACGAGGAAGACGCCGATGCAAATCACTGATCCTGCTGCACTGGAAATTTTGCGCCGCGCCAGAGTCGCCCGCATCGCTACGCTGTCCGCCAACGGTCGCCCAAGTGTGACCTCGATCTATTTCGCTTACGTGAATGGACATGTTTGGCTCGGCACAGCCGATTGGACGCTCGCCGCCCGTGAAGCTGCCGCCGATCCGCGTGTGAGCGTGCTGCTGCAAAACGAGCGCAATCCGCACGACCGCCGCATTTTGCGCGTCACCGGAAAAGCTGTCGTCCGGCTCGATGGCGCGGCGCAGCGTGTCTTTATGATACAGGCAGCGCTCCGCTACAGTTGGACGCCGGGGGGACTGTTCAACCAGTGGAAGCATCGCCATTTGCTCGGCATGATGCGCCGTTATCACGCGCAAAGTGCTGACAAGGGCAAGCCGTGTGTGATCGATGTGACGCCGGAATCTGTGGAAATACTCGAAGCACCGTAGACTGGTAAAGGCTCCTCACCCCCCGACTCCTCTCTACCCTACGGTTGGGGAGGTGCAGGGGGTGAGGATGGTTACACTCCCGGAATCGCGCACGGGAGCGTACCGCTCGGCACAAGCTCCCCGAACAGCGTCCGCGCCAGCGCATCAATCGACGGCTGGCGGATGCTGTATGTACACAGGTACGTTTCCACACGCAAGAAGTGAGTCAGGTCATACGGCACGCGCAGCGCCGCGACGATCGGCTGTTTGCCGCGATCCAGCAGCACATTCACCAACTGCACTTGAGCCGGGTCTTCGCCCGCGTTGATCGTCCCGATGATGATCACATCGGCATCGCTGACGGCATTGGCGACGGCGCGCACCTCGACCGGATCAGCGCCGCGCGCCAGTTGAATCCCCGATGTGCGCGGGTGATAGCGCCGGATCGCCGCCTCCAAGCCAATCGTCACATCGGCGGACGTGTCCGCCGGCGTGAGGTTTTCCGGCTGTATGGTCACGACTGCAACTTGCGCGTCGGGACTCAGCTTGAGCGGCAGCCGTCCGGCATCGCGCACCAGCGTAATCGACTTTTCCGCGATTTCGCGCGCGACCTGCTGATGCTCCGCGCAGCCGACAACATCGAGCGAAGGCAGGATATCCCATGCGGGCAGGCGTGAGCGCGCATCTTGGATGCGGCGCACGCTGTCGGGATTCGGCGTGTACGGGATCATCTTGGCGAAGAACAACTGCGCCGGAATATGACCGAGCAGCGCGAGATCAACCCCCGCTTCAAGCGCGGCGCAGACCGCTTTGGTGCGCCCCAAGCGTGCGACGGCGTGCATATCCATCGCATCGGTGATGATCAAGCCTTCAAAGTCCATGCGTGATCGTAAAAGCTGACGCAAGATGATCGGGGAAAGCGTCGCCGGATGATTTGGGTCAAGCGCGGTCGCGTTGATGTGTGCGGTCATGACCGCCCCAACTCCGCCGTCAATCGCGGCTTTGAACGGCGGCAGTTCGACTTCGGTCAGCCGCAGCAGGGGATGATCGACGTACACGCCGCCGTAATGCGTATCACCTGCGACATCGCCATGACCGGGAAAATGCTTCGCGGTGGCGATCACGCCCATGTCTTGCATCCCGTGAATCATCGCTACAGCCAGCGATCCTACCAGTGCCGGACTCTCGCCAAACGAGCGCGTGCCGATCACCGGATTTGCGGGATTGTTATTCACATCCACCGACGGCGCGAAATTCATATTCACGCCCATCGCTAGCAGTTCGCGCGCCAGCACCCGCCCCGCCGCATATGCCAGTTCTGGTGAGCGCGTCGCACCGAGCGCCATATTGCCGGGGAGTTCGGTCGCTCCGGCAGTGATCGCCATCAACTGCCCGCCCTCTTGATCGATGCCGATGATCGGGGGTGGATGCCCGCCTTCGGTGGCGGCGGCATACAAACGTTCGTTCAACTGGCGAAGCTGTGCGGGCGCATCGACGTTATACGCAAATAGGCAAAAACTGCTGATCCGTCCGTCGCGCAACCCGTTCAGGATGCCGGGGGGAGCTGTTTTGCCGCGAAAGCTGTGCATGAATTGGAGCATGAGAGACGACCAGTTTTTCTTATCGCAAAATCGGCGTTACCATAACCCTCGTATGGGATGATGTCAAGCAAGCGAGATGAAGCGTGTACGCAGTGGGCGTGGATATTGGCGGAACCAAGATCGATTGTGTGTTGATGGACAGCGCCGGACATGTGATCCGCGATGTGATCGTGCCGACTGCTCCGCAAGAAGGCGCGGCGGCGGTTTTCGACCGGATTGCGGCGAGTGTGGGGCAGCTTGCGGAACATGCCCCCGGCGAGATCATATCCGTCGGGATCGGCTGCACCGGTCTGGTGAATCAGCGGACGGGCATGGTTGAAAACTCAGTACATCTGAATTGGCAAAACGTACCGCTCCGCGAGGGCGTGCGCGAACGCCTTAGGGCTGATGTCCCGATTGCCGTAGAAAACGATCTCAAAGCGGCGGCGCTGGGCGAAAAACGCTTCGGTGCGGGCAAAGACTCGGCGGCGTTTGTGTATTTAGCCATTGGCACAGGGTTGGGATCAGCGGCGGTGATCGGTGACCGCGTGGTGAGCGGATCGCGCGGGCTGGCGATGGAGCTTGGGCACTTGATGATCGAACCGCATGGGAGGCGGTGTGCGTGCGGTCGGCGCGGCTGCGTTGAGACGGTTTTGAGCGGGACAGGGTTGGCGCATGCGGCGGACGTGCTGCGCCATGCTCACCCTGAAAGTACGCTCTACGGCGGTGACAAGCCGACGACCGCGGCGATCTTGGCGGCGGCGCGGGCGGGGGATGCGTTCGGGCGGTTGTTGATCGACGAGATGCGCGGCGGTTTAGCGCGGGCGATCTCGATCTGCGCCGCGATTTACAACCCGGATTTGATCGTGTTGGGCGGCGGATTCGGGCTGGCGGCATGGGATTTGCTCACCGAGGGCGTGCTTGCGCTGGCGAGTGAATACGCACTGCCGGAATTGTTCGCTGAACTGCGCTTAAACAAGCCTGAATGCCCACGTCAAGCGATTGGAGCGGGCGCGGTCGGTTTACAGGCGATAGGGAAGTAGTTCATGATCGAACACCTGCGTGCCCTGATCAACCGTCTGCCGATTGTCGGGCAGATCACGCTGCCGCTGGCGCTCGGCTTATTGGCGAGTTTGTTGTGCGTTGGCATCTTCGCCAAAATCGCGAACGAAGTGATCGAGCAGGATACGCTGGTTCTCATTGATATCGCGCTGGCGAACGAGCTGCACGGGCAAGCGACGCCAGAGACGATCATTTTTTACCGCGTGTTGAGCATGATCGGGATGCAGGGTTTACTGGTGATCGGTGGGCTGACCGCGCTGTACTTTGTTCTGAAGAAGCAGCGGCTTTCGCTGTTGGTGTGGCTGGCGGCGCTGATCGGCGGTTTCCTGTTAAACACCTTGTTCAAGGCGCTGTTCGCACGTGCGCGCCCGGTCTTCGCTGACCCGATTGCGGTGCTGAATTCGTACAGCTTTCCCAGCGGTCATGCGATGCTGTCGCTGATCACAATCGGGATGCTGACTTACTTCCTGTGGAGCCGTCTCGCGTCGTTTTATGCACGCGCCTTCGCAGTCACGTTTGGCATACTGCTGATCCTGATGATCGGGATCAGTCGGATGGCGCTGGGTGTGCATTTCTTATCGGATGTGCTGGCGGGCTATGCGGCGGGTGGTGTGTGGCTGTTGGGCTGTATTGCGGCGGCAGAACGTTTTGAACGTAAAAGCTATGCACGATTTGAGAAAAGAAAGCTGAAACAAACCTCATGATGACCTCTCACCTTGAACGTGAAATCCACGAGCAGCCGGATGCGGCGGCGCGTCTGCTTGACCGCGAAAGCGCGCATGTGCTGGCAATTGCCAAAGCGATCCGCCAGTTCAACCCGGAATATGTCGTGATCGCCGCGCGCGGCACGAGCGACAACGCCGCCCGTTATGCGCAGTATTTGATGGGCAGTCAGATCGGCTGGACGGTGGCGCTTGCCGCGCCGTCGCTGCATACGCTGTACAAAACCCCGCCGCGCATGGGGCGCGCGCTCGTGATCGGCATCTCGCAGAGCGGGCAAAGTGAAGATGTGCGCCAAGTGATCGCCGACGCGCGTTCCGAAGGCGCGATCACCGTGAGCATCACGAATGATCCCGACTCGCCGCTGGCGGGCTTGGCGTCGTATCATCTGCCGTTACATGCCGAAAAAGAACACGCGGTCGCGGCAACCAAAACGTATACCGCCGAACTGATGGCGATGGCGATGCTCACGGCGGCGATCCGCGACGGCGCAGGTTATGACGGCGCGCTGGCGCATGTTCCGGCGGCGATGCGGCGCACGCTCGAACTTGCCCGTCCGCTCCTCGACTGGACACCGAATTACAAAGACCTCTCGCGTTACGCCGTGCTTGGGCGCGGCTTTAATTATGCGACTGCCTACGAGATCAGCTTGAAGATCAAAGAATTGTGCTACGTCCCCGGTGAAGAATACAGCGAAGCCGACTTCCGGCACGGACCGATCGCCGTCGTCAAGCCCGGTTTCCCGGTGATCGTCGTGAATCCGAGCGGTGTCCCGTTTCCGCTCCTGCTTGACTTGATCCAGAAAATGAAAGACCGCAGCGCCGACACGATCGTGATCAGCGACAGCGACGAAGCCGCGCCGCTTGCGTCACACTTCATCAAAACGGCGCAAGTCGAAGAATGGCTGAGTCCGCTCGTGTGCGTGATCCCCGGTCAAATGCTGGCGATGGGCTGGGCGATGGCGCGCGGCAACTCGCTCGACGCGCCGACGGGCTTAACAAAGGTTACGAATACGGTGTAAACGATTTGCCCTCACCCCCCGCCCCCTCTCCGCTGGCAGAGAGGGGGTGATCCGCTTGCGGGTAGGTATGCGAAATGGGCGACCTGCTTTTGCCCCTCTCTGTGAACGGAGAGGGGCGGGACCCGAAGCGTCCGGGGTGAGGGCTGCATTGTGCTTCAACCTAAAAGGCTCTCACATGAAAACGCTGATTTACAACATTGACGCGGGCAGCGAAAACGCACCGCATAAGCGCCGATGGCTGGCTTATGAAGACGGAAAAGTGCTTCGCGGAGGGTATAGCGCTCCCGCTCTCCATGACTATGATGAAGTGATCGACGCGGGCGGCAAACTGCTGCTGTTCGGCTTTGTCGATACCCACGTACACGGCTCGGTCGGGCATGACGTGATGGACGCGACACCCGAAGCCCTGTACGAGATGTCGAAATTTTTCGCCCGTCACGGCGTGACAAACTGGCTGCCAACCACCCTTACACATCATCATGATGCACTCATGGCGGCGTTGATCAACATCAAAACCTATATGGCGGATCAACCGCCGGACGGCGCACAGGTGATCGGCGCACGGCTGGAAGGTCCGTATCTCAATATCGAAAAGGCGGGGGCGCAGAACCCACAGTACATCCGTCTCCCCAAACCGGACGAAGTGACCCAACTGCTTGACCTCGACGTGATCAAAATCCTCGACGTTGCGCCGGAAGTCGAGGGGGCGGACTGGGTGATCGCGGAATGCGTGCGGCGCGGGATCATCGCGTCGGCGGCGCACACCAACGCCACTTATGAACAAATGATGCACGCCCACGAGATCGGCTTAAGCCATTCGACGCACACCTTCAACGCGCAGAGTCCGCTTAATCATCGCGCGCCGGGGGTGGTCGGCGCGGTGCTGTCTACCGACACCATCAGCGCCGAAGTGATCAGCGACTTCGTGCATGTGCATCCGGCGGCACTGAAGATTCTTTTTCAGCTCAAGCGCGGTCATCTGTCTCTGATCACCGACGCGATCCGCCCTGCCGGGATGCCGGAAGGCGAATATGCTTTTGATGAGCGCACCGTCGTTCACAAGGATGGCGCGATCCGGCTCACCGATGGAGTTACGCTGGCAGGGAGCGCGCTCACCATGAACCGGGCGGCGGACAAGTTCAACAAGTTGAGTCTTACACCACTCCGCAGTGACCGTATGCGGATCACTGAAGACGCCGCGAGCATATTTCCAAGACGCCTGTTAGGACTTTGGAAATCTGACGCAAACCCCGCCGATTTGATCCTCGTGGACGACGACATCAACGTGCACATGACCGTTATCAACGGGAGAATCGTGTATCGGGCGGAGGGAAGTTAAGAGGTATTTTGGAACCCTTCACCCATCCTGATCGTCTTGCGAATAGGCAAACATATACACTAAGGAGACGATCAGGATGCGCAGCCGTGTTGTCTCGCTTTTGATGCTGATGATTTTTGTTACAGGGTGCGGCATTTTCTTTGAAAATTGGATGACCGCCCATGATCCCATCATCGATTATGATCCGATGACGCCTACGCCTACGCCAACCATCGTGATCGAACAAGTCCCGTACTCGCTCGAAATCACGATTGAGCCAGAAAATCCACGCGTTGGCGACGTGATCACGCTCAACTACCGCCTGATCAATATGGGCATTCCCGTGTATACGATCACGTTCACCCCCGGCGGCGCTTTGCGCATGTATTACGGCGCGGCACAGCCGACGATCACCGCGCCGTTGGAAAATTCGCTTGTCGAAATCTTGGATTTGTCCACGTTGGCACAGGGAACACTGCGAATGCGGGCACTCGCGGCGGGAGCACTGAACGTTCAAATCTACGCCAGCGGTGAAGTCCAGATGGCAGCCTATAACGCGCAAGGCACGCCGATATACGCCTTCTACTTCACCGGCGTTTCTGAAACGGTTGAGATCGTGATTAGCGAGTAATCAGCGCTCACCGCGCCAATACGCGCACACCGACTCGCGCGCGTACACCACCATATCGCGCTCGACTGTGCCCCATACGCCTTTGGGGACGTGCGCCCATAAATCGCGCTCCAGCATTGCTTCGGAGTCGAGCATGGCGCGCAGACGTGCCGGGGTCATGTCCCGCCCGATGCGCGGCGCGAGGATTTCCAGCGTTTCGCTGTGCCCAAGCGGATTTACCTGCCGCTCGATGAGTTGATTCCATTCGTTCAAAGCGGAATCCGGCAGAAAAGGCAGCCACGCGGACGGGCAAGCGCCTCGCATCGAGTCCGCTATATCAGCGCGGGCATCCGGCGGCACCGTGATCACGGCATAATCGCGCACATCCATCAAAATCAGCAGCAGATTCAGCATCAAAAAGCGAAACCCGCGTGATCCCCATGTATCCACACCAAAATACGGCGCTGCCATATGCCGCGCCCAATACTCATCGACGGCGAGATGGGCGATGTATCCGGCGATAAAAGCGCGGGCGGCAGCGTCGGCGGGCGTCCACAGCGCGGGATGTTCGTGCAGCATCACACGCCAAGGCGGATCATCCGGCATCAAGTCGTAGCGATAGAAATGGGTTTCCCAGCGCTGCCGCCCTGCCAAAGAATGCGCATCGGCGGCGATATTGCCGAGATAAAACGCGCCCCGTTCGCGTTGAAGCAGGGGCGCAAGCACAGCATCCGCCAGCATGTGACGGGCTGCCGCCAAATGGGTAAACGGCGTTGGCATTCAGTTCTCTCTCGTAATTCTTTCCCGTCGCGCCTCGGCAGCCGTGAAAACAGCTTTGTGTCCCTCTCCCCGCTTGCGTGGGAGAGGGACGGCTCAATTTCGTTGAGCAGGGTGAGGGGAAATCACGGACTTGGCTCTAGGCAGCTTGGCAGTTCCGCCGTCGAGCGCGGGAACGTCTCGGCGTAAAATGTCAGGTACTCCGCGACATGGGCGCGCCAGTAATCCTCACTGTGATCGCCCGATGGATTGATAATAAACGTGTGGTCGATGCCGCGCGCGCTCAAGCGGCTGCTGAATAACTGCAAATTCGCGCTTGCCGGGTCTTGTGTGCCGACATCAAGATACATGCGCAGATTTGCCTGTGCAAGGAAGGTCGCATTCAGCGCCAATTCGAGCGGATTATTCGCGGGCGGCGCGCCATCTTCGCTGAATGCGGCGCTGTGACCGCCAGCAAACCCGAATATATCCGGGTGACGCATAGCGATGCTGAATGCCCAGAACCCGCCGCGTGAAATTCCACCGATTCCCCGGTGTTCGCGGTCGCTCCATGTGCAGAAGTCGCGCTCAACTGCCGGGAGCAGTTCGTCAAGGATCACCGTCTCATACGAGCGATCCGGCGGGAAGGTGTTGCGCGTGCCGATCACGCCGAAGAAGGGCATCACGACGATCATCGGACCAATTACACCAAGCCGCAGCCCTTGATCGAGCGACTCATCAATGCCGATCTCGTCCCACTGCGTTTCGGTATAACTTGCCCCGTGCAGCAGGAATACCACCGGGTAGCGCCGCTGTGATTGGATATAACACGGCGGGATATACACCCGGTAACGCAGATTCTCATTGGCGCTGGCGCTGCGAAATTCGTCAAACGCGATCAACTGCCCGCTGTCCTCGTCACACGGAATTCCGGTCGCGGTGGGGGTCAAACTTGGCGCGGCGGTTGGTGTGCGTGTAGCCGTCGCTGCCAAAGTCGCGGTCGGCTCTGGCGTGGGACTCGGCTCGGCGGTCACGATGATCACCTGAGGCGTAGGAGTCGGGAACGGCGCAAACGGATCACACGCCGCCAGCCCCAACGCCGTGACCAGAAAAGTGAGAGAGAGTAGTAGAATCGACGGTTTGCTCATGGCAAAGGATTATAGCACGCAGTCAAAGGCTCTAGTACACTGTTAGTATGTGTTTGGGATACGACATCGATAAACGAGGAACACGTTACTTATGAAACATCTGGGGTTCATCGTTTCCATTCTCCTGCTTGCTTTCGCCGCACAGGTGAGCGCTCAGGAGCGGCTGCCAGCTGGCGAAATCAGCCGGATTGCGCAGAGCGTCGTCGAAATCACTGTGATTGTAGATGGTGAGTTTTATCCGTCAGGATCAGGCACGATCATCAGCGCTGACGGGTTGATCTACACCAATTATCATGTGATTGAAGGCGGCGAGGATTTTGCAATCTTTATGCCGACCGATCTGGCAGAGTTACCGGAACTACGCTACTTCGCCTCAGTTGTCGAAGTGTTTCCCGATTTCGACTTTGCGATCTTGCAGATTGATCGTGATGACCGTGAGCGCGATGTCAGCCCGTCGTCGCTCAACCTGCCGTATATCACATTCGCGTCAGGTCTTCCGCAGTTGGGTGAACCGGTGTTCATCTTCGGCTACCCCAGCATCGGCAACGGATTCTTAGTCTTCACGGATGGAACGATCACCACCATCCAAAACGAAAGTTTTGACGGAGATCGTCTGCCTTTCTTGTACCAAACTGACGCCGAAATCTCGCCGGGGAACAGCGGCGGAACTGCCGTCAACCTCGCGGGTGAGTTCATCGGTATTCCGTCCGTCGTACAGGCTGAGGAGCGCACGGGCGGGCGTTTGGGCGGAATTATCAGCCTTTCCGCACTTCAGTTTGCGCTCGAAACTGGTGGACGGGATTTTGACCCCGGCGGCGATCCCCGCGATGATAGTCAAGCACCGCCGAGAAGCGGCAGCGGTGAACTTGATTACCGTCTCGACTCAAATTATGGTGAAACCCAGCTTGAGCGCGGCTTCGATGATCCGCATGTGATCGAAGTGATCAGCGGTGCGACGCAGAATAACAGCGTCGATATTGCTTCGTTCGATCTCGGCGATCAATGCCGGGGCTTTGCGACCTCGCAGCCGGATTACCGCGTCTTCTTGGAAGACAGTGGGAACTTCCTTCGCATCTTCTTTGCATCCGAAGGCGGCGAAGGGGATACGGTGCTTGTGATCAACCAGCCGGACGGCGAATGGGTGTGCGTGGATGACAGTTTTAATACGCTCAACCCGACGGTCGATTTTGACCCGCCGTTAGAAGGGCAGTACGACATTTGGATCGCCAGCTACTACGAAGATGAAAATGTGCCGGGGTATCTGGTGATCACGCAAGACGACAACTTATCGCCGGATGACTTCTAAGAAACCATTTGAAAAACCCCCTCACCCCCTGACCCCCTCTCCCACGTAAACGAGGAGAGGGACGGCTTGCGCAGCAAGCAGGGTGAGGGGGCATAGCGTGAATATTCAGATGGTTTCTAAGAGACGCCGTAGTGCTCCTTACCCTCCAACCCCCTCTCTATCGCAAGCGATGGAGAGGGGCAGGGGGTGAGCAGCAGTAGAATCAAATCTAGACGCTTGTCATGCCCAACCGCCGCGTGATTCACACTTCGTTCATCCTCTGCACAACCGTTCTTGTGTCATAATCAATCACGTACCCAAATAAAACCTTCGTGAGCAGCACATGATCGAATCGCACGAACTGACGAAGTACTACGACGACTTTCTAGCCGTCGATCAGATCACACTGGATATTCCAGCCGGGACGGTCTTGGCGCTTTTGGGACCCAACGGCGCGGGCAAAACGACCAGCGTTCGCATGTTGACCAGTATTCTCGCGCCGAGCAGCGGCTGGGCGAAAGTCGCGGGCTATGATGTCGTCACCCAATCCGCCCAAGTACGCGCGAGCGTCGGCGTGCTCACCGAGCAGCACGGCTTATATGAGCGCATGAAAGCCGTCGAATACCTCGATTTCTTCGGGCGCGTGTACAAGCTCGGCGCGGCAGCGCGCAAAAAACGGTCACTCGACCTGATGGAGCGCTTCGGGCTGACGTTCGCGCTCGGTAAAACCCTCGGTGAGTATTCCAAAGGCATGAAGCAGAAACTCGCGCTGGTGCGGGCGATGCTCCATGATCCGCCGGTGCTCTTGTTGGATGAGCCGACCAGCGCGATGGATCCGCAGAGCGCGAAATTGGTGCGCGATGCGATCATCGAGCTTCAGCGCGATAAACGCACCTTCTTGATCACCACGCACAACCTCCTAGAAGCGCAAGAACTCGCGGATACGATCGCTATCATCCGGCATGGGCGCGTGATCGCTCAAGGGTCGATGGCGGAGCTTGCGCGGCGCATCGCCGGTGATCCCGTCATGGAACTGCATACGCGGCTGCCGCTCAACGGCGCGGCGGCGGCGCTCTCCGAGTTGGTCAGCGTGGAAGAAAGCGGCGACGACTGGCTGCGCTACCGCACCCACGATCCGCAGACCGCAAACCCGGCGGTGCTGCGGCATCTGCTCGATCACGGCGTCGATGTCGTCACGCTCGCGCCGGTATCGCAAACGCTCGAACAAATTTATCTCCAAGTCGTCGAAGAAGACGAGAAAAAGGGGCGCATTGGTGAACACCTCCGTTAGACCTCTCGACGCCGTCACACAGCCGCCCACGCAATCCGCCGGAATCCGCGAAACGCTCGGCAATGCGCTGATCATCACACGCCGCGAAGTCCGCGACAGTTTCCGCGATTGGCGCATCATCGCGCCTATCGTGATCCTGACCTTTTTGTTTCCGTTCTTGGCGCAGTTCGTCGCCTCGCGTTTTTCGGCATTTGTCGAAGGCTACGGCGCGCAGATCATCGGTGAGCGGACGATTCCGTTTCTGCTCATGATCGTCGGCTTCTTCCCGATCTCGATCTCGCTCGTGATCGCGCTCGAAACCTTCGTCGGTGAAAAAGAACGCCGCAGTCTTGAGCCGCTCCTCAGCACCCCGCTTACCAACACCGAGCTGTACATCGGCAAGATGCTCAGTTCGATGATTCCGCCGCTGCTGACCTCGTTCGGCGGCATGGCGGTCTATTTGTTGAGCCTGCTGTTCGGGGAACTCGAATGGCGACCCCCGGCGATGTTGATCGTTCAAATCGTCGTGATCACGGCGGTGCAGGCGCTCGTCATGGTGACGGGGGCGGTGGTCGTCAGCAGTCAAACGACCTCAACACGCGCGGCAAACCTGCTCGCGTCGTTCATCATCATCCCGATGACGCTCTTAATTCAGGGCGAAAGCGCGATTATGTTTCTCGCGCCGGATGCCGAAAGCCCGAACGGGATTGGCGCACTGTGGGCGATGATCGCGGGCATGATCGTCGTGACGATCCTGCTTCTGCGCGTCGGAAATGCCGTTTTCAACCGTGAAGAACTCCTCGGTCGCACGATCGATCAACTCAATCTCAAGAACATCTTCCGCCGCTTGGTAAACTCTATCCGCAGCGTTGATTCGGTGGGAACTCCCGCGAAAAACGTGGTCGAATGGTATCGTCGCGGTGTTTTGGGAGCGCTCGGTCGCAGCCGCCGCGCGGCGCTGATCGTGTTCGGCGTGTTCCTCGCTGCGTTGATCGGCGGCATGATCATCGGATCACTGCCCGATTGGCAGCTTGATCTTCCGTCCGGCTTGAGTTTGGGCGAAACCGCCACGAACATCGACTCGAATATCGAAATCTTCTTCGGCGCTGCGCCGATCAATGCGATCTTCTGGCAGAATTTCCGCATTCTGCTCGGCGCGCTCATCCTCGCCATGTTCAGCTTCGGCGTTGGCGCGCTCATCTTGACTCCGGCAGCGTTCATCGTCTGGGGTTACTTGACAGTGCAGCTTGCGCTTGCGGGCTATTCGCCGCTCGTGATGTGGTTGGCAATTCTGCCGCATGGGATCGTCGAAATTCCGGTAATCGTCATCGCTACCGCCGCCGCGCTCCGGCTCGGCGCGGTGATCACACGCCCGCCGAAAGGCGCAACCGTCGGGCAGGCGTGGACAAACGCCTTTGGCGATGCGCTCAAGCTGTTCATCGGCGTGGTCATTCCCGGCTTGTTGATCGCCGCCATCATCGAAGCGATCCTCACCCCGCAGATCGTCGCGGCGGTGCTAGGGGCGTGACCCCTGACTGCTCCTCTCTCTATCGCTTGCGGTGGAGAGGGGAGCGGGGGTGAGGAGCTTTTCCCCAGTTTACAGACTGTTTACGAATCTCCCATCAACCTCCGCAATGTCTCCAGAGGTTCTCCAGATGCGTGACCTACGATTAGGACAAGTTCGAGTAGTTCACACGAAGGAGTACCTGAAATGAAACGCAGTCTCGTAGTTCTGGCAGTTCTCGCTCTGGCGCTGATGTCTTTCGCCGCCGTCACCTATGCCGATGATGAAGTCCTCCCGCATTTCACGGATGGGCGCGTCAATGCCTTTGACATCAATGCCCGCGTCGCCATCTTCCCGGTCTACGTTTACCCGTATGCGGACGACATCAACATGGGCGTGCTCGATCACATCGAGTTCTGGGGATATGTCTACAGCGGCAGCGATACCATCGACAAGGTGCTGGACGTAACGGCGGCACAGATTCAATCGGCGGATAACTCCGAAGGCAGTGTCATGGTCGCCAGCGCGAACGGTTACGCCCTGTATCTCGAAGCCGACGACACGCTGACCCTCGTCGCGCCGACCAGCCCCGATGGTGTGACCTACCAGTTCAACTGGGAGCAGAGCTTCTAAACAATACGTCTCCTCCTGAGTTTCCCTCCAAGACGCCCCGGAGGTCGCATGAGCGGCATCCGGGGCGCTTGCGTTTTAGACCATTCCCTGCCAATCCGGTTGTACGTAATCCTCTGTTTGCGTTATATTAAGCTTGGGAAAGACTTCTCTTAATTGGAGGATTACAATGAAGAAATCGCTTTTTGTTGTGCTCGTTCTGGCGATTGTTTTTGTGTTGGGGATCGCCCCTCTCGCCGCTCAGGATGGCGTTCAACTCGTCATCGAAAGCTGGCGTAACGATGACCTTACCATTTGGCAAGACCTGATCATTCCCGCGTTTAATGCGGCGCATCCTGAAATCGAAGTCGTGTTCGCGCCGTCGCCGCCCGCCGACTACAACGGTATCCTCAACAGCCGCCTTGAAGCGGGTACGGCTGGCGCGCTGATCACCTGCCGCCCGTTCGATGCTTCCCTGTCGCTGTTCCAGCAGGGCTACCTCGCGTCGCTCAATGATCTGCCCGGCATGGAGAACTTCAGCGACGTTGCCAAGAGCGCTTGGATCACCGACGACGGTTCAGACGTGTTCTGCGTCCCGATGGCGTCCGTGATTCACGGTTTCTTCTACAATGCAACTGCGTTCGCGGCGCTCGGTTTGGAAGAACCGACGACCGAAGCCGAATTCTACGCGGTGCTGGATGCAATCGCTGCTGATGGCACGTATGCCCCGCTCGTGATGGGTACGGCGGATCAGTGGGAAGCGGCGACGATGGGCTACCAGAACATCGGACCGAACTACTGGCAGGGTGAAGAAGGTCGCCTCGGTTTGATCGCCGGGACGGAAAAACTCAATGAAGGCGGTTCACTCGCCGCGCTCGAAGCGCTTGCGCGTTGGCAGCCCTACCTGATCAGCGGTTATCAGGCGCTCAGCTACCCGGATGCGCAGAGCGCGTTTACCCTCGGCTTGGGCGCAATTTACCCGACCGGCTCATGGGAAATCAGCGGTTTTGAGGTGAACGCCGACTTTGAACTCGGTGTCTTCCCGCCGCCAGTCCCCGAAGGCGCAGATTCCTGCTACATCAGTGACCACACCGATATCGCCATCGGCATGAACGCCGTACTCGAAGGCGACCAGCGCGCCGCCGCCGAAACCTTCCTGTCGTGGGTTGCGTCGGCGGAATTCGCGTCGCTGTATGCGAACGCCCTCCCCGGCTTCTTCCCGCTCGCGGATGTCGAAGTCACGCTCGAAGACCCGCTGGCGAATGAATTCCTGAGCTGGCGCGGCGAGTGCGAAAGCACGATCCGCAACTCGTATCAGATTCTTTCGCGCGGTACGCCGAACCTTGAGAACGAACTGTGGCGCGTCAGCGCGCAAATCCTGAATGGCGAACTCACGCCGCAGGCAGGCGCGGACGAACTTCAGGCAGGTCTCGAATCGTGGTACACACCCGGTATGTAAGTCGATAATTTACGCTCACCCGCCCCTCAGCGCGCAAGCGCTGAGGGGCGGGTGAGGAACAAAAAGCCCTTCTTTCTTATTTATGGATGCTGCATGGAAAAGATGACCCGAAAACGCTTCCCGACTCATATCATCGTGTTTCTCGCGCCAGCGGTGATCATCTACACAGTGTTCATGATCTACCCGTTGATCGACTCACTGCGCTTGAGCATGTACGCCCCCACGGCGGAAAACCCGCAGGTGGAAGAATTCGTTGGGTTCAGGAATTACGAAACCCTGTTCACCGACCCCAATTACGCCCCGCGCTTACAAGGTGCGGTCAAAAACAACTTTATTTTCTTTGCGGTGCACATGCTGGTGCAGAATCCGGTCGGGCTGCTTTTGGCGACCCTGCTCACGTCGCAGTTGACGCGCTGGCGTGCTGTTTTCCGCACGGCATTGTTTATGCCGACAATGCTTTCGTTTGTGCTGGTCGGCTTCATCTGGGGCAACATCATCTTAAGCCCGCTGTGGGGCATCGCTGATGACTTTTTCCGCACCATCGGCTTAGGCGATTTGATTCAACCTTGGCTCGGCAAGCCGGAAACCGCGCTCATCACACTTTCGCTCGTTAGCGTGTGGCAGTTCATCGGTATCCCGATGATGCTGTTCAGCGCCGCCTTGATCGGCATCAGCGATGAGTTGATCGAAGCCGCGCGCGTGGATGGCGCGACCGCGTGGGGCGTGTTCTGGTATATCAAGTTTCCGCTTATCCTGCCCACTGTCGGTATCGTCACGATCCTAACGTTCGTCGGCAACTTCAATGCCTTCGACTTGATCTACACCGTGCAAGGCGGTTTGGCGGGTCCCAACTTCTCAACCGACATCCTCGGCACATTCTTCTACCGGACGTTCTTCGGCTTCCAACTGCAAGCAGGCAACCCGACGATGGGCGCGACGATTGCCGGAGTGATGTTCCTGATCATCCTAACGGGTGTGCTGGTCTACTTAGTCGGCTTCCAGCGCCGTCTTACACGGGTGGAGTATTAACCATGACTACGATTGCTGCCCGCCCGCCCACCGGATCGATCAACCGTGCTTTACAATTTATCCTGCTGCACGGGATTTTGCTCGCCTACAGCGCCCTGACGATTTACCCGATCCTGCTTGTGATCATCAACTCGTTTAAAAACCGTCAGGCGATCTTCCGCAACCCTTACGCCCTCCCCATGCCGGATACGTTCAGCACGGTGGGCTACGATACCGTGTTCAGTCGTGCCGCTTTCCCGTCCTATTTCGTCAACAGCTTGATCGTCACCGTCGTGACTCTCCTCCTGATCTTCATTGTCGGGTCAATGGCATCGTTCGCGCTCTCGGAATATCGTTTTCGCGGGAATACGCTGCTCGGTTTGTATCTGAGCATCGGCATCATGATCCCGATCCGCTTAGGGACGGTCAGCTTGCTCCGCATGCTCGTCTCTCTCGGCTTGACGAACACACTCGCGGGCTTGATCCTCGTCTACACGGCGCAGGGACTCCCGCTCACGATTTTTGTTGCTTCCCAGTTCATGCGCGATGTCCCGCGCGATCTCAAAGATGCTGCCCGCGTGGACGGTGCAAGCGAGTACCGCATTTATTGGCTGATCCTGCCGCTCGTGCGTCCCGCGCTGGCAACGATCCTCGTCTTCAACATGATCCCCGTCTGGAATGATTTGTGGTTTCCGCTCATCATCGCGCCCGCCGAGCAGGTCAAGACGGTCACGTTGGGCGCTCAGGTCTTTATGGGGCAGTTCGTCAACGATTACGGCGCGGTGCTGGCGTCACTCAGTTTGGCGATGATCCCGATCATCACGCTCTATATCCTGTTCTCGCGCCAATTGATTCGCGGCTTAACCAGTGGGGCAGTGAAATTCTGATGCTGAAAATCGGCTTGATCGGCAGTGGATTTATGGGCAGCGTCCATGCGGCAGGCTGGAACCGCCTCACGGAGATGGGTTTTCCGGTCGAATTAACCGCGTGTTATTCGCTTGACGAAGTGACGGCGCTCCAATTGAGCGAGCGGTACGAACTCACGATTTTGAATTCGCTTGAAGCGCTGATCGCCACCAGCGACGTGATCGACGTATGTTCCCCGACGCACCTCCATTTTGAGCAGGTCACAGCGGCGGCGCGGGCGGGGAAACACATCGTCTGCGAAAAACCCCTTGCGCGTACGGTCGAAGACGCCGCCGAGATGGTGCGCATCTGTGAGCAGCACGGCGTCAAGCTGTTGGTCGCCCATGTTGTGCGCTTCTTCCCGGAATATGCCGCCGCGAAAGGCATCGTCGAGCGCGGCGAAATTGGCGAACCGGCGGTGCTTCGCTTGACACGATGCAGCTTCAAACCGCAAGCAGATAAGCCGGAAAGCTGGTTTCATAATGAAACCCTCAGCGGCGGGATGATGCTTGATCTGATGATCCACGACTTCGATTATGCGCGTTGGGTCGCGGGTGACGTTGAACGGGTGTTTGCGCGTCATACAAGCGGACGCGATTACGCGCTGGTTACGCTGCGCCACACCAGCGGCGCGCTCTCGCATATCGAGGGCGGGTGGGCATACCCAAAACCGATGTTCCGCACCGCGCTGGAGATCGCCGGAAGTCACGGTTTGATCGAACATCCGGCAGGTCGCCCGAATCCGGTGAATATTTATTTGCATCAAACCGCCTCTGGCGATTCCCCCGCGATTGCCGTTCCCGGCAGCCCACTTTCGCTGGACGATGATCCGTATAAGGTCGAAATTCGCCATTTTTACGACGTACTCACGACGGACGCAGCGCCGCGTGTGACCGCGCGCGATGGACTCGAAGCCGTGCGCATCGCCCTCGCCGCCATCGAAAGTGCGGATACTGGTCGCCCGGTCAGGCTAAAGGACTAAAAATGCTTCGTATAGGCTTGTTGAGCGTGGCGCATCTCCACGCTGATGCTTACGTTGATGCACTCCAAACCATGCCCGGCGTCGAGTTTGTCGGATTCGCGGACGATGATCCCACACGCCTCGCTGACTTTGCCGCGCACCGGCATACTCCCGTCTACGAAACATATCAGGCGCTCCTCGCTGATAATGTGCATGGGGTCGTGATCTGCTCGGAGAATGCGCGCCATCTTCCGCTGATCGATTTGGCTGCGGCGGCAGGCGTTGGAATCTTGTGCGAAAAACCGCTTGCCACGACCTTAGCCGACGCCGAACGCGCCGTTCAGGTGTGCGATCAAGCGGGGGTGCTGCTCAAGACGGCTTTTCCGATGCGCTTTAACGCCCCCGCGATGGAGATACACAGTCTGATCACGCGCGGCGGTTTGGGAACGGTCTACGCCATCAACGGCACCAATCAAGGCGAGTGCCCGCATCATCACCGCGCATGGTTTGTCGATCCTGTGTTGGCAGGCGGCGGCGCTGTGGCTGATCACACCGTTCACCTTGCCGATATGATCCGCTGGATGCTGAACACGGAAGCTGTCGAAGTATACGCCGAGGCGAATCACATCCTTTACCGCGATGCCGCGCCGGAGGTCGAAACAGGCGGGATCGTCTCGATTCAGTTTGCTGATGGCACGATTGCGACGATTGACTGCTCATGGAGCAAGCCGCCGTATTATCCCACATGGGGCGGGCTGGCAATGGATGTGATCGGATCAGGCGGGCTGGCAACCATGAATGCCTTCCAACAAAACTTGAATGTCTATCGTCATTCGGCGGGACGTGCGGCATACGCTGGATGGGGTAGTAACGCCGACCGCGCCATGATCACAGATTTCATTGCTGCGCTTCGGGGTGAACCATCACGCGGAGCAAGCGGCATGGATGGGCTGCGCGCGGTCGCCGTCGTCGCGGCGGCATACGAGTCGATTCGCACAGGTGAACCCATTCGCCTTAACGGAGCATCGTAACGAAAAAAGTAAGAATATTGTCCTATTGCGGGTCGAACGATGCGCGGCAGATAGGTCATGTGGATAACGAATAATATTCCGATAACCCTTGTGCTTGGTTGACAATTCACGTTATTTCCCACTAAACTGAATCATAAGAGCGTATTTGCTGCACACCCTACATCGCCACCCCGCTGCACCCTACTGCCCTAGCACAGCTTGAATCATGGCGCTTCCTCGTGTCGCAAGAGACAGAGAGGATCAAAGATGAGATGTGAAAAGTAGGGACGGGAAGTTTCCGTCCTCAGCGCATCATCCATCATCCAAAAGCATAGTTGGGCAAGCAGAATGATTGATCAGGTTGACCGCGAATTAAAAGCATGGGTCAGTAACGCCGGATCGATTGAAGAAACCAAAGTCACGTTGTCGCCGCCCGGTGCGGATCAGGGACTTGTCAGTCTCTATCTGATTCAGGTGGCGCGCGTGATGACGCCGAACGAGAGTCCGCGTAACTCGCCGCCGCCCAGCATCATCATGCTGCATTATCTCGTGAGCGTGCAGGATGATGACCTGCTCCGCGCACATCGCCTGCTTGGCGATTTGATGTTCGCGGCGCTCGAAGAACCTGACTTTGAGGTCAATCTCGATCCCTTCCCGCTTGCGGCGTGGACGGCATTCCAGCACATCCCTCAGCCTGCATTTGTTCTCAAGGTGCCGCTCCGCCGTGAACGCCCGGAGCGCGAGGTCAAACTCGTCACCAAGCCGCTTGATCTGCGCGCCGTGCAAGTCACAAGCTTGCATGGGCTTTTACTGGGACCAGAGGATATTCCGGTACACGGCGCACTCGTAGAACTGCCCGAACTTCAGCTCGTGCAGCGCACCAACCGCAAAGGCGCATTCCTGTTCACATCGATCCCTGCTGGCGCACGCAAACGAACGCTGCTCATCCGTGCCAAAGGCAAGGTGATCGAACAGACCATCCAACGCCCCGGCACAGCAGCTGATCCCGTCGTTGTTCGTGTTCAATTCGATGACTAGTAAGGAGATGTTTCATGCCGGTAAGCAGTTATCAAGCACCTGATCTCTACATCGAAGAGGTGCAAATTGGTACGAAACCGATTCAGGCGGTACCAACAAGCATCGCCGGGTTTGTCGGGATAGCACTCGATCCGCGTGCGCGGACGGGCGAAGCCGTCGCCATCACCAACCGTTCCCAATTCAACGAGATTTATTCGCAAGTCGGACGCTCCAACGGACGCCCCGCTTCCGGCAACAATCTCACGCGAGCGATCAACGGTTTCTTTGAAAACGGCGGGACGATGTGCTACGTCTGCAACATCGCCAGCGAAGCCGATCTGCCCGCCGGGTTGGATGCATTGGGGCGAATTGACGAGATCGCCATCGTCGCCGCGCCGGGAATCACCGGAGCCGCCGCTGCTGATGCGCTCCTCACCCACTGCGAAACCCTGAAAGACCGCGTGTGCATCATCGACGTGCCCGAAGGCATCACCGATGTGAACAAGCTCACCCGCGTTGGCACAGGCGACGCCACCGACGAAGAAGCCGGTTTCCGCCCGCGCAATTCGGATAATGGTTTTGGCGCGGTTTATTACCCTTGGATCGAAGTCGTCGATTCGTATTCGCGCGAGCCAATTTTCACGCCGCCCTCCGGTCATATTGCGGGCATCTGGGCGCGCACCGATGCGACGCGCGGTGTTCACAAAGCCCCCGCCAACGAGATCATTCGCGGCGCGCTCCGTCCGCAGCGGCGTATTTCGCGCGATGAACACGGCATTCTCAACAGCGCCGGGGTGAACGCGATCCGCTTCTATTCCGGTGAAGGTGTTCGCGTGATGGGTGCGCGCACCGTCGCCCCCGCCTCCAACGAGTACCGTTATCTCAACGTGCGTCGCTTGTTCAGCATGGTGGAAGAGTCAATCGCGGAAAGCCTCCGCTGGGTGATCTTCGAGCCGAATGATCGCCCGCTGTGGGATTTGATCCGCCGCGACGTGACCGCCTTCCTGCTCCGCATCTGGCGCGATGGCGCACTGCAAGGCGCGACGCCTCAGCAGGCATTTTTCGTCCAGTGCGATGAAGAGACGAATCCGCAAGAAAATATCGATGCGGGCATCGTCACCACCGTGATCGGTATGGCTCCGGTCAAGCCCGCCGAGTTTGTCGTCTTCCGTATCAGCCAGTACGCCGGAAATGAAGCTGTCGAAGAAGGAGCAGAATAATGCCTGAGACCGGACGCCCGCTCGATCCCTATCGTTCCTTTAACTGGCGGATTGTGATCGGCGAAACACCCCAAGCGTACTTCACCGCCTGCACCGATATCGGCGTCAGCATTGACGTGATCAATTATCGAGAAGCGGGCAATCGTCAGGTGATCCGCGCGATACCGGGGCAGGTGCGTTATTCCCCGATCACGATGTACTACGGCTTGACCGCCTCGCGCGATATTTTCAACTGGATGATGCTCGGCGTAGAAGGCAGGATCGAGCGCCGCAACGTCTCGATTGTCATGGTCAACACCGACGGCAACGACGCGCCTGACGCGCCCAAGTGGAATCTCGATCAAGCGTGGGTGGCGGCGTGGCATGGCGCAAAGCTCGATGCGCTCAGCCCCGAGATCGCCATCGAAAGCATCACGTTGGTGTATGAGCGATTGTCACGAGGATAAAGCACGTGCGGACGATCAGAGCGCGAGTGCTTGAATTCATCATCAACCTGCTTGAGCGCATGTTAGGCAGCGCCCGCGATCAATTTGCGCGCGCGTCACAGCCGCCGCGCCGCGACGATGACGACGCGCCGAAAGCATGGCGCAAACATGCCAAACCGCTCCCGCCGCCCGAATGGGTGATCAAGGTTGCGAATGGTGCGCCGCACCTGCTCGACAATGTTGACCCGCGCTACGTCCGCAAGGTGCTGAAATCCGCGCATCTCCCGCAGATCGACACCTTGAGCGAGAATCACGCCCCGAATCGGCAGCAGCGGGAAATTGATCGATCCATGCTCACGCGCCGCAAACTCCGGTTTGCGAAGACATCTGCGCGCGTTCGCCGCCGTTCACCGTCGCAGATGGATGCCGCGCCGCACATCGACACCCCGCCGCCTCACACAGACCCCACCACACCCGCCCTTCCTCACAGCCCGCACCGCACCCCACCGATCATCACCAAGCCTGCCGCGAACATGGCGAACGGGATTCGCTCGGTCAGCCGCACTGTGATCACAGAAGAACCCGCGATCCGGCAGGTGATCTCACAGCCGAGCGCACCCGCACCCGTCTCTCAGGTTCGGTCAGCGCCGCCGCGTCATATTCCGCTGATCGTGCGCGAAACTACTGCCCCGCCGCGTGCCGCCTCCGCTCCCCGTGTCATCGAGGGAGGCGACATACCGTCGCACGCGGCGGAGATCACCGAAATTGGGCGGGAAATACCGCGTCCTTTCGAAAACCCGGAGATGCGCACGCACACGCCGACTCCCCCCGAAACCCGCGACCGGATCACGGCGCTGATCACACAGCCGCCTGAACCCGTCCGCTTCGTAGATACCCGTTGGGCGTCCCTGCCGGAGACGGAGAACGAGGGCGGCGATGTAAACGTGAGCGGCGATCAACAACATTATGAGCGCATCAACCGCGAACAACGAGGCGAGGACGACGACGTATGGATCGAGTAGCCTTTTTGGTCTTACAAACCAACGAAATGCTCACCTGTTTGCTGAACCCGGAAACGCTCGTTTTGCGGCGATCAGCGGGCGTGCGCGTTCGCCAATCGAGCACCAGCCTGTTGAGCGGCGCGCAGCTTTCGGATGATCCGGTGCTGCTCACGGGCGGCGGTCGCACCGAACTTGAACTTGAACTCTTGTTTGATGTCACCCTCAGCGGCTCAACGGTGACGACCGAAGACGTGCGCGACTTGACAGGACCCTTATGGAATTTGTCCGAAAATACGGTCGGCACGGATGCTTACCGCGTGCCGCCGCTGGTGCGCATGATCTGGGGGCGGCGCTGGAATATTCCGGGGATCATCTCGTCGATCTCCGAACATCTTGACGATTTTACGGCGGAAGGCGCGCCGCGCCGTTCATGGCTGAAGATGCGGCTTCTGCGCGTGCGTGAACTCAACGCGCCGATCCCCACTGCACCGGCAGCAGCGGCGGTCGCTGTGCCGTTAGAAGAAGTCGACCTCGAAACCGAACTCGCGGAAGAAAATATCCGCTATCACACTGTCCTTGAGGGGGATCGACTGGATGCGATCGCGTTCCAGTTTTACGGCAATCCCGCGTATTGGCGGCTGCTGGCATCGTTCAATGGGTTGGATAACCCGTATGCCCTCACACCGGGAATGATCCTGAGCATCCCGCCCGCGCCAAGCGTGGTCGAACAACTTCTCGATATGGTTGAAACAGGCGCGGAAAGCGCGCGCATCTCGTTTTCGAGTATTTTGCGGCTTCCGCTTTTTTCACCCCTGCGAGAACAACTATGAGACCGATTTCGACACTTGCTCGCGTGCGTGTTGAACTCGACGGCGCGCCGTTTTCGCTCGATACGGGGATCTTGACGAGCGTTCTGGTTCAGCAGCGGCTTTCGCTGCCGTCGCTGTGCGAACTCGTCATAAGTGATCTGCTGTCGGCGCTCGTTCCGGCGCGGCAGTTCCAGCCGGGTCAATCGCTCGCGGTTTATGTTGAAGGCATGCTCACACCGCTTTTTACCGGGCAAATCACCGCGGTTGAGCGGGTCTACCGGGCGAATAATCAGCGCGAAACGCTGGTGCGCGCGTATGATGCGCTCCACGCGCTGCGCAAACGTCAATCCGTTCGCGCTCATGTCGAACTCACGCTGGCTGACCTTGCCCGCGAATTGATGAGCGATCTCGGCGTGAGCGTCGATGCGCATGACTCAACGCCGGTGTGGAGCTTCTTGATCCAGCACCGCCAATCAGACTTCGATCTCCTGCTCGATCTTGCCGAGCGCAGCGGCACGTATTTAACGATGCGTGAAAACGTGTTGCATCTGCTCACGCTGGCGGGCATCGATGATGTGGGTGCGCTTACGTTAGGCGAAAACCTGTTTGAAGCGCGCTTTGAACTCAACGGCGATCCGGCACTGCGCACGACCAACGTGGCGGGCTGGAATCCGCTGCTGGTCGAGGCGTACACCAGCACAGCGGGATCAGCGCGCAGCGGGCGCGATGTCGGCTTCGCGGTTGATCCGGGCAGCGTAAGCGGATCGGGTGAACGGATGCTGGTCGGTGAAGATGCCCCAAGCATCGATCACACGGCGGCGCTGGCGCAAGCCGAACTCGACCGCCAGATCGCCCGCGAGGTCACATTCTGGGGCATCACCGAAGGCGATCCCCACCTGCGACCCGGCGCAAAAGTGCAGATCGACGGCGTAGAAGACGGCTTTTCCGGCACATATGTGATCACCAGTGCGACGCACACGATCAACGGGCAGTCGTCGTACACGACTCAGCTTTCGACCTTTCCGCCGCCGCGCCGTGAGCGCTCGTACAGCGCCGGGGCAACGCTCGGCGTGGTCAGCGCGATTGACGGTCAGCTTGGGCGGGTGCGCGCCACCTTGAGCGCCTACAACGATGTCGAAACCGACTGGATGCACGTCCTCAGCCTCGGCGCGGGGTCAGGCAAGGGCTTGATCATCGTGCCGGACGTGGGCGATGAAGTGCTGGTCTTGCTCATGAACAACGACCCGGCACAGGGGATCGTGCTCGGCGGCTTGTTCGGCATGCACGGCTCGATTGATCCCGGCATCGACAGTAACACCGTCAAGCGCTTCACCCTGCTCACCCCCGGCGGGCAAAAAATCAAACTCGACGATACCGGGCGCACGATACGCGTGGAAAACAGCGGCGGCAGTTACATCGAACTCACCCCCGATCATGTGCGGCTGCACGCGGAGGCAGATTTGACGCTCGAAGCGCCGGGGAAGCAGATCATCGTCAAGGGCAGCACGATTGATTTTCAAAGGGGGTGAACGATGAAAGTCTTGACCGATCAAGCATTTTTGGCGTGCGCGCACCGGACAACCAGCAAGGTGAAGAACGCGCCGAGTCAGTCTTGGGTCACGATTAACGGACACAGCATGCTCGTCGAGCCTGATCCTGTGGTGTGGACGATCAACGGCTGCCCGAACATCGTCCCCGGTCAAAAGCCGTGTACCTCGACGATCAAAAATGTTACGGGGTATTCGAGCTTTATCACCGTCAACGGGCATCCGATCTGTTTGGATACGGTCAAAGGACTGACGGACGGCTTACCCAGTGTGGATTATCTTGTCGTCACGCCCGGTCAAGACTGGGTCAATGCAGCGGAGTAAATGACATGGCAAAGGCGCGCTATCGTTCGTGGCGTTTCCAATATCCGACACTGCCCCGCCCCGGTGAAGCCGCGCCCGTCGCGGGACTGCGGCTGCATCTGCGCGGCGGGGTCGAGATGGTCGAGGACGATCAAGCGGTGCGTCAGGCGATCCTGCTCCTGCTTTCCACGCGGATTGGTGAGCGCGTGATGCGCCCGGATTACGGCTGTATGCTGCATCGCCTGTTATTCGCGCCCAACGATGAAACCACCGCCGGATTGGCGATCTATTATGTGCAGCGCGCGATTGATTTATGGGAACCGAGGGTCGTCGTGCTCGATATTGACGCCGGACGAAACATCGACGTGCCTTCACAGTTGGATATTCATCTGCGCTATCGAGTCAAAGCGACACAGCAGATCAACGATTTGGACTTTTCGATCAATCTTGCGGGGGATCAGGGCTGATGCCACTACCGCTGCCAAAACTCGATGATCGTACTTTTGCACAGCTTGTCGAAGAAGCGAAAGCGCGTCTGCGGGCGACCACGCCCGAATGGACGGACGTTTCACCGAGCGATCCCGGAATCGTACTGCTCGAATTGTACGCATTCCTGACGGAAACCATGATCGCCCGCTTGAACCGTCTGCCCGATAAAGCGTATATCGCCTTCCTCAATCTGTTGGGAGTCACCTTGCAGCCGCCCGCCGCTGCTCATGTTGAGCTTGTCTTCACCAAAACGCAGCAGGTAGCGCGGCGCGTGGTCGAAATTCCGGTCGGGACGCGCGTCACCGCGAAAGCGACGGGCGCAGGCGAACCGCCGGTGTTTATCACCAATGAAGTGCTGCGCATCGGCGGCAACGAAACACATGGGCGTGTGACCGCCGTTCATGCCCGCCAGATCGATGGTGAACTCGTCGGAGTGGGGCGCGGTGAAGCGGGACTTACCGTGCAGGTGCGCAGTGCGCCGATTATCGCGCCGACGGGCGACGGGCGTGATCTCGTCGTCGGCGTTGAACTGGGCGGGAACGAAACGCGCGAACGTCTGCGCGAACGTGAATATGACGGCGCGACGTATCGTATCTGGCGCGAAGTCGAACATTTCAGCGAACTGGGCGACGATCGCTATGTGTACAAAGTGGATCGCATCTCCGGCGTGATCCAGTTTGCGCCCGCCGCGCGCCTGCTTGATTTTGAAGGAATGCTGGCGGAAACGCCGGAAATTCTGGGTGATGCCGAACTCCCGCAGCTTGACCGCCGGATTCGCGTTTGGTATCGCACGGGCGGCGGGGTTGAGGGGAATATCCCCGCGAATACGCTCACCGTGCTAAAAGACCCGATCGTGGGTGTGGAAGTCACGAACCCCGAAGCAGCAACGGGCGGACGCAGCGCGGAAACCCTCACCAATGCGCGTATACGCGGACCGCGTGAACTGCACGCGCTTGAGCGTGCCGTCACTGTGCGCGACTTTGAAGGCTTGGCGCGCAAAATACCGGGAGTCGCCCGCGCGAAGGCGTTCACCGAAGCCGAATGGAGCTACGGGCGGCGCGGTGCGGTGGATGTGCTGCTCGTGCCGGATATTGCCGAGGAGCAGTGGGCGGACGGCAAACTCAGCCTAGAGACGCTGCAAGCGAATCAAACCGCGCTGGCATTGGAGCAGGTACAGGAAGCGCTCCAAGAGCGAAAGCCTGCCGGGACGATCTGCGAAGCCGATTGGACGCGCTATGTCAGCGTCAGCGTAAGCGCGACGATCATCGTTCGCCCGGAAGAAGACCCTCAGGCTGTCCGCAAGCGCCTTGAAGAACGCTTGTATAAGATGATCTGTCCACTGCCCACCCCCGGCGTGAATACACGCGGTTGGCAGTTCGGGCAGTCGCTCCGCGCCTCGCATATCTACGACGTTGCTCTTTCCGAACCCGGTGTGCGCTACGTTGAAAACATCGTCATGCGCGTGAATGATGCGCCGGACTCGGTTGGTTCGCTTGCAGCGGATCATCATCAGCCGAATACATGGTATGCATGCAGCGGTGATACGCTGTTCCGCACACTCGATAACGGCGATGGGTGGGAGGCATGGCGACCGCCGGATGACTTCACGGAAGTGCCGCAGCAGTTGTGGCGGGTCGCACCGCACCCGGATTACCCCGGCTTGGTCGCGCTGGCTGCCCACGCCGAAACCGGATCGCGGGTGTACATCAGCCTTGACTGCGGCGAAACATGGCGGAACAAAGTCGCGGAGTTCGGCAGTCTCGAAATCGAAGACTTGGCATGGATGACGCGCAGCAAAGAGCCGGTTCTGCTCATCGCCACCGATCAAGCGTTGTATGAGCTTCCCGTCCTTCGTGACAATCCGAGCGCGCTCCCGCTCACCGTCGTGCCGCGTCACCCACAGTTAGGATTTTATGCTGTTGCCGCCGCAACTGACGTGAACGGCAATGTGAATATCGCCGTCGCCGCGCAAAAGCTCGGTCAAGTGGGCGGCATTTATTTGTCAAGCGACGGCGGGCGCGCTTTCCGTCCGTTGATCGACGACGAGACGCGCACGAATCTCGCTGAAGAAGACATCCGCGTGTTGGAAATTCAGCAAGATGGACCGCGCACGTTCTTGTGGGCGGGGGCGTTCGTCGCATCTGGCAACGAAGAAGGAAAAGGATGTTGGCGCTGGGAAATCATGCGCCCGCAAGAAGACCCCAGCGAAGGCTGGCGCGCCTTCTCGAAAGGGTGGGCGGCAGGGAGCTGCTACGCAATCGCTTTCCCAGATAAAGATACGGTCGTCGTCGGTACACATCGCGGCGGAATCATGCGCTTAAAAGTGGACGCCGCCGACCCGACATGGCAGACGGTCGCCCCCAACGAAAGCGCCGGACTGCCAATACGCGGCACAGGCAACCGACCATTTTTGCCGATCCACAGCGCCGCCGCCGACCCGAACGGCAAGTACATCATGGGTGGCACGCGCGGGCTGGCTGACAACGGAAACGGTGAACTGCGCGGACAAGGAATTTACCGCGCCCGCCGTGATCAAGGCGCGGATTATGGTCGCTGGAAGTATCTGCGCGTCTCCACTGCGATCTACTTCGACCGCGTGACGCTGCCCCCGCACCGTTTATTCGTCTCTGGCGAACACGCGCTGGATGTGATGAGTGAGGACAATGAAACGTTCTGAGATCGAACTGCTGCTGCCGGAGATTTTCCGCCTCACGCTCGACAGCGAGAGCAGCCGCCTGTTAGGAGGGATGCTCGATGTGATGCAAGCCCTGCTCGAACCTTCTGAGCAGGTGCTCGATTCGCTTGCCGCCTTCTTTGATCCCTATCAAGCGCCCAAGCGTTTCGTACATTACCTCGCGGGGTGGGTCGATCTTGACCCGTTCTGGGTGCAAGACCCGGAAAACTTCGAGGATATCGCGCAAATTCCCGAATTTCCCGGCGGGCTGGATCAACTGCGCGTGTTGATCGCCCGCGCCGCGTACTTATCTAAGTGGCGCGGCACGCAGAAGGGCATGATCGCCTTTCTCGAAACCGCGACCGGGGTACACGGTTACCGCATCGACGAGCAGATCACCGACGCGGAAGGCACGGTGATCCCGTTTCATATTGTGGTTCACGTCCCGCACGAAGCCGCTGATTGTCGCAGTTTGATTGAGCGGATCGTCCGGCTCGAAAAGCCCGCGTATGTGACGGCGGATATTCAAATGGAGGAGTAAGGGGTGTCCGGTTCTGCTTTGCCCTCTCACCCCTTCCCCCTCTTTGCCAGCGGAGTTTTGAGGACGACACTTTTCCTTGATGTACTGCTCCTCCTCTCTATCGCTTGCGATGGAGAGGAGGTCGGGTGGTGAGGATAAAGTGTCGTCCCGTGAAGCCAGCGGAGAGGGGCGGGGTAAGGTGAAAGCACACAATCAACACAGTTAGTCATCAGCCTACGGGGTAAATGTAGCTGGGCTGTGCTAAACAAGGGGGAATGAAAACCATGAGTATCAACACAATGGGAGCGGTGTTTGGGGCGGTCGTTGGCGTTTTCGTTGCGGGATTATGCCGTCTGCTCACATCTGAAATCTGGGTGATCGCGCTGATCTTGGGCGTGGTTGCGTTGATCTGCTATATCGTGGCGACGGTGACGGTTAAGAAGAATGTCTCTGAAGAAGAACCTGTGACCGCACTCACACGCGGCGTCTTGATCGGCATCAACAGCGCTTTTAACGGCTTCTTGATCGCCTTGATCACCGGTTCACTGTTCAGCAGCGATACCGCCGGATTGGTGATCGGGCTTGTCCTTGGCGGGCTGAACTTCATCGCCAGCATCGGTGCGGTATCGCGTTGGGGCGTGTATCAAGGCTTGATCGGGTGGCTGAATTGGCTGATGCCGATGTCTTGGCTGATCGTCGGGTTAGGGCTGACGTTCGTCGTTCTCAGCTTGATCGGGCATCTCATTTTCTTGATCACGCGGGTGAAGTTCTTCCGCTTTGGCATCCCATCCGATTCCGGCACGTCGCTGGCGGGCAAAATCATTCAGATTGATTGGGGCACGGGATCGTTCTTCGTGTTCGGCGGCTGGATCGCCAATGTCAACATCTACAAGACCGCGTTCAATATGGGTAATTTCTCGTTTGTACACCGAGAATCGTCGTCCTCGCATATGGGGCACGAATCCGGTCACAGTTTGAGCCTCGGTGCGTTCGGCAGTTTTATCCATCTCGTCGGCGCGGTGGACGAATGGGTGTTCAGTCACGAAGGCGCGCTCACCGAACGGCTTGCTGAAAGTCACGACTCAACCGCATCAGGTCCCAAACTGCTGATGTGGTCATAACCTAAAAGGAGCATGAAATTATGTCGGAAGTCGTCAATATCATCACGTATGTGATCGCGTACATCATCGGGGTGGTCGCCATCGTCGTTGGCGCGACCAACACGGCGAACAACGGAAAGGCGTTCATCGCCTTCGGCATCTGGGCGATCTTGCTCACGACGTGGGCGGGCTTGTGGTCGGCACGCGGTACATTCCGCCCGGACTTCAAGAATAAGGGGCTGATCGCCAAGTTTACCGAAGTCGGTGAAGTGGTCACGATTCCCGCGATTATCGGCTTGGTGATCGTCATCGTGATCGCTTTCCTGTAAGAATTCGTTCGTTCCGCTTGCTGCAGAATTTGAAGGAAGGGCTATACTCATATAGAAATGATGATTGCGCAGACGCTGAATACCCGACCGTTTCTATGAGAGGATATAGCCCTCATGCGAGGTCAATTCACGATCACGCCGTCGTCCTCCTACATTCCACCCGAACTCCAACGGCATCACACAATAGGCGTGTCTAACCCGCCGGAACACTCCGGTGCGGCAGTTCCCTATCGGATGACTCAACCAGCAATTTCCAACGGTCGGTAACATTCGACTGCCGCCGTACTTCTGATTCTATTTGTCTTTCACCATTGCTAACTGCGCCGCTGCCGCCTTACCTAGCATTTCGTGTCTATGAGAGGATAAGTTCGCATGCCCGGTCCATTCACGATTACGCCGTCGTCCACACTCGTCACACTCGAAGATGATAAGCGCCAAGGGACTGCCACCTTCACAGTCAAAAATGATACGGCGAGGCGGATACGCGCAACCGCGCGGTTGATCGTTCCTACTGGATCGCCCGCCGCATCATGGCTGACGATCATGCAGCCGGGGGATGCGGGCGATATGCCAGAACTCCCCGGCACGGTGCGCCTGTTCGATTTGGGCGAAACGGAAACCTATCTAATCAAAATCGCCGCGCCGAATGATGCCGTCCCTGCGACGCATACCTTTCGGCTCGTGGTCGCGGACGAAACCAACCCCGACGACAACTTCACCGAAAGCCCGGATATTTCGGTCGTCTTGAACAAGAAGCCCGATCCCCCACCGCCGCCGCCCAAGTTTCCCGTGTGGGTGATTCCGGTCGTGCTGGTCGCGCTCGTGCTGGTCGCGCTGGTGATTATTCTGCTCACGCGGGACACCACGCCTGAGCCGACGGCGACGGCAACGCCAACCTTTACACCGCCGCCGAATGTGCTTCAGCTCGAACCGGGATTCCCGCATTTTGGAACGGCATTCGTCGGCAATGACTTCTTCCTTGGGGATGATCCCGTCAACATCCAAGAGTTCAGCTTTGCCAGTGTCGCTGATTTTGAAGCGTCCGGTGTTGATTCGTTCGGGAATCCGTGTGCCGGATTCATCTCCAGCCCTGCCATTTTCGCCGTCGAAATTGCCGATACGCCGTCCAACGATCTTGCGTTCTTCTTCCAAAGCACTAACGGCGATACCACGCTGATCATGCTTGATCCAAACGGCGTTGTCCGCTGCAACGATGATGTGCAGGGTTTCCAACCGGGCTTGAATTTCTCCCCAATTGAGGTGGGGACGTACTTTATCTGGATCGGCAGCAAAGAGGAGGGGCGCGCGATCAGCGGTTCCCTGTTCCTCACATCCGACTGCCGCAACTTCTTTAACTGCTAATCGTTGGTCAGCGAAAGGAAAGTTGTTATGCCGGGTCCATTTGCGATTACACCTTCGACCAGCACCGCTACCCTTGATGCGTCGCGCCAAGGGACGGTGACGTTCACCGTCAAGAACACCACTAAAATCCGCATTCGCGGTATTGGGCGATTTGTCGCTACGCCGCCGGAGTCCGTGCATTGGTACACGATCGCGCCCGTGCCCACCGCACCCCCCGCACCCACGCCCACACCATCGCCCGCCACCGGGCAGCCCACACCGCCTGTTCCCAACGTTCGTGACTTTGGACCGGAAGAAACGTTAACCTATACGGTGAATATCGCCGTGCCGCCGAGCGCCGCCGCTGGTGATTACCGCTTTAAGCTGGTTATCGCCAACGAAGCGAACCCCGATGACGATTTTACTGAAAGCACCGAAGTCGGTTTCTCGATTGCGCCCATGCCCGCGCCTACACCGTCCAAGTTCCCGATTTGGATCATCCCGGTAATTCTCGTAATCTTGGCGCTGATCATCGGCGCGATTGTGCTTCTTACCCGCGACACCACGCCGCCGCCGCCCATCGAAACCGAGACGCCCACGCCGACCATCACGTCGACGACTGCCCCGACGCGCACTCCCACGCCGAGACCACCCACCATTACCCCGTTCCCTGTGGGCGATGTCGTGATCGCAGACACAGGGTTGAGTGGTCAGATTTCGACGTCGGCGCTTTCTGCCTATGGCATCCGGCGCGTGCGTGGCGCACCGCTGAGTTCGTACTGCTCTGATGGCACGGTCGCGGCGGTAATGACGGGTTACGGCTCAACGTACCTAACCACCGCTACATCAGGCAATTTAAACCGCTGTAATACCGTTCCAATCCTGATCGAATTCGCCGCGCCCGTGCGCTTCGTGCGCCTGACCTTCTGGGGCGCAAGCGTGGAATATGAGATGCGCGTCTATGATGCGGACGGCAGTCTGATCACAACCGTTTCACAGGAAGCGCTGTGCTGCGGCAATTTGCATACGGTGGAATTTCAGCAGCGAGCAGCCACAATCGGGCGGGTTGAGTTTGGCTACACGACGGCAATCACAGGGGTTACACGCATCGAATTCCGCAACTGATAACACCTAAAAGATAATTGGGGGGAGCAGTATGCCGGGTCCGTTCGAAATTACTCCATCAAGCAGCACCGTTTCCCTTGACACCAAGCGTCAAGGGACGGTGACGTTTACCGTCAAGAACACGACACGAATGCGTATTCGTGGGGTGGCGCGGTTGGTCGCCACCCCGCCCATATCTGAACGCTGGTACACAGTGCTGCCAACGGCAGCGCTCTCGAATGGGCAGCCGTCTCCCGTCGAAGACCCGCGCATCCGCGATTTCGCGCCGGAAGAAACAAAAATCTATACGGTTGCGCTCGCCGTTGAGGAAGATGCGCCGCCCGGAGAATATCGTCTCAAGCTCATCATCACCAACGAAGCCAACCCGGACGATGATTTTACCGAAAGCACCGAAGTCGGTTTCTCGATTGCACCCAAGCCGCCGCCGCCGCCGCCGCCCAAGTTCCCAATCTGGATTATTCCGGTGATTCTTGTGCTGCTGGTGATGATCGTCCTTGCGATTGTGCTGCTCACCCGCGACACGACCCCGCCGCCGCCAACTGAGACGCCTACGCCGACTGTTACAGCGACATTCACACCGCCGCCGCTCACCCCGATGCAATTATCTCGGCTTCCTCCACGCTTCGGCAGGCGTGATATTTTCTTGGGCACATTCAGTAGTAATACAAACCTGACACTTGCCGTTCTCAACTTCACCAACATCGGCGAATTTGAAGCAGGCGGGATCGATTCCTTCGGGAATCGGTGCAGAGGGTTTATCTCCGATAATCCGGCATTTTTGGTCAACATCGTCAGTCACGGATCGGAGATATTCGACTTCGATTTCCGGAGTGCAACCCTACCTGCAACCATGCTTGTCCTTGACCCGGTGGGCAATGTCCATTGTAGTGATGCTTCGACTGCACCAACTGTCCGATTCGGGACACTCATTACCGGCGAATACCGGATCTGGTTGGGCAACACCGCCTCGAATCGTTCGATCAACGGTACATTGAATATGCACAGCGAATGCCAGATTCCGTTCTTCTGTTAGTTGAAGGAGAGCCTGCCATGAAGATTCCGGGTCCGATGATCGCCGTTCTGCTCATCATCGTGCTGCTGTTCTGCTGCACCAGCGGCTTAGGGCTGCAAGGTTCGCTGAACGTGATCACGTTTGATTCGGCACAGGACTTGATGAGCGGCGATCTGTTCAGTTTTCTCCGTCCCCGCGTCGGCGTGAGCGATGTACTCGCGCCACCTGCATGCCTCGTGATCACCGGAACAGGCGACGACCGCCAGCTTTCGGAGATCACGCTGCCGAGCGGCGGCGGGTCATGCGCATTTTCGGTTGTTCCATCCGATGCCGAGGTACGCACGCTGCCGTTGCGCTTTGTTTCCGGTCAGGCGCGTGTTGATTACGTGCCCGCATCGGATGACGACGAAAGCGCTATCGAAATCGATGATCGTATCGTGAATGCGGGAAATGCCGAACTCAATGTCAGCGTCTCCAAGAGCGGCGGTACGGTTACGGTGCAGTGTCAGAACGCATGCCGATTGGGAATCGGGGATTAGGTAATAGAACGGGGGAGTGTGTTACGCACTGCCCCCATAATCGCTTACGAGCTTTTCCCCAGTGACCGTATCACGGCAGGGATCGCCCCGATCAGCACGACGACCGCCCAGATCAGCCCGCAGACTGCCACGCAGATTCCACTGATGTTATCGGTAATGCTGACGAGAATGATCGGCACGATGCCATGCAAGAAGCTGATGATAAAGGTGCAGACCAGCGACGACAGCGCGAGTAGGATCAAGAAGCGGTTCTGCAAGAATCGCTGCTGCGCCAGCACCAGCAGCACACAAAACACGATCTTGAGCGTCATGATGATCCCCAACGCCACCGTCGCCCCGCCGCGATCAAAAAAGCCGTACACGGCGAGATAAATCAGCGTGCCAAAGGGAATCGCCAATAGCAGCGTGACCATCACCAGCAGCACGATAATCGCCATGATGATCATGATGATTGAGCTGATCAACAAGATCAGCGAGACGAGACACGACGCGCATCCTTGCAGCCGCGCATACGTATCCTGCGGGATAAGCTGACTCGCCAGCATCAGCCCCATCACCAGCATCAAAATACCATCGACAATGATCAGGTATTGAATCCCGATCCCCGGATTGCTTTCGAGATTCTGGAACTTATCGGCGTTTTCGGCGGAGGCTTCAGCGAAATCATCTTGGAGTTCGGGCGGAACATCGCTCGCGGTGAGCGTTTGTCCGCCAGCGTTGGCAGCACTGCTGATCAACGACAAAATGGGTGCGGAACCAAGTTCGACGGCGATGATTATGACGATGACAACAAACGCTGCATAGAAGAACGGTCGACGTAGTTCTTGCATTGTTTACCGCCAATTCATCTATGTGATGCAGTCGAGTGTAGCACACCTCACAAAAAACGCTTCCCACCGTCCGTGATTGCCTTACCATACCTTCACATGCTACACTGCGCTTCGGACGGCAGTCCGTCTCGCCTAACGGTTCTCCTTTCCGCCAATTTCATCTCATATCTGCCGCAGTTCACTAAAGGCTAGCGTTATGAACCAGACACAACCGGGCAAGCTGAACTTCCTTCAGTCATTTGTCCTAGGAACGTCACAGCGGCTCACTGAACTAATGAACCCGCCCGGTCTTCACCGTCTCATCAAGGCTGCTGCCCCTGTGTTATACGGCAGCAAAGCCTACGAAGCATGGTTTTTAGATCGCTTCAAATTCACTTTTGAGGCAGGAACAGATTTTGGACTGATGACCGGGTTTGGGTTCACACACCACGATCTCGACCGAATTCTTGCACAGTTGTTGAGGCATATCAGTTCGGATGTCGTGTTTTTCGATATCGGGGCAAATGTTGGTTTCGTCAGCATGTTGGCGGCAAGCCAAGCGAAAAAACTGAACCGCTCGATTGACATCCACTGCTTCGAGCCGAATCCACACACGTTAAAGAAATTGACACGACATGTTCAGGAAAACGGCTTCAGTTTTCACGTCATTAACACAGCGTTAGGGAGCACGACCAGTTCGATCACCATGAGTTTCGCTGACGAACCGGGCAACTCGACGCTGCTGTCTTCTCATGTGGAATCAGCCGAAACCACCGGCGTTGTTCAGATGACCACGCTCGACGAGTACTGCCGGAGTTCATCGGTTGGACCTCATATCATCAAAATTGATGTTGAAGGTTTTGAACCGCAAGTCCTCAAAGGCGCGGCAAATACGCTGAAGCAGTATCGACCCTATCTGCTCGTGGAGGTCAATGATCGTATGCTGCAATCGGGCGGCAGCTCTGCACATGAACTGCTCGTTCAGCTTGTGAACGCGGGCTATGCGCTGTTCTACACCAGCCCCAGATTTGTCAGCAGGATCGCGCCGGAGTCCGGCACGCGGGTAAAAATGTTTGGCTGTCCAGCGGTCGAGCTTGCAGACAACCTCTCTGAATATTTATGGGATGTGTTCGCTGTGCCTCAAGAGCACGCATCGAAAGCTGTATAAGCATTCTCTCTCAATGAACGAACGCAAGAATGCTTGCTCATCAGGAAACGCCGTTATGGCAGATCAACGGGATCATTATCTTCAAACATGGGCGCTCAGCGAGCCGGAACTGATCGCAGAAACGCCCACCAGCCGCGTATTCACTGTTTCCCATCATGGGGAGCGGCTTGTCCTTAAACTGCTCACGCCTATCGGAGTTGAGGACGAGCAAAATGGGGCGGTTGCGCTTCGCTTGTGGGATGGGCGCGGGGCGGTGCGGTTGATCCGCCAAGCCGCTGACGCGCACCTGCTCGAATACGCATCCGGGGAAGAAGTCACAGCATTGGTGCATCGCGGTGACGACGAAGGCGCAGCAGTTGTGATCGCCGACGTGCTGAATCAACTGCACACGGCATCCCCATCCGTGATTCCGGCGGAGTTCACGCCGCTGAACGAGCGCTTTCGGGCGCTGTTTGCGTATGCCCCGACCGATCCACTGTTGGGACGCGGCGCACAAGTCGCGCAAAAACTGTTAGCCGCCCCTCGTGAAGTGCGTCTGCTTCATGGGGACATGCACCACGCGAATATCCGCCGTCATCCTGAACGCGGTTGGCTGGCATTTGATCCCAAAGGCATCAGCGGGGAACGCACGTATGACTGCGCGAATACACTGTGTAATCCGCCCTCCGCAGTGGAGTTAGTCCACAGCGAAGGGCGCTTGCTAAAAATTGCGGAGATTTTGGCGCACCATATGGCGCTTGAGGTATCGCGGGTGCTGGACTACACGTTCGCGTATGCCTGCCTGAGCGTGAGTTGGTCACTCAGCATCAAACACGATGAAGAAGCCGCGTATGCATTCAAAGTCGCGCGCATCGTCGAGCCGCACCTTACTCCACAAACGTGATCATGATCGTTTCATCGACCGGCACAACTCCCGCCAGCACGATCACCGTTCCGTCGCTGCGGATCACCCATCCATAACCGGAGTCAGCGGTCATTCGCGGTATCACTTCGCCGTTGATCAACACCTCCGAGACGGGTGTTGGGCTGATCAAGCGAATTTCGAGATCGCGCGCGGTGGGCGCGCCGTCATACGTGCCGCTGGCGGCATTCACCGTCACCGTGATCGCGTCGTCCGTCGCCTGATGATCGACGCGCGTTTCACGGATCGCGCCCGTCTGATACGCCATCGTTTCGCCGTCATCCTCGATCAGCGTAAACGAGCCGTCTTGCGAGGCATGATAGACCGCGAAAATGATCGAGTTGTCAACCGTGCCGTCCGTCCGCTGACCGAGCGTATTCAGCGTCATGTCATCAACGCGCATCAGCGGGATCACCGCGCCGTCACGCACGAACAGCGGCGCTTGTGCCGTACGTGCGACTGTCGGTGCAACTTCGATGGAGTCTCCGGCGCTCTCGTAAAATTCTCCGGTGCGGTAGTTGAACCACCCACCGCTCGGCAGATACACCGTCGTCGCTTCCGGCGTGTAATCCGTGAGCACGGTCATCATCATCTGTGAACCGATCATCTTTTGACTGCCCAACGTCCGCGCAGCAGTATCCTCTTGGAAGTAGTAGACGAGCGGCGGGAACGCCGGTTCACTGAACTGGTGTGCGCGGTGCGCCAGCGTATACAAATACGGGCTGAGTTCATACCGCAGCAGCGTATTCGCGTAGTTGCTTGCCAAGTCACCGACCAACGTCGGCGCGGTGGCGTAGAAGTTTTGGACGTTGAAGGCATGCGGACGCAGCGGCACATCGGTCAGCGCCGAGTTTGCGTACCAGAGCGTATACAGTCCATCCATCCCTAAAATCGGATCGACCCCCTGCCGGAAGAAACCGCCTACGTCTGAACCGAAATAATCAATCCCGCTCAAGGACATGTGCATTTGCACGTTCATTTGTTCGCTCAGGCTGGCGAGGTTGGCGGCAATATCGCCCGACCACATGGCGACCCCGTAGCGCTGACTTCCTGATGTGCCGGAGCGCGACATGATGAACGGGCGGCGCTCGACGGCGTTGCGCCGATAACCTTCCCACACGCTGCGCGACCAATACAGGTTATACAGGTTGTGAATGCTGGCATGATCCGCGCCGCCGTAATAATAGGCAGACGGATCGTAGTCTTCCGGTTCGCCTAAATCCGTCCAATGCGCCATCACGCCCGCGTCGATCAAATGCTGGCGGCGTTGATCATGCCACCATGCTGCCGCGTCGGGATTGGTGAAATCGACCATACTGCCGATTCCCCACCATTCATCAAACTGCACGGGATCGCACTCGGCGCACTGGCGCACCAGCACCCCCGCCTCAAGCGCATCCTCGTAGCCGCGCGCCGTTTCGCTCACATACGGTTCTTCAATCGTCATGATTCCGATCCCGTATTCGTCGCGGAGCTGTGCGATCATCGCGGCGGGTTCTGGGAAAGCGCCCTCATCCCACGCCAGCGCTCCCATCTGACTCGCCCCCGTCTCGATGCCGCCGAACCAGAGCAGGTCAAGCACGAAGCCATCCAACGGGAAGTTTTCTTCACGCATCGAATCGAGTACCAAAAGAAGTTCATTCCAGTTATCGTAGCCGTATTCCGAAATCCACAGCCCGAACATTTGCTGAGGCGGCACGGGCGGCGCTCCGGTGAGTTCCATATAATCGGCGTGCAGGTCACGCAGATCGCTCCCGGTCATCACATACCAGCGGAGCGGCACAACACGGGTGATCATCGTGAATGGTGATTCTGTGAATGACCATCCGAGCGGCGCAGCCGAGTCGATAAACGCCGCGTAATTGTTCGTCGCTTCACCGAGCGCGTACATGATCGGGAACTGCGCGTTCGCCACGTTCCCGCCGTTGAATCCAGTTTGCGCATTCCCGTATTGATTCCCCGGCATGCGGCGCTCACCGAGCCAGGTGCCATCCGTGCCGCCGCTCGCCCGGAAGCGCTCACCAAGCCCGTAAATATCCGTCGTCCCCAACTGGGCGAAGCTCAACCCACCATCTTCCAGCGGGCAGATCGTCGTCAGCTTCAACTGCGGATCACGCGTGCGATCCGTCACCGTCACGCACAGCGCCGCCGTATCGACCTCGATCAGCAGCTCCGGTGTTTGGATCTTGTCCGCCGATGGAAATTCCAACGAAGTCGCGCCCGGATAATCCGTTTTGGCGATCATCAGCGATGTTTCGATAGGCGCATTGATTGTCGTTGTCGCGCCTTCCGGCGCGTCATTGAGTTCAAAATGAACCAGATCATCATCCAGCACTTCGACGATCAGCGTGTAGCCGTTCGCGCTGAACGCCGCCCGATAGACTTCGCCTTGTGCATGTCCGGCGATCACGCCCAAAAGTGCGCACATCACCAGCATAAGCGCCGCTAAACGAACCCGTGTCATCGTCTTTTCCTCCTTGCCAAAGTTTCGCGCGCATTTCATAGAATGCGTTTAATGATCAATACCCAATCAGCGGCATGTACACCAGCGCATTTACTTCGGGTGAAAGGTCATCATCGTGGACGCGCCCTCTCCCCGCTTGCGTGGGAGAGGAGGTCAGGGGTAAAAACAGCGCGCGCCAATATCTCGCACAAGTCTCTCAAGGTGTGAGGGGATTTTCAGATGGTTTCTAAGCGATGGGGATTTTAGGATGCGTTCATGAGCAGGATCAAGGCGAGCGTCATCAAACCGCCGAGCAAGCTCCCGGCGATCAACTGACTGAGGGTATGCCGCCCTAAGCTGTATCGTGCCGCTCCCACCAGCGGGATCAGCGGGCTGGCAAGCATCGCTAACCCGAAGCCGAACAATGCGCCTGTCGTGACGATTGCGCTGGTCACGCTCATGGTGTGCATGCTGATCTGCCACACCAACGTCACAATCAGCATCGCCGCGATCTGGATCACGGTGATAAGAGCGAACGTCGGCAGAAGCGGGGGGGCATGCATGATATGGAGCGTTGCCCACGCGGTCAGCGTGCAAATGATACTGACGATGTACGGGCGTATCCGCTGCTCCCGGACGCGCATATGCAAATCGGTGATGTGCCCCCGCCAGACCATCACACCAATATAAAAGGCGGGCATCACGCATACCAAAACGACATATGTCAGCGCCCAGATCAAACCCTGCTCTTGCGTGGATGCTTCGCGGAATGCGATTGGGAACGCCAATGTTCCCCAGATCACGGGGGGGCTGAAGAGGTTGGAAACCAACCGCGCCCACGTGATGTTGTTCTTGGCTGGATGTGTAGTCGTTGCTGTCACCATACGCTTGAGTGTAGCACAGGTCAGCCGAGTACGCGATTAAAGCGCGTTTAACTTCCCATCCCTGAATCCTTTGCATTTCATACACACTGTACGAAAAATCGACAACTATTCGCCGCAGCGTGCAGATTGCATCTGTCACTATTGTTGAGTTACATTGTTCACATCTTCACGAACGATTGCAAATGGAGCGTAAGATCAAGATCAGAACGTCTGGCGGATCACCCATCTACCTGTGAGACTGCTTGACCTAACCTTTGAGCATCTCGTCACAAATTCCTACAAACTGTTCAAACCGATGGGGATCACGCCGCTGATCCACTCCAATACTTCTTTGCCTGATGAGGACTGCCGCACATGACCCAAACCCGAACACTTACACTTCTCAAGCCCGTTCCCCCCGGTTTGGAAGCCATTTTGACGCCGGAGGCACAAGATTTTATCGCCATGCTGGCGCAGTTTACGGATCGGCGCGCGGAACTGCTGAAACGTCGGGCAGAACGGCAGGCGCAGATCGACGCGGAACAACTACCTGACTTTCTGCCAGAAACCGCCGATATTCGCGCCGGAGATTGGCAGATCGCGCCAATCCCGGATGATTTGCAGGATCGCCGGGTCGAGATCACCGGACCGACGGATCGCAAGATGGTGATCAACGCCTTGAACAGCGGCGCAAAGGTGTTCATGGCGGACTGTGAAGACGCCAACTCCCCCACATGGGAGAACATGCTCGACGGTCAGCGCAATCTGCGCGACGCTGTGCGCCGGAATATCACCTACACCCGCGAAGATGGCAAGCAGTACCATCTGAACGATCAAACGGCGGTGCTGATGGTGCGCCCGCGCGGTTGGCACTTAGACGAAAAACATGTGCTGGTTGATGGACGACCGATCCCCGGCGGCTTGTTTGACTTCGGACTCTATTTCTTCCACAACGCCCGTGAACTGCTGGCGCGCGGATCAGGACCGTATTTTTATCTTCCCAAGCTGGAAAGTCATCACGAAGCGCGTTTGTGGAACGATGTGTTCAACGCCGCTCAGGATGCGCTCGGCATTCCACGCGGCACGATCAAAGCGACAGTGCTGATCGAAACGATCCTCGGCGCGTTCGAGGCGGACGAAATCCTGTACGAACTGCGCGAACACTCGGCGGGGCTGAACTGTGGACGCTGGGATTACATCTTCAGCTATATCAAGAAATTCAGCCGCTACCCGCAGCGCATCTTACCGGATCGCTCACAGGTGACGATGACCGCACCGTTTATGCGTGCGTACTCACTGTATGTGATCAAGGTGTGTCACAAGCGCGGCGCTCATGCGATGGGCGGGATGGCGGCGCAGATTCCGGTCAAGGATAACCCGGAAGCGAACGCCGCTGCCTTTGAAAAAGTGCGCGCCGATAAGCTCCGCGAAGTCCAAGACGGGCACGATGGGACATGGGTCGCGCACCCCGGACTTGTCCCGGTCGCACTGGAAATCTTCAACCAGCACATGCCAACCCCGAACCAGATCAGCCGCCAGCGCGATGATGTGCAGGTGACAGCGGCGGACTTACTCGCGCCGAGCGAAGGCACGATCACGGAAAAAGGGCTGCGCTGGAATCTCCGCGTCGGCATTCAATATCTTGAATCATGGCTCGGTGGGAACGGATGTGTGCCGCTCTACAACTTGATGGAGGATGCCGCCACTGCCGAGATCAGCCGCTCACAGGTGTGGCAGTGGCTTCGTCACCGGGCAAAGCTCGACGATGGGCGCGAGGTCACTCCGGCGCTGTTCGCCACGCTGTTTGAAGAAGAAATGGACGGCATCCGCGCCGAAGTCGGCGACGAGCGCTATCAACGAGGGAATTATCAGCGGGCAGGTGAGATGTTCTACCAGATGATCACGAATGAGACGTTTACCGAATTCTTGACGCTTCCGGCATATCAGGCGATTGATTGACCGAATTCAGGTGATGAGGAAGAAGAGGACACGATGAGCAAGCATCAGGCACAAGAACTCGCACAGGAATGGCAGACGAATCCGCGTTGGCACGGCATCAGCCGCCCGTACACTCCCGAAGATGTGGTCAAACTGCGCGGCAGCGTCCAAGTCGAATACACGCTGGCACGCATGGGCGCGGAGCGGTTGTGGCATTTGCTGGAAACCGAACCGTATGTGAATTCGCTCGGCGCGGTGACGGGCAATCAAGCGGTTCAGATGATGCAGGCGGGCTTGAAGGCGATCTACATCAGCGGTTGGCAAACTGCCGCCGACGCGAACACCTCCGGTCAAATGTACCCCGATCAGAGCCTTTATCCGGTCAACAGCGTGCCGGATTTGTGCCGCCGCATCAACAAGGCGCTGATGCGCGCCGATCAAATTCAGCACATGAGCGGCTCGCACACGGTGAATTACTTCGCGCCGCTGGTGGCAGATGCCGAAGCGGGTTTCGGCGGCAACCTGAACGCCTTTGAACTGATGAAAGACATGATCGACGGTGGCGCGGCGGGCGTGCACTTTGAGGATCAGCTCTCGTCCGCGAAGAAATGCGGGCACTTGGGCGGAAAAGTCCTCGTCCCGACCAGTGAAGCGATCGCCAAACTCGTCGCGGCGCGTTTGGCGGCGGACGTGCTCGGCGTGCCGACGCTCATCATCGCTCGCACCGACGCGGACTCGGCGACGCTGCTCACAAGCGACATTGATCCGCGTGACCGTGCGTTCACGACGGGCGAACGCACGGTCGAAGGATATTACGGCGTGCGGCACGGGCTTGAGGCGGCGATTGCACGCGGACTGGCGTATGCGCCGTATGCCGACATGATCTGGTGCGAAACGTCGCATCCTGATCTTGAAGAAGCGCGTCAGTTTGCCGAAGCGATCCACGCGCAGTATCCGGGTAAACTGCTGACGTACAACTGTTCGCCGTCGTTTAACTGGAAGCGTCACCTTGACGAGCCGACCATCGCCAGATTCCAGCGCGAATTGGGCGCGATGGGTTACAAGTTCCAGTTCATTACGCTGGCGGGCTTCCATGCCATCAACTTGAGCATGTACGAATTGGCGCTCGGCTACCGCGACGAAGGCATGACGGCGTACTCGCGCCTACAAGAACGCGAATTCGCGCTCGAAGACGAAGGTTACAAGGCGGCGAAACATCAGAGCTTCGTCGGCGTCGGCTACTTCGATCAGGTGCAGCAGGCGGTGATGGGCGGGCTGTCCTCGACGACAGCGCTGGAAGGCTCGACTGAGACGGAGCAGTTCCAACACGAGGCGGCGCATTAATATGAATGCCACGCCGCACGGTAATCTGTTGTGAGGACGCGGCATGCCGCGTCCTCCTGCTCGTTCCGTCGTTGTATCAAGAGGACAGGCATGCCCTGTCCCTACTTCCCTTCATTGCGCCTTTGCGGCTTTGCGTTGACGTTTTTATTGAGCGAGCACCGGCAGTCGATCACATGCCGCGCCGATGGTCATGAACTCGCCCACAACCCACCCTTCTACCCCTTCGTAGATCGTGAACCACCACAGCCCATCCTCGGAGCGTCCGTACAAGTCGATCACCGTGCCGAATGGGATTGTGATTAGGGTGTTATCCGGTGCGTTGATCTGCTCCGGCGAAGAACGAACGCGTAAGTTGTAGTCCACCTGTGCAAGGCACGGCGTCACGAGCGTAGCCGTTGCCGTTGGCGTGCGCGTCGCAAACCGCTGGATCGTTGGATACGGTGTTTCGGTCGGGCGCGGCGTGCGCGTCAGCGATGGGGTGCGCGAGGGTGTCGGTTCGCGGGTATCGGTTGCCGTCCATGTGGGCGTGAAGCTCACATCCGGCGCTTGCGTCGCTGCGGCGTTGGGTGTCGCTTCGTCGCGCGGCGGCAGTCCGGTAAGCAGTGATGAAAAACTCGGCTCGGTCGGATCACCCGGCGCGGGCGTTGGTCTGCCGAACTGCCGTCCCAACTGGGTGATGTCACTGCTGACGGCGATGCGCACGAAAAAGCGCATCTGCGAGATCGCCAGCGCCGCCTGTGCCATGTTGATCTCACCGCGCGCCAGTGAATCGCGCGCCGCGTCCTGCATCACCGTCGTGATCCCGTCGATCACGCGGTCAACGTCCCCGCCGTACTCCGCCACCAACTCTGAGAGCGGAATTCCTTCCTCAAGCCGAGCCAGAATGACCGCTGGTTCGATGGCAAGTTCAATGGTCACCACGTCGATCACCTGAACGAACAGATCACCGAAACGCGCGCGGGCTTCAGCGGCAGTCGCGGCGGCGATCAGGGTGGGATCGACGGTGCTGTCCGCGTCCTCTGTGATCGCCGCTTCCGCCACGAGCGTTGGCACGGCGTCTTCCGGCTCAAGCGTGAAGTACACCGCCACCAGTGGCACAGTCACGGTCGCAAGCAGCATCCACGCCCCCGCGAACAGCATCAGCAGTCCGCGTGAACCCTTCCAGCGCTGCGGGCGGAATAATTCCAAAATGAGGATCAAAACGCTGACCCCTACCGCACCGAGTCCCAACACCTGTGCCAGCGTGATCGCGCCGTAATCTCCCCCTTGCGGATCAGCGGCGACGATCAAGCCCGCCAGCGTGAGCAGTACCATCATGAAGGCAAGCGTTAAATCCCAAAAGCCGACCTTCTCGGCACGGCTGAACGTTTTGATCAGGTTGTTTAGAAAGAGCAGCACGGCGAACAAAGCGCCCGCCGCGATCAGCAGGAGTGCCAAACGAATCTCCTCTTCAGTGCGTTATCCTGTTTATTGTACGAGGAGAACCCGGCGAAAGTCGTAAAACTTAGCAAGCGTTAACAGCGCCGCCGCTCATCTTGCGTTAAAGTTGTGCGCTTGTCGCATCGGGAAAGGTGTTAGTACCGAAGTGCACTTCAGCACAAATGAAAAGGAGTCTTGCAGTGGCATCCAATCTGGATACCCTCGCCGTCAACACGATCCGCACCCTGTCGATTGACGCGGTGCAAAAAGCGAACAGCGGTCACCCCGGCTTGCCGATGGGCGCTGCGCCGATGGCGTATGCGCTCTGGACGCGGCATCTGCGTCACAATCCGCGCCACCCTCATTGGGCAAACCGTGATCGCTTCATCCTCAGCGCCGGACACGGTTCGATGCTGATCTACAGCCTGTTGTACCTGACGGGTTATGACGTCACACTGGACGATCTTAAGGCGTTCCGCCAATGGGACAGCATCACCGCCGGACACCCGGAAGTCCACCTCACTCCCGGCATTGAAACGACAACCGGACCGCTCGGACAAGGTGCGGCGAATGCGGTCGGCTTCGCCCTCGCGGAGTCGTTCCTCGCGCAGCACTACAACCGCCCCGGCTTGAGCCTCGTCGATCACTACACATTTGCGCTCGTCGGGGACGGTGATCTCATGGAAGGGGTGAGCGCCGAAGCCGCTTCGATTGCCGGAACGTGGAAGCTCGGCAAGCTGATCTATCTGTACGACAGCAATAACATCACGCTCGACGGCGGCACGGACATGACCTTCACCGAAAATGTCCGCGCCCGTTATGAGGCTTACGGCTGGCACACGCTCCGCGTGGAAGATGGAAACGACATCGACGCGATTGACGCGGCGATCCAAGCCGCCAAAGCCGTGACCGATCAGCCGTCGCTGATCGAGATCAAGTCGATCATCGGCTACGGCAGCCCGAACAAGCAGAACAGCAGCGAGGCGCACGGCTCACCGCTGGGCGCGGACGAAATTCGGCTCGTAAAAGAGGCGTATGGCTTCCCGCAAGAAGATTTCTTCGTCCCCGGTGAAGCGCTGGAGCATTTCCGCACCGCCATCGAGCGCGGCGCAGATTACGAATCCGAATGGAACGCGCTGTTCACACGTTACGAAGCCGAATACCCGGAACTCGCCGCCGAATGGAAATACGCGATCAAGGGCGAACTCCCGGACGGGTGGGATCGTGAATTCCCGCTCCAGTTCCCGGTTGAAAAGAAGGTCGCTACTCGCAATGCCAGTGGAATTGCGCTCAACGCGATTGCCAAGTACATCCCAACCATGATCGGCGGTGACGCGGATTTGGCGGGCAGCACCAAGACGCTGATCAAGGGCGCGGAGCATACCGGACACGGCAAGACCGCTGGACGGAATGTGCGCTTCGGCGTGCGCGAACATGCGATGGGCAGCATCGTCAACGGGTTGGCGCTGCACGGTGGGATCATCAAGCCGTACAGCGCGACATTCCTCACCTTCAGCGATTACATGCGCCACGCTGTCCGCATCGGCGCGCTGATGGGAATCGCGCCCGTATACGTATTCACGCATGACAGCATCGGCTTAGGCGAAGATGGTCCAACGCACCAACCGGTTGAGCATGTCATGTCGCTGCGGCTGATCCCTCAGTTGTATACCTTCCGTCCGGCGGATGCGAACGAAACCGCCGCCGCATGGAAAACCACGATGACGCTCGATAAGCCCGCCGCGCTGATCTTCACCCGTCAAGATTTGCCTGTGCTGGATGGCACCGGGATCGGCGGGGTGAATGCGATCTATCGCGGTGTCGAAAAAGGCGGCTATGTGCTTGCCGAAAACAGCCCGTCGCCAAAGGTGATCCTGCTGTCGAGCGGCAGCGAAGTTCACATCGCGCATGAAGCGTATCAACTGCTCGTCAACGAAGGAATCGCCGTGCGGTTGGTGTCGCTCCCGTGCTGGGAGTTGTTCGATCAGCAGCCTGTGGAGTACCGCGAGAGCGTCCTCCCGCCGGATGTGACTGCCCGTGTGAGCATCGAAGCCGGGGTAACGCTCGGTTGGCAAAAATATGTCGGTCTGCGCGGCGTCACGATTGGGATTGACCGCTTTGGCGCGAGCGCCCCGTACCAGCGGATTTATCAGGAATACGGGCTGACCGCCGCTGCCGTCGTTACCGCCGCCAAGTCACTACTGTAAGCGCAGAGTAAGGGCGTTAACGCAAAGATGCAAAGGCGCAAGGACGCAAAGAAAATCATCGCGTCTTTGCGTCTTCGCTTGGTGTTCTTTGTGGGTGGGTCTTTGATTTACGGCTTGCGCGCTTCGGCGTACACGACGGCATTCAGTCCGGTCGTATCGATTTGCGGCTGCACCTGAGCGCGGATCGTCACCCGCTCCCCCGGCGCGATCATCTGATCCTGAAATTGGATAACATGATACCCGTAGATGTATCCCCGGCTGTCCACAAGCGTGATCATGGCGCGGTTGAGCATGAGCGCCATACTCGTGCCGACGAGTTCCGCGCTCACCTGCCGAAGCCCACCGTTATCGCTCATGTGAATATCATCGACCATGAGAGGAACAACCGAGGGATCGCTGTCCGCTTCGGCGCTGTCCAGCGAGACTGCGACGCTGGTCACATCGTCCGCACGAACAGGAAAATCGGCGCGGTAAGGTGCGAACCCGTCCGGCTGGATCACGGTTTGTTCGATGGCGGCAGTGCGCACGATCTCGCGCCCCTGCGTTAGAAACAATTGAATACGAACACTCACACCGTTGATCGCCGTTGCCAAGGGATTATCGACCCGCCCCAAACAACGGGTCAGTAATGTGGAAACGGCATAACAAATGGGTGGGGTCATCGGAATGGCGGCGATTTGCGAAACTGGCGATGGAAGTGGTGGAGAACTTGGATAACCACTGCCGGGAGCAGAGGTGCGAATAGACGTACTGACATCAGGCGGTCGCGGCGAGTCGGTCGGAATCGCCGGGACGACGATCCGCCCAACCGTCAGCGTCACTTGAGGATACCCCGTAGGGGATGATCGTGAACCCGAATCGGCGATGATTGTGCAGCCCACAATCCACAGCAGCATAAACACTGCGATGGTGAGCAGAACAATCAGCGGTCGCCAATCGATCTCGATCATGAGCGGGGAAAATCCCTCAATATCCGACTTATCCCACAGTATACTCTCATCTAGTCACAAAAGGGTAAGGCAAATTTGGGAGAATCTGACAAATGGATCAAACGCTTGAAACAGCGGTCGGTGAGGCACTTTTGAGGCGGAATTGGACGGTCTGCACGGCGGAATCGTGCACTGGCGGCTTGATTATGCACCGTTTGACGAATATCGCTGGAAGCAGCCGCTACGTGGTCGGCGGATTGGTTTCTTATGCCAATGAGGTTAAGCGCGATCTGCTGCATGTGCCGCAGCACATCCTCGATACGTTCGGCGCCGTGAGCGAAGAAACCGCCCGCCAGATGGTTATCGGCGCGTTGGGGATGTTCGGGGCGAACGTCGCCGCTGCCGTGACCGGAATCGCAGGACCCGGCGGCGGCACGCCGTCTAAACCCGTCGGATTGACCTACATTGCCGTTGGTATGAGGGAAGGTGAACCAATTGTTCGCCGTCATGTGTGGAATGGCGACCGGGAGGCGATCAAAGCCGCGAGTTCTGATGAAGCACTGCGCATGCTTCTGGAACTTCTCGAATCAGCGACGTAATCAATAAAATAAGTTCACCCTTCTTTAAAGTGTGCTTTAAAGAAGGGTGATGGTTAACAAACTTATTGCATATTTAGTAACACTCCGCAAAGTATCACTGCGCGAAAATACAACCACTATCCTATAGTGCAGCATCGCACGCATTATTGAGATAAGCTTGATATTTCGTTATCTTATGTCGTTATTTTTAATTGCTTCACACCCCGTCTTTACTTAATACATACGCATGACCATTCGGTTGCATTGTGTATCTCGATGTTAGATGTTTATGTGATAGCTCATTGTCATTTATCCGAGACATATGAAACAGGGATCGCCTATCGGAGCGCTGCCCGACCAGAGTGCGATCCCCAAACCTTAGCCCGCTGTCACCCCGCCGTCGATTGGGAGCGCATGCCCAGTGATATACGAGGCTTGATCACTGACCAGCCACACGACCGCCGCCGCCGTTTCGCTCACGTCGCCTAGGCGCTTCATTGGGCTGGCGCTGATCGTCGCCTCCTTCATCATCGGCGCGGCGTCGATCATGGTTTGCACCATCGGCGTATCGGTGAAGTACGGGCAGACCGCGTTCACACGGATGTGATGCTTCGCCAATTCCAGCGCCGCCGACCGTGTCAGCCCGATCACGCCGTGTTTGCTCGCGCTGTAAGCCGCCCCCATGCGAAAACCATTTAACCCCGCGACCGACGCCATATTCACAATCGCGCCGCCGCCGGATGCAAGGATCGCCGGAATTTCATACTTCATCGACAGCCACACGCCCTTTAAGTTGACCGCGATCACCTGATCCCATTCTGCCTCACTCTTTTGGTGGATCGGGGAAAGCTCTCCGCCAACACCGGCGTTGTTAAATGCCACATCCAGCCGCCCGTACTCCGTAACCGCATGATGAACCAGCATCTCCACTTCTGCCGCCTTGCTTACGTCAGCGCGGAAAAAGGTCGCCTCGCCGCCCGCCGCTTTGATCTGCATGATCGTTTCTGTACCGCCCATCTCGTTGACGTCTGATACGACGACCCGTGCGCCTTCCCGCGCCATCAAGATCGCCGTCGCCCGCCCGATTCCCGACGCGCCTCCGGTCACGAGCGCGGTTTTTCCCTCCAAAATACCCATCACATCCCCTCCAATATGGTCATAAAGAAATGAACATCTGTGCTAGAATCAAATGTAAAGTCACATACCCCTATTGTCTATGAAACTGAAAGGAAAAACACCCATGCTCTCAGACCCGCAGCTTGAACAGCGTCCGCTGCGGCATTACGTCTCGATTCACGGCAAAGCCCGTATGCACCAGCTGCCTCAATATCTAGGCTCGATGTTCGATGAGCTTGCGGCGTGGATCGAGCAGCACGGCGTCGTGCCATCAGGCGCGGCGTTTATTCGTTACAACGTGATTGACATGGAAAACGAACTGGAATTTGAAGTCGGTCAGCTTGTGCCGGAAAACGTCCAAGGAGACAATCGCGTACAAGCAGGGCAGATGCCCGGTGGACGCTACCTGACGGCGGTCTACACAGGCGACAGCCGTCACTTGATGGATGCCACAGCGCAGTTTTTGGAGTGGGCGGCAAAACATCACATCCAATGGAACGTCAACGGGCAGCGGTGGGCGGGGCGTTTTGAGTTCTATCTCAGCGACCCCGCCGAAGAACCGGATTGGTCGAAGCACAGAACCGAACTTGCCTTTTTGACAGCGTAAAACGCGGACATTTTCCCCTCGCAAGTGTTCGATTTGACTGCCGCAAAACGTTGATCAAATCGAACACTTGTGCTATAATCCATAAACGAAAGCGAGTGTTTCCGAGGGGAAAAATGTTAGCGCCAATCCTTGCGGTGCGCGATATAGATTCAAGCGTGGCGTTCTATGTGCGCGCGTTCGGCTTTCACCACAATTGGAGTTTGCCGGATGAAGCGGGCGCAGTTGGGTTTGCGAGTGTGCAGCTCGGCAGGTCAGAAGTCTTCTTCGGTTTGGTTGATGGGTTGGTCGCGCCGGGGGATGATGAGCGTCGGCGGGCAACCGGATTTCTCCTGTTTATCGATCTCGACAAAGGCTGCGGCTTCGATATTGACGCGATCTACGAACGTGCGCGTCAGGCGGGCGCGGTGATCACGCGGGAAATTGCCGACCGCGAGTGGGGCGAACGCACCTTTCATTGTCAGGATCGGGACGGGTATACGCTCATGTTCGCGCAGCGCTGTAAAACCAACGTGCAAGCGCAAGCGGCGTGAAACTTCTCACCCCTGACACTCTCTCCATCGAGCGATAGACAGGGGGAGCAGAACACCCGGTTTTCTCCCCTCTCTAACCGAAGGTTGGAGAGGGGTGGGGGGTGAGGACGTTCTTACAGTGTGATCAGCTTGCTGATCTCGTCATCGCTGAAGCCTGCCTCACGGAGTACGTCAATCGTGTGCTCGCCGTGACCGGGCGCATCTTGAATCGTGATCGTTTCGCCAGCGATGCGGATCGGACTATGCATGAATGGAATTCCCTCCGGCGAAACTGCCAGCATCCCGCGATCACGCACATGGGGATCATCCCCGACTTCGAGCAGACTGCTCACCCGCGTGTAACAGCAGTCCGCCTTCGCCAACACCTGATCCCATGCGTCGGCGGTTTTCATGGCGAAAATCTGCGCCACTTCCGCGATCAAATAATGCTGCCGCGCAGGATCGACATGATACGGGATCAAGTCCGGGCGTTCGACAACGGTGCAAAAATTCTCCCAGAAACGCGCCTCAAGCGCCGCCAATGCCACCGGCAGCCGATCTTGTGTCTGGTACACGTTGTAACACGCGAACCGCCCGCTCAAGATGCCGCGCTGGTCTGCCTCACCCGTACGCGCTTCGGTGATCGCTTCCGTCCATGAATACGACACAAACGGGATCGCCGCTTCATGCAGCGAGATGTCCAAATATGCGCCTTCACCTGTGCGTTCGCGCCGGAACAACGCCGCCGTGATCGCGGACACTGCCGTGTACGCGCCGCCCACATCCGCCACCTGCCCGCCGAGCGGCTGCGGGTTGCCCATCTCACCGATCATCCCCGTGCGCGCGACATAATCGAGATCGTGACCGCTCTCCAGCGCGTAAGTTCCGGTTTGACCGTAACCGCTCAGGGAGCAGTAAATCAGGCGCGGGTTCACCGCCTTGAGCGTCTCGTAGTCACAGCGTAAGCGTGCCGTCACCCCCGGTCGATACCCTTCAATTAGCACATCCGCCCCCGCCGCCAGCTTGTGCAGCGCCGCTTGTGCCGCTTCGGTTTTCAGGTCAAGGATTACGCTGCGCTTATTGCGGTTGGTCAGGTAAAAATATGCTCCCATGCCTTCGACCAAAGGCGGGGTCAGGCGGGCGTAATCGCCTTCGCCGGGAGATTCAATTTTGATCACATCCGCGCCCAAGTCGGCAAGCATCAAGGTGCAAATGCCGCCGGGCAGCAGACGGGTCATATCAAGGACGCGAATACCAGCGAGAGGAGCAGTCATTAGGCGGCGATCTCCTTGTGTGCATGAGCGAATTTCGCCGTCAAGTATAGCGCCGTAACCGACGATTCGCCGCTGAACCTTGTCACAACCCGCGCAAGGGATTAGGATTCTGCGCTGCTGCGCTTGCGCGGCTTCATGTCCATCGAATAGGAATCCTATTGATGCAGAATCAAGACCCGCTTTCGACGCACACCGATGACACCAGCCCGATCCGGGCGATCACCGACCGTGATCTGCGCCGCGCCGAACCCATCCCCGCATGGCGGCGGGTGATCGGCGCGTTTACCCTGCTCGGCGCGCTGATCTTCACCGCCGCGACGGCGCTCCTTGTCATCACCGCGCCCGACAATTCAACAATCCCGACGGATGTTCCGGTGACAACCAACCCGGACAACGTCGCGCTTCCGACGCTCACACCGACGACTGAAGTGGAACAACCCAGCGTCACCGATGCGACTCAAGCGCCGCCGCTGGTGAGTGACGCGCCGATCCTGCCAACGCTCGATCCGGCGGCATATGCCGCGATCCTGAATGCGCCACTGGTGTCCGTCGCGGACGAACGCGAGGCGCAGGACATCGCCATCAGCCGCGATATCTACGAACCGTTCACGTTCGTGCCGGATCGCCCGCGCAGTGAGGTGATTCAATACACGGTGCAGCAGGGCGATACGATGTTCGGCATCGCGGAGCGCTTCGGCGTCGCGGCTGAAAGCATTGCGTGGTCGAATGACCGGAGCATCATCGGCGGGTTGCGCCCGGGGCGGCAGATCAATATCCCGCCTGTGGATGGCGCGTATATTCAAATCGCGGTCGATACGACGATTCAAGAACTCGCGGATCGTTTCCAAGTCGAACCGGAAGCGATCATCGATTCCGAATTTAACGATCTATTCGGCTCATCTCCGGCGACGATTCTACGCCCCGGCGTTTGGGTATTTATCCCCGGCGGTCAAGCAGAAGCAATCGTGTGGTCTGCTCCCGTCACACGTACCGGGGGGAATGCTCAGAGCGGCGGCGCTGGCGCGCAGATCAGCTTCGGTGTGGGTGAACCGGGAAGCTGTGGATTGGTCGATAACCCCGGGGGTGGCGCACAGTGGCTTAACCCGCTCCCCGGCGGTTATACATGGATGCGCGGCTTCACGTCGTATCACACCGGCGTCGATCTCGCCGTTCCGATTGGCACGCCTGTTGTGGCAGCGAACAGCGGTACGGTGATCTTCCGGGGCTGGAGCAACTACGGCTACGGTTACGCGGTCGTGTTGGCGCACGGTCCGTTCACGACTGTCTACGGTCACTTAAGCTCATTCAATGTCGGATGCGGGCAGTATGTCAACGGTGGATCGACGATTGCGTTCTCCGGCTCATCGGGGAACTCGTCCGGTCCGCACCTGCATTTTGAAATCCGCTACAACGACATCGTGACCGATCCCGCCGCGACAATGCCTTTCTAGGAAAGAAAAGCTCCTCACCCCCGACCCCTCTGCAACCGAAGGTTAGAGAGGGGAGAAAACTGAATGCTCTGCTCCCTCTCTATCGCTTGCGATGGAGAGGGGGTCGGGGGGTGAGGAGGCGTTTTGACACTTTTTCCCCGCTTCTGCGTATATCCTTGTACATACCGAGAAGCAATCAGGGTCGAATGAGCCATGACGACGTTATTCGAGCGAGTATTCGTAGCGGTTTTCGGGAAAACGGGCGAGAACATCATCGACTCCATCAACCGGAGCACCAGCCGCCTGAACGATTTCTTCTACGTCAAAGTGTTTGGGCTGCCCTTCATCGTGCTGGGTGCGCGTCAAACGGGTAAAACCACGCTGATCGAGTGGATGCGGCACAACCTGCGCGATCTGGAAGAATTCCAGCCGGAGCCGACCGCTCCCGGCGGCGACAGCGTACCGACGTTTAGCGCGAAATTGGGCGGCGAAGGCATGCGCTTAAAACCCGTCCGCGACGTGGGCGGCGAATATGACATGTGGGATACGGATTGGGTCGATCTGTTCCGTGAGGCACAACCGCGCGGGATCATCTTTATGGTCGATCACACCGATGTGCTGGCGCACAAGGACGCGCTCAACTTCGTCATGAACATGCTCGACGAAGAAATCGAGGCGAAGCGCAATATGCGCGCCTTCGTCCTGCTCGTCAACAAAAGTGACTTGTGGGGCGGCAAGTTGAGCATTGATGATCTGCTGCACAGTTATGGCAACGAGATCAAGCGCTTGAAGAATCAGTCGGCGCGCATCGGCTTCCAAACGTTCATCGTCGGCGGCAGCGTCACCGACGGTGTGACGATGACCGGAGAGCCGCTCGGCGCGACACTGCGCAACTTCTTTAACGCCATTCGTCCGCGCCCGCGCTAAGGGGTCACCACAAAGAACACAAAGATCACAAAGGAGGAATCGTCTGCATTTCTCTTTGTGTCCTTCGTGTTCTTTGTGGTTCAACGAGGTTTTGCCTTTATGCAAACATTGACGCTGGATTACGTGCTGGAAGGTCGGCAGCGCGGGTATCAGTTCACCAGCCCGACGACTGGCATCCCGCCGGAAATGCTCAAGCACATTTGGCGATCCGCCATGCCACGCGGCAAAGCATGGGGCGACCCGCGCTTTCGCGGCGCAAGTTCCCTCAAATGTTTCACGCTCGATGAAAGCGGCAAGGGGCGCGTCGCGGCGTGCGAAGTGAGCGGCACGGATCAAGTCGATGAGATGGGACGCACGGGAATCCGCCGCGCACGGATTCACATCTTCACGTTTGAGCAGCATGCCGCTTATCTCACGGCGCGTCTTGAGGCGATTCCGGCGGCGATCACCCACGAGGCGGACCGCAAACTCCGCTCACGAGATTGGGAACTGTTGTTCCGCAAGCATAGTGACGCGCGCCGCCCCGCGACGTTATGGAAGCCGCAGACGATCCTCGTCAGCGAATACACGCCGGAAAAATGGCAGTTTGTCGAAGCGTGTTTGCTCCTGCTCGTCACGCGTTCGACATTTTTGACCAACTTGATCGAACTCACGCCGAAGTTGAACCCGTTCGCGGATAAAGCGCTGGCGTTCACCACGCTGGCACTTGACCCGGACGACGACGGGCGGCTGATCGCCTTGCCCGCCGACCGCGCCGCCCATCTCAAAGGTGTTCCTTATATCGAAATCGCCTAAACGCCGCTATTCGTCTACGCGATAAATGCGCAGACGGGTCGCGGTCGTTTCGCAGCCATTCTCGCGCCCTTGAGTCATTCCATCGCCAACGTACTCGCTGAGGGTAACGAATGTCTCACCATCCGGCAGCCACACCAAATCCTTTATCCACAAACGCCCTGCCGAAAGATCAAGCGCTGAATCGGTGGCAGGATCACGCTCGGTGCAGTCGTCTACCGTGAAGGGCGGCATCGTCTGTGCGATCATATTGCTGAATATCCCCGTTGTCGTATCGAGTACGCCGAGCAGCGTTTCATCGCCCCCGGTTTCCAACGCGACAAAACGCCCATCAGCATTGGGGTACGGGATTCCACTATACGGCAAGAGATAGCTTTGGATCAGCGTACCGTCGGGCAAGCTGTACACGTTGAGCACAAACCCCGTCGTGGCGGCGTCACCAGAAGTCACTACATACAACCGCCAAGACGTATCGAAACCAACCGACGTTGTTGCATAAGGCAGCGTGAACAACAGCGAACGCGATTCCATATCAATCACATCTGTATTGTCATCATCCACCGCGGCAAAATACCGGTGATTGGCGCTAAACGAAAGTCCTTCCATATACGGGGTGAATTCGCGGACGAATGCCCCCAACTGCGCATCATCCTCCACATGCATGATCGATTCGCCTGTCTGCGGGTTGATCGTGTACGAGACGGGCAGATCGTTGATATTGTCATCCAATATCAGCAGCAGATTCTCGTCAGGTTGTGTGATCAGTGTATTGCTGCTGAACAGGCGAAAGTAATCGGTATTCGGATCGTCAAATGCCGGGATCGGATCTCCGATCCGCTCACCTGTAAGGGTAGAAAAGCTGTGCAGCGCGTAATGTTCGCGGCGGCAGTCAACCATCACTGCCCACACAGTATCACCATCCGGTTGGAGCGCGGCACCAACTGAACAGTCGAATCCGGTGATCACATCTTGAATGAGAGTGAGTGTTGGAGCATTCTCTTGCGCCTGAGCACCTATCACGGTCAGCGCGAACAGTAGGCTGATCATATACACGCAGCGCATGATCTTGCGGTTCGTCATGTATCCTCCGTTATATCAGCAATACCGCCATTATGGGCGAAAAGCGCAAAGAACGCAGGTTTTTACCCTTTGCGGTCTTGTGGGACTTAACTCAGCGCGTCTTAGCCGCCGTCCACGCGGTAAATTCTCAAGCGGTTGGCGGTGAACTCACAGCGCGCTTCCCGTCCCTCGTCCACGCCTTGCCCGATGTAGCTGCTGACCGCGATAAACGTCACTCCATCGGGCAGCCACACAATATCGCTGATCTGATGCCAACCTGTGACCACATCCAATGAAGTGTTGGTGTCGCCTTCGACCGCTGTGCAATCGTCAAGCGTGAACGGCGGCATCGCCTCGCTGAAAAGATTGCTGATCGCCCCCGTCTCCGAATCGATCACGCCGAGGACGGAATCTGATCCCGCACCGCTTGCGGCATTGAATCCAACATACCGTCCATCATATCCGGGGAAAATTCGTCCGCCCGCTTGAGTCGGGATACTGCGGAGCAGTTCACCTCCGGGAATAGTGTAGACTTGCAGGGTGCTTTCGGTGCTGCCCGCCTCCGGAGCAACAAGCGCGTAAAACCACACCCTATGACTTGAAAACCCCTTAGAGAGTGCTGCAAGGTGCAGTCTGAAGATTCGCCAGCCGACCCGCATATCGAACACAGTGACGGTATCCGCGTCGCTCACCGCTGCAAACCCCTGATCGGAGCTGTACACAGCCGAGCCGAGAACTGGTGTATAACGTGAAAATAGTGCGACGACCTCCGCGTCCGCGTCCGGATCGACGGTCGATTCGCCGGTTTCCGGATTGATGGTGTAGGTGACGGGTTGGTCGAGATTGTGCATCACAAGCCGCAGCATCCCATCCGGTATGAGAGAAAGCGAAGATGAGAAAGGAGTAGAAAAAAGTCCACCACCGGGGTCTTCAAACAATGGCAGCGGATCGTCCAACGGTTCGCCCGTGTCAGTCGAGAAGCGCTGCAAGGTGTAATGTGTGCGCGAATAATCGCTGAATACCACCCATACAGCCGCTGCATCGGGCTGAAGCGTCATTGCAATCGGGAGATCAAATCCGGTGATCACATCTTGAATGAGAGTGAGCGTTGGAGCATCCTCTTGCGCGCGAACGCCTACAGCAATCAGCATCAGGATCAGACTGATAACATAAACGCGGCGTGCAGTCATGCGGGTTACCTCCATTTGTACCAGTCTCTACCATCATTATCGAACCAGAACGCAAAAAACGCAGGTTTTTTACCCTGCGTCCTCTATACTCTCTGCTCTTAAATGTCGATTGGTCTAGCTTAGCGCGTCCTCACCGCCATCCACGCGAATGATCACGCCCGTGAGCCAATCTTCGCTGGCGAGATACACCGCTGCCCGCGCGACGTCTTCCGCCGTGCCGGGGCGCTGGAGCGCGGTGTTTTTCTTCGCCATGTTGTTCCACTGCTCGGTATCGTAATCGTTCGGCTTGAGTACCGCGCCGGGAATAATCCCATTGCAGCGGATCGTTGGACCAAGTCCGGCGGCGGTTACACGGGTGAGGGCGTGTAAGCCTGCTTTGCTGATCCCGTGATGCGCGTAATCAACCCATGCGTCGGTCGCGCCTTTATCGAGGATGTTTACGATCACGCCGCCCGCCGGGTCATTCTGATTCATCATCTTGACGGCGTGCTGTGTGAGCAGAAACGGCGCGGTCAAGTTGATTCGCAGCGTTTCTTCCCATTCTTCCAGTGTGACTTCCATCAAGGTGCGTTTTTGAAAGTTCGAGGCGCTGTTGACGAGAATATTCAGCCGCCCAAAATCCTGCTTGACCGCATCCATCAGCGACGCGATGCCGTCAGGCGTGCTGAGGTCGGCTTTGCACAGCGACGCATCCACGCCCAACGATTTAATCTCGCGCTGTGTTTCTCTCGCGACTTCATCCGGGGTAGCGGAATAATGCACCATGATATGCGCACCCTCCCGCGCGAGTTCCAGCGCGATCGCTTTTCCAACACGGTGCGCTGATCCTGTGACCAGCGCAACCTGATCCTGTAGGCTGACCCTCATGCGCGCTCGCTAGTACGGGTAGGCGGTAGACGGAACGGCGAGGAGGAACAGCAGCGCAATCGTTGCGATCACAATCGGGAGCGCAATCGCAAACGCGAACAGCTTATTATCCTCGCGCAGGTGCATGTAGAACGCCATCACCAGCAGCGCCTTGATCAAGGACGCAATCGCCAGCGGGAATGTGCGGAAGAAGCCAATCGGCATCAGTTCCGCGATCACAATTTCGAGCAGTGTCAGCCCGCCCAAAACGGCAAAAATGAACGTGTAAATATTCGTGTTAAACGTGTACGTCCGCCCGCCCAACGTGATCACAACGGGCGAGTCTTCGTGATGGGCGATTTCCGCCTGCACCGCCGCCTGACCCGGCGCTGCATCAAGGCTTTCGATTGCGTCTTCAATCGCTTCGATAGGCTTATTCAGCGATGCCTCTTGCAAACGGCGCGCATCACGTTCTTCCGGCGTTTCCAATGCTTGGAGTGCCTGCACTTCTTCCGGCACAATCTCGTCAGGCATCGTTTCAACAGGCATGGCGCGGGCATCACGCACCGATTCGCCCTGCACCTGTTCGAGCGGCGCATCCGGCGAGGTCGGCGTCTCTTTGATTTCGGTCAGTTTGTTTTCGTCAGTCATGGTCACTCATCACCTAAATGAGATAAATCAACGTGAACAAAACAATCCACACCACGTCCACGAAATGCCAGTACAGACCGAATACTTCAACACCGGAATAACTCTTGGGACCGTAGCCGCCCTTCATCGCATGCCACACAACCGCCAGCGCCCAGATCACCCCGGCGATCACATGTGCGCCGTGAAATGCGGTCGGCGCGTAAAAGCGCATCCCGAACTCGCTGCCATAAATCGTGATGCCTTCATTGCTCAGAATCGTGTACTCAACGCCTTGCAGCGCCACAAACACGATCCCCAGCACAGCAGTCAGCCCGATCCAGTTGATCAGCCCTTTGCGGTTGCCGCGCTTGATCTCGCGCAGACCCATCACCATCGCCCAACTGCTTGCCAACAGAAGGAAAGTGTTCAAGCTGACGAGGAGCAGCCCGGAGGCTTCGTGAACTTCCTTGACGACTTCTTCGTTGTTGACGCGGAAGAGCACGAACGTGGCGATCAAGACGGCGAAAATCACCACATCCGACGCCAAATACAGCCACATGGCGAACTTGACGTTTTCAACCCGCGTGGGCGATTCAACGTGTTCGGCGCTGTGTCCCGGTTGAACCTTCACAATATCGCTCATGTACTCTCCCCCAAAAATGTTCGGCGGGAACAACTGGCACAGTCATCCCCGCCGATGCAGCCCCACAACTTAGGCTTAACGCTGGAACAGCCAACGCGGAATCCCGCGCAGAATGAACAGAGTCACACGCGCGCCCGCGCCGATAAACCACACCACCCACGACGGACGCACGATCAGCACCGCAAACAGAAGCGCGTTGACCAGCGAGATCATCACGCGGTTGTTCAGGATGCCCATAAGGTACAGGTCAAACTGTTCGTTAATCACCAAGCCAATCGCCACTTCATAAAGGATGAAGTAGAGAATGCCGAATAGGAACAGGATCAGCGCCCAAACTTGGATCAGCTTGGGAACAAATGCCGGACGCGCCACGAAGATCGCCGCCAGCACCGCGAAGATCAAGCTGAACGGGACGATGTAATCCGGCGCGTGCGAGATCGTCGCGGGAAGCAGCATCGCGTTAAACAGGAAGTACACCACGATGAACGTGACGACCGCCGTGATCAACATCCTCAGCGTGGGCGGGAGGCTGATCGGGCTGGCGCTTGCGGGAGGTTCACCCGCCGTTAACAGCGCTGCACCTGCCGGGGCGCGCCCTTGAATCAAGCCGCGATTGATGGTGTAGAACAACCACGCCAATCCGCCGCCGAATACCGCCAGCGTCCCGATCATCACGATCATAAAGACCGCGAACACGACCAATTCGCTGACGACGATTTCGCGTCCGAAGATTTCCATCACGAACGTGCCGATCGTCTGAACCGATGCCATCGGATCATCGGTGACTTGCAGCGTGAAGCCGCCGGGAATCAGCGCGAAACCCCACACCGCGCCGAACACCACCAGCACGAGCGTCGTCACCGTCCACACTGCCGAACCGAGATGCGCGGTTGGGGAAGTGGCGGGCGCAGGTTCAGGTTCGTGATGCCCTTCTTCGTGCGGTTCGGCTTCGTGGGCGCTGTTTTTCGGGTCAAAACCGCCCATGCCCCACACAAAAAATGCGGCTGTAAAGAGTACGGAGACGACAATCCCCGCGCCTACATCCCATATCGGATCAAGGTTTTGTAGGAAGCGAAGCACGATGACGATGAGTGATCCAAAAAGGAATCCCAGAATCGCCATCGGGATCGCGCGGCTCAGTCCGGGTTGCATAGAGGCGGTTCCCTTTCTTTCAGTAAGCAGTTAAAAGCGAAAGCGGACATTGGCGGATCAACCTGCTTTTAACTTTCGCCTTTTACCTTAAATGATGTAGAGCACAGTATAGAACATTATCCAAGCGACGACGACAAAATACCACATTTTTGCCGCCGCTTCTACCATCCAGTGACGCGCCGAGTCATACATGCCTTGACGAGCGTTCGCGTACACCTGCGTCATGATCCACCCGATCGCAAACGCATGCACCGCATGAAACGCCGTCATCACACGGAACAGCGTACTGTACTGCCCGGTGATCGGCACGGACAAAAACTCATACGCCATGATCAGCAGAAAACCGCCGCCCAGCACGAGTGCTCCAAACCAATTCGGGAAGAAGTCCGCCGTTGTGCCGCTGCGCATCGCGTTTAAGCCGCGCCGTGCGAGTATCCCACTCACGATCAAGCCAACCACCGCGATTGTCGGCAGCACGCGGCTGAGTGTCTCGACGCCGGGCGGGGGCCACGACGTAAAATTCGAGCGGATTTGCAGGTTTACAACAATCAAGCAGACGAAGACCAGAATCCAGCTCACCTGAAAGATGAAAACGCCCGTCCGCTTGTTTTTGAGCGCGAGCAGTTCATCGCGGCTCAGTTCCGATTCCATAATACGCTGTGCCATACTGCGAACAGTTACGCCTCAATTCAAGAAGTAAAGTGCATTAACCGCAGAGAGCAAATCGCTGTTTCACTTAGTTCAGCACCTCCCCCTAGCCCCCTCCACTTCGTAGAGGGGGTATCGCGTCGAGCGTGACTCCCCTCCTTGCGACAGCGGGGAGGGGTAAAGTGCCTAGCGTTATTTTTGCGATCTCTGCGTTTTAATCGCCTGCCGGAACGGACGACGCGGGTTTATCTACATTCAGCGCGTCCACCGATTCACCGAGTTTGTTTTCCTGCTTGTGCAGGTATTCCCACGCGGCTTTCGTGCCGTAGCCATACGGGTTCTTGAACGGAACCGGATCACCGATGAAGTTGTGCGCAGGCGGCGGGCTGCTCGTTTGCCATTCCAGCGTGAGCGCACGCCAAGGATTCGCGCCCGCTTCTTTACCATTCCGCAAGCTGATCCAGATGTTATACAGCAGGATGAACGTCGCCATGCCCATCACGAACGACGCGATGCTGATCAACACGTTCAAACCCTGAAACTCCGGCGCATACTCCGCCACACGGCGCGGCATTCCCAAAATGCCGACCATGTGCTGCGGGAAGAAGGTGAAGAAGAAGCCAATGTAGGTCAACACAAAATGCCACTTGCCGAGCCGTTCATTCAACATGCGCCCGGTGATCTTCGGGAACCAGTGATACAGCCCCGCAAAAATCCCGAACACCGCGCCGCCGTACAGCACGAAGTGGAGATGGCTGACCACAAAGTAGGTGTCATGGACGTGAATATCAACCGGCACTGAGCCGAGCATCACACCGCTGATGCCGCCGATCACGAACATCGACAAGAAACCAAGCCCGAACACCATCGCGCTTGTCAGATGGATTTTTCCGCCAACCAGCGTCGCCAACCAGCTAAAGACTTTGATCCCCGTCGGTACGGCGATAATCATCGAGGTGATCATGAACGGCACGCGCAGTTCGGGCGTTAAACTGGTGAACATATGATGCGCCCAAACCGTAAACCCGACCAGCGCAATCGCCAAGCTCGAAAGCGCAATCGCGCGGTAGCCAAAGATCGGCTTGCGGCTGTGGACGCTGAGGATTTCGCTCAACATGCCGAACGCCGGAAGGATCATGATATATACAGCGGGGTGGCTGTAGAACCAGAATACGTTCTGATACAGCAGCACATCACCGCCCTGCGCCGGGTTGAAGAATGCCGTCCCCGTCACACGATCAAGCAGGAGCAGCGTCAGCCCACCCGTGAGGAAGGGCGTTGCCAGCACGGCGATAATGCTGGTCGCCAGTATTGCCCAGCAGAACAGCGGCATCTGAAACCAACCCATGCCCTCCGGACGCATGTTCTTCATGGTGACGATGAAATTGATCGAGCCGAGGATTGAGGACAAGCCCAACAGGTGAACCGCCATGATCCACAAGGTTTGCCCGTCTCCGCTGTACAGCGTGCTTAACGGCGGGTATGCCGTCCAGCCTGCTTCCGCCTGACCGACGAAGAACCCACTCAGCATCAAAATACCGGCGGGCGGGATCAACCAGAACGCGAACGCATTCAACCACGGAAACGCCATATCTTTCGCGCCGAGCATGAGCGGCACGAGATAGTTACCAAAACCCGCATTCATTGGGATGATCCACAGGAAGATCATCACCGAAGCGTGGATGGTGAACAACTGGTTATACGATGTGCCGTCTGCCATGAAGTCGATGGTAGGGGTCAGCAGTTCCCAACGGATCATCATCGCCAGCGCGCCGCCGACGATGAAGAAGAAGAACGCCGTTACCATATACTGAATGCCGATGATCTTGTGATCGACACTCCAGCGGAGAAGTTCATTTAGCTTGAACTTCTTTCCTTCCACATGCCCAACCCCAGCGGGGAGCGGTGCGGTTACGGTTGCCATTCGGACTGCCTTTCTTAAGCGGACAAGGCGCGCCTTGTCCATACATACAACATCAATTGTTCGTAGGGACAGGGCATGCCCTGTCCTCTAGGATGGTCGTGAATACTGCTCTCTAGTTCGCCGCCGCTTCGACACCCGCCGTTTGCGAGAGCAGGTACGCGATGATCGCGTTCAAGTCTTCTTCCGGCATGTAGTTCGGTTCGGTCGGCTCATCATTGAACTGCGTCATGATCGCGCCGTATCCCGGCACGAGATACGCATACGGATCGCGGATCGATTGGTGCAGATACTCGACCGCATCCTCTCCCGGCACGCGGTCGTCGGCGCGGTCGCCGATCCCGTTCAAGTTTGGACCAAGCACGCCCGTCCAATTCAGATCAGACAGCGTATGGCAGGTCGCGCACGGATATTCGCCGCTGGCGAGAATCTGGCGACCGAGCAGTACAGGGTCTTCCGGCGGGAACAATGAACGCATCGCTTCCGGTTCAAAGAATTCGCGGCGGTAGGTCGCTTCATCCGGGTAGACGATCAGCCAAGCGCCTTGCAGCACTTGTTCTTCTTCGCCCGCGTCGTTCAATTGTGTGACCACCTGACCCGCCATCGCGCCATGTCCCGCGCCGCAAAGCTCGGCACACACGATGCGATACACACCCGCTTCGATAGGTGTGAAGCGGATTTCGGTCGTGCGCCCCGCGAGCAGGTCTTGTTTCACACGCATACCGGGAATCCAGAAAGCGTGATTCACGTCCTGCGTGGTCATGCTCACCACAACGGGCTGATCCACCCATGTCGCAAGCTGGCTGTACGAGAACACGATCCCGTCGTCGCGCAGGTCTTCCGCGATTTCAGGATCAAGCTGATCGATAGAAACACCGCTCGGCAGAGTCGATTGGTCGATCACGTACGTGAACGTCCATGCGAAACGCGCGCCGACCGCGCCAACGGCATGCTCATTCGGTTTAATCGAATGGGTGTTTGACCACACTGCCCAACTGTAAATCGTCAACACCAGCACGATGATCGCCGGAATCAAAGTCCAGACGAATTCGAGCGTAGTATTCCCTTGAATCGGAGGTCCGTCGCTGAGATCACCCGGCTTGACGCGGTAGCGCAAGATCGAATAAACCAGCACGCCTTCGACCAGCAAAAAAATCATGCCGCCAATAGCGAACATGAAGCGGAAGAGCGCGTCCACCTGCTGCGACTCCGCCGACCCTTGAGCCGGGAAGAAAAGCGGTTGAAGCTGCGCAATCACGATACCGCCGACGATGATGGCTGCACCTGCCGCCACGATCCAGATGATCGCGCTGCTGCTGCGCCCGGAACTTTGTACAGTTTTTGGCAGAGTCATAGGGCAGATTGTTCTTTTTTTCGCAAATGAATCAGGCGAATTGTAACGGACAAAAGTCATGATTGCAAGCGACCATTGTCACATTTGCAGCCGCTTCGTCAGTTGACTCCCATCATACGGTAGAAAGGTGGGCTGTCAACTAGATTTTGGGGGAATTTTAATATTCGGGTAAGCCTTAGATACCTACAGCGGTATAAGGGACTGAAGCATGAGCGGCGGTTTTGAGTTCCGTGCAGTTTCGGTTATAACGAGGAGAGTGAATGCTGGCGAAAGGACTCCCGAATGGACAGCACGACCTTGTTGATCCTGATTGTGGTAATCGCTGTTGTGGTAATCGGCGCGGTGCTGCTCCTCAATCGGCGCAGTGCGCGCCCCAACCGCATGAGCAGCACACCTTCTGAACAACCCGATTTCGCAAAGTCCCAACCACCGCCCCAATGGCAGCAGTCCGAACCTCCTGCCCCCGCCGCGCGACCCGGCGCGACAGGCAGCATCCCTCGACCGATCACGCCAGCACCCACTCCCAAGCCAGTGCCCGAACCTGAATTTGAAGCCGAACCTACACGCGGCATCGGTGATGCACTCGACCGCCTGCGCGAGGAAGAAGACGAAGAATCCGCCGCCGAGACGCGCCGTTCCAACGTGCGCGAACCCGTCGAGTTCACCGCGTATTACCCGAAAGAGATCGCGCCAAATGTATGGGCGGACTTACTCGCCTACGTGTACCGCACCAGCGCGGCGGACGCGGTCAAGAACGATGCGCAAAGCGAACTCGGCGCGGCGATCAGCGGATACCGTCGTGTTGCCCGCCCGGAGCAGAGTCTTGTCATGGAAGAAGCGCAGATCGTCGTCACGCCGCACTTGACAGGCTTTCAGTTCAATCCGGTAAGCGTGACCGTTGGCTTCTTTGATGCTTTCAACCGCGCCGATTTTAAGGTGCGCGCCACGACTGCCGCCCCCGGTGATGTTCACGAAGGTGTGATCGCGTTCACCGTTGAGGGGATCATCGTCTGCGAGATTCCGCTCTATATCGAAGTGAACCCGAACGCCTCGATTCCGGTATCCGCGCAGCCAACCGCGCCGCTGGTGACGGCTGCCCCGCCGCGCAAAGCGTATCAAGCGGTGTTTTGCAGCTACAGCCGCAAAGATTTGCAGATCGTCGAGCGCGTCGAACGTGCCTACCGCATTCTCGGCTTCGATTATCTGCGCGACTTGACCACCATTCGACCCGGCGAAGACTGGGACAGCCGTCTCTTGCAGATGATCGAACAGGCGGATATCTTCCAATTGTTCTGGTCGAGCCATAGTGCCGCGAGTAACGCGGTAAAAAAGGAATGGACGAAAGCGCTCGAACTCGCCGCCGCGCGACCGAGTTTTATCCGCCCGGTGTTCTGGGAACAGCCGATGCCCGCGCCGCCGCCGGAACTCAGCCATATCAATTTTGCATTCGAGCCGACATTGGATGATTGAGTTCTCGAAACTTTTCAAGCCCTTATGCTAGAATAATCGTATTCAGGAACAACGGAGAACCGGATATGAGCGTAATGGTGGGGATTATTATTGTTGGTGCCGCCGCGCTGACGATCATCGGCGTGATGTACCTTGTCTTGCAGGAAAAACACGAACACGAGGAATACTATGTCCCCGGTCAGTCCAACGAGACTCCCGACACCAAGGATACGCACGCCTAAATCATGACCGATACCGTGCTGTTTGAGAATCCATTTCTTTCGGTGATCGACCGGGGCGGGTATTTCTTTTCGCATGAAAAGCGCGCCAATGGGCAGTTGGTAGCGCTGCTGCCCTATCGGGATAGTGAGAAAGAACGGGAATATCTCGCGCGGATCGAAGTTTGTCCGGCGCACAGTCCTGACCCGGAACGGTGCAGCATCACCGGCGGCGTTGACCCGAAATCGACGCCGAATGCCGCTGCGCTGAAAGAATTGTATGAAGAAGCAGGGTATCGAGTCACACAAAAGGCGCTGATTCCGCTCGGAACGGTGCGCCCGTCCAAAAGCGCGGATACCACCGTGCATCTGTACGCCGTTGATGTTACGGGGATCACGCCTGATGAAGCCCCCGGCGATAACACCGAATTTGAGCGCGGCGCATCCACCGAATGGCTGCCCGCATCGCTCGTCATCGACCAAAAAGACCCGCTCTTGATCGCGGCGATGGCGCGCATCAACCTGAGCCGCCCGTTCAAAAAACACAAGCGCAAAACACGCAAATTTAAAGGCGCAAAATCGCAGAAGGACGCATAAGCATCAAACGCCGCGTCCTTCCGACTTTGCTGTTAGCTTCCGCCTTCGTCGCGGGTTTCGCCGCTCGTTTCATCTGGCGATCCCGCCGGAGCGACGCGCAGCGCCTCGATGGTTGCCTGAAGCTCTTGAATGCGCAGATCGCTTTCGGCAAGCTGGCTTTCGAGCGTGGCGATCCGGTCGCTGTCGGCGCTGCCGCCTAAAAACGGCAGGTGATCGAGGTTGGTGATCAGCGCCAAGATCAGCAGGATCAAGCACACGATCAGCGCGACATCTTCCCAAACATCGCGCAGCCCCTTACGGGGAACGAGTAAGACCTCGCTGTTATCCACAAATCCGATGATCGGTTGATCGCCCACCAGATGCACCGCTGACCAACCCGGCGAGACATTCGCAATAAAGCGCAGCGATTTATCCAAGCGGCGGTTTGCTTCCGGAAGCGTGACGATACGCGGGGCGTTACGGTGCGGACTGCGATAAATACGCAGATCACGCTGAACCCGGTAAACGCCGCGCACCCAACGCGGGTCTTCCAGCGGCGGCGGTGGGATGCGCGGATACGCTGCGCTTCCCCCGGAGAAAAAGCTCCCCAAACGTCCTGCCAGCCCGCCGAACCCGGCGCGCGGCGTATTCTCATCTTCTGAAGGCGGTGTCGCGCCCCGGTTGGGGAGGTTGCCATACAGCGCGTCGTCTGACGGCTTCGGCGTCGGGAAGGGGAATGGATTAAGTGGGCGCAGATACGAGCGATCAATCGGTTCGGATGAAGGGCGATCTGTGCTGCCCAACCCGGCGAAATCGAGATCATTATTTACGAAATCGTCGAAAGGATTATTTTTTTTACTGCCTTCGTCACCGTCCCGCTCTGGCAGCTCGGGAGGCGGTAAGCTGTTGTCCGCCACGCTCGGCACTCCAAAAACTCTAACGCGCTGCATGAATTCAGCACATCGGTTCACAACAACTTGCACGACGCACCTTGATTATCGTATTACCTATAGGTCAAAATCAAGGTCACAGTCGAACCAATCCCTGTGACGGGAGTCCTAATTATGCGATCACTTTCTATTGCCCCGCTCACCGTTGAGCGGATCGAGACGGAACCTCCTGCTCATCCCCGTGTGACATTACGCGGTGCACATAACGAAACCATGATCCTCATGGTGCTCGGTGTCAATATTTTCCGGGTCGCGGTTTATCCCGATATTCAGCCGAGCCTCGACCGGTCATGGATGGTACAGGGTGATACGTTCAAGCGCGAAGGGCGGCGGCGCGATGATGCGTTTTATTTGGGACCCGACGCTGTCGTAAGCGAGATCACACAGGACAAGCACCATTTGAAGATCAAGAAGGGCGGCGTATCGCTCTCGCTTGACCTGAGCAGCGGCGCAATCACATGGTACAACGATGATCACCCGTTCGCCGCCGATCTGCCGCTGAACGCGTACACCTATGACGCCGATGGGCGCTCGGTCAGCCATTACATGCACCATGATCCGAACGCGCATTATTACGGCTTCGGTGAGGTCGCTGGATCGCTCGACAAAAATGGGATGCGAATCCGCCTCGCCCCGCGTGACGCGCTTGGCTACAACGCCGAAACCAGCGATCCGCTGTACAAGCATTTTCCGTTTTACATCACCCACGATCAAGATGTGTATTACGGCTTGCTCTACGACAACGTGAGCGAAACGACCTTCGATATGGGTAAAGAGATCGACTACACGCGGCGCGAGCGTTTTCGCTCATGGCGGGCGGAAGACGGCGACATTGATTACTATATGATGGTCGGCTGGAGTGGTGCTGGCAGTGTCACCCAAATGATGCGGGCGTTGACCGGGTATCCGTTCACACCGCCGCGCTGGAGTTACGGCTATCTCGGCTCGACGATGAAGTACACCGAAGCGCCGAATGCACAGGAGGAGTTGGCAAAATTCGTCGAATTGTGCGACGAACACGACATCCCATGTGATCTGTTTCATCTCTCCAGCGGCTACACCACCGATCCCGAAAGCGGGCGGCGCTATGTATTTACATGGAATTACAAGCGCGTCCCCGACCCGAAAGCGATGATCGACACGTTTCACAAGCGCGGGATCAGAGTCGCGGCGAACATTAAACCGCACCTGTTGAAAAGTCACCCGCTGTATGAAGAAGTCGCGCGCATCGGCGGCTTTATCAAAAACCGAGACGGTACGCCGATGGTCGCGGAATACTGGAGCGGCGCGGGCGGCACAACCGAACCCGGCTCGTTGATCGACTTCACCAGCGCCGCCGGATTTGACTGGTGGAAGGCGCAGATCAAGCGGGCGCTGCTCGATTACGGCATCGATGCGATCTGGAACGATAACAACGAATTTCAATCACCGGACGATACCGCGATCTGCGACGGCTTCGGGTCGCCCGTCAACCTCGGTCAAATGCGCCCCGTACAAACGCTGCTGATGGCACTCGCCTCGCATGAAGCGCTCAAAGAAGCCTGCCCGGATCAAACGCCGTTCGTCCTCTCGCGCTCCGGGATGCCGGGGATTCAACGCTTCGCCCAAACATGGAGCGGCGACAACTTCACAAGCTGGCACAGCCTGAAATGGAATATCCCGATGGGGTTAGGGCTGGCGCTCTCCGGTCAGCCGAACACCGGGCATGATGTTGGTGGCTTTTTTGGCGAAAAGCCCGATCCTGAGCTGTTCGTCCGCTGGGTGCAAAACGGCATTTTTCACCAGCGCTTCTGTATCCATTCATGGCACACCGACGGATCGGTCAACGAACCTTGGATGTATCCCGAAGTGCTGCCGGAAGTCCGCGCCGCGATTCACCTCCGCTACCGCTTGATCCCACACTTTTCAAGGTGGGGCATAACCACAGCCCCGCTGGTGAGCCTATTCCCCGACGACGAGCGCGTCCGCACCGAATCGTTCGATTTTATGGTGGGCGATCTGCTTGTCGCCAGCGTATTCGAACCGGGGGCGCGGACTCGCACCGTTTACCTGCCGAAAGCAAAAGATCGCGGGCGCTGGTGCGACTTCTACACCGGGCAGTGGTACGACGGTGGGCAGGAAGTCACCGTCGATGCGCCGCTCGATCGTATTCCGCTGTTTGTGCGGGCAGACTCACAGATTTCGATTGATCGGGCGTGGCTGGATGGCGTAGACGGCGAAAACAGCGTGCCAACCCTTTACTACTTCCCTCAACAGGACGGCGCGAGCATTCCAAAGCCGGATGAGATGGATATGGAGTTGTATGAAATGATCCTTCCCCCCGGCGAAACCCGTCCCTTCGAAGGCGGAGAGGAACTTGAACCGATCACCGAATGGGGATTCTCGCGGCGGCGCGTGCGCTGTGAAGTCAAGCCTTACGGGTACGCGCCGGATTAGCAGCCGCATTCCTCTCTATCGCATGCGTGGGTTCAGTGGACGACACTTTTCGCTTGATGTACTGCTCCCCGCATCCCCCTCTCCAAACGTTGTTTAGCTGAGGGGGTGAAAAGCAATGCCCTTGTTTTTCCCCTCTCCCCGCTTGTGTGGGCTGAGGGGGTGAGGGGTGAAGGGCGAATAGACGCTGCACGAATGCCGGACAAATTCTTGTAAATTTACTGGTTCTACCGGATTTGGTGGTTTTCTTTCACCTCCCCCTGCCCCCTCCACTTCGTAGAGGGGGAATTCACGTACGGGCAAAGTCCCTCCCTGCGCCAGCGGGGAGGGATTTAGGGAGGGGTTGAATCACATGTACATAACCACCAAAAGCGGTAAAATGAGTAAACTTATATCCATACATATTGCATTTATAACAATTACTGACGTAGATTGACATAATAGCCGAACGGGGCGCTCCCAAACCTTTACACATTTTCGCTTCTACCATCGTACAATGGGGGAGTCATCGAAGCATGTAGGACTCCCGCAATGCTCAACAACCTCGCCTATCACCCTGAACTGCCGCTCATGATCCGCAGTATGACCGACTCGCGCTATCCCCGTGCCCACACACAGGTGATGATCGCCACCGATGTGCTGTTTCTGAATGGGTTGAGCGAACCTGTGTATTACCTATTGGATTGTCTCGATGGTACGCTCAATTTTGACGATATGATGTTCGCCTTCGCTGCGCTGTCAAGACATGCGTCCGTGCTGCGTCACCCGATGCTGATCGAAGGGTTGGTGATCGTGGATGACTGTTATATGGAGATGGCGATCAAAGAGTTATCGTCGGCGCTGTTGGGGAGTTTGCGTTTGCGCGCCTTCTACAGTGTTGAAGCGGCGCTCGACTACGTGCGGGAGCAGGTATCTTAAACCTGTGATGCTTCCGGCTGCGGGATGTAAACCGTGAACGTTGTTCCCGCGCCGACTTCGCTGATCAATTCGATCCGCCCGCTGTGCGCCTTCACACAGTCGCGCACAAGGCTCAAGCCGATGCCTGTTCCCTGAACTCCGCCGACATTGCTCCCCCGGAAGAATGGTTCATAGACACGCTCGGTATCCGCCGACGGAATGCCGATCCCATGATCGCGCACGCGTAAAACCAGTTCACCGTTGACGATCTGCCCGCCAATCTCGATGGGGGTGCCGTTTGGGGAGTACTTCACGGCGTTGGTGACCAGATTCATCAGGATACGGAGCAGCAGCTGGCGATCCGCCACCACGCTGCACGTGTTCGGCTCGATCTGAACGACATATTCGTGATCCACGCCAATCGTTGAGCCGATTTCGTTGACGAGGTTGCTCACAATCGTGGGGAGATCAAGCTCCGCCGGGTTGATCGCCAATTCGTTCATCTGCATCCGCAAGGACAGCCCGATGTCGTCCATCATGTCGGTCATCATGCGGATATGGAGGTTCACCTGAGCGATCCGCTCCTCACGCTGGATCGGCGTCAAGCGTTCGGCATAGCGCGTAAGCAGGTCAAGCGATGACTGAATGATCGCCAATGGGGTGCGCAGTTCATGGGTGAGGACATGCATCAAGTTGGTGCGTAAGACGTTGATCGCGCGTTCGGCGTTCAGTGCATGCCGCGCGATTTCAAGCTGTTGGTGTTCTTCTTCGGCGCGCACGCGGTCAGTCGCATCCCGCCCGACCGCGACGATCTCAAGGACATTGCCATCGGCATCACACAGCGCTTGATCCGTCCATTCGACAATCCAATCGCTGCCGTCCAATCCTTTTTCACGCTGGATTTCGTTGCGCGGCGTCTTGTGAACCACCTGCCAATGGATATGTTCCAGCAGCCCGGAGCGGCGTTCCGGGCTGACGAGAAAGGCAAAGGAGCGACCAACAATATCCTCCCGATTGAGCTTAAAAAAGCGACAATATGCCGGATTGACATACGTCACCGTGCTATCGGGGAGGTAGCAGCACACCAATTCGGTTTGCCCTTCGACGATGGCGCGGAAACGCGCATCATCGCTGAGGGGGAATGTGCCATCACTCATATTCGCAGCTTCGCTGTCGCCCAGCGTTCAATCAATCATACCCCATTGCGCGAAGGAAGCGACATTAAGATAGCGATTCTAGCAAGTGGTACCTGCGCCCAATGCCCGGAGAATATCCCACAAAATCGGAATACGATCCCACAGGCACAGCGTATCGACGATCACCAAGCCCAATACCGACGAACAGCAGCAGAACAAACCTAAGCCCGCACACCCGATCAACACCCAGCGCGTGGTATTGCGTGGGTCATCGGTGCGTACCGCTTGCGGATCATAATCTGCCGCATAGCCGGGTACGGCGGTCATCGGCGCGTTTGCCGGGGAATAGCCGGTGCCGGGCTGCCCTTGATAGCCCGTGCTTGCGCCGCTGCCGGGGGTGTAGGTATACGGCTGTGCGCTGCCAGAAGCAGGCGGTTGGTAGGATGCGCCCGGAGCGCCGCTCGGTTGGTAAGGCGCAGCGTTTGATGACGGCGCAGGGCTGTAACCGGGGGCGTCATTCATCGGTGCCACGCCAGAGGCAGGCGGTTGATAAGGTGACGGACTCGCGCCCGGAGCAGGCTGCCCCGGCTGCGGCACCGCCGCGCCAAGTGACTCATACCCCAAGGTGACTGTTTCACCCAAGCCGATCATGTCGCCCGCACGAAGCGGACGCGCACCGGTCACCCGCTGACCGTTCACAAACGTGCCATTCGTTGATCCCAGATCTTCAATGGTGAAGCCACCGGGACCCCGCGTCATACGCATGTGATGACGGCTGACCTCAGGGTCATTGATCACGATGTCGTTGGTGATGTCACGACCAAGCGTGATAATGTCTTTGTTTAGTTCATACGTCTGGTTCGGCTGCGGACCCCGCCGTACAACCAGCCGGAAGCTCTCGCCCCCCTGGATCATTCCCGCCTCCTAAGGCTGCGCGATTACTGCTGCAATAAATACCATTCATGAGCATAGCTTAAGGCGCGAAAAACGGCAAGGCTACCCCTACTTGACGTTCACCCTACGGACGCAGTGCGGGATCGTATTCCACGCCGTAAAGGGATAACAATTGGCGCGGCGGGAATGCGTTTTCCGGTGACACGAGATAAATATCGTCGCTGACGATCAACAAGGCATCGCCATCGGGCGACCATGCCGGAACCCCTATGCTGCGCGGCGCATCGGCGGGGTAGCGGGTATAGTCTCCCGTCACCAAGCTCACGATGCCGAACATCCTTAGTTTTCCGTTATTTGAGACGATTACGCGGTCAAGTCGCGGGGAGAGCGCGATATAAACACGGCGATTCGTAAGCTGTTGGGTAGTGAACGGAAGCACGGGATCGAGCGGAATTGTGGTGAGATATGTCAATCCGCCAACCGTGGTTAGCACCGTGACCGCACTGCCGTCAGGTATCCAAATTGGGGTACTGCGTGAAGCGTGACCGACCGGAAGGCGAAGCTCACGCTTTGCGCCGCTCTGAATATCCAATACGTACAAATGCCATTCACCGCCGCCGACCATTGTCGCTGTGCCAAATGCCAACTGTGTGCCATCCGGCGACCAGTCGAGTCCCCCAACAGCGAGCGCATTCGGCGCAATATAAAATCGATCCACTTCCTGCCCGATTACATCGATCACGACAACCCACAGCGCATAATTATGCAGCGGATACTGCACCATGTAGGCGATCAAACTGCCATCGGGCGACCATGACGGGTGGAAAGCGGGACCATCATCATGGGTAAGAATGACTGCCGCGCCGGTGGTCATGTCCGCCAGCATGATCATCTGTTCCGTTTGATTTCCCGGCACAAACGCGAGCAGTTCGGCGTGAACACGCAAGCCGCCGATCACCTTTGCCCCGGCGATCAGCGCGGCAGAGATACACATCAGGATCAAAGCGGAAAACAGGGTCAAACGGGTAATCTGTGACATCAATCGAATCCGCGTATAATTCGGACGGCATTCACAGGAGGTTACGCTGACTATGACACAATCCGCCTATGGGCTGCAAGAAAGCACAGCCATTCAAGGCGTGTACTTCAAACCGATCCGCGCCTTCCCGGATAACCGGGGGATTTTCCGCGAAGCCTTCCGCAGAGAATGGTTTCCTTGGGTGCATTTTGATCAACTTCAGTCGAATCACAGCGTTAGTCATGCGGGGGTGCTGCGCGGGCTGCATTATCACTTCCGCCAGATCGATTTCTGGTATGTCACCAGCGGCGTGATCCGCGTCGGCATGGTCGATCTGCGCGCTTCGTCGTCCACGTTTATGAAGTCGCAAACGCTCGAAATTGGCGAGACGAACGAAACAGGCGTGTTCATCCCGGAAGGCGTGGCGCACGGGTTTTATGCCGTCACTCATGCTTCGATGATCTACTACGTCAACCAGCATTATACCGATGGCAGCGACGAGAATGGCGTCGCATGGAATGATCCCGATCTCGGCGTTGCGTGGAATATCTCCGGCGATCCGATCATCTCGGCGCGTGATGCCGAAGCACCGCTTTTCCGCGATCTACCGCCGGAAAAACAGCCGAAGTGAGTGCAGCAGACAGAGCATGAAGGGCTTATTAAATTTCCCTCATGCTCTGTATACTATTATTACTCGCATTGATCTCGCTGAGGTGGTACTCATGGCAGTGTGGCATCGAGACCCGGCACTTGAAGGGAAGTTTCATCCCCTAGCCCCGGACGATATTCAAGTGGTCGTCCACGAGGGAAGTTTCCGCTTCACCGACAGCAAACCCGAACTCATGTGGGCGACAATCCTCGAACTGCATGAGGTGACGGACATCAACGGTGGCACGATTCGAGCGTATAAAGCGCGCCTCTTAAATCAACCCTTCAACCTGAAAACGCTCAACATAGGGAGCGAAATCCTGTTGATCGGATCACGGCGCTTCCGTCACCCAATCCGTGTAACCGAACAGTATCTCGCTGATCGCAGAGAGTACGACATCGAACCGTGCAATGGTTGTGGATTGGATGAGTTGTTCGACCCGATCAGCCAGATCATCGAAAAAGTCTTTCCGCAGCTGAAAGATGCGCTCGAAAAAGAGCAGCAGGGACTGGCGATGTTTTCATCGATCTGCCCGATGTGCGGCGGAGTCTTGATCGTGAAGCACAAAGGCATGGCGAACGCCCCGTCCACGAACGTGCCGCGCACCCCCGAAACGTTTATCGATCAGGTGAAACGCTGGTTTCGCCGGAAATAGCGCGAAAGCGGAGCATCTTTGCGTTAAGGACAGGGGCAAACCCTGTCCCTACACGGCGTATTTTCGCTACGTCGCACTTTCTACCGGTTTGGTGGCGATCAACACCAGCCAATCGCCAGACTGCACGGTTTTCCCGTCTTGATTGATGATCTTCACGCCAAGCGTGATCAACCCGCCGCCGAGCCGTGCATTCGGCTTATCTTTCGTCTTAACGACGATTTCGACGTGCAGCGTGTCCCCGATGAATACGGGCAGACTGAATTTCATCTCCAACCCGCGAAACGCCACGACCGTCCGTTCCATAAAGCCAAGCTGATATGCCTGTCCCACCGCATAGCTCAGGCTTAACATCCCGTGCGCAATCCGCTGACCGAACACGGTTGTCTTCATGTATTCGGCGTCCATGTGCATCGGGTTGAAATCCCCCGTCAGCGTGCCAAACTGCACAAGATCAGCCTCGGTGATCGTCCGCCCGCGTGTGACCATCCGCTGACCTTCCACAATATCCTCGTAATACAACCCTTTGGGGGCGTCATCCAAATAGCCCATAATCACCATCTCCTGTGCTGTCTTGATAGCAAGCGCCGCATTATGCTACAATGTGGCGCAAACGTCCGCTGGATGAAGAAGGATAACTTGGACGACACGCCCTTACCAAGCCTTGCGCTTCTGGGCTTTTTCATAATGCTGTACGCGTGCGTGCAGCTTGCATACGCATCGCTGACCAACCTTCGCTTGACCGTGTATAAGGAACGTGCCGAAGACGGCAGTCGTCAAGCAAAGCGAACGCTGCGGTTGGTCGAAAACCTCTCTCAGCTTTATATCACAACCCATCTACTGGCAACGGCGATCCAATTTGCGATCATCGCGGTTTCGATTCTGTTCATCGCGCAGCCCATCATCGTACAACCGGAAAGCCCATTCACCAATCCGCTGATCGGCTACCTCGTCATCCTGATTCCCATCGGCTTGATCACGGTGATTTTTGGCGACCTGATCCCGTCGATCATCGGTCGTGCCGCCGCTGACAGCCTCGCGGCGATTGCCACGCCCATGATGATGCTGCTCATGCTGGTGCTGCGCCCGCTGATCCTTGTCCTCAATGCGATTCAGGCACTCGTCGCGCAGATCACAGGCGGCGAATCGCTTGAAAAGCATGTGACCGAAGAAGAGATCATGTCGCTGGTCAATGTCGGTCACAGCGGCGGGACGATTGAACCGGACGAAAAAGAGATGATCTACTCCGTCCTTCAGTTCAACGAAACCACCGTGCGCGAGATTATGATCCCCCGCCCGGACATCACCTCAATTGAGATCGATCAACCGCTAGCCGAAGCACTGAGCTTAATCGTCGAAAGCGGACATTCGCGCATTCCGGTTTACGACAGCGAAATCGACGATATTCAGGGGATTTTGTTCGCCAAAGATTTGCTGACGCTCGTTCATGAAGGGAAGCTCGAAAAAGCGACGATTCGCCACTTGATGCGGAAAGCGCATTTCGTCCCGGAAAGCAAACGCGCGGACGATCTCTTCCGCGAGATGCAGCAGGCGCGTATTCACATCGCCATCATTGTTGATGAGTACGGCAGCACCGCCGGGTTGGTCACGATTGAGGACTTGATCGAAGAAATCGTCGGGGACATCCGCGACGAATACGATCAGCAGGAAGAAGTGGAATTCATCCAGCTTGACGAGAACACCTTCATGATCGACGGGACGATCCAGCTCACCGAACTCAACGAGCGTTTGGATACTGACCTTTCGACCGAAGATAATGACACGCTCGGCGGGTTCATCTACAGCCGCTTAGGGCTAATTCCACAGATCGGGCAGGTGATGGAGGTCGATAACTTAATCCTCCGTATCGAACGCGTGGAAAACCGCCGTATTCGCAAAGTACATGTGACCCGCAGACAGCCACCGCCACCTGCTGATCCGCCATCAGAAACCGGACGTGAGCGCATCCGCAGCACCGGGATTCAAAACCGCATCTCTCCCGGCGCAGTGAGCTAAAAACAACTGCGTTTGAACCATCAACCACGTTGTAGGGGCGGCTCGCGAGCCGCCCCTACAAAAGCGTCGTCGCTCGTCAAGCACCTTATCGCATTCGTAAATCGAGCCGAACTGGAAGATCAAGCGCCCGCGCAACATACAGCGCCGCCGCGTGAATCGGCGTATGTACGCTGTGTGTGGTCAGCGGCGTGACCTGATCCTGATTGCTCGATGTCTCGGTCACAGGGATCGCGTCTTCGATGCTGTTCAAACTGGCGAGATGCTCAAACTTGCCATCCTTCGTCCGCAGCGCAAGCTCGCCGTAGTGGGCGCGGCGCGAGACAGGCGGGCGGCGTTCATTGAATTTGCTTACGATCAGGCTGGCGTACACCGACTCAAGCTGACCTGCCGGAATCGAGCGCACCGGGCGGCGTCCGCGCATCTCGCGCACCTGCCGCATCTCCCCGTCGATATTCAAGCGCTTGATCGCGCTGAACGTCCGCACCAAGGTAATTAACGCCATCACAATCATCAGCACCGCACACACAAACCCGGCGATCACCAGCGTTTCTGGCGGCGGCGCGGGAATATCCACGAATGTCTGCCCGCTGACTTCGATGTTGATTCCGCTCATGCGCGGCAGCGCGATCCCACTGGTCAGCGATGCCACCGACAGCAGCAAGAACACGCCCGCGAGGATCACGTACCACAGCACACGCAGCAGGCGAACGCGTCCCCAACTCGGTGCGCGCACAAGGTCAAATTGAGCAGGCGCACGCTGGATCAGCGTCCACCCGCTGAGTTTGATCGGCAGGGGGTAATTCAGCGGCGGCGCAGGAATTTCGACGGGCTGCGGCGGCGGAGCGGGCTTGGCAGGTACAAACGTAAACGGTCGGTTGAGCTGCGCAGCAAGTTTTTCGCCCGCACGTCCGGCACTTTCGCCGTACAGCGCCGCTTGGTGATCGGGAAAATGTGCCAGCTCAACCCAGCGGCTGCCGCGCTGTGCGGCGAGCGCTGGCATGAGGACAAGCCCCAGATGCCATGCTTCATCAGAAGATGACCACCCAACTGCCACCCGGTCGACCTGATCCGGCAGCAGTGTTGACTCCGGAAGTCGACGATCTGCCGCGAACGTCGGGGTTGCGCGCATCGGCTGACCCGACTCGACTTCCAGCAGCACACGCTCCACACCGCCGCTGTGGATCAACAAGCGCCAGCGTGTTTGTTCAGCATCGATGAGAAGATTACCGCCCGCGGAGATGCGATCTGAAATCATGGGAGTTCCACTAGAATAGGTGATCATAAGCGGAGGCAAGTCTACACGCCTCAACGCGCTTTCACCAGTGTAGGAGGGATTATTGTGCCAATAGTTGCCATTATCGCGCTGCTTGATCGTCTGAATCCGGAGATCGTCTCGATCCATTGGCTGCTTGACGATTGTTTTGTGATCGCCGCCGAAGAACGCATTCCTATTCAACGTGCCGACACGACAGATGCGCAGAATCTCCTCGAATCACGCGGTTACAAACGCGTTTCCGTCGATATTGATCCGCGCGGCGGAATGGAAGGTGAAATGGTCTATAGGCAGCGTGAATAGCTGCGGCGTAGACTTAAGATCGCGTAGGGGTTGTACAATAGGGGGATATCATCGATGCAGCAGATCAAACTGGGTAACAGTGTCGCGCGTCTTTCCCGAATCGGGTTAGGCTGCATGGGCATGAGTGATTTTTACGGTGCAAGCGATGACGAAGCGAATGTCGCGCTGCTCCATCAAGCCATCGATCTCGGCGTGAACTTCTTTGATACGGCGGATGTGTACGGAACAGGTCACAACGAAATTTTACTCAGCCGCGTGCTGAGGACGCGCCGCAGCGAAATGTTCATCGCTACCAAGTTTGGCAATGTGCGTAATGTGGCGATGGAATGGTTAGGCGTGAACGGCAAACCGTCGTATGTCAAAGCCGCGTGTAATGCCAGCCTAAAGCGCCTGAATATCGATCACATCGACCTGTATTATCAGCACCGCGTTGATTCCGAAACGCCGATTGAAGAGACGGTCGGCGCGATGGCGGAACTCGTCAAAGAAGGGAAGGTTCGCTTCATCGGTTTAAGCGAAGCCGCTCCTGCCACGATCCGCCGTGCGCATGCTGTCCACCCGATCAGCGCGCTGCAAACCGAATACTCGCTGTGGTCGCGTGAGCCAGAAAGTGAGCATCTGAGCGTCTGCCGCGAGTTAGGGATAACGTTCGTCGCCTACAGCCCGCTTGGGCGTGGTTTTCTCAGCGGGCAGTTCAAAACGCCGGATGACCTCAGCGCCAGCGACACCCGCCGAAATATCCCGCGTTTTCAGGGCGAAAACTTCTACAGAAACCTTGAATTGGTGGATCAGGTGACGGCGATGGCATCCGAAAAAGGGATCACGCCGTCTCAGTTGGCGATTGCATGGGTGATCGCGCACGGCGATCACATCCTGCCGATTCCCGGTACGCGCTCATTGGAGCGCTTGAAGGAAAACATCTCAGCGCTCGATGTTGCGCTTTCGCCGGACGAGTTGGCGCGGCTCGATTCGATTTTTCCGCCGGACGCCGCCGCCGGAACGCGCTACGCTGAACAAGCGATGAAGCGCGTCAATCTGTAGGGACGGGGTATGCCCTGTTTTGGAAAAACAAACAGGGTACTTGGGAAAAGTACCCTGCTGCTTCATTTGATGAGCTGTTTAAGCATTCCCGCGAGTTCGCCGGGTTCAAACGGTTTCACGAGAAACTTTTGAACGCCTGCTGCTTTCGCTTCGTCTTCCACATCCAGCCCACTTGCCATGATCACAGGAATGCTGTGAAAATCGGGATGGGCGCGCAGTGAGCGCACAATTTCGACGCCGTCAATATCAGCCAGATGATAATCCATCAAGATCGCATCGGGGCGCTGTTTCCCACACAGAGGAAGCACATCCATACCCCGCCCCGCCGTGACTACCTCAAAACCGTCCAATTCCAGCAGGGTGCGCAGCAGATTGACCGTCACACGGTCATCATCGACGATCATCACTTTGGGCATTGTTTTTCCCATCCAACATGCATGCAGAGAACGCTCTATGAACCTCAACGACCATTCTATACGATCTTTAGGTTCGCCGCCTGCGTTCCTCTGTGAATTCTTAGTGAATTTGTGTCCCGGCAGGGCTTGGCGTGATCTGCGCGGGCGGGTACACGGGCGCAGGTTGAGCGCCATCTACCAGCGCGCTCTTGAGTGCGTCCGACACCTGATCGACCAGAATAAACGTGAGCGCTGCGCGCACATCTTCCGGTAGATCATCAAGATCGTTTTCGTTCTTCTTCGGCAGAATCACCGTGTCCACGCCGATCCGATGTGCGGCAAGGACTTTATCCTTGATCCCGCCCACAGGCAGCACTTGTCCGCGCAGCGTGATCTCACCCGTCATGGCGACATTCCGCTTGACGACGCGCCCGGTGAGCAGACTCGCCAGCGCCACCGCCATCGTCACGCCCGCTGAAGGTCCATCTTTCGGCTGTGCGCCGCTCGGCACATGCAGATGAATATCGTTCTTCTCGAAAAGCTCAGGCTTGATCCCCAGATCAACCGCCATCGAGCGAACGTAGCTCAATGCGATACGGGCGCTCTCTTGCATGACTTCGCCCAAACTGCCCGTGTACTGGAAGCCCTTACCACCCGGCATTTGGGTCGCTTCGATGAACAGCACATCGCCGCCGAACGGAGTCCATGCCAAGCCAGTCGCTACGCCCGCGCGGTCGGTGCGTTCTTCGAGTTCGGTGCGGTAGCCGAATTTCGGCTTGCCGAGCAGTTCCCGCAGAGTCGCCACATCAATCATCACCTTATCGGTTTTGCCTTCGGCAATCCGCGTGACGATCTTGCGCATCGCCCGCCCGATCTCGCGTTCAAGCGTGCGCACCCCCGCTTCACGGGTGTAATTCTGGATCAGGTAGACCAACGCATCCGGCAAAAACTCAACTTCGTCATCGCGCAGTCCATTTTCTTTTACCTGCCGCCGGATCAAATACTGTGTGGCGATGGCAACCTTTTCCTGCTCGGTGTACCCGCTCAGTTGAATGATCTCCATGCGGTCGCGCAGTGGCGCCGGAATCGGATCGAGTTCGTTCGCCGTCGTGATGAAGATGACTTCGCTCAAGTCGAACGCCACATCGAGATAGTGATCGCGGAATTCGTTGTTCTGCTCCGGGTCGAGCACTTCCAACAGTGCCGACGCCGGGTCACCGCGAAAATCGCGCCCCAATTTATCGACTTCATCAAGCATGATGATCGGGTTGCGCGTTTCGGCGCGGCGGAGCGTTTGCACGATGCGACCGGGCATCGCCCCGATATAGGTACGCCGGAAACCGCGAATTTCCGCCTCATCACGCACACCGCCGAGGCTCATACGGATGAACTTGCGTCCCATCGCCCGCGCAATCGACGCGCCAAGCGAGGTTTTACCGACGCCGGGCGGACCGACGAAGCACAAAATTGCACCTTCGCGCTTGCGCCGAATTTGATCGTACTGCTCGCTTTCACTGCGCTGCGTATCGCTGCGTTCCATGCGGAGCTTGCGTACCGCCAAATATTCAAGGATGCGCTCCTTGATGTCTTTCAGCCCATAATGATCTTCATCCAACACCGCGCGGGCGTGGGGGATGTTCAGATCATCCTCGGTGCGGCGATTCCAAGGTACTGACGTCAGCCAGTCGAGATACGTGCGGATCACGCCGTATTCGGCTGCGGCGGTCGGCAGCTTTGCCAAGCGGTCGAGTTCACGAGTCGCCTCTTTGCGTGCTTCTTCGCTCATCCCGCTGTCAGCGATCTTCTTGCGGAATTCCTCGATTTCGACGGTTTGCTCGTCGCCTTCGCCCAATTCCCGCTGAATCGCCTTCAACTGTTCGCGCAAGAAATACTCGCGCTGCATCTTTTCCATTTCGCCTTGCGCCTCGGTCTGAATCTTGCGACCGAGTTCCAAGACTTCGAGTTCTTTGCTCAACAGCCCCATCAAGCGGCGCAGTTTCGCATCCGTGCTGGTCATCTCCAGCAGCGCCTGAGCATCCTCCAAATCGATCCGCACATACGTTGCAATCGTGTATAGAAGCTGAAGCGGCTCATCCACGTTTAGCATCGACTGGATCAGATCACCCGGAATGCTCGGCACGAGTTCCGCTAACCGCTGGAACTGCTGTGTCACGTTGCGCACAAGCGCTTCTACTTCAAGCGAGCGCTCGACGGTTTCCGGCACGGGCTTAATACGCGCGCGCAGATACGGCTCGGAACTGGTGAATTCAACCGCTTCGATGCGCTGAAGACCCTGAACAAGCATACGGATCGTGCCATCAGGCGCACGGAAAAGGCGCTGAATCGATGCCAAGGTACCCACGCCATAAATCTGATCCGGCGTTGGTGATTCAATTTCGGCATCTTTGCTGGTCATTAAGCCAATCAAGCGACTGCCTGACATCGCTTCATCCACCAGCTTAATACTGCGCGGTTGTCCCACCGTGAGCGGGATCACCGTATACGGAAAGACCACGACTCCGCGTAGAGGCAGAATCGGCACTTCATCAGGAATGTCGGCAAAATCCGAATCGTCGAGTTCGTCTTCATCCTCGCCACCCGGCACATCATGATCCATTTCCGGATCAAACATCGCGGCTTCAAGGAGTTCATCGTCCATGTCGGTCAACCGGTCGATGTTCATTTGTACATGTTTAGTCATTGTTATCCCGTCCTCAAGCCGACTTTACGGCGACAGGTAGAGAGGCTACATTCCATAATATGCGAAACGCGTAAACACCGCATTAGATTTAACCCTGATCTCAATGTGCAAATCCCTCATATCCGGCATAGAATCGCGTTAGAAATCCCGTCGATGTGGAGAGTCTGTTATGGATCATGATCTCATTCGCGTCCTGAAAAGCATTGAGCTTTTTCACGATCTCAATGAGGCGCAGCTTGTGCGGATTGCGGAAATCAGCCAGCGCGAGACCTACGATGAAGGCGCGCTGATCATCCAGCAAGGCGCACCGGGCGACAGTATGTATGTGATCGCTTCCGGTCAAGTAGTGATCGGACGGATCAACGGCGATAACGCCTTTCATCCGGTGCTGTATTTGGGACAAGGGCAGGTGTTTGGGGAAGTCGCCCTTTTAGATCACGGCGCGCGTTCAGCCTCGGTCGCGGCGGATCAAAACGCGACGGTTGTTCACGCGATCAATCGGACGGCGTTTTTGGAGTTGTGCCGCGCAGATACGGCGCTCGGTTTCACGGTGATGAAAAATCTCGCCACCGACTTAGCGTTCAAACTGCGACACAGCAACGCGGGAAAGGATGCCGCAGCGGGCGGATAAAGTTGGAACTGCGCACACCGTCGCAGCGTCTAGGCAGCACAACAACAGAGCTGCTAGCTTAAGCAGAAAGGTGCGTGCATCATGTCTCGTCGAGTTTTGCTCTCGTTGTGCATTTTTGTGCTGCTCTTGCTCGTGATCGCAAGCTGCGCCTCGTATTCGCAAGCGCCTCCCCAAGCGGCGGGATCGGCGCAAATCGCCGACGGTATGAGCGGCGGTATAGTTTATGCGGCGACTCCCTCAATGGCAGCGACTGCGGCTGCGCCCAGTTCACGGACTCAACCTCAACCCCAAGAGCGCATGGTCATCCGCAACGCCACGCTGACGATCACGCTGGAGGATGTTGCCGGGCATCTTGATCGCATTCGGGCGCTGTCGGTGGAATATGGCGGTTGGGTCGTCTCCTCTAATGCCCAGCGTGCGAGCGCTGCCAACAGCGAAATCGCTTCAGCCACCATCACGATCCGCGTACCTGCCGAACGCTTTGACGAAGTACTTGCCATCATCCGTACCGGAGTCGGTTCGGTCGACAGCGAAACGATCACCGGCGAAGATGTGACGCAGCAGTACGTCGATCTCACCAGCCAACTGACCAACTTGACGGCGGCGGAAGAACAGCTTCAAATCATCATGGATGAAGCGGACGATACACAGGATGTGCTGGCGGTCTACGGCGAATTGGTGCGTATTCGTGGTGAGATCGAGCGTATTCGTGGACAAATGCAGTATTATGAGCAGTCCGCCGCGTTTTCAGCAATCAACGTGACCCTTCACAGGACACCTGCCCCAATCCAAGCCGACAGTCCCACATGGCAACCGCTCGTCACCGCGCAAAACGCGTTTGTAGCGCTCCTTCAAGTGCTGCAAGGCATCATCGATCTATTCATCGGCTTTGTGATCTTCGCACTGCCGCTGCTGCTCGTGTTCGGAGTCCCACTGTGGTTGATTGTACGCCGCGCCCGACGTTCTCAGCCCAAGACATAAAACAAGCCACGTCTGTTCGCTGTCCGATCAAGTCGCTGGTTTGATCGGGCAGTGGATTGTTTTACAGGATTAGCCCCGATACCCGATCCGCCGCTTATACTGCGCATCCGATTCCCGTCGCAATGGGGCACGGAAGATTAGGTAAATCAGCAGTGCCGACCACAGGATCGCCAGCGGAACGAGTACCACGAGGGTTGGCGCGTCTGGGTTAAACGCCGCATCTCCCGAAGGTCTGACTGCGGCAGTCCAAAAAACCGCGACGCCAATCACGCCGAAAAGCACCGGGCGCACGCACATCCACATTTTGAACCACTCATAAGGAGTCGGACTGCGGATGCCGTAGCGGAAGCTCGTCATGAGCTGCACAAGTAAGAATGCGGTAATCCCCACGCCCAAAATTCCGGCAGCCCAACCTCTTGTGCCGATGCCAACCAGCGCCACAAAACCGAAAAACATAATCAGCAGGAGCAGACCGATCAGGTTCAAACTGCTTATTCTACGGGCGTACATAGCGATCCTGTCCAACTTGGAAAGCCGTGTGCAATACCCTCATTATATGGGGGTTTTCCCAATTCGCTCATCACCCGTTTATCCAATGTTGAAACAGGTATCAGTTTTCACACGTATTCTCTATATCAACGTGGATGGGGGTACAAGATTGTGGCGATTGAGCTGTATTGGGATAACGACGAAAAAACGGTCATGCTGTGCGAAATCAGTGATCCTTGGACGTGGACTCAACTGTTCAGCATGCTGGAAAAGATTAAAAGCGTCACCGACCGCGCAACCCACACCATTGGCGCGATCCTAGATCTGACGGCGGGCGCGAACATCCCCGGCGGATCGATCTTCAACCCGACCGTGTTTGGGTACGCGAAGAAAATGTTTCAAATGGGCGAAGGTGGAACAGGTCCGATTGTGGTCATCGGCGCAAGCCCGATGATCCGCACCGTTTATAACGCCGCGCTCACGATTGACCGCGAAAAACTGGCGCACTTCGCGTTTGCAAAAACGCTCGACGAAGGGCGCGCAATCATGGACGAGAAAATGCGGCAGTACGAACGTGCGTAGGAACAGGGAATGCCCTGTGTTGAAAAGGACGCCGCATGCGGCGTCCCATTCGCGTTCGGAATCGCGTCTCAGTTAAATGTTTGTCCCCGGTGATAGTTCTTTGACCTGCTTGGCATTCACCTGTGCGTGGAACGCCTTCACATCTTCTAGGAACTGCGCGCCGTACATCGGCAGCGCCATAAAGAGATGTCCGCCCGGATATTTCTTGATTTGCGCGCCGGGGATCAATGCCGCGATCTCGTCCTGATAGTGCTGCGGCACAAGTGGGTCTTCGTAACTGCTCATCACCAGTGTCGGCACGGTGGCGGTTCTCAAGCGTTCGCGCAAGTCGAGATTCTCAAGCGCTTTCCCCTGCTTCTCATAGCCGAGCCGCGTTTGCTGAAGCGGATCAGGCGGGGCACTCAACCATGCCTGCATCAGCGCTTCGTTCTCGAATTCTTTTTCGCCTAACAGCAGCACAGCCGTCATACGTGTGAGCAGTGTCTGTGGAAGCTGCATATCACGCATCAAGCGGATCGTTTCTAACAAGAAGGTTGCGCGGCTGTTCGGCGGGTTGTACGCTAGTGATACCGCGATGATTTGGCTCAAGGTACGCTCAGGGTAGCGCAGTGAGAATTCTTGCGCGATTGCACCGCCCATCGAAACGCCGAGCAGGTGCGCCCATTCCATGCCGACGTGCGTCATCACGGCGGCGATGTCTTCAACCATGATTTCCAACGAAACCGGTGTACTTTCGTTGATGCGCGTTTGTCCCGCGCCGCGATTATCCACGCATAACACCCGGTACGACTCGGACAGCATTCGGCGGACGGTCATCATCGAAACATCATTGCTGTGTCCGCTGAACCCGCAGATCAAGACGAGCGGCGCGCCTGTTCCGCTCAACTCGTAGTACAGTTCTGCTCCGTCATGATAAAAGGTTGGCATAAAAAATCCTCTCTTGCTGAAATCTTTCTCCCAAACATACCGCCACAAAATTTGACGCGCGAAAGACCAGCCTTCGCTTTAACTCCCTTGTTTTGCGCGTTCTCAGCGGTTTACCCGCTACTGCACGCCGTATTCCTTGATCACCGACCGCGCGATTACCATCCGGTGAACTTCGCTCGCGCCGTCGTAAATACGGAACGCGCGCGCTGATTCGTACCATTCGCTCAAGGGGAGATCGCGGCTGATCCCCATGCCGCCGCAAATCTGGATCGCACGGTCAATCACACGGTTGACCGTTTCCGCAACGAATACCTTCGCAATGCTGGTTTCGGTGCGCGCCTGACCGCCTTGTTCGAGCAGCCATGCCGCCTGCTGCACCAACAGCCGCGCCGCTTGGAGTTCAATCTTGCTGTCTGCCAACATCCACTGCATCGATTGATGCTCGCTCAACGTCTTGCCAAAGGCTTCGCGCTTGGTTGCGTACTCCGCTGCAATTTCCATCGCCCGTTGTGCGATGCCCGTCCAGCGCATACAGTGAGTTAAGCGGGCGGGAGCTAAACGCGCCTGTGTCAGCGCGAAGCCTTCGCCTTCTTTCCCCAGAATTGCGCTGTGCGGCAGGCGCAGATCATGAAACTTGATCTCGCCGTGACCGCCCGCCGCATCCTCGCCCATCACCGGAACCAACCGCACTAATTCGATCCCCGGCGACTTGATTGGCGCGAGAAATATTGTTGCGCCCTTATGGGTCGGCACATCGGGATTGGTGCGCGCCATGATCAGCAGGAACGACGCCATCGCCGCCCCGGTTGTAAACCACTTGTGCCCGTTGATCACCCACTCGTCGCCGTCGCGGACAGCCTTCGTTTGCAGCATATTCGGGTCGCTGCCTGCGCCGGGAGCGGGTTCGGTCATAGCGAAACCGGAGCGGATTTTCCCCGCTGCCAGTGGGCGCAGATAGGTTTCGACCTGCTCGGCGTTAGCGAACAAGTGAAGCATGTGCATATTACCTTCGTCCGGCGCGGCGCAGTTGAGCGCAATTGGACCCAACATGCTCCGCCCTGCTGCCTCAAACACTGGCACGATTTCGGAGATTGTCAGCCCCATGCCGCCGAGTTCTGGCGGAAGCTGCGGTGCCCAAATTCCCGCGCGCTTCGCTTTTTCCTGCACATCGCGCATTTGTGTCGCAAGTACATCGTGATCCTCGCGGTTTGTCTCTAACTGCGTGTGGCGCAGTTTTTCCAGCGGGATCACTTCGGAATCAATAAACTTCCGCACAAATTGAGCAATCTCTTGAACGTGCGCAGGCACAGCAAAATTCATGATCGTTACTTTTCACCTGTTTTCAGATAAGGATAGAACAGACTGGCGTGACTGAAAATTCATTTTTGGCAGGATTCAGGTAGTGTGGAATGTAACGGAATCTCTCCGTCAAACGATGATTATTCGCATATCCAAATGTATCATAACGCTGCGAGAAGAAGGATAACCGCCGTCCCCCGGTTGACGCTGCTTTCGATCATCACCGTGCCCTCGTGCTGTTCGATGATCGTCTTGACCATTGATAAGCCCAGTCCCGTCCCTTCGACTCCGGCATGCTCTTCCCGCTGGCTGCGGAAGAACGGCTCAAAGACTTGCGGTAGGTCATCCTCGCTGATTCCGTAACCCGTATCCCGAATTTCAAACCGCACCTGATCGCCTTTCAGCGCCGAAACCCGGTTCACGCTGATCGTGACCGATGCGCTTACGGGGGAGTACAGGATCGAATTTTCGAGAATGTTGTTTAGGGCGCGCATCATCCGTTCAGGATCGACTAACACGCGGGTATCTTTACCGGGGATCACAGTGATCGAGATGTCTTTCGCCGCCGCGCGTTCGCTCATGGCGTTTGCCGCAGTCTGCGCCAATTCTAGCGCGGAAATTTCGCGTTTTTCGACGGTGTGACGGCTTTCCAGCTTGACCAATTCCATCACGTCCGACATGAATTTTTCCATGCGCGTCACCTGACGGTCGATGTTCTCCAGCCAGCGTTCGCGCGTTTCGACGGGGGCATTCTTCCGCAGCAAATACACCGACATGCGAATCGACGTGAGTGGGCTTTTTAGGTCATGCCGGATCGCCGCCAGCATTTCTTCGCGTAACGTGTTGATCCGCACAAAAGTCTGCGCCTCTTGGGATCGCAGCATGGCGATATGCGCCGCTTGTTCGCGGTAAAAATTCGCTTCGCGCTGTGCTGCCTCCGTCCGGTAGCGGATTTCCATCCCCTTCAGGCGGTTATCGCTGTCCGCGTTGAACAGTGTTTCTTTCAACTGGTGAAAGCGCTGGTAGGCAGTGAGCGCTTCCTGCAAGTTTCCGACCGCCTGATACGCTTCGCTCAGTTTGCGATAGCACTCGTAAAAGAGCGTACTGCGCCCGTTCGCTTCTGCCAGCGCCAACCCTTCACGATAATGCGCTATCGCCGCGCCGATGTCTCCCCGCGCTCCGTCGATGTCTGCCCGAAGCAGGATCGCTTCCGTGCGGATCGGCTCAATCGAATAGCGGGCAGTCATCGTTTCCGTTTCGGTCAGCACGCGCAGCGCTGCCTCGTGATCGCCGTTGGCGAAGTGCGCGCGCGCAAGGCTCAACAACGCCCCGGAATCTGCAACCGGATAATCGTCTGCGCCGATTTGAAAGTACAGCTCACGCGCTTGCAGCGCCGTTTCGACTGCCGCCGGTCCATCTTCCAATGAGGTGTACAGCGAGGAAATATTGGTCAGCACGATCGCTTGCCCATAGCGATCCTCGATGGTGCGATAAATATCCAGCGCTTGATAACAATGCTCCAGCGCGGCGGGAACATCATGCATCAGGTTTTGAATGCTGGCGATTCCGTGCAGTGCTCGCGCCTCTTGGCTGCGATCAGCCGCTTCCCGCGCCAAGTCAAGCATGTGAAAATAATGTTCGATTCCGGTGGGCAGATCACCAAGCTGGCGGAAGGTCATGCCAACCAACTGATGCAAGCGCATCACTTCGGTGATGGTGAGGGGTTGGGCAGCAGGGTCGTCAAAGGCTTCAAGCGCAGCGGTCGCCGCGCCTGTATAGTTCCCCTGCTGAAAGAGTGCAAACCCTCGCTGCGTGCGTGCTTCGGTCAGCAAGCGCATATCACCTGCCTCAAGTGCGCGCATACTGATCGCATCGAGCAGTGAAATCGCTTGGTCGTAGTCGGCGGTGCGTTGGTAAGTGCGCGCTTCTTCAAGGAGATCGCGCAGGGATTTTTCTGGAGTCGGCTGAGTTGTCATGGTGAAAGAGCATCCCGCTGGTGGGCACCTCATCCATGACTATAACATGCTTCACTCACGTTGTCGTGCAATGATGCAAATTTGTTAGATTGCACTTTGCTAACAGAAGCATTAAGCAGGCGTACACGAGATTCGGAGTTGATCCCCTCGCGGTTATGCAGTGGCGAGGGGGATAAAAAACGACGAGGATTAGGCAATCGCTTCGGCAAGCGCGCCAAGCAGTTCCTGAACGCCAACGGGTGTTGGCAGGAACGCATCTGCTCCCGCTTGATAGGCGAGATTCTTGTGGTATCCACCGACCGCCGGACTGAGCGCGATCACCGCGATATCGTGGTTCGGGTCTTGTTTGCGCACATAGCGCACCAGATCAAGCCCATTCATGTCACTCGTCATCATGTTGAGGACAATCGCATCCGGTAGGTGATAGAAGCACAGCCCCAAACCTTGTGTCACCGTGCGTACATGTGTCACCTTGAAGCGACTCTTTTCTAGCGCAGCGCGGAACACATCCGCCGTATCCGCATCATCTTCGATCAAGAGCACGGTACGCCCTTTGCCGTCTACGTTCATCGTCGCGGGTTCGATGAGCGGTGCGGTTTTCGGTTTGTCCGCTTCTGGCGGCACGACCGTAAACTGAATTTGAAGCTGTAGCCCGCCGAACATCACTTCGTCGCCGTGATACAGGGGATGCGGCTTCCTCGGCGCGAGCAGAATACCATTCACTCGCGTGCCGTTTGTGCTGCCCAAGTCTTCAATTTCGAGGCGGGTATCATTCACCGTGATCACCGCATGGCGGCGGCTGACACCTAACACCGCGCCGCCGTAGTTATTTAAATCAATGTCAGGATATACGCTTCGCTCGTAATCGACTCTGCCGATTAACAGCGAGTCGCGCACTTTCGTCGCAAAGATCTCCGATGTCCCCACGATGCGAAGCTCGATCACCCAAGGGATGCCGCTTTCGATGGGGGCGGTAGCGGGTAAATCGGACGCTTCTTGAACAGGAGGCGGTAGCTTCAGTGGACTCGTCATACCGAGTTGTCTGCGCGTTTTGCTGCTGTCCTGATCGTGTAAGATCGTCATTTGGGCGAGTCCCCTTTCATGGTCATTTCGCGCGTTCTAAACGAGAATGTCAAGGCGGTAACGCAGAACGCGCGTTGTATTTAGCTGCATGATAGCGGACGGTAGCGCCAAAATGCGTAAACGATGGTCATGTTTTGACGCGGCTAATATAGTCCGATAGTCCCTACGTATGCGTAAACGCGCATTTGATTAATTTTCGCGGAACGGTGGACGGGAACGTTATAATCGGCAGCGACAGATCAAAATAGCCTTTTGAGAGGATACCTCATGGTCGATAAAGTGATGCCCGGTGTCAGCTTTGAACTGACCGATGAACAAAAGATGCTGCAAAAGATGGCGCGGGATTTTGCCGAAAAGGAAATCATCCCCGTTGCCGAACATTACGACCAAACCGCCGAATTTCCGATAGATGTCGTTAATAAAGGGCGCGAACTCGGTTTGGTCAACCTGAATATCCCGCTGGAATACGGCGGACCGGGCGCAACCGTCTTTGAAGAATGCCTCGTCAACGAAGAATTGGCGTATGGATGCTCTGGCATCAGCACGGCGATGAGTGTGAACAACCTGTCCTCACTGCCGATCTTGATCGGCGGGACGGAAGCACAGAAGCAGTTATGGCTCGGTGAGCGCATGGTCGATAAGGGTCATCTCGCCGCATACTGCGTGACCGAACCGGGCGCGGGTTCAAACGTTGTCGGAATGCAGACCCGCGCCGAACGGGTGAACGGGAAATACATCATCAACGGCAGCAAGATGTTCATCAGCAACGTGAACTTTTCGAACTTCTATACCGTGTTCGCCGTGACGAATCCCGCCGCCAAGCATAAAGGAATCTCGTGCTTCCTCGTCGAGCGTGACACCCCCGGCATCACCATCAGCAAGCACTTTGATAAACTCGGTCAGCGTGCCGCCGATACCGCCGAAATCGTCTTTGAAAATGTCGAAGTCCCCGCCGAAAACCGCATCGGTGAAGAAGGTCAGGGATTCATGCTGGCGATGATGGTGTTTGATCACAGCCGCCCCGGTGTCGCCTCCGGCGCGATCGGTGTGGCGCGGCGCGCACTGGAAGAATCGGTCAAGTATGCCAAGACGCGCGAAACATTTGGTCAGCCGATCTGGCAGCATCAGGCAATCGGTCACAAAATCGCGGATATGGCGATTCAGATCGAAGCGGCGCGCCTTCTCGCGTGGCAAGCTGCATGGATGGTCGATCACGGTATTTCGAATCCGCGCGTGGTCGCGTCCGCAAAAGCTTTTGCGGCAGATATGGCGATGCGCGTGACCGTCGATGCGGTGCAGGTGTTCGGCGGGTACGGCTACATGAAGGAATACCCAGTCGAGAAGCTGATGCGCGATGTCAAGGTGTACCAGATTTACGAAGGCACGAGCGAAGTGCAGCGGAATATCGTCGTGCGCGAGTTGTTCCGGTAAGCTAGTCGGGGCGCGTCACGACGCGCCCTCCCCGAATTCGGGACGTGTCAAACTCGCAAAAACGCGCAATCATACGCATGATCTCATTGGCGAAATCCTCCCCCCATACGGAGAAGTCATGCGCGAATTCGGCACGAACCCGACCCTGCTCACACTCGCGGAGCTAAAAACGCTGCGCACCCGCCCTGATCTCTGGGCGGAAAACCTGACGCACGGCATGAACAATGATGTTTATCTGCTAGCGGATCGGGTGCATGTCGTCCGGTTAGCGAAGGAACGCCGCGAAGTGAATCCGTTTCGTGCGCGTCCGTATGCGATTGCCGAAGCGATGCGCCGACTCGACAGGCATCCGAACATCGAGCAGGTGATTTACGCCTACGAAGATGACGATGAGTGCATCGTGATCAGCCGCTACCGCCCCAACTTGATCCACCTGAGCGATATCGCCAAACAGAAGGACGCACCCAACCCGCTCGAAAGTGATGACGCGCTGCGCACGCTGATCGACGTGTGCGCGTTTATGGACGAATGCGGCGTGCTCCACAAAGACCTGTGCGATTGGAATATCTTCTTCGACCGCGACACCCGCGCGCCGTTCGTCCTCGACTTCGACAGCATGCGCTTGATCGACTGGACGGGAGCGAATATCGTCCCCGAATCGATAGCGATCCAGTTTGAGCGCGACGCCTCAACGCTGCGGCTCGAATCGCTCAACATTGATGACCTGCAAGAGAACTTCTTGTTTGAGGCGTTCTTCTTCGCGTATGACGATCAAGAAGCATTCGGGATTGAAGTCTTCCGCCGCTTCTTGAGCCTCCAGCGCGATCACTACTGCCCGCGCATGACCGCTTATTTTCAAAGCATCGGGCGGGAAGATTTGGCGCAGATGATGCGCCTGCGCCAAGAGAAGATCGCCGCGTGGTTGAGTAACCCCGTTCGCCTGCAGATCCTCTACCGCCGCAAACGGATGCACTTCCTGATGCGCGCCGTCAACTGGGCAAGCGAAGTCCGCGAGTCGAGTGAATACGATGTACAAGAATTTCTCGGTACAACGACTGATGCGTTAGACGTTGAACTCTACCGCCGCGAGCAGGACATACTCGGTGCGCCGCTCGTGCTGCTTCCCGCGCCGCCCGCTGATCCGCCGCGCACAGAGGCAATCACGCCGCAGCGGTGGAACTCGCGCCCGTTTGAGCGCCTCCCGGTCGATGTGAGTGAAGAAAACACATTTTCGCCGGATATACCCAAACCCGCCGGAGCGCTGCGCCTAATCGCCATTGGGGACGTACACGGGAAAGTTAAGCGCATCATCCGGATGGAGCAGATCGCTAATGCGCTCAAGCAGCACTACGCGATTGACGCGCTGCTCGCGTTGGGGGATATGGTCGAAGGTGGGGCAGACATCGACGGGGCGCGCATCGCGATTCGGAGACTACGAAACATGGGTGTCCTTGTCGGCGCGCTCGGCAATCACGAGTTTGATTACAACGATCTGGACGCGCTCGAAGCGGGTGAACGGGATTTGCGCGCCCTTCGTGAGACACTTGACCGTGACGATCCGAGGGCGGCTACAATCACCCGCCAGCTTGCCGAACATCTATGGCGCAAAGACCCACCAAAGTCATATAGGGATTGGATCACAGATTGGCGGTTGGCTGCTCAGTTCCCGATCTTGTGCGCGAACATGACCCATCCGAGTCTCGACGGCGGCGCGATTGCGCTGTGGGGCGGCAAGCCGATCCTGCTCTTGAGCGCGATCACCCCGTCAATCGCGCACGAACTGGAGTATCACAAGCGGCGCGGTTTCCCGACCCCCGCCGCACTCCGACCGGAACACCCGCGCGATCTGCTGCTTGAGCAGGTGCGGACGGTCAAGGCGCAGTACCCGCAGTTGAATTTCATCGTGATCGTCTTGAGCCACTGCGGGATCAACTTCGACCGCGCCGAACTCGTCCACCCGGAATTTGACCTCATTTTAGGGTCGCACACGCACAACCTCGCTCACTTCGCTGCCGAGTGGGGGACGCATCAAACGCATCTCGTGTACGGCGGGCAGAACGCCTATTACCTGCCGCTGGTCGATGTGAGCATCCGTGATGATGGGCGTGTGACCGATGTCCGTTACACGCTGATCGACGTGGATGAGTCAAAAGTACGGGACGATTACTCACCGCCGCCATCCCTGTTTGACGGAAAGAAACTCGCCCACGCTGAAACGGGTTTTCCGCTCGAAGGCAAATCGACGCGCTCGACCGCGCTCATGCGCTTGATCACCGACGCGATGCGCGGACAGAGCGGCGCGGACTTGGCACTCACGTATGGGTTGGCGCGCGAAAGCCTCTCCAAAGGGGGCGTGACCGAAGGCGACCTCGCGCTGGTGATGCCATTCCCCGATCAAGCGGTGATCGTTGAACTCACCGCCGCGCACATCCGCCAAATTCTTGAGTATGCCGTGTGGTCATCGCGGATTGATGTCGCCAAGAAGTGCGTCATGTTTCATCCGAGCGGCTTCCGTTGGAGTCTCGATGCGGACTTAACGATCCATCTCGAACTGCCGCCGGGGGAGACGTACCGGGTATGCGCGCCACGCTACCTGCTTGAGGGGTTTGGCGATGCGTTCCCGCTCACGCGCCCCTATTTGAAGGGCGAATTGACGGTGACATGGCTGGATCGGTCGGTGCGCGACCTGCTCACGGCGGAGGTCATTCAGCGCGGCACGCTCAGCGCCGACCACGACGAGGGGCGGATAGTGATCAGCCGGGATGCGCCGATGCTGTACAACGATCCGACGATTGCGTATTAATTGATTCGCGCGCATGCTGGCGAAATTTATGTCGGTTTATGTCGGGGTTTGTGCACGTATAATTGAGATAGAATTAAGTATTGTGCATTTAACCGAGTATGCAACAATGAATCATGTCTAACATCCTCTCTATCGCTTGCGATGGAGAGGGGGCAAAAGTGTCGTCCCGTGAACTATCGCATGTGATGGAGAGGAAAAACCGATTCATAGATGAACCTTTTCGGCATTAAAACACTATAATCTTGATAACCATCAGTGGAGTGCTGCCCCGTGTTGAATGCCGATACGTCTACACCGCCCGCCGTGCGCGACCGCGTGACACCCGCCGGCTTTGGTCAGCTTGTCGAGTTTTCATTTGAGGAAATCGACAAAGCGCTGCCCCGTTGGGCGCGGCGTTCGCATCCGATTGCGCGGCGGCATCTCGGCGCGTATTGGAAAACCTTCACGCCAGATTTAACCGCATTGGGCGAATTGACTCTGCTTTTGTGCGTGATCATCGGCGTGACGGTGATTATTCCCATCATGTTTATGCTGATCGTGCCAACCGTGACGGTGTCGCTGGTCATGCTGCCCATCGGTGGGTATCTTTATGCGCGCACATTGGCAAACGTGGCGCGCTTCGCGTCTGCTGCCGTCAACAGTGAGCAGCGTAACAACACCCTGAGCCTATTACGCGCTGCGCCGCTGCCTTTTCGTGAAGTTTTGTTGAGCAAAGGCGCGGCGTCGATCTGGCGCTACATCGAAGACCTGAATCTCGTCGTGTTACTTAACTTGATGACGAGCATCCCGCTCCTGCTCATCCTGTATCACGCGCTGCTGCACAACATCGCCAACCCGTTGATCGTCGGCGTGGTCGTCATGGTCGCGCTGATCGTGTTCACGGTTCGGCTGTTCTTAGAAACGATGATGACTGCCGCATTGGGAATGCTCATGGGTGCGGTGAACAACACACGATCCGCCGCATTCGTTTCGACGCTGCTGCTAATACTCGCCTATTTTGGGCTGATCAACGCCGCCCGCATGATCCCGCTCGGCGTGGGGTACACCCTGCTGATCGAGTTACTGATCCCGGCGCTGCTCCCGATCGGAATTACGCTGGTTTCGCTGCGGCTCACCCGTTGGCTGCTTGAGCGGGATTGAGCAAACACGCACCCCCTCTAATCGAGTCGTTGGCAAGCCGTCATCCATTCGTCGCATGTGACGCATGTTAACCTTCCCGTTTGTTCGGTACAATCGAGACTGACCTGCTGTTTTTTCTTTTCTCCGAGAAAGGACATGAGCATGACCCGTACCCATGTACGTTTTGTTTTGCTGTTCGTGCTGCTGACATTGGTCGTTGGGGTAGTTCCCGCGTTGGCGCAGACCCCAGCAGACCCGAATGCCAATATTAGTTGGCCCCCGCGCGTGTACGTCGTGCGCGGAGCGGAAGTTGAAATTCGCGGCTCTGCCAATCTGCCGAACATGCGGAGCTATTTCGTCTCCGTGCGCCCAATGAACGATGATCTGACCCAGCGCCTTGATCAAGCGTTCTTCCCGGCGGCACTGCCTTCGACTACCGCCGTGCAGGATGATGTCCTCGCCGTTTGGGATACCACGATCATTGACGATGGTCTGTATGAACTCCGCCTGACGATCAACCTCGGCGCGGGGCAGCAGCCTGTCGTCGTCGATCATGGTCCGATCCGCGTCGAAAACAACCCGCCGCCTTGGGTTGATGTCACCAGCGGAGAACAGCCGCCCGTCGTGATTGTTGAAACGCAGCCGCCCGTCGTCGTCGTCCCCACCGCTATCCCGGCGACACCCACCGAAGACCCGACCCCGCGCGGCACGGTTACTGGCGCTCAGGCGAACGTGCGTCAAGGTGACAGCACCGATTACATGATCATCGCCACGCTGACACAGGGGCAGCAGGTGCTCCTCGTCGGTATCAGTAATCAGGGTTCGGGCTGGTATCAGGTGCAGCTTGCCACTGGTCAGCTTGGCTGGATGTCCCCGACCGTGATCACCGTGTCGGGCAACCTCGCCGTGCTGCCGCGCGTTCAGCCGCCGCCGCGCCCCGCCACCGCAACGCCGATCCCGCCGACCGCCGTTCCGACTTCTGCATCACAGGCGAACCTCGTCGCGGGTATCGTCGTGCTTGAACCGGGGACGCCGACCTGCGCCCAAACGTTCAACGTCGGCTTCGATGTCGCCAACCTCGGCTCGACTCAAACGATTGCTTCCGGTACGGTATCCTTGAGCGATGTCCGCGCCGCTGATGGCAGCGTTCAGGCGACGACGACTGGCGGCTTCCCGATCCTGCTGCCCGGTCAAACCTTCCGCGTGAACATGCCGCTGACGGTCAGCACATGGTACAACGATACACATCGTATTACGCTGACCATTGATCCGAGCGGTCAAATCCCCGAAAACAACCGGGGTGATAATGTGCGCACGGTGGAATACGTCCTGCAGAAGGGTTCTTGCCCGTAAATCGTCATTCGTATGTTGGGACAGGGCATGCCCTGTCCCCCTCATCACCCGCCGTTTTTCCGCCGTTCCCCTTTGCGCGCGCGCCGCTTTGCGATAAAACTTGCGCAGTCCTGCAAGCTATGGAGATTTTCCAAAATGCTTAAACGTTTGCCTTTCCTCGCCCTCTTCTTGTTGATCGCGCTGCCTGTCATCGCGCAAGAAGCCGAAGGCGTCCGCATCGACTACCCGCCCGCGCAGTTCCTTGTGAGCGGCGTCGTTGATGTTTTCGGCACGGTCGAACACCCTGACCGCCGCTCGTATATTCTTGAAGTGACCGACATGCCCGGTACAGACGCGATCTGGACGCCGATCACGCTCAACCAGACCAACTTTGACGATTCAGGTGTTCTCGGTCAGTGGGATACCACCATGTTTCCGGATGGTGTATATCGTTTGCGCGTCGTCGTCTTCCTGAACAGCGGATTCAGCGCGATGTCGGAAGTCAGCGATATTCAAGTTCGCAACGAAGGCGTCGCCACCCGTCAGCCGACGCAGCCGCCCGCGACTGCCACACCCGAAGGACCCGTTATCATCCCGCGTCCGAACGTTGTGAACCCGCTGCCGGTCATGGTCGGCGGTCAATTGGATGATTTTGACGAAGAAGCCGTTGCGCTCATGCAAGCCGCCGGGATGACATGGATCAAGTGGCAAATTCCTTACGTGATCGGTGACGCGAACCTGTTCAACGTGGCGCGTGACCGGATCAACTTCTCGCACGAACACGGCATGTTCGCGTTCCTGTCGATCAAGGGGAGCAAAGACGAGATGGCGGCGGTCGGCTTCGCGGAGTACTTCCCGCTTTACGCCGAGTTTGTCGGTCAGCTTGCCGAACTCCAGCCGGACGCGATCCAAATCTGGAACGAAATGAACCTCGACCGCGAATGGCCCAACGGGTCGATCAATCCGGCGGATTATGTCGATTTGCTGCGCCAAAGCTACGAAGCGATCAAAGCGGTCGATCCATCGATCCGCGTGATCACAGGTGCGCCTGCTCCGACCGGTGCGGAAGGTGCGTTCGGCTTAGATGCGGTGTGGAACGATGACCGCTACTATGCGGGCATGGCGACAGCGGGGGCTGGCACATACAGCGACTGCATCGGCATCCACTACAACGAAGGTATTCTGCCGCCCACATCGCGCGGCGGTGATCCTCGCGGGGAATACCCGACGTATTATCTGCCGTACATGATCGAACGCGCGCTGTATCCGTTCCAATTGGGCGGCGGCGTTGAGCGGCTGTGCTTCAGCGAGATGGGATACTTGTCGCCTGATGGTTATGGTCAGCTTCCCGACGGGTTTGCGTGGGGACAAAATACCAGCGTCGCGGAACAAGCGACATGGCTGCGCGACGCGATCAGCTATGCCGCGACGACGGGCAGTGTTGACCTGATCACCGTCTTTAACGTGAACTATACGCGCTTTGTCGAAGGCGATCCGCAGGGTGGTTTTGCGATCATTCGCCCGGACGGGACATGCCCCGCCTGTGACGCAATCGCGGAACTCCGCAGCGACCGTTAAGACATCAACCGTAGTGTGATCGTAATCACCCCTCCCCGCTTACGCAAGGAGGGGAGTCTCGCTCACAAGGATTCCCCCTCTACGAAGTGGAGGGGGTTAGGGGGAGGTAAAGAAAATGCATAAAAGATCTACCTGTGCATCCTCTGCGGTGGAGATGCTTTCCGCTTAGCTATCCGGTCTGCCCGCCATTGGAGTCCATGCGGGCAGGATCGGGTCGAGGTCAGCCGGAACAGGCGTAAGCAGATAAATATCGACATAGCGTGACCACGATACCCAATCCGCGTCACTGTAACCGAGATCGATCCAGTAGATGCTGCTGCGCGCCCCGCCGGTATCCTCAATCGAACCGACACCGTACCCCGGCACATAAATCTGCGTGTGATACGGCAGCAAATTCGGGTTTGCGCCGATGATCCCGTGCTCAAGATGCGCTCCGGTTGCTGTCGTCGAATCGCCGCCAAGCGCCGCCGGGTGATAGCTCGTCGCGTATACACGCAGCACGCGATAATACTGCACAGGTCCCGTAGGTGTATCAATCGAGCGGATCACGACGTTTGTGCCATAGCCGATGACATGATTCTGCATCGCCGTCGTCATCTCAACCGAGTCGATTTCGCGGCTGATAGCGATGTCGTTTTCGTAGCGAACACGGATGCGCGTCGTCTCCACGCCTTCAACGCCGTTCTGAAGCACCCGCACCTGATCGAGTTCGAGCGCTGCGTCGGCTTGATACACCGTCTCGTAGGGGATCGTCACCGTTTGCGTTTCAAAATCTTCGCGCACGCGGATTACGCGGATCGACATGCCGGGGATCAGGCGGGTATCCAGCGGCGGAATCGTATAGTCGAGTCCGACGAGCGCGATCCCTGCCTCCGCCAGCGCATCGGCGACCGTTTCGCCTTGGGCGCGGGCGCGCACGGTTTGACCGTCCGCTAACACCGTCACCGGGCGCGCGCGCTGAATCGTGATCGCCATGCCGGGGTAAACCGAGGCATTCAGGTCAACCGAGACGGTATCCGCGACATACACCGAAATTCCGGCATCGTACAGCGCTTCGCCTACGGTATCCCGCGTCGTTTCTAAATTGCGGGGAAGCTCATCATCGATTTGCACCGTGATTGGCACGACGTGCCGCACGCTGATCTGCGACGCAGGGACGGGATATGCGCCGACCGCTTGCGGATCGATGGGTGTGCCATCAATGATTACACGGTCGCCCTGCATCAGCGTCACGCCTGCCAGCGCCAGAATATCCGACGGCGCGGTGAGCGCTGTCCATAGAATGCGCGCATCGCCATCCACCACCAGCGTGACACTGCGCGCGCGTTCCATACGGATGATCAGATTGGGTTGAATCAGGGTATCTGAGGGAGGATCAACGGCGTCACCGATACTGGGATCAAGATTTACCGTGCGCAGCGCGTCCCCAACCGTTTGCGCATAGGTGGAGAGCGGAATCGCCGCGCCGTCGATCACCAGCGTGATCGGAGTCGGTGGTGCTGACCCACTGAGCAGTGTGAGCAGACCGATCAGCAGTACGGTAGAGGCAGTCGCAAATGTGAACGCCAGCACCAGCAGCCAGCGCGTCGGATCACGCGGGGGAGCAGGGCGCAGTGGGCGCGGGCGCGTCGAGGCGGCGGACGGCGGATCGTCGTAAGGCAGGCGGGGCGGTCGCGTCACGCATCACTTATCCGCAGAATCAAAAGGTTGTTGGCTCACTGCTCAAACCGGGGATCTGCGGCACCCGGAGTGACCCCTTAGTGCTGCTTCCGCTAGGACCTGACACGATTCGGAGGCTCCGCCGCGCAAAGCCGGTTTGAGCAGTCAACCAACAACCTAATACGATCATAGGGTCATTAGTGTAGCGCATGAGCACCCACCTGTAAAGGCAGGGTCACACGGATACTAGGGCAAACGCATCAAAGCCGTCCGGGGTGACGGGCGCGCAGAAGCGCGTCCCTACAGAACCACATTAATCCGTCATGACTTCAACAGAAATTTGATGCGTTCGCCCTAAGACGGATACGCCGCTGGAATACACATCAATGTTTACCATTGAGATGGCAACTATCGCGCAGTGATCCTCAATGCACTAAAATTAGTCACCTAGAAATCTGAGCGAAATTTCACGAAATTTTCGTTTTTTATGTCATTAATTGTGAAGTTTCGCATCAATTCGCACCTACAATAGGATGTATCGGAGATGTTTTCTACCTAATAATACCTGAAGGGCGTAATGGGGAATGTTCCTTGACCTCACGCTGTCGCTGCTGTATTTAGGCACACTTGGCGTTGCTTGTTCAGTTTCGATTTGGACGATCTACTTTACGTATACGCGCCAAGATCACAAATCGACGCGCAGCATTTTCCTTTTGCAAAGCACGCTTCAAACGCTTCTTCTGATGGCGTATGTTGCGATTGCAGTCTCTCAGATTGAAGACCTTACCTTCCTGCTTCTAAGACTTCGTTTTGTCATAAATGCTTTCCTTGCTCCGCTCACCCTGCGCTTCGCTTTGATCTACAGCGGCGCAAGTGAGGCGCGTTGGACTCACCTGATGCATGCTGCCTTTATCTTTCCGAATATCAGCGCCTTTTTTGCGTTGTTCGCGCCCATAGACTGGTGGTTCTCCTCGATTACGATTGCGCCCTACGGCGCGATTACCGCCGACTACTCGATCATGTCCAATTGGTTTCTCTTCCACGCCTTCTATTTTCAGATGATCGTGTTGTTAGCGATGTTCTATTTGTTCTGGGGTGGTATGAGAGCGATGCCGCCTTATCGATCACAAGCGGTGCTCTTCGTGATCGGTTTATTCTTGGGGAGTCTCATCTCATCCCCAAACCTCTTTCGGGAAGAGATGGGCGTATGGATCAACTTCAACGGGTTGGGCGTATCGGTATCCGTTGCTTTTTATGCGCTGGCGCTCTTGCGTTACAGCTTCACGCACATCGTCCCAATCGCTTACGAATCGATCATCAATACGATGGATACGGCGATCCTCGTACTGGATACTGAGAACACCGTGGTTGCTCTCAACCCTGCCGCGCGAAAGACGATGCAGCTTAACGACGAAGACGTGAACGGCAAGCCGCTCAAAGAGGTGTTTCCGCCCTTCATCCAATTCCGCGATTCGTACCGCAGCGTGTATCAAGCGCAAGCCGAAGTCCCGTTTCTCAACCGAATCTTTGAGGTGCAGATTTCACCGCTATACAACAGCGGGAGCAGCGGCAGAATCGTCGGGCGTTCGATCATGTGGCGCGACATCACCGACCGCAAACAGGCGGAGCGAGAACGCGAACGCATGATCACCGACCTAGAGGCGTATTCACATACCGTTGCCCACGACCTCAAGAATCCCCTCCACATGATGATGGGCATGAATCAAATGCTGTCGCTTGATCTGCCGGATGCTGCGCCGCACATCCGCCAATATCTCGATATGCAGATGCAAAGCGGGGTTCGGATGCGCAACATCATTCAAGACCTGCTGTTCCTCGCCCAAGTACGCGCCCAGTCAGAGATTGTGCCCGTTCCCGTTGCGATGACGCCGATGGTCAAAAATGTGTTGATCGGGCTTGAAAGCGAAATCCGACTGACGGAAGCGTTGATCGATGTGCAAGACCCGCTGCCGGAAGCGCTTGGTATTGCGGCATGGCTTGAACAGGTATGGACGAACTATCTTTCAAACGCGATCAAGTACGGCGGAACGCCGCCGCAGGTGCGCGTGCGCGCCGAACCGCAGCCGAACGGCATGATCCGCTACACGGTACAGGATAACGGCGCGGGTTTGACGGAAGCGCAGCAGGCGAAGCTGTTTCAGCAGTTCGTCCGCCTTGAGCCGGATCGGGCAGCGGGCACAGGGCTAGGCTTATCCATCGTTAAGCGCATCATCGAGCGCATAGGCGGTCAAGTCGGCGTGATCTGCCCCCCAAACACTGGCTGTACTTTCTATTTTACCCTGCCCGCCGCGTCTACCCCGTCGCTAAACTGAGAAACTGCGTGAACGCCGTCCACATCGCATCGGTTTGATCCATCAGCCCGTGATCGCCGTCTACAACGCGCAAGTCAACATGCGATCGCGCCTGTGCAAACTGGATACTCCCATCAACGGGGACAACCTCATCGCGTGAACCGTGAATGATCAATACCGGCTTATCGATCTCAGCGTCCATCGGTGCATATTCGGTCAAGCTCTGGTAATACCAGTAGTGAATATCCATCTCGCGTTCGTGTGCGTGATGATACGCACGTGTCCAACCGCTGGACTGCCATGCTGCCATGCCCGTCTCACCGAGCCGCCGCCGCCAGTTTGCCGCCGGATCAAGGGCGGGCGCAAGCAGAATCAGATGACTGATCCGCTGACCTTCCGGAAGCATACCGTAGTGATGTTTATCCGCATAATTGACCGCCACCGCACCGCCCAAACTTGAGCCGATCAGAATAACAGGTTCACCCGACGGCAGCGCCGTGATTTCGGCATGAAGCCGCTGAAGAATCGCCGTCATATTCAGGTGTTCAAACGATGGGACATTTAAATCCGGTGCGCGCAGCGTGATCCCGTACTCGGCAAACCGGGGCGTGAATGTGACCGCTTTTCCGGAACGGGGTGATGAGCCGAACCCATGCAGATACACCACCTGCATCGTTATGCCTCCATTCGGTGGTTTTGGCATTTGCCGCATGACCTTAGCACAAAGCCGCCGTGCCGCAAAGCACCAGTTAGCCTAGCCGGGTGAGCGTGTAAACTTGAGGGGAATCGCGGTATAATGAGCATCCGTTTCTGTGACGAGAAAGCATTTTACCGTGACTTCCCTCACTCCAGATCAACTTGAACACCTGATCGATGCCGCTATCGACGCGGGACAGCACGCATACATCCCTTATTCGAATTATCGCGTGGGGGCGGCGCTGCTCGGCAAAAATGGCACGGTTTATCAAGGCTGCAATGTCGAAAACGCCGCCTATCCCGCCTGTATTTGCGCTGAACGGGTCGCGCTCGTGAAGGCGATCAGCGAAGGTGTACGCGAATTTCAAGCAATCACGGTGATCACCGAAAACGGCGGCGCACCGTGCGGCGTCTGCCGTCAAATGCTGTTTGAATTCGCCCCTGATCTTCAGGTGATCCTGCTCAAAGCATCGCGCGAAATCGTCTTTAACGGCACGCTCCGCGACCTGCTCCCGCTCGGCTTTGGACCTGAATTCCTCAACGTCAAGCCCTGATGCCCCGTCCAGAGCGTGCTTTTCGCACCCCATGTGTGATCGTCAAGCGCCGCGACTTTGGCGAGGCGGATCGCGTCTTGACGATCCTCACGCCGCGTCATGGCAAAATTGATGTCGTCGCCAAAGGCGCGCGCAAGCTCACCAGCCATAAAACGGGACATGTCGAGTTATTTACCCGCGTGGATATGCTCATCCACAAAGGGCGTGATCTCGGAATTGCCGTGCAGGTTGAACTCGTCGAGCCGTATTTGCGTCTGCGCGAAGATTTGCGGCGCGGTGCATACGCCAATTATGCAGCGGAACTGCTCGACCGCTTCACGCTGACCGATGACGACGACGCCAGCGAACTCTACCGCCTATTCGATGAAACCTTGTCACGCTTATGCACCGATGGCGAACCGCTGTTAGCCGTGCGCTATTTTGAAATGCACCTGCTTGATCAAGTCGGTTTTCGCCCAGAGATCAACGACTGCGCGATCGGTCATGAACCGGTTCTGCCGGAAGACCAGTTTTTCAGTTATGCGGCGGGCGGCGTGATCTGCTCACGTCATGCCGCACAAGCGAGCGGCGCGTTCCCCATCTCGATGACCGCCCTCAAGCTCTTGCGGCACATTCAGCGCAGCCCATTTGAGGCGATCCAAGCGCTGCGCGTTCCCGAAGCGATTCACGCCGAAGCTGACCGGATCATGGTCGGCTACATCACGTTTCTCTTGGAGCGTCGCCTACAGAGCATCGATTTTATCCGTCGATTGCGTTACAGCCACTGATACCGGACAGCCATTGACCGCACCCGTCCTGTGATACAATCTCGCCCGTTCAACAGGGACAGATGATATATGGCAAGCGAACTCCCAATTCAGAACGATAAACCAGCGGCGGAAACACTCAGCCGAGAACAAGCCGATGCCTTGATTGCCAGCGGCGGTGATCTGCCGATTGATGCACTGAAAACGGTTCTGCGCGAGATGTCGTCTGACGCTCCCGTGCCGACATCCCCTGAACTGCAAGCGCTCTACCTCAAGCGCGCGCTTGATAATGCGCTCGATACCCGCGACCCCGAAATCGCCCTGCTCGTCGCGCGCATCATGGACGCGAATGAAGCCGTTGATGCACAAGTGTGGGAATGGTTGAGCGATGAAATGGGCAAACAGCCGGACGCGGTGTATGCCTTCGTGCGCGCGCGCCTTGTCGCCGAACCGGGCGAACGCTGGCTGCCGCGCTTGCAGCACGCCGCGAATACCTCGCTTCAAGTGGCGATCGCCGATGGCGACTGGATCACGATTCACAATTGGCTCAAGCTGATCGGACGTGAACCCGCCGCCTATGATCTGACGGACTCCTTCGCGCGCGGGATTCGGCTGGCGCAGCCCCGCGCCCACGACGAGCCTCAGCTTGCCACCGCCTTGATCATGCTTGCCGCCAAGCGCAATCAAGCGAGCTTGGATGCGCTCCTCGCGGATGGTGCGATCCTTGACGCGCTCACCGACGAAAACTTGCGCGCCGTCCTCACCGATCAAGACGGGGACGCCGCCGCGATTCTCAATGTGTACGGCGCGGACGTGTTTCTCGCCGCCGTCGCCCGCGCTACGCAAGTCCAGCGCCCCGCGCTGATCCTGCCCGCCGTCGTCGAGCAGGTGTGGGGACTGCTCACCGCACCCGCTGGCACGATTCATGTCACGGGCGATTACACGCCGGACGCGATCCTTGAGTCGTGGATCGAGACAGGCGCGGATTGGCTGAACACCGACGCGATCACCGCGCTTTTGAGGATCGCGCTGGCGGATCGCCGCGATGACATTTTCCACCGTGTGATCAGCCACATCAGCGTGCGCACCGATTTGATCGCGCTGGTTTCGGATGCACTTTACCGGAGCGGGCGGGGAGTCAACGAAGTCTTGGCGCTGATCTCGCAGATGGTCGCCAACCGCAATATCAGCGCACAAGGCGCGGTCGATCTGTTCGCGCGCCTGCTGCGTATCTGGGAGTGGAACAAGACCACGCTCTTGATGATGGCGCAGCTTGCCCGCGCGATTCAGTATCATCCTGAACTTACGCTCGAACCCGACGTGCTGTGGCACATGCTCGACATCGCCGCCGACGCGAAAGAGGACTTGATCACCCGCGTCGCCGCGCGTCGAATCGCCACGATGCTCGAAAGCATCGAAGACGATGCCGCGCTTGCCGAAGCGCTCACGCGGCTGGTCAACCGGAGCGCATGGAACAACGGCGCGCGCTCCCAGTTGATGCACTGGTGGCGCGGTTTCGCCCGTTCGCAGAACGCGGCGCGGTTGGCGCGGCTTGAAAAAGCCTTCGACAAAGTCAAAGGCTTGGATGAACTCCGCAGTATCCTCCGCACGCTGATCGCCTTCCGGCGTTGGGTGGGCAAGCGTACGCTCGGAGAGTTTGCGGAAGCCGTCAGCGCCGCCTATGAAATTCTGGATACGCTGGCGGAAGCCTTCGACTCGGATGCCCGCGACGATTTCCGGTTTGATCCTGCGACTGTGCGCGCCGAATTCGACGCGCGCGCCGAAGAACTCAACCCACACACGCGCAAGATTCTCGCCAATGATCTCAAAGAGATCGCCACGTTGATCGCGGACATGGGCGATCACCGGAGCAAGCCGGGATTTGCCCGTCGGGGCGAAGATGTGGATCGTGCGTTGATGACGGGGGGTCAAGAGCCGGAAAGCGCCGTCGATACGCTTAAATGGATGAGCGGTTATCTATCTGGCGCGCAAGAAGAAGCCAACGGCGAAGAACCGAAAGCGAACTAACGCGCGCGGTATGTGGGATCGGTTTCTACGAGGTGCGCGCGGCAGAACGGCGCGATTCGATCCGCTGGTCGATGCTTTCAGTGGGTACGGTGAATGCGAACGTCGAGCCGTGATCCGGTTCACTGTCGACCCAGATTCGCCCGCCGTGCGCTTCAACCGCCAAGCGGCAGAAGGCAAGCCCAAGCCCGAATCCGGTCGGGGCATTCTGATAACGCACGCGGAAGAACTTGTCGAATACGCGGTCACGCAGACCGGGCGGAATGCCTGTTCCCGTGTCCTCGACCGCGATCACCACGCGGTTGTTCTCGTCTCGCCGCGCTGACACCGTGATCCTGCCGCCGTTTGGCGTATGTTTGGTCGCATTTTCGAGCAGGTTCACCACCACGCGCTGAATCATGTCGATGTCAATCACCAGCGCGGGCAAATCAGGCTGCACATCCAACGTCACCGATTGATCGGCATATGTCAGGTTCGGGCGCACCAACTCAACCGCGTCACGCAGAAGATCGGCGGCAGATGTCGGGCGCGGGTTCAGCACCGCCCGCCCGTTTTCGAGCCGTTCCAGATCGAGCAGTCCTTTGATCATGCGCGTGATCTGCTGCGTGCTGCGCATCGCCAAATCGATCAAATCATGGCTGATATTGCGTTCGGTGTTCGCCAGCACGCGGTTTAAACCGCTCAAGCTGGTAGCGATATTTTGCAGCGGGCTGCGCAAGTCATGATAGATCATTGCAGAAAGATCGCGGCGGAGGGTTTCGTCACGCAGAAGATTATTCTTCTCTAGCTCGGCGGTTTCAAAGAGCTGGCGGAAAACTTCGGTCTTTTGGCGAAGCTGTTCTGCCTCGAGCGCATTTTGTACTGCCGCGCCGAGTACATCCGACGCGCGATCAAGTGTTTGTACGCGGAACGTGGTGAAATAATCCAACTGGGGGTGAATCAGCATGATCGCACCGGCGATGTGGGAACGATCAACACTCCGCAGCGGCAGCCCCACCGCTGATCCGGTCGCGGACGTAAGCGCGTTCGGGTTGCCCGTCCAGCGTGGATCAGTCGATATGTTGCGGACGATCTTTACCTGCTGCCCATGCAGCACAAACCCGATCAAGCCTTGACTGATCAGCGCCGTCCAGAATTCTTGTTCATCTTGAAGATGAAAGCCAACCAGCGCGGTGAGCTGAGGAGTCCCCTGCTCATCGAGAATGATCGCGCCGCCCTGCGCTGCGCCCGACATATCGACCATCGCTTGCAGCGCAGTATGAAGAGTCGCTGTTGGGTCGAGGTGTTGGTAGTGCAGCGCGGCGGCAAATCGCGCCAGCCACGCATCACGTCCTTTTTCAGCTTCCAAGGTCATGGCACTCCATCCGCCGTGTCGTCAATCTGTCTATAAGTCAGTCTTAGTGTAGCAGATGAACGATTTTAATGTGGCAAATTTCATATAAGTTTACCTCATTCCGGATTCACAAACGCTTGAAACGATCATCGAAATGCTAGTACTTTCATCGTTTTTTCGGTATGAGATTCGTTACATTGCGGTGAGTATAGCGTTTATTTGTGGAACGCAAATAAAAACCGCAGAGAGGCATTCAAGCGATCTCTGCGGTGTAGGAAAGGACTATCGAAGCGCGTACCCCGGCTATGAGCGCCGGAGCTGCATGATCTCGAACACCAGCTTATGAAAACTGCGGCGCGGATTCACCCCGTCATATGTGATCGTCCGCAAGCGCGAAAGTTCTGGCGGCATCGGGCGCACCGGTTCGAAGATGAACGGTACGATTGACTTTTCGCGGTTCAAGAAGTGGCGGTATTCCATCTTCACATAATTCGAGTTGAGCGACTGCGGCGAAACGACGATCACCATCGCCCAGCATTCAAGCAGCGCTTGTTCGATAGCGGCGCGCCAATCCTCGCTCCCCTGTGCGAGATACTGATCCACCCACACCTGAATTCCCGCATCTTGCAGGCTCAACGTCAGGTTGGCGATCACGCTCTCCCATTCATCGCGTGCATATGCGATAAACACATGATCTTCCAGCCCACCGGGTGTCAGCCCCGTTCCGAGCCGCGAAATCTTACGCTGCGCTGGCACAGGATTGATGAACGACGTGAAGCTGAGTTCTTGGGGGGTGTAGTCGCCTGTCCCTCGCTTCGACGGTGTCGGGTCAGTCGCTAAATACGTTTCGGTGCTCGACTGCTGCAAGTACTGAAGCTGAATAGCCGTACCCAAACGCAGCACATCATCGACGGCAAGCGTGTGTGATCCATCCAACAGACCGCCGTTGATATACGTTCCATTCGTCGATCCGAGGTCTTCGACGACGTACTCATTCCGCACCCGGCGCAGGCGCACATGATTCCGGCTGATCTCCGGGTCTTGGATCATGATATCGTTGCCGGTATCGCGCCCAATCGAGTGCATGGGTTCGCTCAAGAAGTACACACGCCCGACGGTCGGTCCCATCGTCATCATCAGCACATGGCGGCAGTCGTCTGATTCGGCATCTGCCGAGCGGGGGAGCGGTTCAGTCTTGGCGATCCGCGTCGAGCCATTGTGGACGGGCGTGCGCTCATATTCCAGCGTAATCGAGTCGCCGAGTTCTACCAGCGCGCCGGGCTGCAAAAGCCAATTACTGATCACACGCAGCCCATTGACAAACGTTCCATTGCTGGAGGTGATGTCTTGAACTTCGTAATCATCCATAAGGCGAATCAACCGGCAGTGTTCGCGGCTGACTTCATTATCGTGGATGACAATGTCATTTTTGCGCCCACGCCCGATAGTGACTTCATCGGAGTCGAGGTCGTAAATTGCTCCCGGCGTTGGTCCCCGGCGCATGATCAAGCGCGGCATTCTGCCCTCGCGTACTGAAACCTGTAGTAACCCGAACTGTAATCAATGACGAAGTACTCAACCGGTAAGTTCCGTATTTATTCGTGCATTCCCTAATTGTACGGAGATTCCCGCCGCTTAGATCACTCAATATGGTACGAAAGCCCTAAGACTGCCCCACGGTGTCCCCACTTGTACTATACGTGTCTCCGGCTAACTGTGCCGCTTCTGTGAAAAAACGCTATCAATTACGATCAGGTTATCCTAAATTGCGAGAAGCGACACCCCAAAAATGTAAAGGTATTGCAAGAAGTGTAGTTCGTCACCTTTAGGGAATCAAAAAGGGATAAGGATGCCCTTACCCCTTTTGATATAACAGGGTTACACGCTTATGGAGCGGCGGTTGCTTCGGCTGTGACTTCTGCCGTCACTTCCGCCGTCACTTCCGGCGTGATCTGCATCATCGCCGTCGCCGTCGCGTTGATCGCCGCGTTCAGCGTTGCCAGCTCAGAGGCGGCGGTTGCCGTCATCTCGACTTCACTAAACGGATTCGGAGTCGCGGTTGGCGGCGGCAGCGGGGTTGCGGTCGGCGCATACGGCGGCACGGCGATCAGACTTAGAAGCGGATCAATCACTGCCGTGTTGACCAATACGATCGTCTGCCCACCCGTCAGCACCGGACGATCCCCCGTGAACAGATCGCGGGTGGGCGTTGGGGCGATTTCGACGGTGGCTTCAGCAGTGACTTCTGCCGCTGCTTCGGCAGTCGCATCGACCGTCGCTTCGGCGGTCACTTCCGCGATAGCTTCGAGCACGGCTTCCGCCAATTCGGTCGCATCGGCGGTGGCTTCTGCCGCGCCGGGGGTGCTGACCGGAACGCTGAAGGGTTCGGCTGTTCCTTCGCCGGGATTCGATTGAATCACGGCGTAGTAACGATTGCCGCCGGGGTTTTGACCACCAAGGATCAGGTCAACCGATCCGCCGTTGCTCGTGTAGAGCGTGAGCAGATACGATGGATCATCCAACCCGAATGCCGCCAGATCATCACCGGGGAACGAGTCGGTAAATGCCAGCGTTGTCACCGTCCCGACGCTGGTCGTGATCGCGTCTTGAAGCGGCGGCGTCTGTGTGCTGCTGAATGACCCACCGATCATCCACGAGCCGCCCGCATCGCGGGTCAGCGTGACATATTCGTTCGTTTCAAAGTTGACGACCCGCACCTGACTGACAGTGAGCGGATCAACCCCGCCGAACACCGGACCGCTCACCGTTGCCGGTGTCGCAGTCGGATCACCGGTTGAGGCGTCGGGCTGATTGCTGATGAACAGCACCGCCACGATCACAACCAGCGCGACGAGGATAAGGACGATTGTGCCGGTATTCAAACGCATTTATGCGCTCCCTTTGATGACACAGGTGATCTCAAATCAGTCACTTACGTTCGCTCTCCGCCCCTCAGAAGCGCTTTTGCTTGCGCCCCTCCCCGAATTTGGGGAGGGGCGGCGACCGCAGGTCGCGGGGGAGAGATGTTTTCGTCGGTGACTTTTTTACGTGACGATACGAATGACAACGCTCACGAACGGCGGCGTTCGCGGTTTGCCCACCAGACATACACGCCAATTGCCAAAACGCCGAACGGCAGCACGAACACCGTCAGCAGATTCACATCGCGGAGCTGCTGCTGCGTGATGAACATCGGCTGATCCTGCGGACGTACGGGTTGATCCACCGTGATCTGACGGGCGAAGCTGTCAAATCCAGTCATCCACACCACCGCGTTGACGGAGAGCTGCAAGTTGTTCACGTTCTGGTATTGCAGATAGTCGTCGATCACAGGCGAAATGCTGCTGAACACAACCAAGCGCGCACCCGTCACCGTGTTTTCGGCAACAGCGGCGAGCACCTGTGCGCCGCGCACAATATCCGCCGGAGCTTCGTACTCGTTGTTCACGATTGCCGTGAATTCAGTCGTCGTCCACGCATTTTCCGACGACGACACCAGCGGCGTCACCGTCACGTTGGGCGGCGGCGTATCGCTGATCGTCAGGCTGCGTGCGAGGTCGAAGATGAACACGGGCTGCAAGAATTCCGCTGTGATCGGGTGGGACAGGTTGCCCTCCAACGCGACAGGCGAAAGCGCAGACTGTGCCGCTTGACGGTCATCCAGCACCACATCGTTATTGATGCGAATGCCGAAGGTTGTGAACAGGTATTCGTTCAGCACCGGGTCAACCGCCAGTGATGTTAGGCTGTCGTTGAAGCTGTCTCCTGCATACAGGACGAGATCGCCGCCTGCGTTCAGGTAGTCTTGCACCACCGTGAGTTCTTCCGGCGTCAGCGCGGCGCTTCCGCCGGGAATGATCATCACTTCGCCGTCAAGGTTCGGGTCATTCAACAGGGTTTCGGTTTCCGGTGCGGTCAGTGTGATCAGCGACAAATCTTCGACTGCCCAGCCGAAGCCGTCTTGCATCACCTGACGCACCACGGTCAACCGATCCGCAACGCCGTTTTGAACCGTGACGATATATGCTTTGAAATCGCCATCCGCTGCCACGCGAAGGATTGCGTTCGTGATGTTTTGCTGCGTGATGCTGGTGATCGTCTCAGCATTGTCCACATCTGCCGTGAAGCCTGTTTCATCCGGCTGATAGGTTTGAATGCTGAAGGCGCTGTCTGTCGTCGCTGCCGCCGGGTCTTGCACGATCGGCTGACCGACGAGTGCCGGGTTATCCTTCACGACCACCGCTTGACCTGCGCTGGTGATCCCATACAGCGACGCAGCACCGGGTTGGCGGTCGAGGTCGATCAACTGGTAATCGACTTTGCCGCCGGTCGCATCCTGATAATCGCTCAGGAGCAGGTCAACCCGTTCGCGCGCGTCCGCTTGTGAGGCACTGAAGAACGCCAGCACACGGATACGCGGAACATTTGGATCGCTGGCGAATGGCGCAACCGCCGCGCGCGATTCTTCCGTGAGCGAAAAAGCATCGCTCTCCGTCAGGTCGAGCCGAACTTCTTGATTGCGCACGAAAATGTAGACCACGATCAGCGCCGCGATCAACAGAATCGTGACGAAGAAGCTCACGCCACCAAAGCGGGCGGTGCGTCCGGTCAGCACGGCGACCGCCTGCTGCGGCGCAAGCAGCGCCCACGCGACCAATGAAATCAAGCCGATGCCGAGCGCGCCAAAACCGAGCGCCCCAAGCTCTGGCTGCGAAATACCGACCAGCAGGGCGAGGAACAAGCCGCCCAAGCCAATCGCCAGCAGGTATGCCGGGGGAATCAGGGGTTCTTGCATTTCGGGAGGGGTCTGATTATCCGTCATGATCGCTCCTTAGGCGCGCCAGCGGCGCGTTTCGACGATGCGTGTCGTGATGAACAGCGCGCCGATGATCATAAACACGAAATAGAGGATGTCCTCAAGGCGAATGATCCCGGCAGACATCGTCGAGCCGTAATGCGCGCTCAAGCCAAGCTCACGAACGAATTCCGCCAACTGTGGGTTGGTGTTGGTGATGAACAGCGCCGCCACGTCTGCCAGATACAGCACAAGCACGGTCGCCGCGCTCAAGAATGCCGCGATGATCTGGTCTTCGGTGACTGCCGTCCAGATCATGCACACGGCGATCACTGCACCGCCGTACAGCCACGCGCCGAGATACGCGCCGAAGGTCTGTCCCAAGTCCGGCGTGCCGAGCGATTGCAGTACGAAGAAATGTACCAGCGTCAGCAGCAGCAGGGTGGTGTAATACGCCCACGCCGCCAGAAACTTCCCGATGATGAACTGCCCTTCGTGCATCGGCAAAGTCATCAATACTTCAAGCGTGCCTTCGCGCGCTTCTTCTGCCAGCAAGCGCATCGTCAGCAGCGGCGCGATTAGGAACAGCAAGAAGGTCAGCAAGAACGGCATATAACCCGCGTCCGCGACCACGCCCGCCTGAGCGTTGAGCGCTTGCGACAGATAGCCGTTGAACAAAACGCCGAGGAAGAACAGCATCGCAAACGCGATTGCGTAAGCGACAGGGGAGCGGAAGTACAAGCCGAGTTCGCGCTTGAACACTGCCCAGAAAGGCGCACTCCCACCCATTTTCACGTCTTGACTGAGGACGTGCGATTGATGCGGTTGATCAGTTATCACGCTCATTTACATCTCCGATAGGTCACGCGGATTCAGGCTCGGCGTCAGCGCTTGCCTGTTCGGCGGCTTCCGCAGCGATCTCGTTTACTGCCTGCTGGCGGGTGAATTCAAGGAAGATTTCTTCCAAGTTGACCGCGAGCGGGCGCAGTTCAACCAGCTTGATCCCATTGCCGACGATCGTGTCAGCGATCAGCGTGCGTGGGTCGCTGCTCACACCGGACGGGGTGATCACGATTCCGCCGTCCAAAACCGGGTCAACGACCGCCGATTCGACACCGGTGAGTTCACGCACGATTCCGGCGGCGGCTTCGGCGTCACCTTCCACGCGCATCAGAATACGCCCACCGCGCGCCATATCGCGGCGCAGTTCAGCGGGTGATCCCTGTGCGGTGATTTCACCTTGGTTGATGATCACGACTTTATCGCAAACCTGTTCGGCTTCGCTCAAGATGTGCGTGCTGAACAGCAGCGTGTGATCACGCCCCAAATCGCGCACCAACGAACGCAGTTCAAGCACCTGATACGGGTCAAGCCCAATCGTCGGCTCGTCAAGGATCAGCACGGGCGGATTGTGCAGCAGTGCTTGCGCCAATCCGACGCGCTGGCGCATGCCTTTCGAGAGCGTGCGAATGCGGCTGTGTGCCCGGTCGATCAACCCGACGCGATCAAGAACTTCATCGGCGCGGTGTCCGACATTGCGAACGCCGCGAATTTCACCGACGTACATCAGATAGCCGCGCGCGGTCATGTCGCGGTACAGCGGCACGCTTTCCGCCAAATACCCGACGCGCTGACGCACCTGCATACTTTGATCGAACACGTCGAACCCAGCGACTTTGGCGCTGCCGGATGTCGGCGGCATGTAGCCCGTCAGCATCCGCATCGTGGTGGTCTTACCCGCGCCGTTGGGTCCCAAGAAGCCGGTCACCTGCCCCGGCTGCGCGGTAAAACTAACCTCTTTTACCGCCGCGACTTCGCCATAACGTTTTGTAAGATTTTCAACTTCTATCAAGCTTCAACCTCCCCTGCATGAGTGGTACGGGGCAAACTCGGAAAATTATACAAGGGTGGTGCAAATGTCGGGGGACGCTTTACAGAGAGTTTACATTTAATGGGATTTCTGAAAACACATTAGGGGAAAAATGGGGGATCCGTAAAATCGTGCGCGCATCAGCCATAACAAAAAACGAAAGGGGCAAACCTTCCGGCTTGCCCCTTCGCGCAGATGACGTACTGATGATGCTTACTGTTCCTGACGGTCTTCCCATTCAGGGCGGCTCCACAAACTGCTCAGGAGCAGTTCGCGCACCGCAAGCAGTTCTTTCGGCAGGCGGTCATACAGCCGGATGAACAATTCTTCGTGGGAGAGGATTTCCTGCTTCCACAGGTCTTGATCGATGCTCATCACGCGGTTGAAGTCCTCGCGCGTGAAGCCTTCCATGCCCTTCCATTCGATGTCGTCATAGCTCGGCACGCGACCCAAGCGAGTCTCCTCACCGGCGGCTTTGGTGCGAGCGCGGTCAACGATCCACTTCAGGACGCGCATATTTTCACCGAAGCCGGGCCACAGGAATTTGCCTTCGTCGTCCTTGCGGAACCAGTTGACGATGAAGATACGCGGCGGATTCTTGATGAAGCGACCGAACTGGAGCCAATGATTGAAGTAGCTCGCCATGTGGTAGCCGCAGAACGGCAGCATCGCAAACGGGTCACGGCGGACTTCACCGATCTTGCCAGCGGCGGCGGCGGTCATCTCTGAGCCGAGCGTCGCGGCGAAGTACACACCGTAAATCCAGTTAAATGTCTGGAACACGAGCGGAGTCACCGATGAACGGCGACCACCGAAAATAAACGCGGAGATCGGCACGCCGTCCGGGTTTTCCCATTCGGAGTCAATCGACGGGCACTGGCTGGCGGGCGCGGTGAAGCGGCTGTTCGGGTGCGCAGCTTTGCGTCCGGTTTCTTTCGCAATCGCGGGCGTCCACTCCTGCCCCTGCCAGTCGATCAGGTGCGCGGGCGGGGTATCGGTGAAGCCTTCCCACCACACATCGCCGTCATCGGTGAGTCCCACGTTCGTGAAGATCGTGTTACTGCCAATCGTGAGCGTTGCGTTCGGGTTGGTCTTCATGTTCGTGCCGGGAGCGACACCGAAGAAGCCGTATTCGGGGTTGATCGCGCGCAGTGTGCCATCCGGTCCCACCTTGATCCACGCGATGTCATCACCGACCGTCGTCACCTTCCAGCCTTCAAAGGCGGGCGGAGGCACGAGCATGGCGAAGTTGGTCTTGCCGCACGCGCTGGGGAACGCCGCCGCCAGATACGTCTTTTCACCTTCTGGCGATTCGACGCCCATGATCAGCATGTGTTCAGCCAACCAGCCTTCATCGTGGGCGATGTTCGACGCGATACGCAGCGCGAAGCACTTTTTGCCCAACAGCGCGTTGCCACCGTAGCCGCTGCCGTATGACCAGATCGACCGTTCTTCGGGGAAGTGGACGATGTATTTATCTTCGCTGTTTGCGACGCAGGGCCACGTCACATCTTCCTGACCGGGTTCGAGCGGCATACCGACCGAATGCACCGCCGGAACGAACGGTTGATCTTCGCCCAGTACTTCATAAACCGCTTTACCCATGCGCGTCATGATGCGCATATTCGTCGCCACATACGCCGAGTCGCTGAGTTCAACGCCGCAGTAGGAGATCGGCGAGCCGAGCGGACCCATGCTGAACGGGATCACGTACATCGTGCGACCGCGCATGCAGCCGTCAAACAAGCGGTCGAGCGTCTTGTGCATCTCACGCGGGTTGACCCAATTGTTCGTAGGACCGGAGTCTTTCGGGTTGAGCGTGCAGACGAATGTGCGATCTTCCACGCGTGCAACGTCGCTCGGCTGTGAGCGCGCAAGGAATGAATTCGGGCGTTTTTCCGGGTTCAGCCGGATAAACGTACCCTTTTCGACGAGCAGTTCGCAAAGCTGGTCGTATTCTTCTTGTGATCCGTCGCAGAAATGCACGCTCTCGGGTTTGCACAGATCCACCATGCTCTGAATCCACCCACGAAGACGTCCGTGGTGAATGTAATCGGGAAATTCGACTGGCATTGCTGCCCCCGTATTGGCTGTGTTTGGAGTGAAGATGGTCATCTTCTCAGTTATCCTCGGTATTGAACACGAGACGTTCAGAATACGACTAGAGCATAGCCGAGCGCAAACACCGCCTACAGTGATCTTTTGCGCGTATATGTGGTGACTTACGTCCATATAGGCAGGGTAGTATACAAAAAAGCCACTGCAACTTTGGATAGATTGCACAAAATGAATCCCGCTCAAACTGGATGATTGTCATGATTGCAGCGGCGATCAGGACTGTTGGGACACATCCATGCGCTTGTCTGCACTCATCTGCCACTCCAGATCACGAAGATCAGGCACGACCGCCTCCTCAAGCGAGACGAAAGTGATAAATAATACGAAGTTTCATTCTTCGTTTTCGACTGATTTGAGTGCCGCATGGATTGATTCTGCCCACCGCCGGACGCTCTCGTAATACTGCTCTGCTCCGGCGCGAATCACATCATGCGCGGTCATCGTCCATGTGATCGGTTGGGCATAACTGCCGACAGCTTCCTCTCGCGCCGTGATCGTGAATGCGCGCGTTCCCGAATCGACTGCGGTGGACATACGGTTGCGCATCTGCTCCGGCGAGATGCCTTCCTCAAGGAACTGCCGCAGCAGATTAATCGAGGCATTCAACCCATCCGGTGACAAGATCGATGGGTGCTGCACGTTGAAACTCAACACCATCAAGTGATGCACGTCAAGCAGTTGGTATTCCCATTCCCATCCGAGCATCGCATAAAAATCATCGCGGCAGGTTCGCCCATCGCCCAGTGGAGCGCCGCACTCTGCACAAAAAGCAGGCTGAGGCATAGCGGGAATTCCTTTCGCCCGGTCAGTGGGCAGTCTAGTGCTATAATGGGCGGATAATTCGTTTTAGCGTAGGAGAACGTGGGATGACGATTGAGTCGCCCGCAGATGTACAAGGTCTGCTCAAAATCGGGCGTGTCGTCGGTTTGGCGATCAAAGCGATGATCGACGCGGTGCGCCCCGGTATGACAACGCTCGAACTCGATGCGGTTGGCGCGGCAGTGCTGAAGCAGCACGGCGCGCGTTCCGCTCCAATTTTAACGTATAAATATCCCGGCAATACCTGTATCAGCGTGAATGATGAAGTCGCGCACGGCATCCCCGGCAGCCGTGTGATTCAGGCGGGTGATCTGGTCAATGTCGATGTGTCCGCCGAACTTGACGGCTATTTCGCGGATTCCGGCTATTCGATTGCCGTGCCGCCCATTAAGCCAGAGACGGCGAAGCTGGTCGCGGCGGGGCAGCAGGCGCTTGCGTTGGCAATTGACGCGGCACGCGCGGGTCAGCCTCTCAGCGCCATTGGCAAAGCCGTACAAACCTACGCCGATAAGCAGGGTTACCGCGTGATCCGCGAACTCAACGGTCACGGCGTCGGGCGTAAGCTTCACGAAGAACCGCGTAACATCCCGAACCATTACAACCGCGCCGCCACGACGCCGCTCAAAGAGGGTATGGTGATCACGCTTGAGCCGTTCCTCACCCCCGGTCGCGGAAAAATCGAAACGGGCGACGACAACTGGACACTCAAGACGACGGATGGCGTGGTTGCGGTGCAGTTTGAACACACCGTGATCATCACCAAAGACCGCCCGATCCTCGTCACGGCGGTGTAGAGATTTTGAACCGCGGAGGACGCAGAGAGCGCAGAGTTTTGATCCCTTCCCTCTGCGTCCTCCGCGTTCTCTGCGGTTTGGTTTTCTCCCTAACCCGGCAGGGTCAAGCTCTCCAGATCACGCGGGTAATACGTCAGAATCTCGATCCCGTTCGGCGTAACCAGCACGGTGTCCGAATGGCGGAAGCCGCCCAACCCCGGCGAGTACAACCCCGGCTCGACCGTGAAGATCATCCCCGGCTTGATGATCGTATCGTCGCCAATATCCAAGAACGGCGCTTCGTGGTAGCGCAGCCCAATCGCGTGACCGACATGATGCCGCCAGTAATCCATCAGGTCATGCTGCTCGTAGTAGGCACGCACCGCTCGATCCACATCCGAACACGGCGCACCCGGCTTGATCGCCAACATGCCGATCTCTTGCAGCGCGCACATATGATCAAACATGCGGCGCTGTTCGTCCGTCGGCTTGCCGATGATCATCGTCCGTTCGAGTTCGCTGTTATAGCCCCACATCGCGCTCGCCGCGCCCGTGACCAGCACATCTCCTGTTTGGAATGTGACATTGTTCGCCAGTGCGTGCGGGATCGATGCCGCGCGCCCGATCTGCCCGCGATATCCCGCGACCGCGCCGCTGTAATACTCACTTTGCGCGCGGTACGTCCCGCCGAGCGTGTCATATAAGGCGCGGGTGGCTTCGTCGCTGGCGCGCTGGCTGACTTCTGTTTCGGTCAAGCCGACGCGGGTATAACGCTGTAAGAGCGTGTGCGCGATGTTCGCCCACTTGCACGCCTCGCGCACCAACGCGATCTCGCGTTCGCTTTTCACCATCATTTGATCTTCGACGAACCCGGCGATCTTCATCACGTCGGCGCTCACCAATTCGCTGAGCTTCTGCCCGCGATACCCAAATATCCAAGGATAGCCGTCGTGATCCGCACCGATCCATCCGGTGATTCCCAGATCGTGCAGTGCCTTCGCCAAGTAGGTCATCGGGTGCGGGTTGTGCGGATATTCCGGGTAATGCGCGATGTGATCCACCAGCCCAAGCGATTTCGCATGTTCGACTTCTAAGCGCGGGACGAACATCATGCGTTCGCCTTTGCGGTTGATCGCAAACGCGATCGGGCGCTCCGTCGGAATAAAGGCGAATCCGGTGTAATACAGGATGTAGTGACGGTCGAACAAGACCGCGCCATTTAAGCCTTGCCCGTCGATATGCTGGCGGAGCGCTTCACAGCGGTATTCATGTTCTTCCGGTGTAATCTTGATACTGGTAAAAGGAAGTGTCATCGCAAAAGCCTCTTGTTCAAAAAACGCGAAAGCTGACTGCATGAAACCATAACGCAAAGCCCTGCTCACTGACAAAGATAACCTTTGTGATATGTGGTTTGAGCTGTCTCACATATGATCGAGGGATTACGATCTGTCTATAAGGATGACTCAAAAGTTCACGGAGTGAACGCGATGAAATATCAGAAACGCATTCCCGCGCTCCTGCTGCTGATCGCGCTGCTGATCCCGGCGCTGGCGGCGAGCGCTCAAGAAATGCCCGTCGTTTACGGCGTATTCTTTTATTCCCCGACCTGCCCCCACTGCCATGCGGTGATCCAAAACGACTGGCCCGGCATTCAAGAAGAATTTGGTGATCAACTGCGTGTGCTGTTCGTCGATGCGACCACGCAGTCGGGTAATCAACTAATGAACTTGGCGCGTACCGTGATGGGAATCGAAGCGACGGGTGTCCCGATGCTGATTATCGGGGACAACGTCATGATCGGCGGCAATCAGATTCCCGCGATGACCCCGCTGATCGTCCGCGAAGGCTTGGCACAGGGCGGTATTGGCTATCCCCCGATTCCCGGTATTGATGCGATCTTCGAGCAAGCGCTGGCGCGTGCGGGCGAAGAAGCCGCCGCCGAACCGGACGCGGCTGTTGACACCGTTGACGCGGTCGAAACGGCAGCCCCCGCGCCGCTCACGGTAGCCGAGCGCCTCGCCGCTGATCCAATCGCTAACGGCTTTGCGATCCTGATCCTATCCCTTTTGGTGATCAGCGTGATCGCCGCGCCCTTCAGCTTACAGTCCAACGCGAAAACGCAGCAGACATTACAAAAACTCGCCCGCACCGCCTTGATCGTGATTCCGCTGCTGGGGGTGGGGCTGTCGCTGTTCCTGCTCCCCGGTTGGGATAATCAGCCGCTCGTGTTAGCGCTGGCGGGCGTGGAATTCATCGTCTTCTTCTTGCTGTTCGTCGCGGCGATCCAGCCGAACACGCAGAATCGTCTCGCCCGCTGGAGTATCCCGCTGATCGTGCTGGCAGGCTTGGGTGTCGCCGGGTATCTCGCGGCGGTCGAGCTTTCGCAGTCCGAAGCGGTGTGCGGCTTGGTGGGCAACTGCAATGTCGTGCAGTCAAGTCCTTACGCGCAGGTATTCGGTATCCCGATCGGTGTGCTTGGCATTGTGGGCTACGCGGCGATCCTCGTGCTGTGGGGGATTCAGCAGTTCACGCACATCGACGCGATCACCAATCTGCTGCGCGTGGGCGTGATGCTTGGCGCGTTGTTCTCGATATATCTCACCTTCCTTGAGCCGTTCGTGATCGGCGCAACCTGTCTCTGGTGTTTGTCCTCCGCAGTGATTATGCTGTTCCTGCTGTGGAAGCTGTTCCCCGCGCCGGAAGCAGCGCCACAGCCCGTCACTGCATAGCACGCAAACAGGGGATAGCGTAATCCTATCCCCGCTCACCGCGTCAAATATTCAGTTCGTCATTCCTGTGGGGGGAAAATCACATGACTAGCAGCAGCAGCCGACCGTTTGAGATCGGCATCTATTCGTTTGTCGAACGCACCGCCGACCCGCGCACGGGGGAAAAAGCCACTTCCGCCGAGCGTATCCGCGATCTGCTCGAAGAGATCGAACTCGCGGATCAAGTTGGTTTGGATGTGTTCGCGCTCGGTGAACACCACCGCGAAGAATACGTGTCATCTGCGCCGGATGTGATCTTAGGCGCGGCAGCGGCGAAAACCAAGCGCATCCGCTTGAGCAGCGCCGTCACCGTCTTAAGTTCGGATGATCCAGTGCGCGTCTTTCAGCGCTTCGCCACGCTCGACCTGATTTCCAACGGACGCGCGGAGATCATGGCGGGGCGCGGCTCGTTCATCGAATCGTTTCCGCTGTTCGGCTACAACCTGAACGATTACGACGCGCTTTTCACCGAAAAACTTGATCTCCTGCTCAAACTGCGTGAAAACGAGCGCATCACATGGAGCGGCAAGCATCGCCCACGCCTTGACGATCTCGGCGTGTACCCGCGTCCCGTACAAGACCCGCTCCCCGTTTGGGTGGCGGTTGGCGGCACACCCGAATCCGTCGTGCGCGCCGCCGAGCGCAATCTACCGATGGCTTTGGCGATCATCGGCGGCATGCCGGAGCGCTTCGCTCAGTTTGCGCACTTGTTCCGCCAAGCGGCACAGACGCACGGCTATAACCCGCCGTTGAGCATCAATTCACACGGATTTATCGCGGATACGCGCGAACAAGCGATTGACGACTCGTTTCCGGCGGTGAAAGTCGTTATGGACAAGATCGGGCGGGAACGTGGATGGTCACCGATGACACGACCGCAGTACGAAGCCTCGGCGCATCTGCGTGGCGCGAACTTCGTCGGCGCACCGGATGACATCGTCGAGAAAATCCTGTTCCAGCATCAGATTTTCGGGCATCAGCGCTTTATGCTTCAGTTGAGCGTCGGCTCAATGCCGCACGACAAGCTCATGCACGCGATTGAACTGCTCGGCACGAAAGTTGCGTCTGTCGTGCGGGAAGAAATCGCAAAGCGCGCCGCGCCGGTTGCGCAGTAGGTTTAGACGAAACCCCTGAGCGTAGCGTATCAGGGGTTTTTTCATCGTTGCGGCGGCTACTGATAAATATCCGTGCGGCGGTCTTCAAATACCGGGATACGCCCGCGCACCAGATCAACATAATCGAGGTCAACTTCTGCGGTTGCCAGCGTCGGCGCTTCGCCCACTTCGACGACCGTCTTACCCCACGCATCCACGATCATCGAATGCCCGCCGAAAATCTTGTCGCCTGTTTGTCCGGCGGAATTCACACCCACCATGAAGCATTGATTTTCGATTGCCCGTGCTTGCATCAGCGTCCGCCAGTGATCGATCCGCTCGATGGGCCATTCGGCGGGAACGAGCACCATCTTCGCGCCGTGCACGCCGTAGCGCCGGAACAATTCCGGGAAGCGTAAATCGTAGCAAATGCCGATCGCGGTCGCGCCCCAAGGCAAGTCCATGATCAGCGGCGCGGAACCGGGCTGCAAGTAGCGGTTTTCATCCATCAACCGGAACAGATGAATCTTGCGATACACACCTAAGATTTTGCCATTAGGCGCGAAGAATGCCGCGCTGTTGCTGACCTCAACGCCGCGCTTTTCCAACAGCGAGCCGAGGATACAAATCCCGTTATTCGTCGCTAAAGTCGCAAGCTGCGCGAAGATGCCCACGTTGAGCGCGACGGCATGTTCGCGCGCATCCGAAAGCGCGTAGCCTGTTGACCATAATTCCGGGAAAACGATCAGGTGTGATCCGCGCCGTTTGGCTTCTGCGATCCATTCCTCGGCAAGCTTAAGATTCTTGCGTACATCACCTAGCGCGATATTCATCTGTGCAAGGCTGATCACCAGTTTCGCCATAACTTCCTCACGAACGCTGCTTAAGTCAATGGAGTGTTTGTTAGGATTATTCTACCGCGAACCGGATGAATCGGGCGAACTCGCCTAACCCCGCCAGTCGATCACACCCGTTAGGTTACGCCAGCGCTGTGTGATCAACGCGATCAGCGCCGTGTCATCTAAATCCGTCGCGTCGATTTCCTGAATGCCGGGGTGAGATCGAATCTCCCATTCGCGGCGCAAACTGCCGAGCGCGAGGCTGCGCTCTTTCGGGTTGTGATACCGCGCCCCCAATGCGACATGCAGCCGCGTCAGCACCGCGTCGAGCGTTGCCACAAGGCAGAACACGGGACCTGTCGCGCCGAGCGCTGCGATCCGGTCACCGTACTGGAGCACCTGCCCGCTGACATGAATCAATGAACCGCGTGCCAGCGATAGTTCCGCGACAAGATCGCTTTCAACACTGCGCATACGCGCATCACCGTACTGCGCTTTCAGGTCATCGGTGGTCATTTCGGCGCGTTCTTCAAAGCGCGCGGCAAAGTCGATGAATGGAATCCGCAGCTGCTCCGCGCACCGGCGCGCAATCCCCACCTGACCGGGTCCGATGTAACCGGTCAGGATTAGGTTGTGATCAAGCGGGGAAACCGAGCCGAACATCAACGCCAGCCGGGATACCACGTATCGAGAATCGGCAGCAGTTCCGTGAGCGTGTTAACCGTTCCGTCCGCTTTGGCGACCGAATAATCATGCTCACGGCGGCTGGTGTAGCGCAAAACGGCTTTCATGCCCATGCGCTGCGCACCGACAATATCCGCTTCGGGGTCATCCCCGACGAATACCGTATCCTCCGGTGTCGAGCCGATCTTCTTAAGCGCATGCTCAAAAATCGCCGGATGCGGCTTGAGATACCCTACGTCCGCCGCCGAAACGCGGCAGTCGGGGAAGTAGTGCAGAATGCCGAATCCCTCAAGCTCAATATCGCGCAGCGACATCGGCTGATACGCATTCGTCACCAATCCGACTTTGATCCCCGCGTCAATCAGCGCTTTCATCACGTCATGGACTTCGGGAAACAGCGTCGTACCGGGAATTTTGCGCCAGTGATAATGCGTGAGCAGATGCGCCGCATCCAGCCGATCTGCCGGGCATCCGAGCGCGACCGCCGCCTCATGCAGCACGCGTCCCACGTTTGGCGCGACCATCGACCCGCGCGCCGCCGTCCATGCCGCAATCGTCCGGTTGCGGAATTCAGCCGTATACGCCTCAACGCCATATGTGAACACGCCATTGAACTCGGCGCGCAAGAAATCGACTACATGCTGCAAGTGTAGGCTTTCCAGCGTCATCCAATCATCGCGGAAAGCACTCCAATCGAGCAGGGTGTCATCTACATCAAAGAGAACTGCTTTAAGATCAGTCAAACCTTAGCCCTTCACCTGCATTGCTGCGCGCCATGAAAGCAGAACATCGTCCAAGCCCTGCTTGTAAGTTGGGAAACGCGGCTGCCAACCGAGCAGCGTTTTGGTATCCGCGTTTGAGGGATGCGACGACGCATTCAAGAAACCAAACTGCGCCGCGCCCAATGACAGCCGCGCCAGTGATGCGCCTAGCGCCGAATTCGACGGCGCGCCCATCCCCTGACTGGTGCTGAAATAAGCTAAGAAGTCGGCGGGGGACGCGCTTAAGTCGTCCACGACCACCATGCGCGCGCCGATTGGCTGACTTTCGAGTGCCAGCCCGACCGCCGCTGCTGCGTCTGCCGCGTGAATCCATCCGGCGTGCGCGTGTTTATCGCTGGTGAACACCCCGCGTCCGGCGCGGATCGCATCTGTCAACTGCTTGAGTTCCGGCGCGTCTGCATACGCATACCCGAACCGCATGATCGCATACGGCAGACCGGACTCGATCACCATCGCTTCGGCACGCTGGATCGCGCTCACCACCGCCGCGACCGCTTCATCTTCAGCATGCACATCTGCCACAGAGAGACTGCCGTGCAGGAAGTACCCCGCGCCCGCCGCTTTCGCCGCTTCGAGCATCGCTGCCGTCCCGTCGATCAAGAGCTTGCTGGCTAGCGCCCAATCTGCCGGAAGAAACGGCGCGCCGTTGGCGATCTGCGCCGCCAAGTTCACGACGACCAGATTATCGCGCCCCAACGTCAGCATCGCGGCGCGTGTTTCACCCGCGCGGGTGAGATCAGGATACGTCGGAATGCCGCCATCCGCGCGGATATTCCCTGCATCCGCGAGAGACGCTCCCGTTCCGATCACCTTATGCCCAAGGGCAGTCAAATGGCGCGTGGTTTCGCGTCCGATCATTGTTGTCGCGCCCGTGAGGAACACGCGCTTCGTAGGGGTAGTCATGCTGATGTGCCTGCTTTGTGGATTCTGGACGAAATCTCTGGCGATTATGCCACTGTTGACCGTGCGAGATCAACCGTAAACGCAAAGAGGCTCGACATGCAGACGATTCTTTGCATCCTTGCGTTAACGCGTTTTCTTGTTCGTTATGCGCTGAACTGCTGCATAAAATCGCCAAAGCTGAGGAGATTCTCAATTGCATTGCGCAGTATCGTCCACAAGTCGCCCAATGAGACGGTCGTCATGGTCGATTCTGGCTTCGGCACCGCGTCGATCAACATATCAAGTTCTTTTAGGACGCGCTCGTGTTTGGCGCGCATCCGGCTGAAGCGCGCAATCGCTTGATTTACGGCGAGATCGTCCTGCACCACGCGCTTGCTGTCTGGCGATTCATAAAAATAACGGTAGCGCCAATCGCGGTGTTCCTCGTTTAAGATCGTCAATCGATCATGGCAGTACCCCAACACGGCAAGAAGCTGCTCGGCAGCCCGCTTATCTGGCGTATCCTCGCTGCGCTCCAACAAGTTCCCGACGCGATCATTCAGCAGCCGCCCGACCATTTCAAGCGCGGTGCGGGCACGGCTGAGTCGCTGTGTGTATTCATTGTTCAACTGCCACAGAACGTCTGCCGACACCTCACATCCCCTGAAGAATTAGGCGGCGTAACCTACCTTCGGATGATAACACAAATGCCGCCGTAGAACCCTACAGGAATTGATGGGATTCTAATAGAACAAAAGTGCGGAAATTGTGTACATGCGCATGTTTTTGTGTTATGCTACCGATGTGAACGTGTCCTTGGTGGTGGGCGATGAGCAAATACCGCGACGAGTACGACGATTACGAGGACGACTACGAAGACGACGACACATACGAAGATGATGTGGATGATGATGAAGATGCTCCTCCTCCCAAATCAGCTTCAAATCCATTCGGCAGTCGTTCTGATTCTGGATCAGGTCAGTCCGGTCGGTCAGGTGTGTCCGGCGCTGGTTTGCCGCCGCGCCCTGCACCGGGAAGCGGCTCCGGGACATCTGGCGGCGGCATAACAACCCCCAGCCCGATACGCGGCGCGTCACCCTTCGGGGGTGGCAGCAGCGGCAGCGGCTCATCCGGTGGATCAGGCGGATCAGGCACGCCGTCGCGCCCAAGTCCATTTGGTGGCAGCGGTTCGTCCGGTAGTTCAAGTGGTTCTGGCGGCTCCATTGGTTCTGGCAGTTCGAGCGGATCAGGTGGCTCTGGTTCGTTTGGACAACCGCGCCCGAATCCGTTTGGTGGCAGCGGATCATCCAGCGGGTCAGGTGGATCATCAGGCGGTTCAAGCTCTGGTTCATCCGGGGGGACACGCCCGAATCTTCCGGGTTCTCCACCCAGCGGCGGCGCGGCACAGCGCCCGAACTTACCCGGCTCTCCGCCCAGCGGCGGAAGCGGAGCGCGCCCGAATTTACCCGGTTCTCCACCCAGCGGTGGTTCAGGCGAACGCCGTGATGAAAAGCGCGACGACAAACCCGCTGCAAATCCGTTTGGCGCTCGACCGAGCGGTGGTTCACCCTCGTCTGGTTCAGGGAGTTACGGCAAACCAGACGACAAGCGCGACGATAAAAAAGACGAAAAATCCTCCGGCGGCGGCTTAGGCAGTCGCATCGGCGGGGGTTTACCCTTCGGCAAGAAGGATGACGACAAAAAAGACGATAGGCGGGATGAGAAGCCGTCCGGCGGCGGTTTAGGCAGTCGTATCGGCGGTGGCTTGCCTTTCGGCAAGAAGGACGACGACAAAAAAGACGATAAGAAGGATGAGAAGTCCTCCGGCGGCGGCTTAGGTGGTCGTATCGGCGGCGCGCTCCCCTTCGGCAAAAAGGCTGACGACAAAAAAGACGACAAGCCTGCCGCGAGCGCTGCATCCAGCCCCGGCGCGCGTCCCGCGTCTACGTCGTCGCCATTTGGCAGTGGTTCAAGTTCAAGCTCATCCAGCACCAGCGGCACCGGAGCGCGTCCGTTCGGAAGCGGAACGGGCAGTACCTCCGGCGGCTATGGCGGATCATCTTCGTCGGGCGGCGCGAAACCTGCCGCGCCCGCTGCAAGCGGTGGAGATAGCAAGAGCGGCGGACTCGGCAGCCTAACCAAAGGCTTGGCGGGCAAACTCCCATTTGGGGCAGGCTCGAAGGATGCACCCAAAGGTGATGCCAAATCCGCGAAGGCGGACACAAAAGCCGTTGGCGGCACCGGAATCGGCGGGAAAGTCGGTTTTGGCGGCGGCAAGGCGGACACAAAAGACAGCAAAAACGCGACCGCTCCCAAAGGCGCGAAAGCGTCTGCTGCTGCGGCTGTCCCGCTCGGTGATCGACTGCGCGGCGGCTTGCGGAGCATGTTCAACCCGCAGCCCGATCCTAAGTCGGCGAAGGCGCGCATCAGCAAAGCGCCCAAAGTCGAATCGACCGGGATGTCGCTCGATACCAAGCTCGATATCATCGGCGTCGTCCTCGTGTTGGGATCGCTGGCGGTACTGCTGAGCAGTCTGTCACCATCACAAGGTGCGGTTTTCGGTCAGATCAACCGGGTATTATCGGAAGGCTTCGGTTGGGGCGCGCTAGCGATCCCGATCGCCGCGCTCGGCGTGGGCGCATTCTTGATCCTGCGTCACTTCGGCGACGAAGCCCCCGTGATCGGCGCGCAGCGTTTGATCGGCATCGTGCTGTTTTACGTCGGCTTACTGGTCGTGATGCAGTTTGTGTTCATGTTCCAGTATCCAATCCAATCACCAAGCTTCGAACAGTATTTGGAGACTGTCCGCCAAGTGTACCTGCCGTCTGCACGCGGGGGTGGACTTATCGGCGGTGAGATTTACTTGTTCCTGATCAGCAACTTCAGCGAAATCGGCGGCTTTGTAATCGTGCTGGCGGTTGAGGTGATCGGCATCATGCTTGCGCTCCGGTTGAGCGCGGCGGAGATCGCCGTCATCATCATGAGCATCGGGCGCAGTTTCGGTACGTCTGTCACGCGCCGCCGTCAAGCGTCTACCGTGCGCCGCCTTGAACGCGAAGAATTGGCGCAGCAAAAAGCACTCGCCGCGCAGTCTGCACAGCCGGGTGGAATCAGTGTGATGCGCCCGCCGGATACGCTCCCGGCAGGGAAACCTGCCGCGCTGCCCGCACCGATCCCTGCGCCGCCCATCCCTGAACCCGTCGCAGCCTCCATTGGTGAGGAGCGTAAGATTCAGCTTACCGCGCGCGGTCAAACGATGGCATTCCCCACAGGCAGCGGAGAGTCCGCACCCGTGACGGCATCGAGCGCCGCGCCGCCTGTTTCCGTTCCGGTGACGAGCGCCCCTGCACCCGCCGACACCGCGAAACAGGGCGGTTTATTCGGGCGCTTCGGCGCGGGACGCTCCGCGCAACCTCCGCCTGTCACCGCTCCCGCTTCGGCACCTGCGCCTGCTCCGGTAGGCGGCGACGCGGCGAAACAAGGCGGCTTATTCGGGCGCTTCGGCGGTCAGAAGCCCGCCGCACCTGCCCCTGCTTCGTCATCGCCCGCCGCTGCCGCTGCGATCGGCGCAGCAGCCGCTGCTGCATCCATAACAACACCTCCGCCCGCGCAAACCAGCGCTCCGGCGGCATCAGTTCAGCCGGAACCGGTCAGACCCCCAGCGCCTGTTTCGACTGGCGCATCAAGCACGCCCGCGCCGGAACGCGCCAGCTTAGGTGATCTCGTTCGCGGGACGATGCCAGCAGCATCCACACCCGCCCCGGCAGAGACGGCAAAACCCGCCGAAGCGCCGAAATCGTCCGGCTTGGGTGTACAGCCGCTCCAGCGCCCGCCGCTGAGCGCGTCCGCGCCCGCCGCGAAACCTGCCGCGTCGGATGATCTGTATGATGACGACTTCGAAAAAGCCGCATCGCCGATCCCCGGCTTGACCTCGCCGGTGCTGACAGCGCGTTCGCCGCGTCTCGCCGGACAAGATGGTGAGCGTCCGCCGCAGCGTGTCGAGTCCGCGCCGCCGCCTCCGCCGCCGTCCGCCCGCAGTAGTTCGCCGTCGCCCATCAACGGCGATGTCGATCCGTTCCCGGTGACGCACGCGCGTCCGCGCATGCCGAAGACATGGAAACTGCCGGAAACCTCGCAAACGTTGATGAGCGGGCAGGATCAAGAACTCGATCACGCGCTGCTGCTGCGCCGCGCCAAAATCATCGAAGAAACGCTCGACAGCTTTGGCGCACCCGGTCGCGTGGTCGAAGTCCGCACGGGTCCCGTGATTACGCAGTTCGGGATTGAGCCGGATTACATTCTCGCCAGAGGCAAGAAAAGCCGCGTCAAGGTCGGTGCAATTGCCGGTCTGGACAAAGACTTGCAGCTTGCGCTCGGCGCGAAGTCGATCCGTATCGAAGCGCCTGTCCCCGGCAAGGGGTATGTCGGTATCGAAGTCCCGAACGAACAGAGCGCCATCGTTCGCTTGCGCGACGTGATGGAAAGCGAGCAGTTCAAACGCATCAACAAGCCGCTGACGATTGCACTCGGTCAAGGCGTGGACGGTACGCCCGTCGCCGCTGACTTGACCGGTATGCCGCACCTGCTGATCGCCGGAACAACCGGGTCTGGTAAATCTGTCTGCGTCAACTCGATTATCGCCAGCTTGTTAATCCGCAACACGCCGGAAACGCTCAAGTTCATCATGGTTGACCCCAAGCGCGTTGAATTGACGCAGTACAACGGCATTCCGCACTTGGTCGCCCCCGTCGTCGTTGAGCTTGAACGCATCGTGAGCGTGCTCAAATGGGTCACGCGCGAAATGGACGAGCGCTACCGCAGGTTCAATGCGGCGGGCGCGCGCAACATCGAGGACTTCAACCGCCATCTGCGCCAAGGCGAAGACCTCATGCCGTATATGGTCGTGATCATCGACGAGTTAGCCGACTTGATGATGCTCGCGCCGGATGAGACGGAAAAAGTCATCACCCGTATCGCCGCGCTCGCTCGTGCGACCGGTATCCATCTGGTGATCGCCACGCAGCGCCCATCGGTGGACGTTGTGACGGGTCTGATCAAAGCGAACTTCCCGGCGCGTATCGCGTTCGCGGTGGCGGGCGGTGTGGACAGCCGCGTTATTCTCGACCAACCCGGTGCCGAACGTCTGCTCGGTCGCGGTGACATGCTCTACATGAGCGGTGACTCGCCCGCGCCTGTGCGTCTGCAAGGCGTGTTCGTGAGCGATACCGAGATCAACAATATCACCCGTGCATGGCGCACGCAGATGACCGAAGAAGACTTGATCGCCGCCTCGCGTCCGATCTCGTCCTCCTTCCAAGATGAACCGCGTATGGCAGTTGGTGACGCATGGAATCCGCTCGTCACCGGGCGCGGCACACCCGGTCAGCCAAACACAAGCGTTCGCCCCGTCCCCGGTCAATCAAGCATGTGGGATCAAGAAGCGCGCGCGCAGTCGATGGTGCGCTCGATGCCGATGGATGATCGAGACGATGCTGACGACGATGACGAAGAGGATGTCGATCAGGAAATGTACAACAAGGCGGTTGAACTCGTCCGCCAGCGCAAGAAGGCGAGCGTCTCGCTGCTTCAGCGCCAGCTTCGCATCGGCTACACCCGCGCGGCACGCTTGATCGACATGATGGAAGAACGCGGGATCGTCGGACCCGCGAAAGATGGCAGCAACCCGCGCGACGTGATCGGGTAGTATCGCCCAGCACTGAATTGAATCAAAAGGACAGGGGTTGCGCCCTGTCCTTTTTGCTTAGATTGCACTCAGCGGCGGTGTGGGGAGTGGGATCGGCGTCGGCTGCGGCGTAAATAACCAGTACGCATCCGCCGCCAGCATGGCGATCACCACCAGCAAAATGATCGCGATCAGCAAACGGCGCGGCAGACGATAAACAGGTTTCCCATCATCAACTTCGATCTCGTCGTCCTCGTAATCATCCATGCGGCGTGTTTACCTCGCCCCCAACGTATCGATCAAGAAAGCATATGTTTCCGCATCTTCACGTAGATGATCATATCGTCCCGACGATCCCGCGTGACCGCTGCCCATATTCGTGATCAACGTCAAACGATTCGCATCGGATTTGCATGCGCGCAGACGAGCCGTATATTTCGCCGGGTCCCAGAACGGCACCTGCAAATCGTTTAGCCCGGCGCGAATGTACATATGAGGATATGCCTTCGCTTCGATGTTGTCATACGGCGAATACGACCGCATATACGCGAACGGTTCCGGTTCGTTCGGGTTGCCCCACTGATCGTATTCCGGTAGGGTCAAGGGCAGCGTTGGATCAAGCATCGCCGTAATCACATTGGTGAACGGGACGAGCGCGACAACCGCCTTGAACAAATCCGGGCGCATGTTCGCTACCGCTGTCACCAGCAAACCGCCTGCGCTCCCACCCATCATCCCCAACCGCTCCGGCGACGTGATCCCGTCTGCGATCAGGAATTCGGCGGCGGCGATGAAATCAAGAAATGTGTTCTTCTTGTGCATCAAGCGCCCGTTGTCGTACCACGCGCGCCCCATTTCGCTCCCACCGCGAATATGCGCGATCGCGTACACAAACCCGCGATCGATCAAGCTGAAGCGTTTGGTATCAAACGATGCCTCACTCGCGTAACCGTATGAACCATAGCCGTAGAGAAGCGTCGGGTTCTGCCCGTCGAGCTTCAGCCCTTTCTTGTGAACCAACGAGATCGGCACGCGCGTCCCATCGTGTGAAGTCGCAAACACGCGGGCGCATTCGTACTGCGACGGATCATAGCCGCTCGGAATCTCAACCTGCTTGCGGACGATCCACGCACCGATTGCCATGTCGTAATCAACGGTAGACTGCGGCGTGACCGGAGACATATACAAAAGACGAAACTGATGTGTATCCCACTCAAGATTCGGCTGCGGTCCGAGCGTGTACACCGGTTCGGGGAACGCGATATAGCGGACATCCGTCACCCCATCGGGTGCGGAAATCCGGCGCTCAAGCAATCCATTGCGCCGCTCATGCAGCACGAGAAAATCAGCGAATACGTCCACCGCTTGCAGATACGTATCCTCGCGGTGCGGTACGATCTCGCGCCAATTTTCGCGTCCGGGGGCGCTGACGGGCGCTTGCATCAGCTTGAAGTTCTGCGCGTCTTCGTTGGTGCGGATCAAGAAGCGGTCGCCGTGATGCTGCGCATAATATTCGATCCAAGGGCGGCGCGGCGCGATCACCTGCCATTCGCCATATGGATCATCCGTCGAAAGACACCGTTCTTCGGTCGCGCTCATGCTGCCGCTGTGGATAAAGAGGTACTTCCCACTTCGTGAGCGTTCTACGCCGAGATAAAAAGCGCCGTCGTCCTCTTGATACACGACTGCTTCTTCATCACTGCCGAGCGTATGGCGGATCACCTGAAAGGCGCGGTGCGCGCTGTCATTCAGCAGATAAAAGAACGTCTTGTTATCGTTCGCCCATCCGATATCAGGATCGCAGTTTGTGCCGCGCTCAAACAGAGTTTCGCCCGTTGCCGCATCCTTGACGAAGATCGTGTATTCCCAGTTGCCGATCAAATCGACCGCGACCGCGATCAACCGTTGATCCGGGCTTGGCTCGACCGTCGTCACGCGGCAGTAGGAGCGCCCTTCCGCGAGTGCATTTTCGTCCACGAGGATTTCTTCCGCGCCGTTTTCGCCTTTCTTGCGGCAGAAGATCCGGTACTGTTTGCCCGCTTCGGTACGCGAGTAGTAGAAATAATCGCCGCGCTTAGCGGGATAGGTGTCGTCGTCCTCTTTGATTCGCCCAACCATCTCTTGGTACAGCGTTTCTTGCAGCGCCGCCGTGTGCGCGAGCGACGCTTTCGCGTAGGCGTTTTCCGCCTCCAGATAGGCGATCACCTCAGGATTGGTTTTGTCCTGAAGCCACGCATACGGATCATCAAACGTGAAACCGAGGTGTTCAAACGAATGGGGGATCATTTTGGCAGCAGGTGGCTGCATAAAGGACTCTCCTAGTTAGGATGTTTGGAAGTATTGTAGCACCAAGAGCGGTGATGCTGGTTCATCGCGGTCAAAGATATTTTCCTCGATCCGCTCAGCGAAGCGTAACTCCAATAAAAAAAGCGCAGAAAGGAAACTTGCCCCTCTGCGCTCTCTGCATTCTCAGTGCTCCAAAAGCCGATTAGCTGCCCTCGTGACCACCCTCCACAGGCGGGTTGATGATGATTCCATCGCGCTTGTTGCGCTGGATCGCCAGCTTGACTTCGCCAATCGCGCGCGTCACGCTGATCCCGCGCGGGCAGGCGGGCGTGCAGTTGTAGATCGTGCGGCAGCGCCAGACGCCGTTCGGCTCGGCAAGCACGTTTAGGCGATCCTGCCAGCCTTGATCGCGCGTATCGAAGATGAAGCGGTGCGCCTGAACAATCGCCGCCGGACCGACATATTCGCCATTCGCCCAGAACGAGGGGCACGACGTGGTACACGCCGCGCACAGAATACATTTCGTCGTGTCATCGAACAGCGCGCGGTCTTCCTGAGTCTGGAAGCGTTCGCGTCCATCTTCCGGCAGTGCGCTGTCGTTCACGAAGTATGGCATCACCGAGCGATAGTGAGCGAAGAACGGCTCCATATCCACGATCAAGTCTTTCAGCACAGGCAAGCCGAGGATCGGCTCGACCTGAATTTTCGTCCCCACATCCCTGACCAGCACCTTACACGCCAGCCGGTTGATACCGTTGATGCGCATCGCATCGCTGCCGCAAATACCGTGCGCGCACGCGCGCCGCAGTGTCAGCGTGCCGTCCTGCTCCCACTTGATGCGGTGCAGCAGCTCCAACACGCGATCCGTCTCTTCGACGTCCTTGACCTCGAACGTCTGCCAGTAGGGCTTATTTTTGCCCTGCACTTCCGGGTTAAACCGCCGGATACGGAAGGTAACATCCATAGGATTCCTCTAGCACTAACCCTGTTTGACTAAAGTGATGCGTGATGAGTGACGACTCGTCACTCATCACTGCTTTTCTTAGTATGACCGGACTTTCGGAACGAAGCGTTCATCTTCCGCCGCGAGCGACGTATCGACCTTCTTTTCGGTGTTTAGCGTCGGCTCACCCACAGCGGGCGCGATTCCGATCTGCGGGCGCATCACCAGCGTATGCACCATCCAGTTTTCGTCGTCACGCTTCTGGAAGTCCTCACGGGCATGCGCGCCCCGGCTCTCTTTGCGGTTCAACGCGCTGATCGCCGTCGCTTCTGCCAATTCAAGCAGTGCGCCGAGTTCCCATGCTTCCATCAAGTCGGTATTGAATTTCTGCCCGCGATCATCGATGCCGAGATCATTCTGATAGCGTTCGCGTAAGCCTCGAATCGTCTCCAGTGACGTTTTCATGCCGGTTTCTTCGCGGAACACGCCGACGCCTTCCATCATCGTCTTTTGCATCGCGGCGCGCAGCTCACCGTGCTTGGTCTTGCCGCTGCTGCTGCGGATGCGTTCGAGTTCCGCGACGATTTCCTTTTCAGGGTTCGGCGGGAGCGGTACAAAATCTGCGCCCTTAACGTATTCCGCCATCGCCATCCCGCCGCGCCGACCGAACACCACGAGGTCAACCAGCGAGTTCGTTCCGAGACGGTTCGCGCCGTGTACGCTCACGCATGCCACTTCGCCCGCCGCATACATACCCGGCAGCACCGTTCCGGCGGCGTCGAGGATCACTTCCGCGTCGATATTCGTGGGGATACCACCCATCGCGTAATGCGCCGTCGGCTGGATCGGCATCGGTTCTTTGACCGGATCAACACCCAGATACGTGCGGCAGAAATCGAGAATATCCGGCAGTTTCTTTTCCACGTCCTCGGCAGTGATGCGGCGCGTTTCGCCCGCTTCCGCCAAGTAGCGGTTCACCGTCGGCGGCGTGACATCAAGGTAAACATAATCTTTGCCCTTTACGCCGTTGCCGTCGCGGATTTCCAAATAGATCGAGCGGCTGATCACGTCACGGCTGGCAAGGTCTTTGATGCGCGGCGCATACTTTTCCATAAAGCGCTCGCCGCGTCCGTTGATCAAGACGCCGCCTTCCCCGCGCACGCCTTCGGTGATCAAAATGCCCATCCTATAGATGCCGGTCGGGTGGAACTGGAAGAACTCCATATCTTGCAGCGGCACACCCCGCCGATACGCAAGCGCCGCGCCGTCGCCCGTCAGGCTGTGCGCGTTGCTCGTCACGCTCCACACACGCCCCCATCCGCCCGTCGCAAACAACACGGCTTTGGCGTGGAAGATGTGCAGATCACCTGTGCCGACCGCGACCGCGATCACGCCGACGCAGACATTGTTGTTCATGATCACGTCAACGACGTGGTATTCATCAAAAAATGTGACGTTATGTTTAATACACTGTTGGTACAGCGTTTGCAGAATCATGTGCCCGGTGCGGTCGGCAGCATGGCACGCGCGGCGAACGGGTTTCTCACCAAAATTGCTGGTGTGTCCGCCAAAGCGCCGCTGGCTGATCTTGCCATCGTCGGTGCGGTCAAACGGCAAACCCATGTGTTCGAGTTCGATGACGGCATCGACCGCGTTCTCGGCGAGGACTCGCGCGGCATTCTGGTCAGCCAAGTAGTCGCCGCCCTTGACGGTATCAAATGCGTGCCAAAGCGGGCTGTCTTCTTCAAGATTGCCCAACGCCGCGCCAATCCCACCCTGAGCCGTTCCAGTGTGACTGCGCGTCGGGTACAACTTGCTGATCACCGCGACCTTCGCGCCGCCTTTTGTCGCGTACAGCGCTGCCATTAAGCCTGCGCCGCCCGCGCCTACGACAATCGCTTCAAATTGATGATGATGTGTTTGCATGACGCAGTACAACCCTTACATCTATACAGTCGAATCGAGTTTTAAGCGGGTGTTGCCCCCGTGCGCTCAAGCAAGCTGGCACAGCCGCTTGAGCAGGGATACCCACCGAATCAATGCTAACCGCCGCTGGCTGGTGCTTCCGTCGCTTCCGGGGCGCTTTCGGGTGCGGCTTCTTCGCCAAACAACCGCGCCTGTGCTTCTTGGGCGATGTCAATCGCGCTCGGTTCAATTGTGCCGAGCAGCGCCGCGCCGCCGACTGCCAACAGCACCGCCGCGCCAATCGTGACCAAATAGGTCGCCGCGCGGCGCAAAACCGGGCTTTGGGTGGTGTAGTCCGTCAGGACATAGCGCAGACCGTTAAAACCGTGAACAGTGACCAACGCGAGCAGCGCAATATCGTATAAGCGCCAAATGGCAACCCCCGCGAACAGGAAGTTCCAGCGGTGCGCCACAAATTCGGTTGCTGTTCCGCTCACATTCACCAAATCGGTAGCAACGACGACATGCGAGGCTGCCGTGATCTCGAACACACCCTGAATCAGGTGGATCATCGCCAAGTGACCGAATACGAGCGGCACAATCGCAATGCCGCTGGCGCGCATGAACGACCACCAAAAGCCCTCAAGGCGGCTGCCTTGCGGCTTTTTCTGCGTCGGTTTCTTGCTGTCACTCAAGAACGGCTGCGTCAACACGGCGAGAATCACCGCCAGCGCGACCGCCCCGCCTATCCCGATCACGAACGGGATTTGTTCGCGTAGGACTTCAAGGATGGTGAGCATCTGCGGACTTTCGTTGTAGTACGCCAGCACATGCCCAAACATCGCCAAAAATGTTGGGATCAGAATAAGTATTGTGCCAAGAAGGACGAGTTGTGCCGCTTTCGCCTGATGTTTCCACCATTCCGGGCGGAAATCGAACAGGGCGATACGAACGCCATTCAGCGCGTGGTAGATTACACTCGCAGTCAGGGCGAACTCCCCAATAGTGAAAAGCGGTGTCTGGTATACGGCAATTGCTTTTTCGTAGAGCGCGGGCCAAAACACTGCCCACGAGGTATCGATCACATGCAGCGTGAGAAACAACACCACGCCTAGACCGGTGACGCGATGCAGCACCCAGCTCCACTGTCCAATCGCGCCGCGATAGCGGAGCGTTTCGGTAATCGTGGTGACGAGCGAAGTCAAGTCGGTTACTCCTCAATAAGCCATAGACACCCCGTGGGGCATCGCTGGTGATTACACTGTAATAGCTTCATTTGCTGTGCGGGGGATTATAACACCATGATACCCGGCTACCAACTTTCGGAGCGGCGTCGGCGCGAAATCAGGAGGAAGATCATCTGGTAAGGGCAGTTTATCAGGGGTTGACCTGTGTCACGTATCGGCGTCAGCCGCGCCTTTGACTTGAGTCTTGACGCACGTCAGCGGGGAGAGTATGCTTTAATTCACTGCGGGCCTGTAGCTCAGATGGGAGAGCGCTACAATCGCACTGTAGAGGTCAGGGGTTCGAATCCCCTCAGGTCCATGCTTCGTTCTCCTAGATGTCTACGTCCCTGTGGGGAGGTAGGCATCGGGAACGTGTAGTAGATATCCCCCTCCCCATTCGCAATCACAATTTTGCTCACAAACTGACGGATCGCCCGTCGTGCGATCTCAAGATCATCGCTTTTCAATGCAGCACGAATATAGGTCAGCCACTCCTCAATCATGGCATCGGTGATGCGCGGAATATCCGGCGTTTTCACGATCAGGCTTTCTAGCAGGGTGATCTCCGTCCGCAGCTTCTCCTTCTCCGCTTCACGCTTGGCAAGCTGATCCCGCAGACTCGGGGATAACCCCATTTCCTCAATCGCTTCGAGCAGATTCTTCACCTGCCGCTCGACTTTGCTCAACTCGGCCTGCGCCGCCACCAACCGTACCCCCGCTTCTTGATTCGTCTGCTCCAATTCCTGCGCGATCACGTTCGCCAGCGGACGCAGCGTCTCCAACGTGAGCACATCCCGCAGCAGACAGTCGATCACCGACTGTTCCAGAATCCGCGCACCGACCCGCGCCGACGTGCATTTCTGCCCGCGTGAGTTCTTCTTCACCGAGCAGATGTAGAAATCCCAATGCCCGCGCACGCCCTTCTTGGCGGGGATGGCATCTGCCATGATCGGGTGCTCATGCCCTTCGACCGCCCCGCAAAACAGCAGGTTGCTCAACAGGTGACCGCCGCCAACGCGACGCGGTTCAAGCTGCGCCTGCATTTTCTCGCCTTTGAGCTTCTTCCCGCGTTCGCGCTTCCGCGCCTGCTCGTCAATCCACCACTCCATCGGGATGAGCGCCGGGACGAAGTTAGCGAGCCGGTTGCCGCCGTACTCCAGTATCCCGGTGTAGATCAGATTCTCGAAGAACGATGAGTAGCCGCTTGTATCTTTGTACAGGCGCGTCGCTTCCATGATCTCGCGGATCGTCGCCCCTTCCCGCCGCATCTTCCACGCCAGATAGCAGCGATCCCACAACTCCGGATCAGGCACCAACCGCTGCACGATATGCGGTTCGCCGGATTTGCGCCCCTTCTTGCGCTCATACGTGCCGATGCGAATCCGCTCGCCTTTGAATCCTCTCGGCACGCCGCCCGGCATGATGCTCAGATACCCGCCGGTCGGCTGCCAATCGGGATTATGCAGCAGAAAGTCCGCGTTCGTATCGCGCAGCGTGACCAGTTCCGCCAGCCCGCGCTTCGCATCCTCCGAAATCTCTTCCAGCCGCTTTTCATCCTGATACTCGTGGAACGACTCCATCAGCGAATCCAAGCCCGGATCACCCGTTTCGACGATGGGGGTCAAGGGGACGATCGTGACCGCCCGCAGGCGGATGTCTGACTTGATGTTGCGGGTATGCACGAGGTCACGTCCGAGCCGGTTGGATTTCCAGCACAGCACCCCGAACGGCTTACTTTCAGCACGCTGCGCCCGCTTGAGCGGATCGTGGATCACCGGAAAGCGTTTGCGGAGGTCATGCATCATTTGGTTGAACTGCTCACGCTTCAGCACGTTGGTCGCGCGCTGCGCCTCATCGTCATACACCTTTTCGAGCACCAAGCCAAAGCGGGCGCAGTATTCCTCCGCCGCTTCACGCTGCTGCGTGGTGCTGCGATCCTGTTCTTCGCCGCCGGAGTCGCGGGTGTAGAGGATGACATGGGTGCCGGGCGGGAGGGGACAATCTTGACGGAGCAGGTGAAGGTAGCGCTCGTCAGTCACAGGAGCATTCCTTATCTAAATGTGCTCCTGCTATGCTACCAAAGTTTACCTGTCGGGGCATGTGTAAAAGTGATCATTAGGCTGTCAAAAATTGACAACTTTGGGTGTAATTTTGCAGATCATATTTGGCGATTGATTGCGAGGCACTAGAGTTCTCCCAGGTATGCCAACGCCTTTTCTGCTTCTTGGACAATCAGAGCATTTTCATGATTGAGGAGTTGCCTTATGGCTATTTCTGCATCCTTGATTTGTAGCCGCTGAACAAAGCCTAGGGCTGAAGTGGTTAACCTTGCATCGCCTGAGAAAATAGCTTCTACCACTATCTGCTTTGCTCCGTCTTCAAGCGCCATGACGACTGATCCGAGGAATACGTAGCTGACCTCATCACCTCGCTTTATTGCTTGGATCATGGTATCGAGGTAAGTATCACTGTAGTTCCTATACATAAAGCCGCCGAGAATTCGCTTAAGTGGCTTGCAGCAAGCGGGATAGGCTGCGGCTAGGTCAGGTTGAGGAATGCTTTCCGCTGTTTCGTCGAAGCTCACAACTACTTGATTATAGCGAATTCGCGCTGAATCTAGGCGGTCAAAAAGCTTTTGTTTATCTGTGTCAGAAAGATGAAGAATTTGGGACAAGGGTGGGGTTACCAAGTCCGGTTCAAGCGCACGACATTCTTGATCAAGTTGCAGGAGCTTTGTATGCATTGCCCCTCAGCCTATCCCCGCCACTCCGGATCAACCATCGTTGGGTCGTACTCCAACGAGAGTTTCTGCCGGATCAGCGCCGTGATCCGCATCTTGGTGTCCGGCGGCAGTGACCGCCATGTATTCCCCATCACGTTCTCGTCTGCCTCAATCCGGCTGACCTCCGCAGGCGACATCATCTCGTAGCGCACAATCAACTGATTTGCCGCCTCGCGGAGCATCGCCGGAAATTGGATTTCCAACCCTGCCAACGGATCATGCTTCCGCTCGCGCATCACCTGAATCGTCGCTTTCGCCGTCCGCGAGTCGCTCATCGCTTCCAGCACGCCCATCACCGCGTCCTGCTTCTCCGCTGGGAGCGTGTCGAACACATCCGCCAGATACTCCGCCCGCACCGAGTTCGCGTCCGCAGCCGGGGGGATATAGCCCGCCAGCCGGAACAGCATCAACGCATCGATTCGCAGCGCATCGGCGACCGCCCGCAGCGTGCGCGGATCGGGGTCTTTCGCTTTCGGGTCAATCCCATGCTTGAGCAGATTGCGGATGACTGACTCCGACACCCCGGCAGCCTGCCCGAGCGTGCTGTTATTCAGATGCCGCTCCCGAATCAAATCGGAGAGAAACCGTCCTAAAGTCGTCATCGCTGCCCAATCCGCCTGTGCTTAACCGTTGATACAAACATTATACATGCGACAGTTCGGTTGTCGCAGACGCTTGACATCACCGCGAAATGCCCCTACACTGTTTCTGAATAGCGATGTTCGTTTTATAGCGCGAGTACATCAGTGGGAGTGTTCCCGCTTCTTTTTTAAGGTCAATTCGTTCTAGAAAGCGACTTGCGCCCTGTTTAGCGAGTAAGGTATGCCGAAGAAAAGGAAATCCCGTAAGTCGTTTCCGCTCCGGGTTAAAGAAGACCCGGCTCTCTGGCGCTTCTCCAGCCTCCACGATGCCCTGTGTGCCAGTCCCGATGTGATTGCCAGCCTCATCCATGCCGGTGAGGAACACCTGCGCGCCGTGTCGCCTTCTGTGGGCGATCCCCGCCCCGTGCTGACGGATGCGGCATAACGCACCTTCAATAACGCGATGTATAGGAACGAGAAGCCGACCCGGATCGGCTTTTTGTTTCGTAAAGGAGGCTGTTTATGCTGACCCAGATTCGCCCGCTCACACAGGAAGAACGCCAGCTTGCCCGCAGCGCGGCGGAAGATGCCGTCATGCGCGACCTTGGCGACCGCCCCGACCGGGAACACTTCAATCATCATGCCGCGCACCGCTATCCACCGATTGTCACCAAGTTAATCAGTGGATTGTGTATCGCGCTGTTATTGGCAGCATTCACCCCGTCTGCGATCCGGCTTTACGTGATTGGATCGTCTACCTTCGGCGCAGCCGTGCCCTACGAACTCGCCATGATCGCGGTCGGGATCGCTACCGTGCTCACTGCCGAAGTCGGGCAGGTCGTATTCTCGTTGGCATTAGCGACTCTCGGCACGTCGAAATCGGCGCGCCGTCTGCTCTACGGCAGCATGGGGATCGCCACTGCGATCGCGCTGGTCGGCAATGTCCAGGTTGCCTTACCCGGTCACATGGAAAGTCCCTTCGCGTGGTTGGAAGCGATCGCGCCGCCGCTGCTGGTCTTGTCTACTGCCTACGTCCTCAAAGAGCAGATGCTCGAAAGTATTGAACTGCGCCACGCCAACGAACGCGCCTATCAGGAGGCGGTTAACGAATGGCAGCGGGCAGCCGTTCAGCCGGAAGCACACCCGCGCTGGATGCAGTTCTATGCCAACGCGATCCGCGACGCACTCCGCAAATCCAATAACCGCAAACGGGAAGTGTTGGAGGGGTTGAGCCATGCCGATTGGCGGGCGTTGGTGTATCGGGAACTGCAAGCGGACAGCTGGTATGACACGCCAGAGATGCCCGTTTCTGCCGATTCGACGGAAATCGGGGAGAAGGGCGAAGCATTGAAGGTGGTGCGCCCTTTAGCCGTCAGCGTGAACGGGAACGGCACCCATCCAGAGGTGAGCGAATGAGCCGCTGCACCGTTTGTGATGAGCCGCTGCCCCGGTCGGATTACTTCGCCGGACGACCGCGTTTGTATTGCAGCAACCGCTGTCGGCAAGCCGCCAAACTGCAACGGAGACAGTCGCTCCTCGCTCATTTTGTGTCATCGGACGGAGATGTGCTGCGATGACGAAGCCGACGATCATCCCCAACTGGAAGTATCAGAAACCGTCGAAAGGTGGCTATCGCGGGCTGAAGAAACTGCTCAAGTATGTTTCCCACCGCGAGAGTCCCGATCACCGCCCTGTTGAAATTGAGGAACGGTGGACGGACTGCGGACTTGGCAGCGGTTGGCGCGAAGTCTACGGGAACGCGGACAAATTCGCGGGTCCGTATGTGCTGGCACATCACCTCGTGATCGCTCCTGCCCCCGACCTGATGGAACTTGTCCCGGACGATCTGAAACACGACGTTGTGCGCGAAGTCACCGAACGGACGATTGAGGCGTGGCACGAGGCGCGGGGGCTAAATACCCCTGAATTCTCTTACGTGTTGCACGACCGAGATACGGATGACGAGTACGGGATGCAGATGCTGCACACGCATGTCTTTGTCGCCGGAACGATTGAAAACAGTCTCGGTGAGCGGCAGTCGCACCGGGTGGATCGCCAGCAGGTGTGTACCGATCGCGGCGGGCTGGAACGCGAGGATAACCTCCACCATATCGCCCGGCAGGAATTCGAGCAGTTGCTAGACCGCACCCTCGGACGCGAGTGGCGACTGCTGCGCGATCCGGAACGGGAACATGACGCACCCGTTCCGGACATCCGCGGCGGATGGGAGATCGACTTATGAGTCTGTCCGCTGCATGGCAATCGCCTCGCACTGCACAAAAGCCTACGCACGGCTTCGCGCCGTGCGTGGGTGTCCCGCCTATCTCCTTCCGCGTTGCGGTGAGATTGGCGGTGGGCGGGACACCCTACCCAGTCCAGCGGACGGGTAGCAAGTTTAATCAACTTGCCCCTCATGCGCCGAGGAGGCTTGGTACGCCACGCTCCGCAGTGTCGCACGGGCGGCGGCGGTGCAGGTGCCCGCCGCGCCCAAAAGCAATGACGCGCCGTGAATCACGCGGCGCACCCGCTCACGATTTAGGGCAGTTGATCACACCGGTTCGATTTTGAGGAGGAATCATGCCAGACAACCGCAGTGAGTATCCCAAACGCCTGTCGGTGCAGGTCACCAAGGCGATGGACGACCGTTTAGAGCAGGTCGCGCGCGGGCGCGACGAAGCCAAGTCCGAAGTGATCCGTGCCGCACTGCGCGCATTTTTGGATGAACAAGAGGACGTGATTGGCAGCCGGAAGCATTTCACCAAAGCGTTTGGGCGGCGCATCGATCACCTGGAGCGAGAACTGTCGGTTGTGCTGTGGCTGACGCTGAACACCCAGCACCTGCTCTATGAGCGTCTCCGCAAGAAGTCGATTGAAGTCGGTGAACTGCTCGGCGAAGCGATTGCCGAGGGGGTCGATCTTCAAGAAACGGTGAGCGAACTGGTCGAAACGGTCGCCGCTCAGCAGAAAACCAAACCGCCAGTATGAACTGGCGGCGCGGTCAACCGATGTATCCACTTGTCTGAGCAACTTGAGGATACATCAGGTTTTCCGCGCTGTCTAACGAACACATTTTGTTGTCAAAGGAAAACAAAAATGCAACCGTCAATCGTTCGAGCGGCGGAGAAACAGACCACGCACGCGGCGGCGCTGGCATATGCCGCGCTCGGCATGAGCGTACTGCCGCTGGAAGGCAAGCGTCCGACGCTCAATAACTGGGCGCAGTATCAACAACATCGGGCGGATGAGCAGACCATCCGCGCATGGACGTTCGGCAATGTCGGTATCGTGTGCGGTGCCGTGTCGGGCAATCTGGTCGTGCTCGATCTGGATGCGCTGGCAGGTTACGCCGCGTTCGCAGCGTCGTTTCCGGAACTTGCCGAAACGTATACCATCGCCAGCGGCGGCGGAGTCGGGCGGCATGTGTATTTCTACGCCAATCACCTGCCGCCGAGCGTGAAGGCGATGAAAACGCCGATTGGCAATCTCGAATTGTGCGCCAACGGGCGACAGGTCGTCGCGCCGCCGAGCGTGCATCCGGTGACCGGGAACCGCTATCGGGTCGAGAAGCCGCTTGAGATTTTGCACGTGCCTGACCTCAACGCCTTAGCCGGATGGATCGAGGCGTTCAAGCCCGCTAAGGCGCAGCCTGTCAGCGATTGGAAGCCGCCGAGCGTAACGGCAGATAGCGGCGAAAAGACACTCAATCCGCGCGTGATTGAGGCGATCGCCGCCAAGCTGCACGCCGGGGGCTATCGCGTGCGGGGCGAGTGGCTGCATGGACGCTGTGTGTACCCGGAGCGGCATGAGCATGGGGACAAACACCCGTCGTTCGGATTCCACACTCAGAAAGGCTTCGGAGTCTGCCATGTATGCGGCACGATTTTGGCGAAAGATATCTGTGAACGCCTGAACATCGATCCGCGCCAATACGGCGGGTTGATCGAAAAACCGGCACTGCCACTTCCGGTAGCGCGAACGGAGCGGCGGACGTTCGTGAAAGATGACCCGCCCGACGAACCGCCGCCCCTCAACCATACGGATGAGGCGAAACGTCCTGATTGGCTGGATCGCTATGTCGCATGGGCAGGCACGACCGGCAATCAGACGCCGCTCATTTTTCACGAGGCGGCGGGCTTGTGGCTGTTAGCGACCGCCGTCGGACGCAGGCTCTACGGGGAAGCGCCGTGGGGCGTGCGCATTTACCCGAACCTGTATCTGATGCTGGTCGCCGGGACGACCTTCTATCGCAAATCGACCGCGTACAAGCTCGCGGAGGAAGTCGCGCGGGGAGCAATCCCGCATATGCTCATGTCCACGCCCGGTTCGCCGGAACGCTTCCAAGAGTCATTGGCAGGACGGATGCCGACCAACTTTGAGAAGCTGACCGCCGCGCAAAAGGAACAGCTTCGCAAGGCGCAGCCGTTCGCGGCACAGCGTGGACTCCTGAAAGATGAAGTGGCGGGCTTGTTCGGCGCGATCAACCGGAAAGACTACATGGTCGGCATGAAAGACCTGATCATGGAGTTGTACGACTGCCCGGATTACTTCGATAAGGACACCCAGTCCGGCTTGAACATCGTCGAGCGGGCAGCACTGTCGATTCTCGGCGCGACCACGCCCGCGAGCTTGTCAGGCGCGGTCTCCACGGGCGATTGGGAGAATGGGCTGCTGGTGCGTTTCGCGTTGCTCACCCCGGAGCCGGACTATACCGAGCGCCCCGCCGCGACAGCGTATCAGCCGATCCCCGCTGACCTGATTGACGATCTGCGCGCTTTGCATGAGCGGTTACCCGGTCCGCAGGTGATTGAGATGGAGACTGCGCCGCCGGACGCGCTTCGGCTCAATGTTCGCTGCTGGGATGCATGCCGCGAATACGGGGATTGGCTGCGGACGCTCTGCGATCCCCGCCGTGATACCGAACTCGACGATCGGTTGAAGGGCGTGTACGGACGCATGCATGTGCAGGCGTTCAAGCTGGCATCACTGTTCGCCGCGCTCGATTGGTTGAAGACAGGCGGTGAAGTGCCGACCGTCACCGGGGAACATTGGGCTGCCGCGCAGCAGATCGCCGAAGGCTGGCGCATGAGCGCTCATCGCCTGCTCGAACAGCTCGACAAGAGCGGCGAAGCGGTGCTGGAGAAACGGCAGCAGGATCGCCTGCTGAATGCGATCCGGCAGTCCGGCGCGAACGGTGTCGCCCTGCGTGATCTCTATCGCAACCTGAATTTCTCCGCCAAGCAGGCACGTCAACTCGCGCTCGATCTGGTCAAGGCGGGGTTGATTGAAGAACGGCGGCTGGATCGCGCCGAGTGGTTCATCGCCGTTGAGCATGTAGACGAAGCGACCTAGTACCGACAAAACCGACACACCGACAACCGACGACAAATTGTCGGTATTGTCGGTTGTCGGTGATGTCAGATTGACACCGACAAACAGGAGAATTGCCGTGAACCATACACAACGAGTCGCCCACGTCGCCCGGCAGCGACGCAGCCTGACCAAGACCCTCGTCCGCGAGTCGGTCGAGCGGTATTTCGAGGCATTGGCAGACGAGATCGCCACCGGGGAATGGGTCGATCTCCCGTACATCGGCAAGATTCAGGTTGTAAGAGAGGAGGGGAAAGGCTATGTGACATCAATCACCGCTGACGGAACGCGCCAGCGCCGGAAGGTGCAGATGCGGCTGCGCACGAAGGTGAGGCTTAACGACAAATTCAAGCAGCTGTGCCGATCAGCAAAGTAGCCAAGTCACGCTCTCGCACTCCCGCCGACGCGGCGATCCTACAGCGCGGGCTGCCTCCCAAGCAAACACCGGCGGCGGTACGCTGGCACTCGGCTGTCGCTGCCACCCCAGTACCACCGAACCACCGCCTAAAACGGCGACCCCACCCCCGGTCGCCGTTTTTGTTTGCTTGGTGCCCGTCCTCTGCGCTGTCCCGTGGGGCTTAGCGGTAGCGCTCAGCGCGACTTCTGAAACAAGTCTATTCTGTGCAAAAATAAGAGAAGCAGCACCACACAGCGAGTCGCCTATGTCGCCCGGCAGCGGCGTAGCTTGACTAAAACCCTCGTCCGCGAGTTGGTCGAGCGGTATTTCGAAGCACTGGCAGAGGAACTATCACATCTGTGGAGTTCGAGTTGACAGAAGGCGCTCAACCATGCTGCCCTACCTTGTTTCTGGTCTAATTCCTTCTAGAAAAACCGCCGCACTACAGTCTCTACAGAATTTATTTCTGACCGATTTCCCTTATGGCCGCTTTCGTTGCGCCCGCCACCGTACCCCAATCGTTGAATACCTCCTTGTCGTTGATCCTAGACTCTAGTAGCGGCAAATGAAGCGATGTACCTAACCTTCCCAAAGCGTAAACACACATATAACGAATTCCAGGAAACGGGTTGTTAATTTCTGTTATCACAAGATTCAGAGCACGATTGTCGTAAAGGTATCCCAAACCCTCAATGGCGTAAGCCCGTATCACGGGAACCTCGGATTCACTGTTAGCTATACCCATAAGTAAGTTACAAACTGATCGTTTGTTCACACGCGGAATTGAAAATAGTGATCGCAGCGCGAATGCTCTCACTTCATCACTTTTATCGTTGAGTACAATCTCTCTCATTAAGCGTGCTGCATACCGATTAGGAGAAACGCAAATAGCAGAAATAGCACTCGTTCTTACGGTTGGAGTCAGATCATTGAGCGCCAATTGCCTTAAGACTTTGTATCCTCTCGTTCTCCCCAAGACGGCAAGGTCAACCATTGCCGCATGTCTAACTCCAACATCATCATTATCGTTGAGCACAATACGGATGAGTGATTTAACTGCAGGTTTGTATTTTAGCCAGACCGCAAATGATGAAGCATACTTGCGTATTTCAACATCGGCACGCTGATCTTCTAAAATGCGAACGAGTTCTTCAGGATTGGATACTCCAAAATTCACAAGACTATGAGCTCCTTGCAGATGGCGAAAAAACAGGGGCGAGTCGACTTTGAAGGGTATACTGTCGACCAATAAGTGTTCGAATTGTGTACTCATGTGTAATCACCAACTGTATGCTCAAATAAGTAGAACTCTCGCAATGGGTGAAACGTTGAGATTGTCCCACCCATAAGTTGAACAACCAAACTACTCACATATATGATGGTGATGTTTGGGATTGCAACCGCCACGTCTTGCTGCTTGTCCTTCGAGACTTCCATCACAGAGACTATTTTCACCTGTACACTGGTTGCAGTGTCGTACAGGGAAACTCAATCTGAATATGGTACTACAGGTTTGAGGACCTGAATAGTAACATGTTATAGTGCATTGATGCCTACTATCCTCAATGTCTTCACTTTCTAGAACCTGCACTTCGTCACGTTGCCCAATAGTCGTTGCAATCAATAATACTAATTCGATAGCAGTAACCACATCTCCAAAAGGTAGCGGTCCATCGGCTACTACCTGCGCGGCATAACGTGGAGCATTAAGTGCAATATAGCCAAGCACTTCAGCAGCGACATTACTGTATACTGCCACTGCCACATTATCGCCCCTCACACCTTGATTGAATTCTACAAAGAATTGATAGTACGCCAACCCTAGTGAATAACCTCCACCACGCTGCGTAGACCACCACCCCTCACGATCCCAATCCCTTGGATTTCTAGCAGGAAAGGTCGCAATTGTGGGATTTACTTCGGCACGCAGCTCTTGATCCCGCATCCGATACCATCGTGGATCAACAAAGCCGCCATTTGCCTCCGCCGCGAATGCGATGAAATCGTTCGAGTCTCGTAGCCGATACTGACCAGACAGTATGGTGTGTCTTTGTTCCTCTTCCGGTAGGAATTCATCATACCCGTTGCGCCAATCATCAGGCTCCGGATCATCCTCTTGAGCGAACAAGAAAGCTTTATCGCCACCTGCCGCTTCCACCAACCAAACCGTTTCGCGTTCAGTTTGCTTCATCGTGTAGTACTTGCGTGTTTCGGGCGAATTACTCTCCGGGTACTGCACCGCCCGCACGGCTTCGGACAGCGAAATCGAGTTGCCGCGTGTGCCGAGATTTCCCGTGCGGGTTCTGGGTGCTGCTCCAGCCATGATTGAAGCACCCATACCCGCTGCACCGATCCGCCCTGCGGGTGATGGGATTCCTTTGATGTTCTTCGGCGGCGTGATTTTCGCAGGTGGGATCTTGGGCGCAGGTTTTGCACCCTTGACCGGCTGTTTCTTTGCCATGTTGATTCAGCTCCTTCTCTGCTAGTAGGTCAGATACGTCGTCTCGCCGAGCTTGCCATAAAACGCGCCGGGATTCTCTTGCAGTTCCCACGCATACGGGTTCACATTTGTGCCGCCGATCACCACCGGATCGGGTGCAGGTTCCAAATACCATGTCGTCTCGAAGTATGTCGCGCCCTGCGTCAGCTTGTGCGCCTCACCGATGACGAAGTACTTGCGGTTGTGTCCCGTTTGGCTCTCGGAAATCTGCACCGAATCCCCCAGCGTCAGCGCCAACTGCTGCGCATGGTAACCGCCGCCGTTCTTCCCGTGACTGACCACCGTCAGCGCGCTCACTTCGCCGCGCGGCTGTTTGCGGCGCAGCAGCTCGAAGTCAGCGATGTACTTCGCATCCGCCAGCGCGCTCACCCCCGGCAGGTTCAGGCGCATCGTCCGCCGCCCGTAGAAGCTCATGCTCGTCTGGTCGTTCGCTTTCGCTTCCATGTTGCTGTAGGTCGTGATCTTCCGCCCGCGCACAATCGCCGTCTTCACGACGGCATACCCTTCATTGCCGCTGGTGTTGCTGAAGACCAGTTCCGCGCCGTTGCCCTTCGCGTTGATCGTATAGGTCGCGCTGCCTTCCTCGAAGGTGACATCGGTCAGCGTCACGTCCTTGGCACCAATGCGCGTCGCTTTCTCATCCTGATACTTGACGAACACGGTGCGCGTCTTGCCCGGCTCAATGGCGATCACCTCATCCTTCAGTTCCCACAGAATGTCGGTCGTCGAGGTGCTCACGCTGCGCGGGTGGCACACGACGATCACCTCGTTTTTCATCCCGTCGATGCTGGCGTAGGTGTAGGTCATCCCGTTCATCGTATCGGTGAAGGTGTGTGCGGGGGTGTTGTCGTACAGCAGGTGATGCCGGTTCCAGAACACCGCCTTGCCGTCGCGGTCGAAGAAGAAGCGCCCCCGCTCCGCCCCGACCACATCGGCGATCGCGTGGTACACGTCGAAGGTGTCCTTGTCCGCGTCGGAAAAGCCGCCCTGCTTGACCCAGTTATCCCCCGTGATCACGAAGGTGGTTTTGCCCGTTTCCAGCGCGCTGTATGACGTGACGTTGGTCACGTAGGTGGAAAGCTCGACATTGCTGCTGCCCTCAAAGCCGAGAATCCATGCCTGATTGCCGCCGGGCGGGATTACGACTTCCTTAATCAGTTCCGCCAGAATCTCATCCGAGCGCTTGTTTTCTTGAAGTGCGAGACGACTCTCCGCCGCTTTGTACAGATGCATCACGCCCGCCGCGACGATCTGCACGGTGCGCTGCCCGTTTGCGCTCACCAGCGGCTGAATCGTCTCGATGCGCCCGACCCAGTGCGTGCGTGTGGTCGAGCCGTCATTGGATTCAATTTTGACGCTGCGGAACGGTACCAAACTGCCATAGAGCGCGCTGCTCGCATTCTCCGGCGAGAACAGGCGGTCATCATTGCGCAAGACCAGCGTCAGGACGGAGTTGTCCGCCACATCCTGATACGGCTGCCGGAATCCGAGGAACCAGCTCGCCTGCAAAACGCGGCTGCTCACATCCTCGCTTGTGTCACTGAAATCGCCGTCTTTGTTCCAGTCGATCTTGAAGGCCCAAGTCGTTGCCATGTTTGCTTAATCCTTTTCTCCAAAACACTTTTTCATAGATGAAACGATTGCCCGGCACAAGGTTGTACCGGGCGTACCTAATCTATGCAGTTGTCGCCTTGCTTAGACCGTGCCCCACACCGGCGCGGTGCCGGTTGCCGGACGAAGGCGCGCCACGAACTGGATCGCCTTGCCCGTCTCGATCACCGGGACATAGCTGTCCACGAAGAATTCCCCGGTGAACTTCGGATCGCCCGTGGTCGGCGGCGCATTGTTCCCGACCTGCACCTCGAGCGTGACCTGCTTCCCCTGCTGGTACACATCCCGCAAGACCGTGTGTGTGCCCGTTGCGGCGGTCAGCGTGATGTAGCCCCGCATCGCCACGGCGAGATTCATCTGCCCGTTGATCATGTCATGCAGCGCGTCGCCGAACCCGGTCACGTCATACTGATCGATGCTCACGGGCAAATCCACGGCGATAATGTCGCCGCTCGCGAACTGCTGCGGCGCGCCCGCGCTGTTATCCAGCTTGACGATGATGTGATCACCTGCTAATGCCATTGTTATTTCCCTTTCCGGCTACAGCCGCACCAAGCTGACCGCGATCTTGACGGTATTGCCCGCCGAACCGCTCCGCGTTGCCTTGAAACGGGTGTACTGCGGGATCGTCCCGGCAATTGCGACCCGCTGCGACCCGATCTGCGACCCGTTCAGGGTGAAAGTCGCCAGCGTCGTCAGTCCGGTCGAGAAACCGCTGTTGGTCGCACCCTCCACAATAATCGTGTAGGTATCAGTCGCCGCCGCTTGCAGCACGTGCAGATGCGCCACCCCGCCATTCGTCGTCTGTGCGCCATTGTCAACGCCCGCACCTGTCGTGCTGTTCGTAAACGTGACGGGCGGTGTCAGTGCCACCCCCCAACCGCCGCTGCCACCCCGGTTGGCGAACATCGCCACGAACGGGATGTAACGTGCCGTTTCCGGCGCGGTGGCGTATCGTCCCTGCCGGGTATCCAAGCTGAACACCGGATTACCGACCACGGGCACGGCATTGTCACCGATGAACACCGAGAACACGCCCTGCACGTTTGCGCCTTTCAGCGCCGGGTGTGACCCTGCCGCTGCCGTATTCAGGTAGCCAGCGTGGTCGATCATGACCTGCCGCTGTCCAAGGATGAAGCTGTGCACCTGATCCCCAAACGCGGTCACATCATGCACATCGTAGCGGTCGCTGATCGTCACCCGGTTGCTGTCGCCGGTCAGTTCGTACCCACTCACCAATACTTGAATAAAATCACCTGCCAAAGCCATTTTCGATCAACCCTTTCTAATTCGTGTTCTCGTAGCGGTTCACGTACCCGTGCACCACGACCACGTTCGCAGTCGCGGCGAATGCCCGCACGATCGCCCCGTTCTGGAGCAGGTGACCGGGGATGACTTCGGTCAGCCCGCTTTCCGGCGGGATGGTGATCTCGACCGAATCATCCGGATCTGCCGTGCCGCCCCATTGGAGCGTGAGCTTGACCGCCGATGCCGACGTGTTCACCGCCTTGAGATAGACCTCATCCCATTCATTCGCGGCTTTGCTGGCGATCGCCGTGTGGATCGTCGTACCGGGACTTGCCGTCGCCGCTACTTTGATCCCTTTGCCGTCCGCGCTCGCGCTCAAGCCACGCTTCTTGTACTTGCCACAGCCTTTATCACACATTCGGTTTCTCCTTCTGCTCCGCCATCATCTCCTCGAACAATTCGCCGAGCAGCTCCTTAATCAATTCCCGCAATCGCTCCTCATCGTGCCCGTTCTGCTCCTTGGCGATCCGCGCGGCTTCATCAATCGAGAAGCCGCCCAGCAGCATCAGCGCCAACGTCACGATCAGGATGACGAGTTCGTCGTGCACCGCGTGCAGTTCAGGGATCAGCAGCGTGAGTAGCCCCACCAGCAGCACTGCCAGCGCCACCAGCACGCGTTTCGAACGCAGCACTGGGAGTAGTAGGCTGCCCATCGTCTTCAGCGATGTGGTGATTTTGACCATCGAATCCCCTTTACTGCCGCGCAAGAAATTCCTGTTCGAGCCATGCAATCTTTTCGGCAAGACGGTGGAGTTCAGGAGCAGCCTTGTAGTGCGGCGGTTTTTCTGGAAGGAATTAGACCGGAGATAAGGTAGGGTAGCACGCTTGAGAGCCTGCCGCCAACTCAAACTCCGCCGGTGTGAGATAATCCAACGACTGATGCAAACGCTCGGTCATGTAGGTCAC
>JBGSVJ010000023.1:0-33417 GCA_041753015.1 Anaerolineae bacterium
GTGACCTACATGACCGAGCGTTTGCATCAGTCGTTGGATTATCTCACACCGGCGGAGTTTGAGTTGGCGGCAGGCTCTCAAGCGTGCTACCCTACCTTATCTCCGGTCTAATTCCTTCCAGAAAAACCGCCGCACTACAAAGTGCTCGCGCATGAGGTTCGCCACGCCCAGCAAAACACCTAACATCAACGCCCCAAGCAAGATGAACAGATGTGCCGAATCGTTCACCCAATAGCCGATCAAATTGGATGAAGCGGTTTCCCATTCAGAGATCATATAGTTTGCAGGCAGCAGCAATACGAACAACAATGCCTTGAGTACAATCGCCGACCAGTGGATGGTTGTTGGCAGCAAGTAGGTTACTGCCATCGCTCCCGCCCACATCCAGTAGAGGATGTGGTAAGGTTCGCGCACAAATCCATTCACACCTTCCAACATGACATCGATCACCGTGTAGACGGTCGGTGCAATGAAGTAATGCCACCAATAGCGTCGCTGTGACGTTCGGTGGATCACGAATGCTTGGAGAATACTGGAACCAAGCAGAATCCAGTGTGGCACCGAGGCAAAATACACCTGCATCGTATAGCGTGAACTTTGGCGGATCATGTCGAACATCCAGAAAACGCCACTGTTCGTGATCAATTCCTGCAAGAATTGAAGTAGATCATTGCCATGTAGGGTTTTTCTATCGAGACCGCGGGCGTTCATGGTGTTTTGCGCCCACGAATAGGTTTCGCCTGCTGCTGATCTTTCCCCATACGAATGCCAAGCAGCAGCACAACGAGCAAAATACCCGCGCCGATCAAGAGTTGTAAGCCGAGGTTTGTTCCTTCGGTTCCGGCAAACAACCCGTGCAGTGATACCATGCCAAACGCGGCGTAGCTGGCATAGTGGATTTTTTTCCACGCGGCATGACCAATCCGTTTCTTGAACGGAAAGCTCAAGCTAACGATCACGATGATCCAGAAGGCGAGCGTACCTAACCCCACCGCTTCCGGACGATATGGTCCCGTAAACGGCACAAACAGGTCTCCCAGCGTATAAGTGAAGTAGCCATCGAACAACAGCAGCAGCGCGTGAATCAGTCCAAGCAAGAGTGCCAACCATGAGATTGTGCTGTGGATTGTCATCGACACGACCCCCGGCGACCAGTCTTTGACAAACTGCGCGCTGATGAACAGCCCCCACAGGGTTGATCCCATCAGCAGCACATAGGCAACAATCCCTGATGAGCGGACGAGATGCCACGCGATTTTGATATCTTCGCTGAGTACCACGTTGAAAATACCGCTGTTCAGCATCCACACGGCAGAGACACCGATTACGATCAAGCTGGCAATGATGACGAGAATATCGAGGCGAGCCGTTGATTTTGATTTGTTCATAGTTCACCGTTCCTTACAATGGAGGGTGTAAGCACCCTCCATTGGATTGTGATGAAATGGATTAGCGGAAGGTCGCGCGGATGCCCGCGATCAGCGTGTCTTGCTGCATGGCAGTCAGATTTGCTTCTGGGTGCAGGGGAAGATAGATCGGCATCGGCATTTCGCCGTCCTGAATGGCTTCAACCATTTCATCCCATTCAACTCGGCTGTCTGTTGAGATATTGAGTTCTGCCCGTCCCTCGTGGACATCATGCGCCACTAACCAGCCGAACGGCGCAACATACGAGTACCAAGGATAAACCGTCTCGTTCGAGTGACAGTCGGCGCATGCCTGATTCCATATCTGCTCGGCTTCCGGCGAACTCCACGTAATTTGCTGCGTGACGGGCGGGTTATCGAGCTGAAATTCGGGAACAACAAAGCGCACCAACTGCATGAGGGCAAAAACGGCGATGATGATCCCAATCATCCACAGAAGGGATTTTAGGAAACGGCGTGGTGCGGTGCTGGTCGTTTGAATCATGATGGGTTGAAGTGTCCTTTTGAAAGTGTGAGCGGTGTCCGCTCAATGATCGAGCAGACACCGGAGCAGCCTAATCGTCATCGCCTTCTTCGTGCTCGTCTTCGTGCTCGTCTTCTTCATCATGTTCGTCTTCGTGTTCACCACTGCTTCCGCCGCTGACGATGGGCGCGCTTTCACCCGGTGCCGGTGTGACAAAGATGAGCGGGGCAGGCTGTGCATCACGGAATGGAATATTGAATGTTGTTAATCCGGAGCAGTCGCCACTCATCTGAGCAGTTGTACGCGAAACCCAAGCAGTCGAGCCATCTTCTAAGGCGACCAGCAACCAGTTGTTTTCAGGATTGTGCCCGCCAACAACGAAGGTTTGGTTACGATACCCATAATTGAGCACGGTATAACCTGTGCCGGGACCACTGCGCATATTGATAGAACTAACCGTAACGGTCGCCGTACAGGTTGATACAAGCGGCGCTTCGGCGTTCAACGGGGCAGTTAGCGCCACGACACCCACCTCATCCGCCGAAACAAGGCGCACACCCGCGATCGTACCTTCGGCTATACCGTTCCCTACGATGGTGAATTGATATGCGCCCGCATCAACGAGCATATTCAGTCCGTCAACATGACCGCCGGATGATTCGACTACGATCACACCTGCCGCGTCGATGAGCTGTGTCGTCGCGCCTGCGCCGGGGAAGGTCGCTGTGATGACCCCTGCTGTTTCGCCGGGAATGGTTACGATGACGGTATCACCGGGATGATCGGCGGTCAGCGGCAGCGATGTTTCTTGGTTCGGATCAATCGCCAGTACAGAAACAAATTCAGGACTGCCGTATGGGGTAAGTTCAGGCAGTGACAACACGCGGACGACGGCTTCCACAATACCGGGTAGGCGTTCGATAGTCAGGGTATGCGATCCGCTGTTCGGTGCGATGTTCAATTCGAGCGCATGCAGTCGCGCATCGGCGGCGGAAAACACGACTGCCCCGGTTGAATCGGTCAAGCGTACCGCCGCGCCGCTGAATTCCAACGCGATTGTGCCGGTGGTATCGGCGGGCAGCGTGACGACGACATCAATCGCGGGACTCGCGTCGTTTAGGGTGATCAGGTTGGCGGCATCTTGTGCCAGCGTCGGAAGTGCAACCGCGAGGCTCAAGACCAGCAGCACAGCGGCGATCAGAGATAGGCGTTTCATAGTGCAGTCCTTTGTTCAAGATAAGGCGAAAATTGAGGAGAGGCGATGACTGAGCCGTCTTGACGGATGACCAGCCCCGCCGCATCCCAGCGTGATTGCAACCAGTTCAAGCCGTCGTCCGCGCCGCGCAGCAGTACGGTTTTGGCATAGGCTTCGGCGGTGACGGCGTGCGGGTGATGGACGGTGACGGTCAGTACATCGGTCGTGGCGGATCGTCCCGTGCGCGGATCGATGATGTGATGGCGCGGCGTGCCGTCTTGAGTGATCCAGCGGCGGAAATCAACGCCGCTGGTGACGAGGCTGGCGTCACGCAGCCACACACTGCCAAGCGGCGCATCTCCAAGCGGATCGGCAATATTCACTTGCCAACCGAGTTGATCTTGCGGCGCACCGCGCGCAACCAGATCACCGCCGAAGTTGACGAGGCACGCGCCATGTACCACGAGAGCGTCCGCGACCCGCTCCGCCGTCCAGCCTTTGGCGCTGCCGCCAAGATCGACAGCGCTGCCCGATGGGATACGCACTTCGCGGGTTTGCGGACGCAGTTCGATTTCGCGCCAATCGGCGGCGGGGATCGTCTGTGTGGATGAAGGCTGGGTCAGCTCTGCAAATGTCCGGTCGTAGCCGTTGGCGATTAGCGCGGGCAGCACCAGAGGGTTGAACCCGCCATCGGTCAGGCGGGCAGCATGCTTGGCGGCGCTCAAGTTGGCAAACAGCGTGTCGCTGACCATCACCCATTCTCCTGCACGGACATTGAACCGCATGAGTTCGCTGTCCGGGCGGAAACGTGACAACCGCGCTTCGATGCTTTCCACCTGTGCGGGGATGGAGCTTAAGATCACGTAACCGTCGCTTTCTGTTTCAAGCTGTGCGGAAACTTCGCAGCCCATCGCTCGCCATGCTATGTGAAACAGGCGTTTCATCGGCTGGAACGACTTGATGGAATGACAGGTTGCTGGACAACAACTGGGGCAGCGATCTGAGGGGTAGCACCCTGCTGCACGACCACTGGGGCGGGCGCGGCGACTTCTGAGGGGGCGGGCGGTTGGATAACGGCTGCGCCGCTGCCGCCCGGATTCGCCGTTGGGTTAGGATTGACCGCTGCTTGACCGGAACGCCGCAGAATAATGATGCTCGGCGCTGCCTGCTGGATAGCGAGATTGGGGGCAGCATGTACTACCGGAACCGGCGTTGTGACTTCCGGCAGTGGAGTCACGATGACGGCTTCCGGCGATGGGGTGAACAGCGCTTCGATGCGCGTCGCGTCGAGCATTGCCAGATTTTGCGCACCAACGAAGGTCGCAATCGTCGCGCTGGTGACGAGCGCGCTTCTCACCAGTAATTTTCGTGTGCGGTCAGGATTTGCCATGTTGGGATGTCTCCGCTGTATCGTCGTAACTGCCTTTACGATACGCGAATGCGCCATCCCATGTTTAAACTCGCACTCAACGTTCCCTTAAATCTGACTTAAATGCGTCGATTGGCAGTGTGAATGAGAACGTCACGCGGGTACTTGGCGAATCCAGATTGGATAATTCGCTTAGCCCCGCAGAAGCACTATGTCTAAATGCCGCTTTGGATCAACCCATCATAAGTGCTCCTGACCCCATATGAGGAGTGGAGTCCTGACGACCGTTATCAGTAGACAGGATGGGTCAACCACTGCTGCGCCGACTACCCGACTCTGATCGCGTGGTTGATGAAGTTAATGCGCTTGTGCGCCTTTGATCGGGAGGCGCGGCGGACACTGCTCGCGCGTCAGCGCAACCTTCGACTGCCGTCGGGCAAACGCGCCGTAAGGGAGAATCTGCTGCGGGAATGCAGCCATGAACAAATTCTGATCTTCTTGCGGTTACACACGAAACCAAGTCGGCAGAGTGGAAACGGCGATGTCCACATCCTATTCCCCTCTGCCTTGCACCAAGCGTGAATTATCAACTGTCTGCCTCAGCAGTACCGTGTGTTTGTTATCCTGCTCTAGCCGCGCGCGCGACTGATACGGTCGCGGTTCTTAGCAGCGGTGCCTGATGTACTGCCCATGTCGATGAGAAAGGCGATGATCAGCCACAGCCAATCGATCCCTTCGACGCCGCCGGGCGCGACCAGCACATACGCCAGCGTCGTCCATGGCAAAAAGAGAATACCCAGACACGGCAAAATCAGGTTGTCAAAGGTGACTTGCCAGCGCGCTTGATCTACCAGCGCCCACACCAACGCCGCAGCGCGGGGTCCGACTAGCAGAAGAATAGTAATCAAACAACACATAGTCTCCCTCCAATGCGCAGATCCGTTTCTGTTCATATATACGCAAATCAGCGTGGGAAGTTGGCACGCCTCCACGAATGCCCCAGAATCTTGATTTTCTGACCGGGCAGAAACCACGCCAGAAAGGCGTGTGATGCTGCCAGCTAATCCCGTCCGCGGCGATTAGCCAAAGTATCGATACGGAGTCGTGGTTCATCGGGAATGACGTACAAGCTTCCGCAATCGAAGCAGGATAGCGAATGGTATTTGCCGAAAGCAAAGCCTGATCCAACTCAATTTGATTTACCCGCGTTTATCCCAATACCGACTCCGCTAAAGAATGAGTACAACGAGCGCGCCGCTCGGGTGGGGCGTATTCGCGGTGTTCTATCCTGAACTAACCTCCACCGCGCCCCAAGCGGACATCGACTCGGCGCAGGTGGCGCACATCCTTGATCTGGATCACCGGATTGAGCAGGGGGATGCGATCATCTCCGCGGACGTGAGCGCACGATTTATGAAAGGCGAACGCGAAGAAGACCCGGATTATGCCTATGCCAACGAAAGCGATATTCTGGAGATGATGTCGGTGCAGACCGCTGAAGAAGCCATCGCGTCGCTGGAGTGGCAGATTCTGAAAGGCGACGCATTGCGCGACTTCCTGAGCGGCAGGGTACCGATCGTGCGCGACCGTGAGCACTGGCATCCGCATCAGAAGGACATGGCACGGGAGATTGCGGAAGAAACCGGTGTCAATCCGTTCATGGCGGATCAGGTGCATGCGCGATTGCTGCGCGGTCGCGGAAACGCGCTGTTCGGTGAAGAAAGCCCATGGGCAGCGCTTGACGGGGATGAAGACGACTTCTCAGAGGAAGACGAATAGATCGCTCATGAACAGCTTTTTTGAAGGGCGTGCTTCCGACTCGCCCTATATTCACGGCATCTGGCACGGTCACACGCAAGGCATTTATACGCCGATCTGCCCCGCTGCAGCTGAGTGGAATTTGCTGCTTCAGCGGAAGCGCGGCAAGGTCACCGTGTTGTTCGAGGGACCGCTTACACGCGCCAAAGCCAAGCTGGAAACCGACGATACGGAGTTCTGCGTCATCCGCTTCAAGGCAGGGACGTTTTTACCCGTCATCCCGATTCATCCGTATCTAGACGCGGATGTGAGTCTGCCTGAAGCGTCACGCGGCTCGTTCTGGTTGCATGGCATGAACTGGGAATTTCCCCGCTTTGAAGATGTCGAGCTGTTCGTGGCTCGGCTGGTTCGCCATGAAGTCCTGCTGCGCGATCCGCTGGTGACGGCTGTTCTGCACGATCAGCCGCCCGCAGTCTCCATGCGCACGGTGCGACGCCGTTTCCTCCAGTCCACCGGATTAACACCGAAGCAGATTGCCCAGATCGACCGCGCGCTACGCGCGATGGCGTTATTGAAGCGCGGCGTTCCCATTCTCGATGTCGTCTACGATCTCGGCTATGCCGATCAACCGCATCTGACCCGTTCGCTCCGGCGGTTCATCGGGCAGACACCGGGCGAAATCATGCGAAACAGCGTGTGAGTGTCCATTTTATTCAAGACTCCGCCTCTCGCCTCCGGTATGCTGGACTCTGTCAACAGACGCAGGTACGGAGCGAATTCGCATGCGCAAGATCGTTTTTTTCATGCATGTCTCACTGGACGGAATGGTTGCCGGACCCAACGGCGAGATGGATTGGATCACCTACAACGAGGACGTGGCGGACGACGCACACAGCCTGCACGCCAGCACCGATGCTGCCATTTACGGACGTGTCACCTACGAGATGATGGCGGGCTACTATCCGACCTTGCTGTCCAATCCTGAGAGTGACCCAATCGACCGCCGTCATGCCGTCTGGCTGGAAACCGCTGCCAAAATCGTCGCCACCCGTTCACCGCTGACGGTCGATTGGACGGGTACGGTTGTCATCGGCGCGAATATTGCCTCAGAGATCGCCGCATTGAAAGCACAACCCGGCAAAAATCTGTGGCTGCTGGTCAGCCCAACGCTGGCACAGACCTTCATGCGGCTTGACCTGATCGACGAATACCGCTTGAACATCAATCCAGTTATTCTGGGGCACGGCAAACCGCTGTTCAGCGATCTGGAAACACCGTGCCGCCTCTCGTTGGTGGAGTCGAAGCCCTTCAAAGGCGGGGTGATCGGGTTGCGCTACGTGCCAAACCGGTAATCCTTGCATACCGTTTATCGAATTCGGCAGCGTGTGGGATGCGCTCGATAGGGAAGAGTAATCCTCCTTGTTGAGTGGTAGTGGCTAGGGCGCGCTCCCACCCGCTTGCCCACACTCACTGACTCATGTTGATCGCCTCTCTATCGCGCGCTATGATCGGAAAGTAAGTGCCGCTCACATTCTGCGAGATCACCGATGCGCCGAGTCATTCTAGTCCTACTGACCACTGCGATTCTTCTTGGTATCGCCCCGCCTCCGCTCAAGTCTTACCTGTGCGCATATCACTGCTGCGCGAACGCGAAATGCTCAACCTCGTCGTGCAAGCGAGCGATACCGCTTCGCTGCTCGATTTCCGCTTTCGGTGGTTATCAGATCAAGGCTGGATAATTCAGGGTTCGCTGGAGAAAGAGGAAATCGCTACACTTCCGTGCACTGACCCGGGCGCATCCGAAATGTACTGATGTTTACGTTTGTTCCTGCCCTATGCCTCTTGCTGCCGTTCATCGTTTTGCTCGCGCTTAATCTCGGCGCGCTCGCACCAGCGCTCGCGGGGTTATTCACGCCGAAATCGACCCGCGCGTGATCCACTTTCCTCATAAGAGACTGGCATGGATCGGAAGCAGTTTTGCTTCTTCTTGAATGTAGTGATCCAATCCCCACGGTGACGATGCCAGCCGCGCCGCGATTTTGGCGCAGTGTCCGGCAATTCCGGCGGCAGGTCACGCAGCAGTTCGCGGAAGGCTGCCTCATACCCTGTCGTGAATTCACTGTATTGAATATGCGCGATGTTCATGTGCTGGTAACCGGCTTCATCGGCATCATTGCAAGGGCGCACACGCAGCGGAATCAGCTTCTTTCCGGCTTCAAGTGTCGCACTAACTTCGATCCACCCCATTCGGAACGCACCGAATCCGGTGAAAGGATCAACATCACGACTGCCGAGGCGTGAATACCATCGCCGATCGACTGCCGCCATACATCCCCGCCGCGCAGCCCGCCGAAGTCGATCCACACGATATAACCGAGATCACAGAGATCATTTGCCAATCGTTCAACCCATGCGCGGTCGGCATGAGCATATGAGATAAAGATGTGGTCGCGTGTGGGCGGGCTGGCAGACGGTGGCGCCAGCGCTTGAAGAGTGAAACGACAGATGAGTCGATACTATGTGATCTGGGTTCTATCACTTCACGAATCAATTCTTGGAATTCATCGTGACGAACGCTGCCTGATCGATCTATACGGGAGCGAAATCGTCACCTCAACCTTAAAACGCATGGAAGCACGGGTGAGTTGGCGCACACACAACCCTATTGAAGCGTTCGCGCCTGAAAGGTGAGCAGAATCAGAACCTCATCTGATCAGCGGCTTCTCCGCTAGAATTGGCGTATTTTCGACCGAACCTGAGTACTTTCGATGCCCCTCTTCCCGCCTGACCTTGCCGCGCTGAGACTTGATTTGCGCGCACTCGACTCGTTTCCCGTCACCGATCACATGGGGCGGGCGGTCAACCAAGCCGGGCTGACACTCGTCGGGGTTTCTAATCCGCCGTTGACCGCCAGCGGCTTGATGCGCGGCGATGCGCCATTGATCGGAAGAGTGGAAGCAGGCAGCACGGCATGGGTACGCTTCACCGCGTTAACCGCGGACACAACCGCCGCTTTGATTGCCTATCACGACTTGATGAAAACGGGCGAGCCGCTGGAAATCGAGATCGACCGCAAACGCTGGTAGGTGATCGGCGCGGCGTGGGATGCTGGACGGCTGCCGGGATTGTTCAGCTACCAACACTTGATCGACCGGAACACGACTGCCGCGCTGGACGACACCCTCACGCTGCGATTTCTGAGCGGAGCAACCTTTCATTCGCTGGGTTTGAATGTGCCGCTGCCGCGTCCTGATCTGGTGTTCGGGAGCTTGCAGAACCGCTGGCGGACGTTCACCGCGCTGGTGCTGCGCGAACTTCCCGACGATTTGTTCGGCGCGTTCCTGAATTACCACATCGAGATCGCCCGCTGCGTGATCGAGACATCGCCTTACAAAGCGAAACACGGCGAAACATTCGTCGGGTTCAGCGGTGAGGTGAACTTTCGCCTACTACGCCTGAGTCCGTACTTAATGAAGAAGGATGGGCGAATTGAGCAGGGAATCCGTAACCATGCCGAGTGGTTCATGCGAATGATTCAGCTTCTCGGTGAGTTCGCGGTATTCAGCGGCGTGGGGTACAAAACGACGATCGGGTTCGGTATGGTGGGCTGAGCGGCATACAGCGACCACATGCGAATCAAAAAGGCTTACTCAGGTGAGCATGTCTTTTGTTAGCCCCGAAGGGGTAACCGCCCCGCTGAATGACTGTGTACATCCTTCTTCTAATCTATCCATTTGTGTCTAGCGCAAGTTTTTCCGAGACTTTGTTGACATCAGTTCTGTGTTACTGCGGCGACTCCGCGATGCGCTCGACTGCCGCCATGACATCCTTTAACACCGGCTTGGTCTTGAAGTAGAGCACTTCGGCGGGTATATCCGAGAGCATCCGGTCGGTCAAATTGACATGCTCATACACCAGCAGCAGCAGATTCCGCCGTCCTGCCGCCCGCACCTTCTCCAGCTTGCGCTTGAGGTAGTCGGGATGCCAGAATCCGACAATTTCAATCAGCGTTCGCCGCCCATCCTTCTTGTGCGTCAGCGAGAAATCCGGGATCATCACGGTATCGCCGAGCAGCAGCACTTCATCTTCACGTGTGAGCTGCCACTTACCGCGCTCACTGCCGAACTTTTCTTCAAACTCCGCCGCGAAATCTGCTTCCATCCGGCTGTCGTACAGCGCCGCCGCCTTGAAATGGCTCGTCAGTAGAGTCGTATGGTCAAGACGGTACACCAGCTTCTCGTCAAACTGCGGTGGGCGGGTCGTCGCCTGCATCGTCCAGCGCTCACCCAGAAACAGCGTAGGCAGGAACACCGCGAACTGCCGCCCGTAGCGTGTGGTGGATTGCACAAACGGCGAAATCGGACCATCCAACTCGACGCGATACCCGTCCTCGATCGGGGTCACCCAGAACATCAGCTTGAACAGCTTCAAGTACTTCCAGAATGTCTTGAAATGGTCAAACACCTCCACCTGCATCGCATCTGACCAGTACAACGCCGCCCGCGCCAGCTCAAGGTTGTAGCGCGCGATCAGCGTTTGCGCCGTCCATTCTGTCCCGATATCGGTGAGTAAATATGCGGACGGGCGATCCGCGTACAACAAGCGTTCCAGTATTTGCGGCTCAAGCTGCGTCTCTGCCGCCACCGCTGCCAGCGTCTCCTCCCGTGTAGTCGCGTGAAACAAGTCCGGCTGATCGAAAACGGGTCCGTGCGTGAACAACTGCTGACGCAGCGCCGCCGGATCAATCGGGGTGGAAATCGGCTCAAACGTCGCGCTGTCCGTCAGGACTTTGGCTAATCCCCGGATCACGATGTAATCGGTGCGGTCGCCTTCATACGTTTCGACCGCTTCATCCCATGCCCGCTGCGATTGTCCCACCAGCGGACGAAACAGCCGAATCAGGTCGTCCGCTGTCTTGAGCCAGTGCCGATTATTCCCATCGAGCATGTCAATCTGAAGCTGACCATTTCGATTTCTCAAGCGGGGACGGACAAGATCACCGGTCAGCATCACACACCTTTCTGGCGGGGTCGCCGCCGCTGTGCTTTGCCTTCGTCCACCGTATCGCGCACGATCACCTCAAACAACACCGCCTGTCGATTGCCACTTTTGCGCAGCACCCGCCCCAAGCGCTGAATATACTCACGCGAACTCGAAGTCCCACCCAATACGACCGCGATCTTCGCTTCCGGCACATCCACGCCTTCATTCAAGACTTTCGAGGTCGCAATCGCGCGGTACATGCCCGCCTGAAACCCGTCGAGGAGGTGTTTCCGCTCCGCCGATTTCGTCTCATGTGTGAGCGCGGGGACGAGATACCGCCGCGAAATCTCGTACACGACATCGTTGTTCTCGGTGAAGATCAGGATTTGTTCATGGCTGTATTCGCGCAGCAGTTTCTCCAGTGCGGCGAGTTTTCCCGACGCCCCCGCCAGTAGTCGCAGAATGCGCTGACGCGCGAGCAGTGCCCGCCGCGCCTCCCGATCAAAGGCGCTCAGGCGCATCAGTTCCATCAACCACGCGCCGCCGTGTGTCTTCTGAAGCTGGCGTGAGCGGAAGAACCCGGCATAGATCGCAAAATCCGCATCATACGCCTTACGCTCGATCTCCGTGAGCGAGACGCGCACCCGCTCCGTCCGGTACTCCGCCAAACGACTGCCGACCAAATCCTCGATCCGCTGTCGAAAGACAATCGGACCGATCAAGTCATCGACGCGCCAGCGTCCGTCGGTTTGTTCGTAATCTTCGGGATACGTGGCGGTCAAGCCAAGCCGAAATGGGGAAGGCGACATGAGCGCGGTTTCACCCCAGCTTGGCGCGGGGAGGTGATGTACTTCGTCGTAGATCACCAGTTTGAACCGGTTGCCCGCTTCGGCGATCAGGTCACCGGTGGAATGATACGTGGTCACAGTGATCGGCAGCACGCGCTTTTCGCCGCCGTAATATACACCGATATCGATTTCAAACGCATTCACCAGGCGGGCGCACCATTGATGCAGCAGATCAATTGTCGGCGCGACGATCAGCGCAGACCGCTCGGCGCGATACACCGCCTGAATGGCAACAAACGTTTTGCCTGCTCCGGTTGGCAGAACGATACTGCCGCGTCGTTCCTCCTGCTCCCACGCTTCCAGCGCCGCCAATTGATAATCATGCGGCTCACGTAGATCGTGTAACTTCAGCGTGAGGCGCTGCCAACGCGGGACGTGGTTCTTGACTCCCGTTTCATGCAGCCACGCCAGCAGGGTCGGGTAGTGATACGCTTCACACCGCCATTTCTCCTTGATCCACGAAAAAGCGGGGTGTGGTTGATCGCCCTCGTAAACCAGTGTCCCACCCTGAAAGGTGAGCGATTGTTCGCGCATGGCGTAAGCAGACTGAGTCGGACAAGTGTTCATACTATACCAGTATTGGCGATGTACGGTGTTGTTCCCTGTGATCACTGGTTTTTGGCTTCTACCAGCAGATTCGCGGTATGATGGACACAATGTCCGAATCACGATGGAGTCGGTGTGATAAACATCCGCACACTTGTGATCTTTGCTATCCTGTTTACGGTTCTATTTGGTATCTCGCCGACTCGCGTTACCCCAGCAGTTGCCCAAGGGCATCCCGGTTGCACAAACATCACCTACGATACCCCACAGACCGCAGAATGTGACGCGATCATGGCAGCGCAGCCCTATCCCGACGTAACACCAGTTCCCTACGATCTGGGTGTGATCGCGGGGCAGGACTTTATCTATTTCGATACCGATGATGTTTCACTCTACAACGCGCCCGATGGCGAAGAAGTCGAGGTTTTCCCTGCTGGGCGCAGTAGCTACTTCCACGTGATGCAAATGTCTGACAATTGGGCAGAGGTTCGACCCGGTCGCTGGGCGTCGCTTGAATACGCGCACTTTGCCACCCCCTCGACCTTTACCGGCGTGATTATCAATCATATGGAAATGCCCTTCGCTTGGGCAATTTACGATCACTGCACGTCGCCCACGCCGGGCGGCAGGCGCAACTGTCAACAATCAGGCTCGTTCCGCCGTTATGACCTGATGAACATCTATGCCACCGTCACCGTCGGTGAGTTGGACTGGCATCTTGTCGGACCGGGACAGTGGACTGTGCAAACCAATCTCAGCATTGTGCATCCCACATCACCCGCCGTTTACAGTTGGCGTTGGGTCGGTGTGAGCACCTACGAGCAGAACCTCGTCGCCTACGAAGGGGATCGTCCTGTGATGGCGACGCTGGTCTCTACCGGCGATATGGATGAGGAAAGGTGGCGCACTGATGCCGGTGTGTGGCAGGTCGAGCTTTTCTGGGAGTCGGGTCCGATGGAAGGCGCGGCGGGTGGCGACGATTTCTATGCGCTTGATCAGGTGCCGTACCACATGTATTTCAACTGGCGTGAGGCGCTCCACGGCGTCTATTGGCACGATAACTTCGGCTACTACTGGTCACACGGTTGTGTGAACCTCAGCGTCAGCGATGCAAAGTGGCTGTGGGATAATTGGGTTATTCAGGAAACCCGTGTTTATGTGTATGACGAAAAACCGGGCTAGACTGGGCTGCGCCTGAAGGAAGCGAAAACTCGATCCGTTCCGTTCAAATGTATTGTCCGCTGTTGGTGTTTCTTCGACGGTTTCCATCTGAACAGCCGCCGCGTACCGATGGCGCAGCCCTTCGATCACCTGTTCGCGAGTACGTCCGCGCAGGGTGAAGATCAGGAATGGATTGGTGTCGAACTGCTCACCGAGTAGGTAGAACACTGCCGCTGTGTGCTTACATGGGTTCGCCGGATCAGGACACGAGCATCCAGTCGATAGATTGCGGGCGGTCTTGGGAAAGAGCGGAATCCGCGTCGGTTCGAATACAGTTTCGATCTTCTGCGGCATTTCTCCGCTGAGAAGCTGCGCGGTAAAGCGGCGGCATCTTTGCCGCCAGTTCGGTCATGCGTTCGGGCGAATCCGGGAGCGGATGCCAGAAGGCACGCAATCCCGTTCCATCACGCTCAAGCGCGGGCAAGACCTGCTTGAGCGTTCAGAAGTGCCACTGCCCGCCAGAAGCGCAGATTCACGTCCGGGTGCTGCTGAACTAAACCGTTGAGAATTCGCGCTTGACCAACGCTGCGGTTGTCGTAGGCTTCTGAGCCTCAATCGCATCGTTCGCGGAACCAGAGCTGTGTCTGACCTTATCCTGCTCCTGAACTTCATGCTTTTGCTGGTTATTCTGTTTATGTGGCGCCGTGCCCTTTAGCGCTGAGTCCAACAACGATGGGTTGCGGCCCTCACCGCGCATTTTGGGTCGTGGTTTCGTCCGCCCAAAGCGCGCACTGACCATTGGCAACCGAGCGATGAGCTGCATTATGGGCAGTTCGTCAAACGCAAAAGCAAAAGCCACGCGCTTCTTGCACGTTTTTTACGCGAGGCGGGACTCCGTCCCCTCATCCAAACGGCTTTCGTCGAGCGTGTCAACCTGACCTTTCGTCAGTCGCTCGCTGCACTCTCGCGGCGCACTTGGGAATACGCGCAAACCGAGCGGCACCTGCTGCTGCACTGTGAATGGTTTCGCCTGTACTACCATTTACTGAGCGTCTAGGGTTCGTGAGAAGTACTATCGCAGCGTCGGAACCCTTTCCTCAATCGGCACTTCGAACCTGATTTGAGCAACCTCTTGTGCAGCAAGTTCCGCACATGCTTTGCAGAGTAAAGGTGATCCCGGTGTAAGCGCCTTTGCGCTGTGTTCCATACACACGCCAATGCCACAATGCTGACAAATGCCAACTGCGGGGCGAATACCGTAACGCGTCGTACCACCGGGCTTTGGCGCTTTCTCGCAGACGTAGCAGTTCATGATTTGACTCCGCGCTTTCAGACGATGCCTAAGTCTGTTGTGAGATTAATCAAATGGGTTTTTGCCAAAGTGGGTCCTTCGGGTAGAGGCGGTGACCTAGCCAGAGGGACAAGTAGACGAGTGCGATCAGGGCTGGCACTTCGATCAGCGGACCGACGACGGTTGCCAGTGCCTCGCCAGACGCCAAACCGAATACGCCGATGGCAACGGCAATTGCCAACTCGAAGTTGTTGCCCGTCGCGGTAAACGAGATCGTCGCCGTATCAGCGTAAGGAAATTTCAGCAGGTAGGAGATGCCAAACGACAGGCTGAACATGATGACGAAGTAAGCAAGAAGCGGAATGGCAATGCGGACAACATCCAATGGCTGATTGAGAATGACCTCTCCCTTGAGAGAAAACATCATGACGATGGTAAACAGCAGCCCGATGATTGCCGTTGGTGATAAGCGCGGCACAAATTTTGTTTCATACCACTCTTCGCCTTTGACACGGGTGAGAATAAGGCGTGTCAGGAAACCGGCGGCAAGCGGGATGCCGAGAAATATCAGTACGCTCTTGGCAATCTCGCCCATCGAAACATCCAGCGCGACGGCTGTTCCACCGAGCCACTGCGGCACGATGGTGAGGTAGAAGTAACCCAGCACGGTGTACATTACGATCTGAAAAATCGAATTGATGGCAACGAGAACTGCGGCATACTCGTTATCACCGCACGCCAGCATATTCCAAATGAGGACCATCGCAATGCAGCGCGCTAATCCCACAAGGATTAAACCTGTACGATACTCAGGATGATCTGGCAGCAGCAGCCAAGCGAGCGCGAACATCAAAGCCGGACCGATCACCCAGTTCAGCAGCAGGGAAGTGCCAGACATTTTCCAGTTGGCAGCCACCTGTGGCATCTTGCCATATTTGACCTTCGCCAGAACCGGATACATCATCCATAGTAAGCCGATAGCAATCGGTAGTGAAACAGTATCCAGTTTGATGGAGTCGAGCGTTGGTCCTAAAGACGGGAACAGGTTTCCAAGTACGATACCCAGTGCCATCGCCGCGAAAATCCATAGGGGCAAGAAACGATCCAGCAGGGATAACTTGCCGAAAACACTGGTTTTGGCACTTGTTGACAGCGGAGTGGTTTGAGAGGACATCCTGTGTTTCTCCTGAAGATAACCGGAACTTCAGTTACACCACCAAATTGAACAGATAGCCCGTGATAACAATGCTCATGGCAACGACACCGACGAAAATGGCAATCAGGCGTGGTTTTAAGACCTTCCGCAAGATGATCATCTCCGGCAGACTGAGCGCGACGACAGACATCATGAACGCCAGCGCAGTCCCCAATGCCGCCCCTTTGCCTAACAGCGCGCTGATGATCGGGATAACTCCCGCAGCATTGGAATACAACGGAATGCCGAGCAGCACCGCCGCTGGCACTGACCACCATGCCCCTTCGCCCATAATGCCAGTCAGCGCATCTTCCGGCACAAAGCCGTGAATGAACGCGCCAATCCCAATCCCGACGATGACGAATAACCATACTTTGCCCACGATTTCGCGGGTGCTGTCAGCCGCTTGTCCGAAGCGTTCCACCCAGCTCAGTTTTTGCTGTACTGCGCCTTGTTGTGCATGTTTTGCCCGGATTTCGTAGACAAACGGCTCGACATAGCGTTCCAGTTTCAACCGACCCAGCACCAACCCGGATACTACGCCGATCACGATGCCGGAGATCAAATACAGCAGCGCCACCTTCCAGCCGAATAACCCCAACAGCATCACAAACGCAACCTCGTTCATGATCGGTGAGGTGATCAGGAACGAGAACGTAATGCCTAACGGAATCCCCGCTTGAACGAAGCCGATGAACAGCGGCACGGATGAGCACGAGCAGAACGGCGTAATTGCCCCGAAGATAGCAGCCATCACGTTACCAATACCTTCACCGCGTCGTTCGACCAGTGCGCGCACCTTCTCCGTATCGATGAAGGTTTGCAGGAGCGTGATGAGGAAGATCATTCCGGAAAGCAGCAGCAGAAGTTTCGGCACGTCGTAAATGAAGAAATTCAGTGCCTCGCCAATCTGGCTTTCAGGGCTTAAGCCGAGCAGTGAGTAGGTCAGCCAGTCGGCGATCGGCTGAAGGTTGTTGTAGAGGATGAGCCAAACGACAGCCACCACGCCGGCAACGACAAAAGCGGGGCGGTCATCACGGATCGCCATAAAACGGGAGAAACGCATATGCGTGGATTCCTTCATACTTCAGCAGTTTCTTACTCGGCAGATTGAAACCGTGATGCCCATTCGATAATCTGCTGACGTTTTGGGATACGTCCGGCTGAAAGCACAGTTTCGTTGATCACCAATCCCGGTGTGCTCAGGATGCCGTAGGTCATGATGTCGGCATACTCGGTGACCTTGACGATTTCATGTTCAATGGTAGTGCCAGCCATCGCTTCGCGTACTTCCTGTTCGAGCCGCTTGCAGTTGGCGCAGCCGGAGCCAAGAATTTTGATCGTGATCATGTCTTTCATTCCCTCTCGCGTCGGAGATGCAATATCTGATTGAATTCAGTCTAGCACCCGCTGATAGCACAAACTCAGTAATGAACGTCATTCGGGGCGAATGACACAAAGCATATATCGAAACCCTTCTATATAAGATACCCTCTATGTATGGTTCGTTTCGGAACAAACCGACGGCAGTGAGTAGACGGATGTGACATGGATTCAGTGGTTGCCGATACCCAGAGCATGGTGATAAACAGTGAACCCTACGTATGCAATCCCGATCTTCGTTTGCGTTTAGGTGATGTAGAAACAGAGCAGTTCGCGTCAGCTTTCAAAGCGTTGAGCAATCCCGTCCGTCTGCAAATCCTCGATCTCATTAGTCAAGGTGGAGGGCAGATTTGCGGGTGTGATATTGAGCGGCATTTTGACCTGACACAACCGACAATCTCGCACCATCTCAAAGTGCTGCGTGACGCAGGCTTGATTAGTTCAGAACCACGCGGTGTTTGGGTTGCACACCGGATCAATCCAAGTGCGCTTACTGCGCTTCAGGGATTGTTGATGCTTGTGAACAATACAGGTCGCTAACGACGCTCGTTTTACCTCATATAGAAAATTCTCGATACAGGGGTCAAAGAACGGTGGGAAATCAACATGCGTTACTGGGGATATGTTCTACTGATCTGGTTGCTGGTCGCTTGTTCCAGCACCCCTCCTCCAAGCGATGTTATCCACCTGTCTGAACTTCACCCACTGCCCCGTGCGTCTCGTCAGTGATGTTGTTCCTATCCGTGTATCGGTCGCGGCAGTCGTTTCGCCACAAGGCACGCTCGAAAGTTATCAACCTCTGCTTGATTACCTCAGCCATCAGCTTGACCGTCCGGTTGAATTGGTGCAGCGGCAGACCTATGCCGAAACTAATGCGCTGATCGAAGAAAATGCGGTTGACATTGCCTTCGTCTGCACCAGCGCCTACATCGAAGGGCATGAACGTTTCGGGATGGGACTCTTAGCCGCGCCGTTGACTTGTAGCGCGCCTTCGTATCAATTACTTTTGATTGTGCCAGCTTCCAGCTCAGCCCATAACATGGCTGACTTAGTGGGCTTGGTCTTCGCTTTCACCGATCCGATCTCTTTTAGTGGAAGGGTTTATCCCACCTACTTAGTGCATCAGCTAGGCAGTACCCCCAAAGACTTTTTTTGCGCGTACTTTCTTTACCTACAATCATGACAACGCCATTCGTGCGGTCGCAAACGGAATTGCCGACGGTGCAGCAGTAGACAGCCTTGCCAACGAATTTGCCGTTCAGCGTGATCCAGCACTTGCGACTCAAGTGCGTATCATCTCGCCGACGAACCCGAACGGCGAATGGGACTTGATGAACGGCAATACCGTTCCCATGATTGGCAAGGTCAAAGTGACACAGGGCATTCGTCCCGGTGTGATCAGCTTTGCGCTCGGCTTCGGTCACTTCGCCTATGGCGGCGTGCAGGAACTCTTGGCAATCACAGAGGCGCAGCATAAGCACCTTTGTCCGCGTCAGGTACTTGGTGTGAGAATGGGCATGTATGCGGCTGATCTCTTAGGGATCGATCTGCCACAGGGGGATAAGCGGGTGCTCACGTTTGTCGAGACAGATGGGGGCTTTGCCGACGAGGTTACTGCCGCGACAGGCTGTACGCTCGGTCATCGCACACTGCGGCATGTCGATCATGGCAAAACCGCTGCCGTGTTTGTGGATACCAAGACCGAGTTGCCGTTCGAATTCACCCTTCACCAGAATCACGTAAACTCGCTGTCTGCTGCCAGCCCGACGCGAAAAGCCGCTGGCATGCTCAACTGAACGCTTACCAAGTTTTATCAGCTACAGATCTGTTTATCGCTCAGGAAGTGGCGTTGAACCTATCCATCGGAGACTTGATCAGCCGTCCGGGTATTCGCGTGAACTGTTCGGTGTGCGGTGAAGAAATTATCAACGAGCGCGAAGCTATTGTTGAAGGTCAGCCGCTCTGTCGAAGCTGCGCGGGTGAAACTTATTTCAAAGTGAAGCGTGAGGCGGTATGGTCATCGATCAATTTGGCAGAACCCTTGATTATCTCCGTAGCTCACTGACGGATCGCTGCAACCTGCGCTGCATTTATTGTATGCCGCAACGCATTCACTTTCAGCCAACAGCATCGCTGATGACGGATGAAGAAATATATCGGCTCACAACCTTATTTGCTGAGTTGGGCTTCAAGAAGTTCAGCCTCACTGGAGGCGAACCGACAGTTCGGGCGGGCATCCTCGAAATCGTCCATCATCTGTCACATCTTCCCATCGTTCACGAGGTCGAGAAATATGCTCGTTTTGGTTTACAGATCTTCCCAGACATTATTCCAAACGCCGGGTCACTCGGTGGAGTGTATACGGCACTTCAGCAGACCAGCGGAGCGTACACGTACACTCTGTGTTGCGTGTGATATGCCCTTTCTCAATCCAGCCCTGCTGCGCTTTTTGACCGACCAGAGTTTGGCATTCGATGCGATTGTCCCCTTTATAGACGGGACTGCTCATGGACTTCATGCCGTGTAGAGACCATTGTGTCTCCCGATCATGAAGCAGCAGATCGAAAGTGGTGACTTCACGATTCAATGCCTATTTTCCCAAGTGAAAACCCAGTTTGTTGGCGAAGAGACTCTACGCTCCTTCGACCCTGAGCTGCGTTCTTTGGTGAATTTGAACACCCCAACTGATCTTGATCTTCATTGTAAACTAAGCGCTGTGTAGCGACTTATCAGCTGCATTCATGCTGTTGCTGTGTGCAGCGTGCTCGTGAGTGCTAAATAACGTCTGAACCGCTCATGGTACTGCTGGATACAGAAATAACCAACTGCGCGGTTACAGCGTATCAGAAATGGCTAGCATTTCTGAATGAAGAGAAGAGGCGGCTGAAACTAAACCGCGCCTCTTCCTTCTTCCTGCCCGACAAACTACGCCGGTACGCTGGCATAAATACGCGCGCTCCATAGGTTTTTCGTGATCGGCTGTGCCAACCGGATTAGCAGTCGATTCAACCAAGCACGCTTCGCCAGCCATTTCGGAAACGCTCCCAGCGCCACCGACGCCATTTGCTCGGCTTCATAGTATTCGCGCGCGATCACGCGGTATTCATGGAATCCGGCGCGTTCCAATCCTTCCAAGTATTCACGTTCAGAAATTGCTCCACCCGCGCAGGCGACGGTCAGCAGACCGCTGCGACGCACCCAGAACGGCAGCTTATCTGTGACAATATCGGAAACCAGCATTTTGCCACCGGGTTTGAGGACGCGTGCGATCTCGTTGAACACCGTCTGTTTTTCGGGCGACAGATTAATCACGCAGTTGGAAATCACCCAATCGACCGACTGCGACTCGACGGGCAGCACTTCGATGCGTCCCTTGCGGACTTCCACATGTGCGAAGCCAGCTTTCGCGACATTTTCGCGGGCAAGGGAGAGCATTTCATCGGTCATGTCCACACCGATGACTTTGCCGGTATCACCCACTTTTCGAGCAGCGAGCAGGAGATCAAGCCCCGCCCCGCAGCCCAAATCGAGCACCGTCTGTCCCGGCTGTACGTCTGAAAATGCGACCGGGTTGCCGCAGCCGAATGAACTTTCGGTAGCAGACTGCAAAAGCTGATCGCTTTCTGCGAGGGCGTAACCTGCGAAACGTGCGCCACCCGTTTGAGCCACCACCCCCGTGCGCTCCCCGGTGATTGCTTTGCCGTATTCTTCGGCGATGCGTTCATGTGTGACGGTCATCATTCGCTCCTGTAATACCGTATCCCATTGATTTTCGACATCGTATCGAGTAATGTGAGTAGATTAAGGTCAATTATCAACCAGATCAAGCATCAATATCGATCTTCTGTCGCATAACGGACATGTGTCAACAATATGGACAGACGAATCCAGCGAACACGAGGGGCGCTGCAAAACGCGCTGACGGAACTCATTCTGACCAAAGGGTATGAGTCGATCACCATCAAAGAAATTACCGAACATGCGAACGTAAATCACGCGACGTTTTATCTACACTACAAGAATAAGGATCACATTCTGGAAATGACTCTGCGCGAAACGCATGACGCCTTAGTTGCCGATCTTGCACAGGATGAACGGTGCTGTATCGACAGCAATGCGGCAGCCATCCGCATTTTTGAACATGCCGCCGCTCATGCGCCGATTTACCGTATGCTATTGAGCGCTAACGGCGGCGTCAATTCAGCCGTGATCCGCACACGAAACTACATTGCGTCACTCGTACAGCGCCAGCTCACGGCGTTGGCACCCCGGCAGCTTGGCGGTATCCCCTATGAGATGATCGCTCAACATACGGCGGGAGCACTTCTCAGCGTGATAAGCTGGTGGCTTGAACACAATATGCCCTATTCCGCCTCGCAGATGGCAGAAATGGTCGGGCGTTTGTCATCCCCTGCCGCCATGATCGGGGCAGGTTTGAGCTTTCAAATCAGTATCTCCGGAGCGGGAAGTAGTACTTGACAAACCGCACCCTTTATCGTAAAAATACGATTATGGACACGACACACGATCCCAAAACCTACGATCTCACTGCCGATGAACTGCGCCTGATGCAGATGATGAAGGCACTTGGACATCCGGCACGTATGCAGATTTTCCGCTATCTGAGCGCAAATCCGCAGTGCATTACCGGCGACATTGTCGAGGTGCTGCCATTGGCGCAGGCGACGGTCTCGCAGCATCTCAAGGTGCTGCGCGATTCGGGCTTGATCTGTGGGATGATTGAAGGACCGGCAACGTGTTATTGTCTGTGCGAAGAAACAGTAGCGTGGTTCAAAGCTCAGGTCGGTGATCTGTTCTAACAGGACGGCTTCCTCGACCTTTTTTTGCACGGTGTTTCATCGTATTTTTACGATAAAAGGAGCATTCTGCCATGAACAATCACCCCCTTCCGGTTGCGGTTATTGGCGCGGGTCCCGTCGGACTGGCAGCCGCCGCTCACCTGCTGGAACGCGGCGAAACGCCGATCATTTTCGAAGCAGGCGCGAACGTCGGCGCGAATGTGCGCGCGTGGGCACACGTCCGCATGTTCTCGCCGTGGGAATTCACAGTAGACAGCGCTTCAAAACGCTTACTTGAGGCGCATGGCTGGCAGATGCCGCCCAAAGACGCTCTCCCCACAGGCGGCGAACTGGTTGAAAAGTATATGCAGCCGTTCGCAGCACTGCCCGAAATCACGCCCCATCTGCATCTGAATGCACGTGTCGTTGCGGTCAGCCGCCGCCATGTGGATAAGATGAAAGACAGCGGACGCGACGACGCGCCGTTCATCCTGCATGTGGTCTATGCCAGCGGCGACGAAGCCTTGATTGAAGCCCGCGCCGTGATCGATGCATCGGGAACGTGGCAGCAGCCGAATCCGATGGGCGCGAATGGTCTGCCCGCCGTCGGTGAGAAGCGATACGGGGACAACATCGCCTACGGCATCCCCGACATTCTCGACACAGATCGCCCTCGTTATGCCAACCGGCGCGTTATGGTCGTCGGCAGCGGACACTCCGCGCTCAACGCGCTGCTCGAACTGGCAGCGCTCGCTGAGACAGAGCCGAACACGGACATCCTGTGGGCGATGCGCGGGGATAATCTGCGCCGGGTGTATGGCGGCGGTGAAGATGACGCGCTCCCCGCACGGGGTCAGCTTGGCACAAGGATGCAGACAGCGGTCGAAGCGGGCATCGTGCGGATCGTCTCACCGTTCCGCATTCGTGAACTGACCGCCGCAGAAACGGGATTGAATGTTATTGGGGAAGCAGGCGATGGACTGCAAACCGTTCAAGTGGATGAAATCATCGTCGCCACCGGGGCGCGTCCTGAACTTGATCTGCTGCGTGAACTGCGGCTTGACCTCGATCCCTCGCTCGAAAGCACGCGCCAGCTTGCCCCGCTAATCGATCCGAATGTTCATTCGTGCGGCACGGTTCGCCCACACGGGGAAGCGGAACTGCGCCAGCCGGAGAAAGACTTCTACATCGTCGGCATGAAAAGCTACGGACGCGCGCCAACCTTCTTGTTGGCGACCGGATACGAACAGGTACGCTCGGTGGTTGCGGCGCTGGTGGGTGACTGGGAAGCCGCCCGCGATGTGCAGTTGAATCTGCCAGAAACCGGTGTGTGCAGCAGCGATCTGGACGGCGAAGGTGGGTCGTGCTGTGCGCCGACATCCGCTTCAGTGGCGGTGCTGTCGCTGGACAGCATTCAGATCGGTGGCACGGTACTCCAAGCGATTCCGGTTGCTCTGGCGGGCTCGATGGATCAGGCAGGGGCGCAGGACTGCGGCTGTGGTGACGATTGCTGCGGCGATGGCGTCCGTTCGCAAACGTGTGGCTGCGACGCCGCGTGTTGTTCGTAAGCTAATGACGCTGCGCCGACCTTCAACACGCCCTTACTTCGGTTGGTATCTCGCAGTTACGCTCGCCGTGACAGAGACGATCTCATGGGGCATCATCTACTATGCGTTTTCGGTTTTTCTCACGCCGATGGAACACGAACTCGGCTGGTCACGGGCAGAACTGACGGGCGGATTTTCGCTCATGTGGCTGGTCACGGGCATGATGGCGTTTCCCGTCGGCGCGTGGATTGACAAACACGGACCGCGCGCGCTGATGACCGCCGGTTCGATCGGGGCATCGCTGCTGGTCGTCGCTTGGTCACAGGTGACGACCCTATCCGCCTTTTACCTGATCTGGATTGGTTTGGGCGTGTGCGCTGCCGCCGTGCTGTACGAACCCGCCTTTGCCGTCATCGCACAGTGGTTTCACCGGCGCAGAAGCACGGCGCTGGCGGTGGTCACATTTGCCGCCGGGCTGGCAAGCACGATCTTCCTGCCGCTCTCCGATGCGCTCTTGCGCGGTTTCGGCTGGCGTACGGCGGTGCTGCTGCTCGGACTCTTCCTCGCTAGCACCACGATCCCGCTGCATGCGCTGCGCCTCCGACGGCGCCCCGCTGACTTCGGCTTGCAGCCGGATGGCGTGCCACACACCGCCGATGCTTTGCCGTCTGCCCTTCGCGGCGTATCGCTGCGAACCGCCCTGCATGGGCGCGCCTTCTGGCTGCTCACGCTCGCGTTCGGCTTGATTTCCGTATCTGCCGCTGCTATCCGAGTTCACTTTATCCCATTCCTGATGGGGGCGGGGATTGATTCCAGTACCGCCGCATTTGCCACCGGCGCGATTGGGATCATGCAGGTGGTCGGTCGCATCGTTTTCGCACCGCTTGATCAGCGCTTTTCTACCCGCATCATCATGATCGGTGTTTTTGCGCTGCACATCCTAGCCCTGTCGATTTTGCTGTTTGGGCAGTCGATCATCCTGATCGGCGTGTTTATCCTCATTTTCGGCGCGGCTCAAGGTGCAGTCACACTCTCGCGTCCGTCTATTGTCGCGGAGCTGTACGGCGTTTCCCACTACGGGCGGATTTCGAGTATCATGGCGCTGTTTCTCACGTTGACCAGCACCGCCGCTCCCCTGATCGCCAGCCTGCTGTATGAAGGGGCAGACAGCTACACTCCCGTCCTCTGGATGGTGGTGATTTTTGCGGGTATCGCAACCGGGGTGGTGATCCTTGCCGGACGCGAAAGAGGCGGCACAATGCGAGAGTCCACCGCCGCTACATAACCAAAGTGAGCAAATATCCGGTCAACATAATGCTGAGCGCGACAACGTCGACGAAGGTGGCGATCAATCGCCGTTTTAACACCTTCCGTAAAATGATCATCTCCGGCAGGCTGAGGGCGACCACCGACATCATAAATGCAAAAGCGGTTCCCAATGCCGCGCCTTTGCCTAACAGGGCACTGATGATCGGGATGACTCCCGCAGAATTGGAATACAACGGAATGCCCAGCATCACCGCTGCCGGCACTGACCACCATGCTCCTTCGTCCATAATCCCGGCCAGCGCACTTCCGGCATAAAACCATGAATGAATGCACCAATCTCAATCCCGATGATGACGAATAACCATACTTTCTGGGATGTAGTTTTCGGTTTGCAGGTTGAACAACAGCCGCAGTACGCTAGTTTTGCCTTCACGGTCGATCAAACCTTGGTAGCGGCGCAGGCGCTCGGCGGCTACACAGCGCGCGACCGCTAGATGGTCGATAACGCGCAAATCGGGCTATTCATTTGGAACGGTACCAGTCCCGGCACGGAAGCGGTTACAGATATGCGTTGCAGCGCGGAAAAGAAGCGCACTTGATCAATTTCTCGCGTGAGGTGCTGCCATGAGCGCACGCGTGATCCCCATCGCGCAGCAGTACTGCGGCGAACTGACCGGGAGCATCACCGGTCGCGTGTTTTCATACGGCTCTGCGATTACGACGGCATCTGCGTGTACTTGAATCTTGCCGGACCGCGCATGGCAGTGGAGGCGCTCCGCGCGAAACTGAGCAAAGGTGACATCGTAACGGTTGTACCGGAGGATGCGCCCGCCGTTGAACTCACCGCTGGGGAGGGGAACAGCGGCATGTATCACGACTACCTGCACACGATCCCCGAAGCGCGCTTCACCTCGCTGATCCTGCTGCATGAGTGGGTGGTCAACCCGAATTACGGCGGCGCGGCGACAACCTTCATCCTCAAAACGAACGAAGTACAGGCACAGGCGAAGCTCAAGCACCACGTCGCGCAGTTGGTGAATGTCCCCGTGTTTGATGCTTGGTCAGCGTACCTGTACGAGGCAGGACAGGGGGCGATGCTCGTCCGCAAAACGCGATCAGTAGGTGGGATTGACCTGCTCAGTATCGATTTGGATGTCGATGCGTGGACACGGCTCATCACGGGCGGGTTAGAACAAGGGATCATTCGGTTGCCACATTAACGTGCCCGTTTGCCGTCAGGTCGCCAGTCTTGAGCGGGAAGCAGCCAATCGAACGCTGGTAAATCAGTCATGCTCATCCACATCTCAACGACACTTCTGCACAGATACAACCCATTGGCATGGTTGGTGAAAATTACGAGCGCACTGCGCTGCGCCGGAAACCCAATCGCATAGTTCATCGTCTTTGGGATACTGCGCGCACCCCAATGCCAGAAACTGAGGTTGGATGCGCTGGTCTGCAATCCCCAGCCTAGTCCCCAATGGAGATTGGGCACATCTTGGATAGCAACCTGAGGACATATCATCTCGACAATCGCCGGTGGAGCCTCCAGCATCGCAGTCATGAACCGTGCGTAGTCCTCCACCGTCGTTCTAAGGCTCAGCGCACTGTTGGCAAGTAGGCTGCCACTCAGAAAGTGCAGCATCGGGGGGAGATCATTCATCGTTTCTGCCTTGAGTTCGGTTCGATTCATCCCAAGCGGACGAAAAACCTGTTCCATGAGATAACTGGAAACTGACATCCCGATGATGTGTTCGACTACGTACTGCAAGTAGGTCAATCCCTCGGACGAGTAACTGAATTTCGATCCCGGCATGAACGCTGCACGTAACCCGTCAGAGTCACGCCAGTTTGGAAACCCAGTTGTGTGACTCAATGCGTGGCGAGCGGTCATATGAGGCAGAAACACGGTGTCATCGAGATAGGGACGGGGGAGATAGGTTTGCAGCGGTCGATCCAAGTCGAGCATCCCTTTCTCGACCAACAGCATCATACCATAGGCAAAGACAGGTTTTGTCAGCGAGGCAACTGTCCAGATCGTTTCCGCAGTCATCTCTCCAAAGGTATAAGTAGCGTTCAAGTGCCCGTCGCTGAGCCATGCAGTTGCCAAATCCGTCACTTCTGAAACCTGCATCAACGCTTCTAGTTGATTTTTCAACTCAATCTCTCCAATACAAACAAGCGCAAGGATGTCCATTATGGCATGTGCAGAGTCCAAGATGATCATGGGCTACCTGCCCATCGAAGAGCGCCGGATAGTGGCGCTCCTTTCGTTAGTCGCCCCGGCGACTCCCGCCGTGCGACTGCTCGACCCGTTCGCGGGTGAAGGCGCGTTTCTCGAAGCGGCGGCGAAGGCATGGAATGTCACCCCCTACGCCAACGAACTCGATGGGGAGCGAGCGGCGGCGTGCATTAACCGCTTCGGTCCGACTCAAGCGGTGCGCTGCGATGTCGAGCGATTAGTCGCCTCAAGCGAAGCATTCGGAATCCTGTGGGCGAATCCCCGGTATGACCACGATAAGCTGGCGAAAGCATCCAAGTGCGTCGAGTTCGCCTATCTCCGTCATGCGTGGAAGTGGGTGCAGGATGGCGCGGTCGTGCTGTGGTGCGTGTACAACCATCATCTCACGGCGGAAGCCGCCGCTTTCCTCGCCAAGCACAGCACCCGCGTTGATGTCTGGGCGCTCCCCGGCAAGCACCTCGGTGAATATGATCAGATCGTCGTGGTGGCGCTTAAGGGCGCGCAACTCTTCATCCTCAAGAACACGGTTGATGCCGAGCGGCGCGAAGCGGTCATTGAGGCAGCGGTCGCCAAAGGCTGCAACGTGCTGATCTGCAACCCGGAGCTCGCGAAAACTGGATTGGATTGATCTTCGCGCCGCCCCTGGTCTTCTACGAAATCATCTTCAATTTGTCGACCATGATGCAGGCGGCGGCACGCTCGTAACGGTTGAACCAGACGCACGCGCACTTCAAGGTGGTCTACCTGTTTGCCGAGGGCACGATGGAGCAAACCGCCGTTCAGTTGATGAGCCGCAAACAGCGTGCCGCCAATCTGCTGACGGGAGAGATCGGCTTGACCGGGTTGGATGCGCTCACCAGGGCGAAGGCGGATTTGAACAGGCGCTCCTTGATGCCATCGGTCGTGACGAAACGCTGCTCGATCCGACCACGTTGTTCAAGGCGGAGGAGAAAACAGGCGAGATCGATGCCGAGGATGCCGCGTACTGAAATGTCGAAAGCGTACCAGAAGACGAACCAGAAATTGTCGCACTGCCCGCACCCGTCGTGGAGATCGCTGTTGCACCGCTCCCGGCGGTGACACGCGTTGCCACTCCCACCCAACACGATGCAATCTGCGCCTATCTGGAAACCGTGCATGTGGTGTTTGATGCGCGAAAATGGGAGGTACTGCGTAAAGAACTGTTCGAACAGTTGACGGGCGAAACGGATCACCTGTGCGAGTGGCTGCGGGAGCAGCAGATCGTGTTTCCCGGATGTGAGCAGGAAGTCGCGGAACGCCTGACCGCACTCATGCAAAATCACACTGAAAAATCCCCCAAGCCCGTGATCGAACCATCCCCCGCACCAACTGTCCGCAAACCGCGCGGAGAATTCATCCCTTTCCGCCATCCCGAAATTCCCGCGCCAGCGTTCGAGAATGCCGCCATCAGTCAGTTGCCGTTGTTTTGACGGCAGATCTGTGTTTGTCTTTGCCCATTCGGCTAAGCATGCGCACTGGATTGGATACGGCTGTTGCCGTGTCTGCGGCACGCTGCTTTTGAAGGATCTATATCTGGCGCTTGGTTTTACGCTTCGTTGAGAGGGTAATTGACTAATAACCAGTAGTCGTAAGGCTCAGGTTCGGCCCGCGCTCCCTGCTCATTATCTTCTGCGATCCAATCATTTACCCGCTTCGCATCAGTAGAGGTAGCCAGTAAGCCGTGTTGATTAGTACGTATCCCGAACAGTTCATACATGTCTTTTTCCAGACCGCTGCAAAGCCATGAGTGAGCAAAATCTGTGTAGCTATAACTCACTACATCATAGCCAATCTGTTCGCCTGAGTTTTCGATTGGAATTGCTTGTTTGACTCGCTTCGCAATACCCTCGTTATCTGGCTCTTCCTCAAGCCATGCCCTATGGAGTTCTTTTGGAAGTCCAGCACCAATGATAAAGAGATTATCCGTGTTCAGTTCAAAATGCCTGATGAAGTTTCTTGCTGCATCAGGTGAGTAGAACATTGAGGTCAAATCCATCGACTCACGGTATTCCGTTCCACACCACGCAACAAACTCGGTTAATCGTGTTTCAGAAATTCCAAATCCGAGCGCAGCTTCTCGATTCCCGGGATTCCAACCCCAAATAACGGATAAGCGTTGTCGGCAAATGCAATCTGACAGGCTGATCAAATTCCCACTGGGCAGAAATTCACCGAAAGGAGGCGGCCAATTTGGGCGTCCTGCCCGAAGAAGGAAATAACCACCCAAATAGAAATCTCTCAAATCAACGGTTTCCACATCTATTCCCTTAGTTCAGTCTCTACTGAAAGGGTAAATCATGTCCAAGAACGAAAGCAAACCGAAACAGGCTCCACCTCCAACCATTATTACGCTGACCCTGCCCGAAGCAAACAGCGAGAGCAATACCGGCACACTCCTCATCCAGCGCGGCGATCTCGCCCGTGTGCAGCAGTTCACCTATGCCGAAGTCGCAGACTTGACCGCGGTGATCGAGGAAGCACTCATTGCCTTCGCCGCCATCGAAGCCGATCCACCTGTCGTCCCCGATCTGCCGCCATCGAAGCCACAGCCCGCCAAGAAAACCGACAAGCCTGCGCCGCCGGGCGAACCAACCGTCGATATTCCACTGAAGAAGGGGACGAAAGCGGTCAAGATCAGCCACCTCAAGCTCACCGATGGCGAGACGGATGTTGCCGCGTACCGTCAGGCGGTGCTGCTTGCGGGCAAGCTGATCGATGGAAAGCTGTGGGACGGAGAGTCACCGATCCGCATCGACGATGTGCACGCGCTAGCGAAGAAGCTCAAGCACCTGATCGAGCGGGATCTGTCACTGTTCACGCTAGAAGATTTTGTGCAAATCGAAAACACCTCAGAAGATGCAGCGCAGTTGCTTGAGAGGACAGACTTAAGATAACTGTTCAAATGCCCACTGGTATGAATAAGTGGTGCCCGCATTCGCTGTAAAGCTGAGGGTTGCAACATGCAGTCCAACTGCAACTTGAAGCCTGTTGTGGCAGATTGCGATTGCGCCGCCATGCTGACCGAGCAGGTTTCCTTCTTGGTCATAGCGTGCGAGCAGAATTGCCTCTTGACTCACTTCGATATTTCCGCGCGGGACTAGCTCATTGTCAATCGTCATGCTGATAGAGCGGACGACTTCCTGATAGACATCGAAGCTGTTGGGACTCCAGAGCCGAAAGGTATCGACATCTATGCAGAACCATGTACCGGAAGCATATTCGACCGGAACATACGTGATGACATCGGGAAGCGCTAATGGAGCATTCCACAAATCCTCGGCAGTGTTCGTAGAATAGAACGGGCGCGCGTATAGGAATGAAAAAAGCTCAACTGGGAACCAGATCACAATGATGATTCCCAGCACGGTTGCCAACCCAATGCCTATCAGCAGCGTGTTTCGAAGTCGTTTTGACAAGACTATTCCGTGTGTACGCCTTCCATTTCTAGTATATCCACTCCATTGTGTGACAAACGCATAATTTGAGGAGCAGAAAATGGGTGATACCCAACGCATCATCAAGATCGGCGCGACGCGGATCGTTGCTGATGCATCGATGTCCGCGCTTGAGCCGGAGTCAGGTGGTGATCGGCAACACGGCGGATCGCGTGCTGATGCAAAAGCATCTCGATGGGCGCGACGGGAAGTATGCGTATCTCCCGAACGCCGCCTTACTCTTTCCGCAATTCCTCGAACCGGAAACCGCGCCTACACCTGAGCCGCTGCGCTCGTGTGCCAACCTCACCGCTGCGCGTGAGCAGGACTTGTTCATCAATGAGTGGGTAGCGATTATTGCGGCGCAGTACTTGTACAAGCTTCTGCACCGCCAGCCGATTCACACGTTTTTGAGCCATGTCTCGTGTGACGGGATTGGGGTAAGAAGCGTGCCGATTTGCAGAGAAGAACTACTGGCATCTCTACAGTGCTAGAAAATCTGCAAGGTGCGAAGCCGTCTCTAGCATGGCGTGTCCCGCGCCGGGCACACGTTTGACGGTCAGATTGGGCACGAGGCGAGTTAGGCGTACAGCGATTTTGTCGACGTCACGCATGATATCTTTTGTACCGCCTACCAGTAGGATCGGCATCGTCAATGTCTGTAGTTCCTCGTCGCTGAAGATCGGCAGCACGCCTATACGCGGCTTGAAGCTGGTTGTGATTTGGACAACAATCGCCGACACATCTTCGGGGACGGGGGCATCGCCAAACAGATCCCGCACCATGTGCTTTATCCCCCGCTGCCCAAACATCATCAGTACGACCGCTTTCAGGGCAAAGGAAAGCCGATCCGGGATGATCCCGCCGGGAGCGATGAGCACCAGCCTGCTCACACGATGAGGTGCAGTCACAGCGAATTTCAACGCGGTCCATGCACCCTGTGAGACGCCTACAAGTGCCGCTTGTTGCAGTTGAAGTCCCTCCATCACATCTTGCAGCCATTCAGCGAAAGCCGGACTGTCCCATTCGGGGCGTGTTGCGGCGCTTTTCCCAGCTTCGCCCACCAAGTCAATCGCATACACGCGATATCGACGGCAGAACTGCCCGACATCTCCCGCCCAAATCGTGGAATTCCCACCTGCGCCATGCAGCAGAATCAGCGGCGGCGCGGTTTCTTCCCCACTCGCAATCACGAAGGTGCTGCCATATCGCGTCGGGATTGTCTGCGTCGTGAACGGAACGGACCAGTTCTGGAGCGCGGCATCATAGGTGGACATGACTGCCCGTTCTCCGGCAGCGGATTTATACAGAGAGGCGTTAGTCATCAGTCATTCTCCTCTGGTAAAGCAAGCTGGCGAACCCAATTCAGATGGAGTTCATACAGGGCGATCCAATGCTGCATGGCGCGCACGGCAAGTGAATCGGAATCGGTACCGGTCGCTGAAGCTGTCTGGCGACGAATATGCTCACGCAGCATGGTGATGTGTTCGCTGAGTTCTGCTTCGTACCTGTCCAGCACCACCCGCGATACTGATCTTTCCACCTGATCCGCCCACAAGAGCTGTATCAACAGGGGACTTTGAAACTGCGGGATTTCAGGGGTGGATTGCAGCCACTCGCGCAGACGCTGCTGCCCCTTATCGGTGAGCGTATAGAGCTTGCGCGGCGGCTTGTTTACCTGCCGTTGCTCCTCGACAGTGACCAACTGCTGTTCGTGAAGTTCCGACAGCGCCTTGTAAATCTGATTGCTGTTCCCCGACCACGGAAGCAACAGCGAGCTGGAAAACCGCTTCTTGAGATCATAGCCAGTCAACGGTTCCGCGCTTAGCAGACCCAGAATCACTTGTTGGATGATCACACAGTTCGTCCTCGTCAGCCAATTCACGCGGCACTATAGGTTATATTGAACATAGGTTACCTATAACCTATGAGTCTGTCAAGCCCGGAGTTATTGCCGAAGGACACCTGTTGTGCATTCACGGTACTGCTGAGATAAACCGTTGAGAATTCCCGGTTGACGTGGGCAGGCAGATCGATAGGATAAAACCCTTCGTTGGCGAATGGCTAAAGTACGGGTTGCTTCGTGGTTGATATTTCCCTGCTGGTCAATCTTGCGCTGGTGCTGCTCCTCCTTTGGCTGCACCGCCGCCGTCTGCGTCGCTGGGTTCATCACCTTCAAGCATTACGCAAACAACATCATCCCCGCTTCTGGAAACCGCAGTCTCCCCGTGAGTGTGCGCATTGTCAGGTGAAAGTGGAGCTGCACCCCCTGCGCTCGAATCTCGACCTTGTGCCTTATACCCAGTTGAAGAGCCGTCGAGGGCGCAAGAAGACGGTGCCGACCTAGGGGTTCGCTTGCCCGAACGCGTCCTGCTGCTATTTCGGCGTAATCGAGGACGCGCTCCATACCCTCGTCGGCTATGGGCAGGACCATGGGATCCAGCGCTTGAAGTGTCAAGCCTGTGGCAAAGTCTTTACCAGTCGGG
>JBGSVJ010000024.1:0-6862 GCA_041753015.1 Anaerolineae bacterium
GTGACCTACATGACCGAGCGTTTGCATCAGTCGTTGGATTATCTCACACCGGCGGAGTTTGAGTTGGCGGCAGGCTCTCAAGCGTGCTACCCTACCTTATCTCCGGTCTAATTCCTTCCAGAAAAACCGCCGCACTACAAAATTGCTGACTTGTTTGGTGAGCGATTAAGTGCAGAGGAGGCATCAATATCCACACCAAGACAAGCAGCACCTATCTATCGATTGAGGAGGATTTAGGTGTTGTGAATCCTGTTCATAAGAGAGTATAGCACTGTATTCGACTAACGCATCATTTTACGGGCTTGCTTAGGTGTTTCCCTCCCGTAATTGACGGATTTCGGCATCAGAAAGATCTAAGGACGAGACTACTTATCCCTCAACATTTCCCTCTTGACTCTCAGGTCACCTGAGACTGTATCGTAAGGCTATCTTCGCGCGGAGATAAATCATCATGATCAGAATCGGTGATTTCGCCCGTCTCGGACAAGTCTCTATCGTGACGCTGCGCCACTACGACGACATTGGACTGCTCAAACCCGTCAAGGTGGACAGTTTCACCGGCTATCGTTACTACTCGGTGGCGCAGCTGCCCCGGCTCAACCGCATTCTGGCGCTCAAAGACCTCGGGTTTACGCTGGAACAGATTGAGCAGGTGTTGAACGGCGGACTGACGCTGGATCAACTGCGCGGCATGCTGACCTTAAAGCACGCGGAGTTGGAACAGCATCTGACTGCCGAACAGGCGCGGCTGTCACGTATAGCGGCACGTCTGAGACAAATAGAACTGGAGAACAGCATGTCTGCGTATGATGTGGTACTCAAGACCATTCCACCCACAATGATTGTCTCGCGTCGTGTGACCATCCCAACGAATGATCAGGTGCCGCAGTACCTGAACCCGGCTTTCGGGGAAGTCTGGGACTACGCGAAACATCAGGGTGTGAGAGTGACCGGCGCGCACTTCGCCATCTGGCATCAACCTGCCGAAGTCCTGATGAACGAAGACGCTGAAGCAGCGGTACCAGTGGATCAGTTGGTTCCCGGCAGTGAACGTGTAAAGGTGTATGAACTGCCTGAAACGCAGGTCGCGGCTGCCGTGCATCACGGCAATTTCGAAGACTTCACGCAGCTCCACACGGCGATCTTGCAGTGGATCGAGTCGAACGGATATGAAATCGTTGGACCGTATCGGGAGGTGTATATCAAGCACAATCCGGAGGACTACAGCGACTCCGCGACCGAAGTGCAGTATCCGGTGAAGAAGTCGAACGGCTAGTTCCGAGGACACGCGGTCACCCGATCCACATCGTTGAGACGGTGCGGAGCGGGTGTCTCAATTCCATACGCGTCGCTCGATCATCCCCACACAAGTGTGACCTCCGCCTCCTGACGCGGCAGTAGATCGAAGGGCGGTACCCCCATCCGCCGGGAGCGCCGCCCCGATCGGATTCTCGCCGTAGCCGAGCGTCAGGGTGATGTCGTCGGGCGTGGGAGATCTTCACCCTGCGCGGAAGGACACGCGAACAGGTGATCAATGGGCTGCGCCAGCGGCGCGCGGCAGCGGATGAGATGAAGGAGTCCGCGCAGCCACTTGAGGCATCGCTCGATAGGTTCTGGGGTGCTGCCGAGCTCGTGTGAGCTGCATCAAGCGATGACCGATCATGTGCAAGCGCAGGTGTTCGATGAGGATAGGAGTCTAGAAATTCAGGTATGACACAAATCGAACACTTGAGCTATCATTAAACTTCCGATTATGTGAGCAGATTTTCTTTATATGCAGCTCCCGCTGTTTCCTGAAGTGCATGAAACCGATTCCGCCGCACTTGAGCGCTGCCTCGCAGCGTCTGCCGTCGCGGTCGATATTGAAACCGAAACCCGCTGGCAGGGCAGCGGTCCCAGAGTCGATTACGGGCTATCGTATTCCGCTGATATCACGGTGATTGCGCTGGCATGGCAAGAAGCCGGCATTCTACACAGTACCGCTGTCGCTGCCCCATTCGATGAGGGATTACAGCATTTTCTCAAAACACTGTTTGGCGGCGAGACATGGATCATCGCGCATAATGCCGTGTTCGATCTGCGACAGTTGAGCAAGCTTACCGGTGGGCTGGTGCCGCGTCACATCTGGGACACACAGTCGATGGCGCGGCTGCTCACGCCAAAGGTTGATGCAAGCTACAGCTTGATCGCAGTCGCGCACTCCCTTGGACTTGAAATTCCCGAACGTCAGACGGCGATGAAAGGGCAGCGCAGCAAACTCCATCTGCTTCCACTTGAAGAAACTGTTCAATACGCGCAAGATGACGCTCGCCTTGCCTATCAGATTTATGAACGTCAGCGGGCGATCCCGGAGGATTCGGCGTTAATCGATTGGGAATGCCGCGTGCTCTACGAATACTGCCGGATGGCGGCACATGGTATCTGCCTGAATACCCCATTCGTTCATGCACGCCTCGAAGCCCTGCGAGCAGAACGAGATGCAGCGGCGGTTCGCCTGCGCGCGGATGGGCTGCTCACGCCGGGCAGTTCGAAAGCGCGGGCAGAGTATCTCTATATTACCAAAGGGCTGCCGCTGCCGGCATGGAATCCCAAATCTTGGCATTTCACCCGTGCCGGACGAAAGCGATTATCGGCGCAAGCGGTTCCAAAAGTCGAGCTGCCTGACCTCAGCACCGGTTCGCATGTGATCGAGTCGTACATGGAAGAAGGCAGCCCGTATCTCGACGTGCTGCGCGACCTTGCCGCCTATCTTGAAGTGGATTGGCTGATCTCGACGCTCGAAGGTTTACTCGATCATGCGGCATTGGACGGGCGGCTGCACAGCCTCGTCACGATCGCAACCGAATCCGGGCGGCGTGCCTCTAGCTATCCGCACATGCAGAACTGGAAAATGCCAGCCATGGCGGGCGCTGCCATCGGCGATCCGGGTTTCACGCTGGTTGAGATCGATTACAGCAATGCCGAAAATGTGATGGCGGCATTGATCAGCGAGGACGACAATCTTGCTGCGGCGTGTGCAGCAAAGGATTTCCACTCGACGATGGCGGTGCAGTACTTCGGCGATGTGTGGGAAAAGGCAGAGGCGGACGAACGCAAGCGTCTGCGCGGCATGTCGAAAAAGATCACCTATGGGACAGCGTACGGCATGGGTGCGGAGCGGTTGGGCGAGAGTATCGGTGTCAGCAAAGACGAAGCGCGGCGGCTGATCGCAGCGAAAGATCGGGCGTTTGCGCGGGTCACGGCAATGCGAACGGAAGCGCAGCAGCGTGTCCGTGAAACAAATCTGCTCCATCTGTGGACAGGGCGACCGGTTGCCGTACCGACCCCTTTTGTCGCTTGGAATTATCTATGTCAGGGCGGTGTGAGCGAGGTGATCAAGCGAGCGATTGTCCTCATCGCTGAAGCGTTTCGCGTCCAAGGGATGCGCTCACGGGTTGCGCTCGATATGCACGATGCGCTGATCCTCGAGATCGCGCACACCGAATGGGATGATGCGCTCCGCTTAGCGAGTACCCTCATGGAGCAGGTCACACCAGCGGCATGGAGCGCACGCACCACGCCGTCCGTTCGCTGGGTGGCACAGCCGAAACTCGATGAGAATCAGCGTAAATGGGGTGCGGGGCAGTGGCATCCGACTAACACAGAGTAACATTGAGCATCATGGCGGAAAGAACTACTTTTCAGCTTGGTCAGGACTGAAATAACCAAGCGCGGAATAAAGAGGCTCGCGGTTGTACCAACCTTTGATATAACGAACACCCGTTTCCTCCACTCTTTAGGATAGAGATCAGAACGATTAGCGGCAGCATAAAATTGCTATGTTGTTTTTTCTTTATCGATTTTGGCGACCACATCCGATCTATAGACCTATGAAGCGTGCTCCGCCACTGAGCCTTAAATCTGCCTTAAATCTTCCCAATCGGTAGTAGAATCGTGTGTAATCGATAAGGCTCTACACGATGACACACATTCTCCTGATTGATGATGAACGCAAACTAACCGACCCACTGCGATCCTCGTTTGAACGCGGCGGCTACCGGGTGACAGTTGCCAACGATGGTCATGCCGGGTTAAGCCTAGCACTCGTCGAAAAACCGGATGTGGTCGTCCTTGACGTGATGATGCCGGGATTGGACGGCTGGCAGGTGTGCCAAGCGATCCGAACGCACACCACCATGCCGATCATCATGCTGACGGCGCTCGATGACAGTACCGACCGGATCAAGGGCTTGGAACTCGGCGCGGATGATTATCTCGTCAAACCGTTTGGCTACAAGGAACTAGAGGCGCATGTCCGCGCGATGCTGCGCCGGGTACGCTTGGATCAAGGGCAGCAGATGCCGCAGCGGATCATCGTCGGACAAATCACCCTCGATCTTGAGGCGCATACGGTCACACGCGGCGCGGAAGCACTGGTGCTGCGCCAAAAAGAATTCGAGATTCTGTCGCTGCTGATGACCAATCTCGGCAAAGTCGTCACGCGCGAACGGTTATTCGATGAGGTGTGGGGGACGGATTGGCTCGGTGATACCCGAACGCTGGATGTGCATATGAGTTGGCTGCGGGCGAAATTGGAAGCTGACCCGGCGAATCCAATCTATCTGCAAACAATTCGCGGCGTGGGCTACCGCTTCACCGCCCCGGAAGAGGGCTAAGCCTGTGCTCAACCGCCTGACCATTCGCCAGCGTATTCTTGTTATCTTCATCGCAATTGCATTTGTGGGTGGAACGGTGCAGTTTCTGATCGCCGGACGACAGCTTGAAACCGCAACCCTCGAGTTCTACCAGCATCACCTCGAAACGGATGCGCTGTTGGTGGCGGCGTCCTTCGCCGAGCCATTAGGACATTACCTCGAAGGCGAGGACGAAGGCGACATCGGGCGTCTGTTAGCAGCCCTTCAGCAAGAAGTGGGACACGACTATCTGATTCTTGACCAAAATTATCGGGTGGTCGGCTACACCGCCAATACTGGCTATGAGCAAGTGGATCGCGTTCCAGCGTCACCTGAACTTGTAGAAGCCGACACTGCACAGATCGGATCGAACATTCGCCCGAATCACGCCGGAGAAGTGGCATTGTATCTTGCCGTAACTGTCATGTACGAGGGCGATGCGCTCGGCTATCTCGTGCTGTCAGAGCCGATGGCTCCTGCTTACGCTGAGGTGAACCGCCGTTACACGGAACTGGCGATAGCGACACTGCCCGTGATCGTTTTGGTGATAGGTGCGTCGTTGTGGGTATCGAGTACGATTTCGCGCCCCGTGCAGCATTTGCGCAATTCGGCGCTGAACATGGCGCGTGGTGCACTGGATACGCGCATTCAAATTTCCTCGCAGGATGAAATTGGTCAGCTTGGCGAAACGCTCAATTATATGGCGAGGCAGCTTGAAACGCTGATGAAAACGCAGCGGAGTTTCGTCAGCAACGCCGCCCATGAACTGCGCACACCGCTAATGACGCTCAAACTGCGCGCCGAAGCACTGAGCGATGAAACCCTGCCAGCGGATCAACGCGAGACTTATTTGAGCGAAATCCGGCAAGAGATCGATCACATGGCGGAACTCGTCTCATCGCTGCTGATGCTGGCGCGAATCGACGAAGGACGGCACGCACAAAACGGTATTGTGACGGATACAGTTTCCACACTACACGACATCGTGCGGCATTGGCGGATTGAAGCGGAGACGAAAGGGCTGCAGTTTGCTGCGCAAATTGATCCCAGTTTGCCCGAACTACCGATGAGTCCTAACGATTTGCGTGTCGTTCTCGATAATTTGCTTTCTAATGCCATCAAATATACGCCCACCGGAACAATCCGCTTGAGCGTAACCCATCAGAACAACATGTTTACACTCAAGGTTGATGATACGGGGATTGGTTTTATGCCGGAGCAGGGCACAAATCTATTTGAACGCTTCTACCGTTCCGAAGACGTGCGCGGCAAGTTCAGCGGGAATGGCTTAGGGCTGTCTATCGTCAAGGCGATCCTTGATTACTACGATGGACATATCGAAGTGTACAGTTCCGGATTAGGGACAGGGTCAACCTTCACCGTGAGTCTGCCAACCGATCAAATCATCTCGCCGTTACACAAGGGAGAACCAAAACAGAGATCGGTTCCGTCTTCCCCTTGAGTATCAACTGACGGGTTTCTGGCGCAAGGTGAGTAGGCGGCTGAGACATCTTCTTCCAAGTCGCCCGGCTTAACACGATACTGCCGCCTTGCGCTTGACTTTGTAAACGTGCAGCGACATTGACCGTATCGCCAAACACGCCATATTGGCGCGTGTGTTCGCCTCCCACCAACCCTTCGATTAATTCTCCGGTGTGTACACCGATTCCAAAACTTAATCCATAAGGGCTTAGCGTGCGGTCGATTTCCGGTTGCAAAGCTTGTGCCGCTTGCACCGCTTCATCTGCCGTCTGAAAACGGGTCATAATCTCATCTCCCGTCATTTGAAGTTTGAAACCGTTGTGCGCTTTGATGATCGGCTCTGCCGTGCAGTAGAACTGATTGATGACTTCAACAACCTCATGTGCCGAATGGGATTCTGCCCACGGGGTAAAACCACGAATATCCATGAACAAAACTGTGCGTTCAATCGTGTGCAGTGCCAGTGCCAGATTATCCGTATACGCTTGACGGATGAGTTTATCGTCAAATGACCATGAAGCGATCTGTTCAAAGTGACTGGTCAGCGTGTACAGAAGGCGTTCAAAGTGTAGTGCGGCGGAAAAACTGGAAGACCCAATAAGAGAGTATCATGGGGTCAAGGAGTCCAGAAACGATGGCACAGAAACGCCGCAAGTTTACGGCGCAATTCAAATTTGAAACGGTGATGGAGGTGCTGCGCGGAGAGA
>JBGSVJ010000025.1:0-45614 GCA_041753015.1 Anaerolineae bacterium
CAAAAGCGGAGAAATCCGAAAAAGGCAGCCTGAAACCGCCCTCAGCAGCCGCGTGCTGAGGCAGGTGAGCAGCAAATGACCTTCAGCCGCCGCTAGAACGGGTCGTTAGGGCGCTGCCATGATGCCTGGTAATGCAGGTCAATGAAGGTCGCTTCAGTTTTCATCGCCTCCAGAAAGTCACTGAACTCCATGGTGCTGCCGTAGAGTCCGTGGATGGGCACGCGTTGAATGATCTTGTCTTCCAAAATCATGAGAAACTCGTGCCGTTGGGCATCGACATGAACCAGCACGAGCTGCTTGGCATAAGTGGTGCCAATAGAATAGGTGTGACGGTCAACCTGAATCGTGCCGCTGCTGTTCACGCGCCGGCGGTAAGTTCGCCCGTGAATGGAAGCTAACCAGTGATTAGGCGCGACCATGTGAGGCAGCTCAGGCAGGGTGGGCAGCGTCGGAAATGCCTGGTCAGGCGGTTGGTTCCGGCAGGCGCGTCCTTGGTGCGGACGGAGTGTGTTGTAGTAGTGCCCAAACGCCTCGAGTGCCTCGTAAGCCTCGAACCGGTTGGAGGGGTGGGTCTTGGCGAACCATTCATACTTCAGGGTCTTGGCACACCGTTCGACGAACGGCTTGAGGTCGGGTCGGCGCGGGGGACACACCACATCTTTCACGCCCAGCGCGCGTAGAAAGCGCACGAGCGGAGCCGGGTAACCATCCCGATTCCAAGACCCCCAAAGACGCGGGTCGCGGTCAAATCGTAGGCGTTTGGGCAATCCGTGCAGCGTGAACAAGCGCGCCACTGCCATGAGTGCTGTCACCGCGTTGTACCCCTCGCTGCCCTCCAGATACACTAAGCGCGAAGTGCCCCGGTCGACCACCATGAAGAATTCCAGAACACCTTCTTCGCCTAACCAAATCTCACCAAAATCCATCTCCCATTTTTCCATCGGCGGCGGCAGCACGACCGGTTCGTGCACAAACGTCATGGCAGGACGCACATACCCCAGTTCGCGCAGGATTTTGGCGATGGTGCTCAACGCCTTGGGCAGCACAAACGATACCGGATGCTGCTTCTGGTACTCTGTCAGTCCATACTGAATCGTCTTCGGTCCAGCCCGGCGATGAAACTGCTCGGATAGTTCCACGCGTAGGTCACCCACAAGCTTTTTCGCTTCATCGCTGATGCGATTCGGCGGTTTCTTGGGCGTGTGCGACCGACTGGCGAACACCTCTAATGTTTGTGTCACGGCGCTCTGAATACGCGCCCGCCACTTGCGCACCCACTTCGCATCATGCCCGATCTCGTTTCCTAGATGGCGTAAGCTCCAGTCGGGATGCAGTTTCAGCAACTCAAACAGCTTCATCCGATCCCGCACCCACATGGTTTCGTTGTTCATCGCTTCTCGGCTCCTTTTGGGCGATTTCGCCTGCCGAGCTTACCGTGTGGTCGATCCTCTCGGACGATTCCGTGGTTTATCCCCGCGGACAGCACATTTTTTGCTGCCAGAGGGGGCAGCGCCTACGCTAAGACTGTCGTGTTAGCGTTCAAATGTGCTGTATTCAGGAGGATGTCTGCGGTCGGGGCGGACGTTGATGCTTCCCATTTTGTGCCGCTCGACGTTACATATTTTCCGTTTATTTGGGCATAAAGCGCTGCGCTTGCATGAAACTCGTTTCGTAGTGTTGCTTTTCCATTGCCATCGTTCAGTCCGCTGCTTGGGGCGAAGCTTAAGAAAGAAAACAGGTGATTGTACCCTCGCCATACGCCGCAAATAACCGCAGGATCAACGCACCTATTGATGAACAAGGACACCTGAATGACGGGAGCATCGATCGGTTCAACGGCAGCCGCATTCCTCAAACTGGGACGTCTGCACTTCTTATGCGGCGGTTTCTTGCTGCACGGGTTAGGAGTGGCGATCGCGCTGTATGCCGGCGCGTCGTTTAGTTTTACAGCCTTAGTTTGGGGGCAGATCGTGATCACCGCCACACAGCTTATGACGCATTACGCAAATGATTATTTTGATCTCGAGGCTGACCGCGCTAACACCACCCCAACCAACTGGTCAGGCGGGAGCCGGGTGCTGGTCGATGGGATGCTGCCCGCCAGAACCGCGCTCCTGACTGCTGTGATCCTCGCGTTAACGGCGCTAATCGGGAATGTGATCATCAGCTTCGGGTCTGGTTCGGGTATATGGGTGTTTTTACTGCTGATCAGCGCGCAGTTGGGGGCATGGTTCTACAGTGCTCCACCACTCAGGTTGCACTCACGGGGACTGGGCGAACTCGCCACAATGATCACCGTGACACTGCTCACGCCGCTCGCGGGGTACGTGCTGCAAGCAGGGCGCATTGACGCGCTGCCAATTCTTGCGTGCGTGCCCTTGTGCTGTCTGCAACTGGCAATGCTGCTCGCCATAGAGTTCCCGGATGCGGAAGGGGATCGCGCGGCGGGTAAGCGCACGTTGGTGATCCGGTTGGGGATGGAAGGCGCAAAACGGTTGTATGTGGTCGCGTTATGCACGGCATTCGTGAGCCTTCCCATGCTAGTAGCAGCAGGACTGCCGACGGCGGTTGGCGTGGGAGCGGCGGCACTGCTGCCAGCCTGCGTCTGGCTATTGACACGGGTGCAGCGTGGAGATTGGCGGACTCCGCAGCGATGGGATGGATTCGCGTTTGCTACGGTCGCGCTGTTGATGGCATTCGCCGCCGTCGAATTCGCGGCGTTTGTACTGCTGATCGGTACCCGATGATCGCTAATGGGCGGATCAAGTTAGCGAAGTCTCAAGCGGTTATTCAAATACCCCCATCACGGACTTGCAGCGCGTTCATCTGTGCGAAACGAGGGATATAGGCATGCCTCTACAACATCGCACCCAAACCGAATGGCTCGATCAAGGAGCCGGGACGCTCGCGGATGCGCGGGCGAATTTGAACGATATGTGGCGGCTGAACCGCTTGACCGGCGGCGTGTGCGCTATCGCACGTCATCTGCTGCCGCACCTGAACGATCCCAGTTGTACCTATCGGATTGCGGACATCGGCGCGGGGTCGGGACTGCTTGCGCGCTTTCTTGCGGACTGGGCGTCGCGACACCGGATCCCGATGCAAGTATACGCGGTTGACCGGTCAGCGCGGCATCTGGCGCTTGCTCAAGAAAACACTCGTGCAAATCCGGCAGTTCGGCTTATACAGGGGGATGGGGCGGCGCTGCCGTTTGCCCCACAAACGATCGATTTTTTTGTGACAACGCTTTTCATGCATCACTTTGATCCGGATGCGCTCATCGAGGTACTGCGGCATACCTTCGAGACAGCGCGGTGCGGGATTGTGATGAGCGATGTAGCACGTGGGCTGCTTCCGCAGATTGGGCTGCGGCTGATTCACCCAATTGCCGCGCCGCATCCGTTTACGCTGCATGACGGGTTGATTTCGATTCAGCGCGCTTACACCCCGGATGAATTGACCGATCTGGCACGTGCAGCAGGGTTGATCAATGCTCGTGTGTATCGTCATCCCCTGTGGCGTATGACACTCGTCGCGGAAAAACCGCTGTGACGCGCTGGGATGCGGTCATCATCGGCGGCGGGCTGGCGGGATGTATGGCGGCAATCACGCTGGCGCAGTCCGGGAAACAGGTTGCCCTGATCGAAGCCGGTGATTACCCGCGTAACAAGGTGTGCGGGGAATTCTTTTCGCCGGAGTGCGCGGCGCTGTTCGACTCGATCGGGTTTATGCCCGTGCTCAATCGCTTGGCGGCGAATCCGATTCGTACGATACGAATTACCGCGCCCGACGGGGAAGCGTGGCAAACCACCTTGAGAGTACCCGGGCTGAGCGTCAGCCGGTACACACTGGACGCGGCGCTCGCCGCATATGCACAGCAGGTGGGTGTGGAGCTGTTAACCCGGACGCGTGTACTTGATATTGACGGCGATCTAACACGCGGCTTTTCGGTCACGACGCAGTCTGATGGCTCGACGTGGAATCTTCGCGCGACGGGGGTCATCGCGGCGCACGGCAAACGAAGTAACCTCGATCGCGTGCTCAAGCGGCGGTTCTTCACACAGCAGCATCCATATATCGGGCTGAAGCGGTATTTCATAGGCACTCCACTGCCGGGGCAATTGGATCTGCATGTGTTTCCGGGAGGATACTGCGGCGTTTCCCAAGTTGAAAACGGTCAAACGAACGTCTGCTTACTGGTTGAACAGCCCGTGTTTCAAGCGGCGTGCGCGGTTATAACCGAAGGACAATCGCCCCGCGAACGGTTTGTCCGCTGGATGTGCGAGCACAATCCACAGTTGGGCGCATGGATGGTGACCGCAGTTCCAGCAATGTCGGATTGGCTGAGCATCGGACAGGTAACGCTGTGTCCCAAAACCCCCTTGGAAGGGGACGTTCTTATGGCGGGCGATGCGGCAGGCATGGTCGCACCACTTTCGGGTGACGGTATGGCGATGGCGCTCCACAGCGGACGCTTGGCAGCAGAAGCACTGACGCAATTTTTGACGGGCGATCAAAGCGGTGAATGCATGAAGCGAGCGTATGCGAAAACGTGGACACAGCAGTTCCGTTTTAGACTTAGGCTGGGGCGAACGCTGCACAACGTGTTGATTCGACCCCGCATTTTATCGTTAGGACTGCGGACACTTCGAAGGTTCCCAGCAGCCGGTGACTGGTTGATCCGGAATACTCGTGATCTAGACTTATTGGAGCGAAACGCATGACAGTTCCCAGACTGCTGGCGCTTTCTACCGGCGTACCGGCAAATTGCTTTCGACAAGAGGATATTACAGCGTTGTACACCGATCTCCTGACACGCCAGACCGGCACGAAGCGAGAACGGACAATCCGCGCGGCAATGCGTCATTCCGGTGTCGAGTCGCGGTACTCGGTGATCGATGCGGTCTTTTTCGATGAGGTGAAAACGACACAGCAGCGCAATGATCGGTACATGGTAGAGGCGGTACCGCTGGGAAAACGCGTGATCGCGGAGGGGTTGGAAAGCGTCGGCGTGTCCCCTCACGAGATTGACAGCTTGATCGTGGTTTCGTGTACGGGGTTCAGCGTGCCAGGTCTGGATCTGCTGCTGGCACAGCAGTTGGGCATGCCTTCCTCGCTTGCACGTACGCAGATCTTCGGGATGGGATGTTACGGGGCATTCCCCGGCATCCGGCGCGCTTTCGACAGCGCCGTTGCGCGACCGGGAAGCTTGACGGTGATGTTGGCGCTGGAATTGTGCACGCTTCACCTTCAGTTCGATGATACGAGTGAGTCAGTGGTTTCAAGCTCACTGTTTGCCGATGGGGCAGCCATGGTTCTGATTGGTACAGAAAACGGAGGGCTGCCAGCACCGCATATCGTCGATGCAGAGACATACTGCGATTTTCAGACGATGGGAGACATGACCTTTACGCTGACCGATCAAGGATTTCGGATGTACTTGTCGAGTTACGTACCTGATCTGCTGGCGGCGAATGTGGTTTCGTTTGTGGATCGGCTGCTGGTGCGCAGCGGGTTGACGCGGAAGGATGTACGCTTTTGGGCGATTCACCCGGGGAGCAAACGAATCATCGAGTACCTGCAAGCACAGCTTGAACTTACGCCCGAACAGGTCGAATTCTCGCTGGATACGCTGCGCGACTTCGGGAATATGTCCTCGGCAACAGTATTGTTTGTGCTGGATCGGATGATGCGCGAAGCTGATCCTGCACCCGGCGACTATCTGGTGATGATGGCGTTTGGTCCGGGGCTGACGATGGAAGCGCTGCTGCTGCGCTGGTGCAGGTGAGTGCTGATTGGCTGCGTCCGAGCGCGTGGGTCAATCAGTCCGGCACGCCGCAGCCGAGCCTCGATGTCGATGCCTCCCGCTTGGTGCTGCTCGACCGCGCACCCGATGGTGACGCAAAAGATCAGCCGGAGCAGATCCTATTCTGATCGCAGTTCGACAACCGAATAGCCCTCACAGAGCCGCACCACACGTGCGGCTTTTTTGCTGTCCGCCATCCGTGAAGGGGTAGTCTGGTGTGAAACTCCCGCATCCCTAACACTTGACTCTAACCTGACCTGAGACTGTACAGTTGTTACGTTCGAAATTCGGTATCCTATAGAGAAATGACCATGACAACCGCTAAAAAAGACAAGCGCGATACTCAGCCCGAACAGCACGATAGTCGTTTTACGTTGGTTAACCGTACTCTCGTCGGAAAACCCAAGATCGACGAGCGACCCGAAGAGCACTATATGGGGATCAGGACTCAGACCCCATTTAAGGGTATGTTCACCGTGGTTGACAAGCATCTGTTTAAGGAGTTAAGAGCGTGGATGCACCAAGAGGGCATACAGCCAGCAGGGTCGCCTTTCCTTCGCTATCACATCATCAATATGGAAGGCGAGATGGACATCGAAGTTGGAATTCCTGTTGCCAAAGTGCTGACTGGTAATGGGCGAGTGTGTCCGGGTGTACTACCCGGTGGGCGCTATGCCAGCCTGATTTACATTAACAACGGCTATACTGGCAATGGAGCCTTAACTAGATGGGGCATTGAGAATGGTCTGGCATTCGATCAAATAGATGATCCGAAAGGCACTGCGTTCCGCGCACGTTACGAGCGCTATCTCACTGACCCGAAAATCCAGCCGCTAAAGACGAAATGGGAAATTGAGGTGGCAATTAAGCTGGCTGATTAGCTAATCACAAGACTGACGTCCTACCTGCTTCATTGGCGCTCCATCGTGGAGTGCCGCGTTGTCTCCGCAGCGCCGAACCGCCCCCGCCGTCTCCGCGAAATGACACCCTGTGAGCGTTCAGAGGGGGCTGCGGTCGGGGGCGGTGAGCGAGAAACAAGGATGCTGCTAACATGAAACAGTGGAGTACATTTCATGCTTTGGTTCGTCAACTATTGGAACCCACTCTAGTTTCCTTTGGATTTGTCTTAGAGGAAGAACAGTCTGATGAAGAGAGCGCCTTGCGGGCGTATTCTCTGCCCGGCATTGATGGCTCAATAATGATAGATACTCTTCTTGGAATCTCTGTACCTGATCCGAATACGACCATTTTCTATTACTGGTTGCGCGTTCAGGGAGGGCTTCGGGTGAATGGACAGCTAACATCGCTTTCTCTCAGACCAGATGAGCCTTACTCCGGAACGGTGCCAGACGTTCCAGAGTACATCCAGAGGGAGGGATGGATCTATGAGAACCCAACAGAATTGCGCGTGATCATTGCACGGGTGTCTGCTAGTCTGGGCGACAGACTAGCTACTATTCTAAATAGATAAACCAGGATATGGAGGGAGTAACCTGTTTAGGTCGATCAGGCAGCGTGCATTGCTCAGGTTCAGGATATTCCCTCGGTAGCTCAGCTATCACAACAACGACAATCTGCTCGGCGACGGGACAACCGCTTATACATGGGATCGCCCAGTTTTTTTATGGATCAGTCGACCATCTCCGTTCAAAATCTGCCAAGTTATTGGCGCTCCCTCGCGGAGCGCCGCGCTGCGTGCGCAGCGCCGAACCGCCCCCGCCGACTCCGCGAAATGACACCCTGTGAGCGTTCAGAGGCGCTGAATTCAGGAGGGTGTCTGCGGTCGGGGGCGGTGAGCGAGGAGAAAACCTCGCCACCTCAGACGCCCGTGGGGACTTCTGTACGCCACTCACGTGGTGCACCCCGTCGGGTTCTGCCGGGCGTGTGGATGCCGCGCCGCCGCATCCACCGGACGCACCTAAGCAACCGCGACGTGGAGCGCGTGATTGAGGCATTGGTTGCAGAATCATCGGGTTCAACTTGAATATGCCCCTCATCCGAAAAGAACTGAATCCATGCCAGCTACGTCTCCGCCTCACGCTCCGCCTCCGGATCGCGTACGATGGTGCGATCTCCGCTCATATAGTTCACGATGCCGGGATAGTCCATCCCCTCCAATTTCGCCACTTCCTCCGCGAGTTCCGGTCCGTCGATCAGCCCCGGCACGAGATACGACGGGAACTCCGTTTCAAAAGGTAGCACGTGCTTTACTTAGGCTGGATGGTCAGATGTGAACGGGTGGGTTGATCGCGTTGAAGACCAAATCGTATTCCCCGCGTTCCGCCGCGAACCGTAGAAACTTCACCTGCTCCACGAGGATTTCGTGCGCATCCGGCTGCGTTTCCAGCAGGTGTACCGTTTCGGTGATGTAGTCGTGAAGCGGCATGGCGCTTGGATCCTGCGACTGACCGGGCTGAAGCTCGGTGGCGACCATCGGCGGAATCAGCTCGATCACCTGCACAGTCGTACTTTGGAGCTGGCGGCGCAGCGCCTGCGTGTACGAGTGAATTGCAGCTTTTGTGGCGGAGTAGGTGGGCGTGTAAGCCAGCGGCGTGAACGCTAGCCCGGACGAGACGGTCAGAATAGCAGCGTGTTGCTGTATTTGAAGATGGGGAAGCAGATGCGCGATCAGCCGGATCGGTGCCAGCAGATTCGTTGCAATCTGCGCTTCCATCGCCGTCAGATCGATGGGCGATGCCAGCAAGTTCTCTGGACGCAGGATCCCGGCGTTTGCAATGACCACGTTCAGCGCGGGAAAATCAGTGATCACTTTTGCCGCGAATGCCTGAACACCTTGCGCATCCTCCATATCGACGACGGCGGAAACCATACCGGGGTTCGCGGCGATGGTTTCATCCAGTGTTGCCCGATTACGCCCGACGATGATGACTTGGTTTCCCCGTGCGTGAAATACCTCAGCCAGCTTGCGCCCGATGCCTGAGTTGCCGCCTGTGATGAGGATCGTGTTGCCTGTCATGTTCATAATGTGTGAAATTCCTCTCTGAGATTCATGGTGCTGCGTTAGCACTTGGAAAAGATGGTACTTGAGACTGGAAACGGCTTGAATACATAAAGCTGCACGATCCTTGCCCGATCCTGTAAATGGCGCGCAGCGCGTGACAGGCAATGTACAATGGGTCTGAGTAAATAGTCAGGCGGATAACCGACCGATGAACCTTCAGCAGCGGAACGACCTAATCGCCATGATGACCCAATCCTGTGACGGTGACGGCTTTCACGCCACGCCGATCACAGGTCTGCAACTGATCCGCACCTCACACCCGACGATGCCAATACCCGTCGCCTATACGCCTTCATTCTGTCTGGTTGTGCAGGGCGAAAAGCAGACGTTGGTCGAGGACAAACTGTATCGCTACGGGTCGGGCGAATATCTGGTCGTTTCGATCAACCTTCCGGTCAACGGACAGGTGACGCAAGCCGAACCGGAGAAACCGTATCTCTCGCTCAAGATCGATATCGACTTCACTATCGTTAGTGACCTGATCGCACAGGGAGTCATTCAGTCACCGCCGGAGACACCGGACGAGTACGGGGCATTTGTCGAACAGGCGGACGACGAGCTGACGGATGTCTTCGTGCGGCTGATGCGGTTGATCAATACGCCGGACAGCATCGCCTTTCTCACTCCGCTGTATCTACGCGAATTCCATTATCGACTGCTGAACACGCCAAAAGGCGCTGTGTTTGTGAGGATGGCGATGCCGAACCACAAGCTGTATCTGATCGCGCAGGCGCTCCGGGTGCTGAAGGATGATCTGGCGCAGTCGTTTCGCGTGGAAGACCTAGCACAGATAGCGGGCATGAGCGCATCGTCGTTTCACCACCTGTTCAAGGAGGTGACGGGGATGAGTCCGTTGCAGTATCACAAACGGCTGCGTCTGCTGGAAGCACGCCGCTTGATGCTCACGGGCGAATTGGATGCAGCCAGTGCGGCTTTTCAGGTGGGATATCTCAGTCCATCCCAGTTCAGCAGGGAGTATCGCCGCTACTTTGGCACGCCCCCACGCCAAAGCATTGCAGAACTTCAGCCGATGGGGTAAGGAATGAAAAGGAAAAGCCGGGCTTTCACCGGGCAGTTCGATTTATAAGTCCATGTCATGGTGTGACAGATCACGGTGTTCTTGCGCCTCCCGCTCCGCACGGGGATCATGCACCTGCCCTTCCTCCGCCTCGCACACGACTGTTCTGCCTGCCGCCTCATGTAGTCTACGATCACGCCATTGTCCATGTCTCGCCATCCTCCCACCATCCCCTCAAGTTTCGCCACTTCCTCCGCGAGTTCCGGTCCATCGATCAGCCCCGGCACGAGGTACGACCGGAACTCGGTTTCAAATCGCTTCGCCTGTTCCTCACTCGCAAAGTGCGCCATCTCCAACCGCTCGGCGCGCTGCGGCGTGTCGAACTCCGGCACCGGATCGGCAGAGTCGGGGAAGCGCGTGCAGTACAGCGCGTACCCCAAGGGTCTTCTTCACTCGGTCTACCTCTGACGCAGCCCCACAAGGAGGCTCACATGCCATTACTTTTCAGCCCTGATCAGGTCCATGCGACGTGAGGACGATGTTTTCAGTCCGTTTTGTGGTTTATCTCTTCAGTGAGGACAGCGGTCATCGGTTAGAAGGTGATGAGGGCGGTCACGGACGAAGCGAAGATGATGAACAGCAGCCCGATCACGACCTGATTTGCCGCGCGCGGGTTCTCCTGTTTCCACGCGGAGATCAGGGGCCACGAGGAACCGAGATACATAATCCCAAGACCTATGAAACCTATAATAGCGGCGATGGGCGCGACGATCTGCGCCACATCCCGAATATCGTTGAACAAGTCCTGTACTGCTTGCGAGAGGTTCACGCTGAAGTACCCTAGAAATAGTCAACAGTCTTCACACCAAGAAGGCAAATAGGCGATAAGCTGCCATGCACATTTATGGCAGACTCGGTCACGCTTTTTGCACATGCTTGATGCTAAGTGAGTCCAACATATCACTTGCTTAATTAGGGGACTGCGGAGGTTTTCACCATTAGTGTGAAAACTTGCACTTCAGTAACGAACCAATCGTATGTGTTGAAGAATTGCGGAGACATGCAAACAGTTATGGTGCGCGGTATCAATCAGATACCACGCACACATAAAAAACTATAGCTTAAGCTGACCCCATAGATTTTTTGAGCGCTTCTACAGCGAGCGAAACCCCAATTTTCTCTGCTATCTGAAGTGCCCACTTTCCAGCTGAAGCTAAGCTCCTTACCAAACCACTTGTGTCATTGGACTTGGCGGCTGCTTCCGCTGCAGCAATTGCCCCGATCTCTACATCATGATCTGTATCAGTTTCTTGAGCGGTCCGTTTCATAGCTGAACGTAGCTGTGCAAGCTCTTCTGCGAGTTTTGCTGCGTTGAAATTCTCACCCATTTGCTGAATAAATTGATTGTGGTGCGCTTCAGAGTTTGGACCCACCGCGCCTGCTTGACCGACGTTGTACGTATCACTGTGTTTTGTCAATGTCAAACTCCTTTCGGTTTGTTCGAGCGACGTGATTTGCTGTTGTATAACGATCACCTTGTCGCTTGTGTTTGATGCTGCCGATGAATTTTGAAGTGCTACTACTGCAGATTTCAGCTCAATTATTTGATTTCTGAGGTCTTCTTTTTCTTTTTCTAGCTCAACAACAAATGTACCATAGAAATAGTCTTCAAATATTTGCGTTTTTTCTGTTTCAGTTTTCGCCTTGGAAAATGCACGGACAAATGAGCTATCAAGAAGGATACGCGCCGCAATTTCAGGAGGATATCCTTCATGAATCAGCATTCGCGCCATGATTTCTTGAATAGTTTCAGACGATGGAAGAGCAAAAAGGCGGAATATCTGTGACTCTAACACTGCTGCTTGTGCAAGTATGTATTCTTCGGAAGTAATTGAGAATGGTGACAGCAACATCGCCCACTGACTCGCCAAGATACAAAATGGAACCTTGAGTTTTTCTTTCATCCGTCGAATACGATCGTACTTAACAAGTTTAGTGTCACAGGTCAAAAACCAACAGCGAGTTTCAAGTGGAGAGAGGTCTTCACTGCCTTGGCGAAACAGCAAAACCAATAACCTCATATGTGCATCGTGTTCAACGATTGAGTCATGCGGGGGAGTCCACTCCCATACAGCATTTCGCAAACGTGCCTCTTCCGAAGCAAGATCATCCTTATGGGTTCGGATGTGACGATCGTATTGTCTTTCGACTTCTATTCCGTACTGTGTTTTAAGAAGCGATTCGATATTGCCATAGAAAGCGAAATAGGCTGTTGGTGTAATCAAACCCTGTTTTTCTGCGTAAACACGCATGAAATGAGTTATGAAGTCAGTATCCAATACCGCCTCTCGTGCCGCTTGTGCAACGGACAACGGTATGCGTTCATAGCCACTCATTCTTCGGTAAGAAGTATCTAGGGAAGTCTTGTACTCTTCAATAGTACGAGGAGAAACAACGACGGTATATCCTAATCTCTGAGATGTTTCCACCAGCTTTTCTGTTGCTTTCTTAAGTTCAGCATTTCCATTTATGCCAAGCAATCTATAGATAAAATTGGTGTCAATGAATATTACGCCTCCCGTCACTTGTTGCGTTACTAGTTCAACACATTGCGGGTCAAGTTGCATCATGCGAAGTGCAAAAAAGGCGTTGACTTGCTTTGCTATATACTGCTGTCGATCAGGAGGTGCACTCAAGAAAAATCGAGGAAGTTCGATTGCTCTGATATCAGCAACCTTATTTTCACGTTGAGGTAAAATATCGTCTATTGTTTTAGCTTCAACCTTTTCTAAAAGTTCATGCAAATCATTACGCTCGGAAAAGTACAAGAAAGCATTTTGCACCGATATCTGAGAGTATATTCTTAGCGACAGGGATTTCAAATCAGCTAAAAGAGCTTCGAAATCACTTTCAGTTAAGTTGCTGTAACGGTCAAAAAGCTCTTGCTTCCAACCTGCAATAACTTGCTGCTCAAAAGTAACGAATTCTCGGTGTTGTTTTGATAGATCGCTTATTTTTTCAGTTTGAATCAAAAATTCAGCCGCATCATCGTTTGAACCATTCCTTTCCGCTATTTCACCGCGCATTGCAAGTCTGCGTAGACCCTGCAGGACTTGTGCATATTCAAACCGAATACCCGTCAAAGCGCAGACCTGCTTAAAAATTGCGTCACTTCTCCTGAAACCAGGTGGCAATTTCGCTAGTGCATGTATGCATAAATGTTCTACCAAACTATCTACATAATCCCGTGCCGCATCGGACGAAAATGAACTTAATCTTGCCGTCACCTCGGCTAATTCAGCTTCATCTGGAATAGCAAGTCCGGTATAAGTCTTTATATTCATAGTAGGTCCTGCGATGGAGAAACTGAATACAAATGGGATGGTGGCAGAAGTATCTTTTTTCTTTACCACACAATGATTTATTTTAGATCGCATAAATGCAATGAGTCAATATGCGACTACAAATATTATAAATCTGTACCCAAAAGCATCTAGAATCGCATGGTTTTCTTCCGCCCACCCCCCACACAAGCGTGACTTCCGCCTCCTGTCCCGGCAGAAGCTCAAACGCCTCCATCCCCTCTGCCGGGAGCGCCGCCCCGACCGGATTCTCACTGTAGCCGAGCGTCAAGGTGATGTCGTCCGGCGTAATCCGCATCGGCTGTGATCCGCCGTTGTACAGCCGTAAATACGTCGTCAACTGCCCGTTCCCGTAGGTCACGCGGATCAACTCGACATGCAGTCTCGCGAACGGTTGCGGAGTCGGTGTCACAGTCGGAATCGGGGTAGGGGTTGGCTCCAACGGCGGCAGCCCGAACGCGCTCACAAGTTCCCCGCCGCGCGCGAGTTCCTGCTCCACCGGATAGCGTGCCAGAATCAACGTCCGCTCCGGTGTCGGGAAACCCTCCGCGTCCGTTTCGCCCAGCAGAACCAGAATCAGCCCCGGCGTGACCTGCCGAAATATCCCCGTGTCGCTCCGCCGCACCCGCTCGCGCCGCTCAAACGTGTACGTCAGCACCGCGCCTGTGTTCATCTGCAAGCGAAACTCTGCCCTCGCGCCCAGCCGCTCAAACCATGCGGCGTTCTCGTCTGACCACGGGATGCCGACGACCGGCGCGACCACCAGCCCGCTCAGGTACGCGGCGGTGTCGGGGTTGGGGTCGTAGCGCCACTCGCTCGCGTTGATGCTTCGCCGCTGCACCACCCACACACGCGGCGCGCCGCCCGCCTTGCGCTCTCAACCTGTGGAAATGCTCATGGAACTCAGCGATGGGGTGCTCGTGCGCGATCCGCAGCAGGGCATTCCGGTTGTGATCAAGAATGACATGCTCTACGCGGTTATCGATGCTGAACCGCGCCCATTCTCGCCTGCTGGGACGGTTACACCTACGCCTTCAGGTACACCAGCGGAAACGCCGACTATCGCACCCATGCCTTCGCCATAACAGCGTTCTTCAAGGGTTTAGGCTATGCCGCAAATGGGAACCATCAAGCTGACGTTCATCTTTACGCCGCATCCCTCACTGAAGGATACGCCCACGCATGAACGTTTGAGTATGAGCATCAAACTCTCGCAAATGCTTAAGGATCGCCTGGACTTGTGCGGCGGCACAGGCAGCCAAAGCCGCCGAGTCGCCCACCGAAGGTCCAACCGAACACGGCACGGGTCGCGTCCCCGGCGCACGTCCGGGCACCTACAAAGGTGTTCAAATGCGGTCTCAGCTTGAAATCGCGTTCGCTTCCGAACTGGATGAGCGCGGCATCAAATGGGTGTATGAGGGCGAAGCGCTCGGTGCGGCGCAGTACCTTGTCGATTTCTACTTGCCTGATCTCGGCGTGTGGGTCGAGGTCAAAGGACGAATGAGTCCGAAGGATCGGCAGGTGCTGCCGGAAGTCGCCAAAATGCTCAAGTCGGAGCGTGATCAGCGGCTTTTGCTCTATTCCGGCTCAGGGGTGTGCTATGTGATCAATCCCTCCGGTTTCCGCGAAGTTGAACGCAAGCACTTCTGGTCAGAGGTGATGAAATGATCAAATCGCCTCCCCAATAACCCCACGCTATACTTTCCCGCAAACACACGGGAGCGGCAATCATGGCGGATCAGGCGGAGATCGGTGGAGTGGCGAGCGCGGGCAAATCGCTCAAGCGAAGAGATGGTGTATTCATCAGCTACGCGCGCAGCGACGGCAAGCACTTCGCCGGAAAACTGCGCGACCGCCTCGAAAGCGCGGAGGGTTTTCGGTGCTGGCAGGACATTATCGGCTTGGAAGGTGGGCGCGATTGGTGGGTGCAGATTCAGGCTGCAATCGATCAGGTCGAGTTCCTCATCTTGGTCATGACTCCTGCTGCTATGCAGAGTAGGACCGTCCGCAAGGAGTGGCGCTACGCCCGGCAGCAGGGTGTGTGTGTGTACCCCGTCATCGCTGCGCTCCCCTCCGAATTCGACGCGCTGATCGCCGACGTGCCTCGTTGGATACGCGACGCACACTTTTATGACCTCGGTCAAGACCCAGATCACTTTGAACTCGGCTCGAATTGGCTGCGCTTCCTCAACGATCTCCGCAGCGCTTGCGAAGTTCCCCGCGTGCCGTTTATGGCGGACGATCTAGGCATCTACGTCCAGCGCAGCCGCGAATACGACGCAGTGATCGACCTTCTGCTCGATACCGAACGCGACGAGCCGAGAGCGATTACGAGTGCACTGGCGCTCAAAGGTGCAGGTGGCTACGGTAAGACCACCCTCGCGCGGGCGATTTGCCATGATGAACGCATTCAAGAATCCTTTGACGACGGTATTTTGTGGGTGACGCTTGGCGAAGGCGCGACCTATGAAACGGTGCAAGCGCAGGTCGAAGGGCTGATCCGCGTTCTAAGTCCGATCGCCTACGAGTCTTCCACATTGGAGGCGGCGAAAACTCGTCTGCGTGAACTGCTGGCGGACCGAGACATGCTGATGGTGATCGATGACGTGTGGAACGCTGACCATCTTCGCCCGTTCTTGCAGGGCGGCGAACGGGTTGCGCGCCTGATTACGACGCGCATGGGCGAGACTCTTCCGGACAGCGCCCGACGTATTGATGTCAATCAGATGACCGGTGATGAAGCGTTCGCGCTGCTCACGGTAGGACTTTCCGACGAGCAGACTGCTCCCAACCGCATCCGTTTGCGCCAGCTCACCGCTGATCTGATGGAATATCCTTTACCCGTAAAACTCGCCAATGGCATCCTGCGCGAACGGGTGAACGCCAAAAAACAGCCGCTCGCTAAAGCGCTTGATTTCGTCAATGAACTGCTGGCGGAATACGGTTTGGCACTAAATGACCGGACATCTATCGTGGAGGCGGCGCTGCGCGCGAGTCTGGCGCAGTTGGAGCCAATCGAACTGGAGCGCTACAAGCGGTTGGCGATCTTCTTTGACGATACCGAGATCCCACTGATTACCCTTCAGCGGTTGTGGGATGGACGGCGTGCGGAGACGGAACTGTTCTGCGAACGGCTGGAAATGCTCTCGCTACTCCTGCGCTTCGATCCGGCGGCAGGGACAGCCCGGTTACACGACGTGATCCGCGACTATATGCTGCGGCAGGGCGGTAGTCTTGTACCCCGTCATGGCACGGTGGGAGAACAACGCTACGGCGTGGCGGAGAGCATCATCATGCTGCCGATGGATATGTACCTGAAAACCGGCGGCAGCGTGATCGATTGGCAGCGCGAATTCCTTGACCGCTATCGTAATCCCGGCGTCAACATGATTTTCAGGGAAAAGGTCAAGCCGGTCAGCCGGTGGGCAGACCTGCCGCCCGACGAGTCGTACTTGTGGGATGCACTCGCTTACCATCTGATCGAAGCGGCATTGGGCGATGAACTGATCGAAACGGTGCTCGACTTGCACTACATCGCAGCAAAAACCGCCTATCGCGGCACGGCGAAAGTCGAAGCGGATATCGAGGTGGCGGCGGCATTCGCCCGCCTGAACGAACGTCCGCAGGCGAACGCGCTGGAGCTCCTAGCACGCAATTATCGCAATATGGCGCATATTCTCGCGCGATGCAGCGGCTTGAATGATGTGTTGGTCACGCTGAGCATGCGATTGAGCCATCTTGAAAGCCTGAAACCCTACGCTGCTGCGATTGAAGGGTCGTTGACGCGTCCCTACATCTTGCCTCAGCACCTGCTTCCGGATTTGCCGCATCCCGCCCTTGTCCGCACGCTTGCGGGACACAGCGCTTGGGTGAACTATGCGGTTTTTAGCCGGGATGGAAAGCTCATTGCGTCAGCATCACAGGATCAAACGATTCGAGTGTGGGATGCCCATACAGGTCTTGAAAAATCGATCCTGACTGGTCATCGGCACAATGTGACATACGCTGCGTTTGACGCCAACTCAGAGCTGCTCGCGACAGCATCAGCGGATCGAAGCGTCCGCGTGTGGAATCTTCACAACGCTCGGACGCTGCTCACGCTCAGCAAGCACGAAGCAGAAGTTGCTTGTGTTGATTTTAACCAGATGAGTACACTGCTGGTAACAGCATCAGGCACCATGATCAAGCTGTGGGATGCCCGTTCAGGAGATTTGGTTTCCACCCTGCTTGGACATACGGGTAAGGTCAACAGCGCGGTGTTCAGCGTAGACGGGAGATTGATCACGTCGGCATCAGATGATCATTCTGTACGAGTGTGGGAAGTTGAAACAGGCACTGAGCTTATGTGCTTGAAAGGACACTCAGCGCCAGTCACCTATGCTGCTTTTAGCCTTGATCAGCACCGTATCGTCTCAAGCTCGAAAGATGAAACGGTGCGCGTTTGGGATATTTCTACGCCGGACGTTGATGCTGTCGAATTAAGGCAAACGGGTTGGATCAACAGTGCTGAGTTTAGTCCGGACGCACGCCAAATTGTGACCGCATCGAACGACAATATCGCAACCGTGTGGGACTTAGCGGAAGGACGCAAAGACCGTTTGACCGGACATAAGCGACTCGTAACGCATGCCCGATTCAGCCCCGATGGGCAAGCAGTGGTCACATCCTCGTGGGATGGCACTGTGAAAATTTGGGATGTCCGGTCGCACACATGGAATGAAGCGGTTGAGTCAACACGCCACGCAGATCAGGTAACCAGTGTGGCATTTACTCCTGATGGCAAATGTTTGGCGAGCGCATCCAGAGATAACACGATTAAGCTGTGGGATGCTGCTGCCGGAAAAGAACTTGCGGCTCTTCATGGACACATAGGTTATGTAAGCAGTGTCGCATTCAGCCCTGATGGAGAGACGCTTATCTCAAGTTCGTGGGATGAAACGGTCAAACTCTGGGACGTCAGCAAGCGCAGTCTCCGCCGCTCAATAGAGAAACACAGCGGCAAAGTCACCAGCGCAGTGTTCAGCCCCGATTCTCGCTGGATCGCATCTGGCTCTTGGGATAGAAATGTGAAAGTATTTGATGCTGCAACTCGTGAAGAACGATTTACGTTGGTTGGACACACGCGAGACATTAACAAAGTTATCTTCAGTCCGGACTCACGTACTCTGTTGTCAGCGTCGGATGACAGAAGCATCAGACTGTGGCAGTTTGCGACCGGAATTGAACCGGAGGTTTTGTTAGGACATACCACGCGCGTGACGGATGCCTCGTTTAATTCGGACGGCAGCCTAATTGCATCTGGATCGTGGGATAAGACCGTCAAGATATGGGAGACAACGACGCGTCGGGAGATATTTACTTTTATCGGACATCAAAACACAGTCACGGGTGTGGCATTCAGTCCGGACGGAAACCGCATTGCCTCCGCTTCTTGGGATGCAACAATACGCGTGTGGAGTTTGAGAACCGGGAGTTGTCTCGCGGTATTTCATGGAGATGCAGGACTGAGCTGCTGCGTGTGGTCGCCGGATGGTGAGCACATCGTCGCAGGCGGCGAGGGTGGCTACCTCTACTGGCTGCGCTGGGTGGAATAGCCGATGCCGCGTCAAAACCGCGTCACACCGGACAGCCGCGTCATCGCCACCCCTGCGCGCGGAATGTTCATGGGCAACCGGGGATGCTTGCATGATGATGCGGGGAACATCCGACGCTCGCACGCCAACCGCCGCTGGATCATCTGCGTGCTGGAGTTCAAGAATCGGAAGCGTGAACTCATGCAGCCCGGTCGCTATACGGAGTTATTCTTCCTCGATGAAGCGACTGCGCTCGCGGCAGGTCATCGCCCCTGCGCCGAGTGTCAGCGCGAGTGGTACAACGTATTCCGGCGGCTGTGGGCGGAGGTTCACGGCGTGGCGCATGTGAGCGCAAACGAACTCGACGCAGCCCTGCACGCGGAGCGGCTCAACGCGGACGGGAGCAAGAACATTCACCGAGCATCTCTCCGTTCTCTTCCGAATGGCGTGTTTGTTCGCTTGAATCAGTTTCGGGGAGGAGAGTTTCTCGTATACAGCGAACGTTTGCTGCTATGGTACGATGATGGCTATGCATACATCGTTCCACGTCCGCGAAACGGATTTGTCCAAGTTGTTACACCACCTTCGATTGTAAAAGTAATTGCCGCCGGGTATATCCCCATCATCCATCCAAGTGCACTCACCGCAGATACTCCCCTGTAAGCCGCAATTCATCACTTCAACTGAGCACTCATCCACGCATCACATATAATCCACATATAGAAGCGGCTTTCACATCACCGGGAGTCATCATGACGAGCGCGCCCCTTAAGGTTTTCCTCTCCTACGTGCAAGCGGACGACGGCGCAGACTTCGACGATCCCGCCAAGTCCTTCATGCGCCGCCTGCACACCGACTTGACTGCGCAGGGCTATACCGTGTGGTGGGATCGGGTGACGCTGCCCGCACGCGGACTCGCATTCAGCAAGGAAATTGAAGAAGCCATCCGGGGCGTTGATCGCCTTGTGCTGGTGGTGACTCCCGGCGTACCCGGCTCGAAATACGTGCAAGCGGAAGTCGAATGTGCGCTCAAGCTGTGCAAGCCAATCACACCCATCCTGAAGGCAGGCGATTACAACCTGCTGCCCGCCTCAGTTGCCCGCATCAACACGCTGGATTTTCGCCCGCCGCGTGAGTACGCCGCCGCGTTTGCCGATTTGCACGCTCGCTTAGACGAACCCGCCCCGTTCGGGAGGCTGTTCAATGTCAAGCCGCTGCCGACCTTTCACTTGATGCGCGAAACACCGTACAACGCCGCACACAAAGCGCTGTGCGCCGATGCAATCGCGCATACGGTCATCAGCACGCGGGCGACAGCGGTATACGGTCCCGGCGGATTAGGCAAAAGCACGCTCGCGGCGGCGCTGGCGCATGACTGCACCGTGCGCCGGATGTTCCCCGACGGCGTGATCTGGTTGGAAGTTGGGCAGAAGCCGATTCCGACCCAGTTACAGGCGCAAATCGGCGCGACCGTTTTTAATGACAGCCGCGACCGCTATCAAACTGAGCAGGACGGGCGGTTAGCGCTGGCGCAGATTTTACGCGACAAACACGCGCTGATCGTTCTTGATGATGTGTGGGATCACGGCGTCGTGAGTTGGTTTCCGATTGAAGAAACCGCTAACCGGCTGCTGATCACCACGCGCAGCGGCGGATTAGCCCGCCGCATTCAGGGCGAAGATATTCAGCTTGAAATTCTGTCCCCGCTCGAAGGCGCTGCGCTCATCGCCGGACGAGCGGGCGGTGACGCGAACAACGCCGATTACCAGCAGATCGCGCGCGTGTTGGGCGGTCACACGCTGGCGATCCGGCTGGCGGCGGAGCAGTTGGCGCTCGGTTACGCCGATGATGCGGCGGACTTGCTGCGTATGTTGAGCAAACCCGAAAAACCGTTCGCCGCGTTGAAACTCTCCGACGACGACAAAGACGAAAATGTTGAACTCTCGCTTTCGCTCAGTTACGCCGCGCTGAAACCCGATCTTCAGCGGCGTTACCGGGCGTTGGGCGTGCTGCCGATTGAAAGCACGTTTGATTTACCGCTGCTTGCCGCCTTGTGGAGCGATGAAGACCCGGACGATGCCCGCGCACCGCTGCGGACGCTGCTCGATAACGGGTTGCTCGATGCCGCCGGGGACAACCGCACCAGCCAGCACCGCCTGTTACGTGCGTATGCCCGCGCCTTGCTTACCGGAGCAGGTGAGCTTGAACCCACCTTCGGACGCTATGCTGATTACGTGATTGAGCAGGCGAAGCAATTTGACACCCTGCCGCGTGAGCAGTGGAATCAGCTTGATGCGCTGCTGCCGCATGTGAGCGAAACCGGGGAGCGCCTGACCGATGACTGGGAGCATGCCGCGACCCCAGACGACGACCTGACCCGGCGCTGCGGTGATTTCGCCTATAACGTCACACAATACGTAACTAACCGCCCGCAGATGATCGACACCCCGCGCGGACGCGAACGCCTCGGCTTGCGCTGGTTGGACATGGGTTTAAATGTCAGCCGGAAAACCGGCGATCAGGCGCGCGAAGCGCTGTTTTGTAATGACATCGGTTTTGTGTGGTCTGCCTTAGGGGAGAAGCGCAAGGCACTGGACTATTACGAGCAGGCGCTCCCGTTACGCCGTGCGGTTGGCAACCGGGGCGGCGAAGCGACCACGCTCAACAACATCGGCAGGGTGTGGGATGACGTGGGGGAGAAGCGCAGGGCACTGGAGTATTTCGAGCAGGCGCTCCAGTTGTATCGTGCGGTGGGAAACCGGGACGGAGAAGCGGTCACGCTCACTAATATCGGTGAGATATGGCGTACCTTAGGTGAGCCGCGCAAGGCACTGGACTATTACGAGCAGGTGCTCCCGTTACGCCGTGTGGTCGGCAACCGGGGCGGCGAAGCGACCACGCTCAACAACATCGGCGCGGTGTGGGATGACGTGGGGGAGAAGCGCAAGGCACTGGACTATTACGAGCAGGCGCTCCCGTTGTATCGCGCGGTTGGTGACCGGGGTGGCGAAGCTGCCACGCTCAACAACATCGGTGAGATATGGCGTACCTTAGGTGAACCGCGCAAGGCATTGGAGTATTACGAGCAGGCGCTCCCTTTACGCCGTGCGGTCAGTGACCGGGGCGGCGAAGCGATCACGCTCAATAACATGGCAGCGATTCATTACGGCGCAGGCGTCGACAATGCCGCCGCGATTCTCCAGCAAATTATCCCCATTTTCCATGACCTAGGAGCGGTTGGTGAAGAAGCCGCCATTTTAGTCAACCTCGCCGCTGTATACGAGAAAATGGGCAAAATTGACGACGCGATCCAGTCTGCCGAAGCCGGGATAGCGATTCTTATCCAGTACAATCTGCCGCAGGATGCTGCAGGGTACACCATCGCGCAGTATGATGCGTTCCTTGTGCGGTTGCGTGGCAAACGAGGGTAGGGGCGTGCCGCAACTGGTGTGAAAGTCCAAACAAAATGGGGACACCCCAGATACAGGGTATCCCCATCAAAACTTATCCACCAAGTGTCATATCAAACCATGCGGCAGTGGCATCAATCACCGCGTTTGCCAGCGTTTGATCCTCGGTCAGCACACCGTAAATGTGATCCCCACCCGGCACAAGGTAGGATGCGCGAATCGCACCCTGCGCATTTTCACGATACCAATCCAGAAAATCCGCTGAGCCATCCTCTGAACCGGCAATTACCATCAGCGAGCCGTGATACAGCGGGAACTCGGTCTGATAATCAAATGCATCCAAGCTGGTGAAAAAGCCGCTGCCGAGCGTGACCATCCGCCAGCCAAGATCGATATCAACCTGACCGTTCGCCGCTGCCGCGTCAAAGTTATCCTGCCCCAGCTCCTCGATGAAAATATCATGCAGGCTGCCGAAGGTCGACCACAGCGCCATCGATCGATATGCATCGGGATTTTCACCGGCACTGAACACAGTGATCCCGCCGCCCAAGCTGAAACCGAGGATGCCAATCCGCGATGTATCGACGCCTTCCAGCGCGCTCAAATAGGCATATGCCAGCGCTGCATCTTCCACCATGCCGGTGACCGTACTGTTCTCCATGCCGCCAGCGCTTTCACCCCAGCCGCGAAAATCGATACGCAGCGATCCGATTCCGCGTTCAGCCAATGCTTCCGCCAAACGCAGGTACATATCACCCACTTCATTGCGCGAGCTGGCGAATCCGTGCAGCATCAACACAACGGGAATAGGGGTATCGGAGTCGGGCATGTTGAGCGTGCCTACCACGCCGTTATCGAGCGTGATCACCGTTTCGCCGGGGTTGGTGGCGACGGCATCTTGTGCGAAGCCCGCGCTTGCGAATGCCAGCACACCGATCAGAACAAAAGTGAAAACAGAGACGCGTATTTTCATGGTGCTGCTCCTCGAAAAGGGTAAAGCTATCTCAAGTATAGCACCGGGACAGGGTAGCAAAACGCTGCTAAATCATCTGCGTGTTGGAGTTCAAGAATCAGCGGCGCGCACTCATGCAGCCCTGCATGCGGAACGGTTCAACGCGGATGAGAGTAAGCGAACCTCGCCCCCTGCTATACTTTTCCATGAACAACACAAAACAGAATCAATACCGTATCGTGACTGCATCTGGCGCGGTATGGGATGCGGAGGTAGGGTTGGAACACCGCACCCTACCCGGGCATACGGAAGGGACAACCAGCGCAGCATGGTCACTGGATGGGCGGCATATCGTCGCAGGGAATACTGTCGGCGGTCAAGTAGGTGGAGCAGCTTTCCATGACGCTTCTACTCGGAATCGATCTCGGCACATCGAGCGTGAAAACGATCGTTTTCGACGCGGACAATAACACACTTGTCGGCATGGGCAGCGCGGAGTATCCGATTCTGCATCCACACCCCGGGTATGCCGAACAATCTCCGGCGGCATGGTGGCAGGCGGCGGTGCTTGCCGTGCGCCAGGCGCTCGCAGCCAGCGGGCGGCGTGAAATCAGCGCGATCAGCTTCAGCGGGCAGATGCACGGCACCGTTTTAATCGACGCGCACGGCAGCCCTGTTCACCCCGCCATTATCTGGGCAGATCAGCGCGCCACGTTCGCGGATATCACCGCGATGGTCGATGCGGCGGACGGCGCGGACGCGTATCACCCGATCAGCGGGACGATGCCGTGTCTCGGTTTCATGGGTGTGACTCTCTACTGGCTCGCCCGCCACGCGCCAGAGGTGTTTGCCGCCGCGCATCGCGTCCTGCTGCCGAAAGATTACTTGCGCTTCCGACTCACCGGTGCGGTGGGAACGGACGTCAGCGACGCGGCATCGACGGGCATTTTCGATATTCACCGCCGTGATTGGCGCTGGGACGTGCTCGAACGGTGGGGCATCCCGGCGGCATTGTTCCCTCCAGTTGCTGGATCAAGCGCGGTTGCGGGATTCCTCACCCGTGAGGCGGCGGAGGCGTTCGGGATCGCGCCGGGGGTTCCTGTCGTGTATGGTGCCGCCGATCAAGCGGCGCAGGCGGTTGGCAGCGGCGTGATTGCGTCCGGTCAGATGAGCGTCACCGTGGGCAGCGGTGGTCAGGTGTTCGCGCCGGCGTGCCCCGGTTTGGGTGAGCGGGTGCTCACCGATGCGCGGTTGATGGTGTTCAATCATGCTGTGCCGGATACCTACTACGCGGAGGGTGCAATCCTGTCGGCGGGCTTATCGCTGCGCTGGCTGCGCGGGATCGTCGGTTTAGATAACGCACCCGCCGCATACGAGATTCTCAGCCTTGAGGCGACAGCCATTTCACCCGGCAGCGATGGGTTACACTTCATCCCCACCCTGATCCCCGAACGCAATCCGTGGGCGGATCAGGCTGCGCCGCCCGGCGGGTTCAGCGGACTGAAACTCCACCACACGCGCGGATACCTCGCGCGGGCAGTCATGGAAGGGATTGCGCTGGCGACCCGGGAGCAGGTGAACCTCATTCGCGCGATTGCGCCCACGCTGCACACGGTGATCGTCTCCGGCGGCGCGATGACCTCTCCCGTGTGGCGCGGCATCCTCGCGGACGTACTCGATCTGCCGCTCACGCAAACCACGCTGACCGATCAGGCAGCGCTTGGCGCAGCGATGATCGCAGGCGTTGGCATCGGGTACTGGAAAACCTTCGATGAAGCGTGCGCTCACGTGGTGCGCGGCGACACCAGCCTCACCGAACCGGACGCGGCACGGGCAGCGTTTTATCGATCCCTCTAAGCCGCAAACCCGTCTTTCGCCGCTCACTCTATCGAGGGTGTTGGCGGCTGCTTCGCTTCTACTCTGCGCAACCACTCCAGCGCGCCGGGAGTCTCCGTCTACTGGGGCAGCGCGTCCACTGCACAGTGGATAGCCTCGGACTCTTCGCCCATTTCAATGTAATCAGGCAGTTGGGACGGCATCGGTTTGCGCTGGAGCAGATAGTCGGGCACATGCGAGTTGAGCGCGATCGCTTCCGCCAGCAGTTCATCCGCTTCCTCGCCTGCCCCTTGGATGCGGAAGGCATACAGCGCCTATCATCGTCGTACTCTCCCACTAGCGCATCAAGCCCGGCGGCAGTGCAGACGGAGCGGTAGGTTTCCCGGTGGTTTTCGCCTTTTTCTTGCTCATCGTAGCCCCTCAGGTGTGGGTGTCGGATGGAATCGCAATGTTACCGCACTGCGAGGCGGAATGCGTCAAGTTGCATGCAATCATTGATGACCCCCGTTTTTTATCGCTTCCCCAATAATCCCCCGCTATACTTTCCGACAAACACAGCGGCACGGGAGCGGGTCATCATGGCGGCAAAAGAGCGAAACGGCGTTTTCATCAGCTACGCGACGGGCGACGGCACCGAGTTCGCGGAGGGACTGCGCTCGGCGCTGATTGCCCAGCGGATCGACGTGTGGCAGGACGTGATCAAGCTGCGCGGCGGCGATAACTGGTGGCAGCAGATTGTTGAAGCGATCACCAGCGTGAAATATGTGCTGATGGTGCTGACTCCGCTGGCGCTCAATCGCCCGACCGTGCAGAAAGAATGGCGGCTGGCGCGTCAGGAAGGTGTGCGTGTGTTGCCGATCCTCGCCTCACCAGACATCACGATTGAGACGCTCCCCCGCTGGATGCAGAAAATCCAACTCTATCGCCTCGGCTTCGATCCCGCGCAGCTTACCGAGGCGAAAAACTGGACGCTGTTCATCAATGACATCCAGACGACTTACGAGCTGAAACGCCGCCCGTTCATGGCGGACGACCTCGGTGTGTATATTCAGCGCAGCGCCGAATACGACGCACTGATCAATCTGCTCCTCGACACCGACCGCGACGAACCGAAAGCGATCACGAGCGCATTGGTGCTCAAAGGGGCGAGCGGCTACGGCAAGACCACCCTCGCGCGGGCGATCTGTCATGATGAGCGGATTCAGGATGCGTTCGATGATGGCATCCTGTGGGTGACGCTTGGTGAAAGTGCGACGATGGACACCGTGCGCACGCAGATTGACAGCCTGATCACGGTGTTGAGCGGCGAACGTTTTGACGCGTCTCCTATGGTTGATGCAATCACGTCCCTTTTGAGGATCATGTGTCGAGCTTGTCATCATCTTCCGTTCGCAGCTCATCAAGCAGCGACTTGATTTCGGCGGCACTGATGTCCTGACGCTCCGTTTTCGTGTATACGTCGATCAAAAAGACAAACGTTTTGGTCTTCAGGTAATAAATCACCCGGTAGCCGCCGCTCTTTCCGCTCTGAGAGTCCCGATTAGGCGCACGCACCTTAAAGATGGGAACCCCACGCCTTGAAGTTGGTCGCCGCTCTGCAAAGCGTTGATGATGGGCGTGAGGTCGTCTTGAATGTGAGCGTACTTTTTGCGCAGACGTTTGATCACCCGCGCAAAATGCGGTGTGGCGACGACCTCCACAGATGGCTTATTCGTCATTGTCTTCCCACAGTTGATCGAGCGGCACGAACTCCCCGCGCAGGGCTTCCCGCAACCCCTGTTTCACGCTTTCGCGCAGATTCCGCTCATCGACATCGTCCGTCGTGAGGGCAAGAATGCGCGCACGCACGTACTCAGCAAGCGTAAGAAAGCCTTCCTGATGCGCAATCGCCTCAAGCTGCTGGGCATCCTGTTCAGTGATTTCGACCGAAATTGTGACCGACATAATTCTGATCCTCATTACGCTTTCTTGCATCGTATGTGACAATCTGCGCTGATGCAAAAGGTTTCGTGTCGTTAGTGATGCTTCCCATGCACGATCTGATACACGCGCTGGGGAGAGATACCAAACTGCTCGGCAAGCGCAGAGAGTCCGATGCCTTGAGCATAGCGCGCTTGGATCAATTGGTTGCGTTCAATGGTGGATAAAAACGAAGCAGGGTAGAGGAGACTGACAAACTTGAGGACGGTTTCGGCTATGCGGCGCAGATGAAGCAACTTACGCCCCGAAAGCCCGATGGGGTCACCTAACGAGACACTATCCGAACAAGCGACACCCTCATGGGCGTCGCTTTTCATTTCCCCCTGCTGCGCCGTTTCAACCTTCTCCTTGACGTGCTGGAGATAGCCGAAAGGCGGGAGCAGTTCCAGATCGATCACTTCACCATCCGCGTTGACAATCACTCCTGCTTGATGTCTTCGAGCGCTGCTTCCAGTTTGCGCCGTTCTTCCGGTCGGGAGTAGCCCAACCGCTCCTCGAGATCACGGGTGTAGTGCTCACGAATCTATGGTCTATCCATGCAGCGGACATGCGTAGAGCAGTCGTCATCGACACCGCCGCGGTCACTTTGTAGACTCCGATCACATCACTTACGAATGGGGTGACGCTATGACCTCGCGGCGGTTGGCGGTTGTCTTTGTATGTGTGATCCTCTTGGGCGTGAGCTGGTACGCGCGCATCGCCTCGGCAGACGATGGTATCCCGGATAACTGCGAAAACTCAGAAAGTCCGTTCTATCTCGATGGGGTCTTCGCCCGCTTTGAACCGCAGCATCATCGACTGGTGTTGGTGAACTGGAATACCGGCGAATTTGTGCAAACGCTCGATGACGCGGCGGGTGAAGGCTATGTCTTGCAGTGGTCGCTCGACTGCCGGTATCTGGTGGTCGCGCTTACCATCCCAACCGGATACGACACCGTTGTTTATGACACCGTCGCGAATTTTCGCATCGGCAGCGTGCCTGATGCACACGGTCAGCCCCACCATATCACATGGGGACCCGACAATTATCTGATCGTCGAAACGCGGAACGGCGCGATCCTGTGGCATGTGCCGACGAATACGCAGCACCTGCTCACAACGAGCTACAACGTGCAGTTGGTGCGCAATTTCCGCGAGATGACGTGGGATATGGAGCAAATGCGTCTGCATGTCCGGCTGGCGGACGAAGCCCGCTGGAGCGCGGGTCACACGTATGATCTGCTTACCGGGCAAGACATCACGCCCGCTCCGACACCGCGCTCTGTTTATGTGAGCGGAACTACAATAACGTGTGAACAGCCTGTGGGTATCGAATATCTTTTCAACATTGGGGAGATTCGCGGCGGAGGTTGGGTGCTCGAACGCGAAATCACGACGTGGGTGCGGTCGAATAGGGGGTCGCTGAACTGCCGATATACCGCCGCGTCGATCGGAAACGGCGACGGCACCAGCGACACCTACGTGTGGGATTTAATTACCGGGCTGCGTGTCGGCGTTTTCCCGGATGCGCGTATCATCCCGCACCCGATCACGTGGGGCGCAGATTCGCTGGTGATCACCACGCGTGACGGGGCGTATTTGTGGGTGCTCCCCACCGACACCCGCATCCTAATTCAAGCTTCAGTGGTCGCCGCCACTACCGGAGAAGCGGCACTGCACGCCTTCTGGTCGAGCCAATTCAGCCGGGACGGGCGCATTTTTTACGGGGTGCGCGTCGATGCCGTCGACCGTGTGACCGCCTATGATGGGGGTACCGGGGCAGTGCTAGCCGAATATCCGGTCAGCGGGGCGGTGGGAACTGTCGAATTCGCGCTGTCGCAAAACGGACACACGCTTGCGGTGTACGATCCGAATACACTCCATGTGCGTATCACCGATTTGACCAGCGGCACAGCGAATGAGTATGTGGTCAGCGGCGCCGCTGACGAAGAGTCGGCGGTGCGAGTCAGCCCGGATGGGCGATTCGTCGTGATGGTCAGTTTTCCCAATCAACTCACCGTGTGGGATGTCAATGCGCTCGGCGCAGCCCCGAACGCCGTGTACACGCTGCCCGATCGGTATGCACTTTATAATGAATGGCGCGGCAATTGGTATTTATCGTTCTCCACAAATTTTCCGGACAATGTGACGTTCGCATACACGCTCCAAAATGCGCCTCAGTTCCAGATCGATTTAGTCGCAGGAGTCCTCTCCGGTGACAATGATCCGTCTGTGCCACTCATCCCTGTGAACGGTGAACAAGGCTCAAGCAGCGGTTATGGTTGCTTAAGCAGCGACAACAGATACGCCTTGGTCAGTGATCAGCTTGTGCTGCGCGCCGCCGACAGCGAGACGGTAATCCACGTTTTTGCGGCGGTGCCTGATCTGATCCGCAGAAGCGGCGCAGGAGTTTCGCAAAACTGCCGGTACATGGGCATTGTCGAAGTGGTCGATGCGGGAACCCCTTACGACTACGAACGGGTTTCAACGCTCCGCATTATTGATCTCGAAACAAGCGCGGAATTGATCACCGTGCCGCACGCATCGAGACTTTACTGGAGTCCAGACTCCCACTGGGCGTATATCCCTTTGCCGTATGGTCACGACCACTATCTGTGGAATGTTACGGAAAACCGCCTGTTGCCGATTGAGTCTCCCGGTTTTATTTACCCCTTTAGAGTGTACTGGGACTTTCCGCATGGGCTGGTCTTCCTCGGTTTGACCGCTTATGACCTGAATAGCGGAGAGCGGCGCGGAGACTTTGATTGTACGCATCCTTATGGGTATTGGGGCTGTGACGAAGATTGGCGGTTATCCACCGAAGGTCATAACGTGCTGATCGATAATGGTACAGGCTTCTTGGCGATCTATGATCTGCGCACCTACGAGGCACATCACTTCTATATTGGGCTGCAAATCGTCTGGCGTATTGCGATCAGCCCGGACATGAGCATGATCGCCGGGGGGAACGAACTGATTCGCGTCTGGCGCGAGTGGCTTCCCGGCATGTCCGTGAATGATTACGAAGGCACACCCGATTATGAATTTGCCGGACCCGGCGCGACGGTCAGCGAAATCCGCTTTATCGACAATTACACGCTCGAGACAGTGAGCGCAGATGGGGTGCAGCGGTGGGATATCGAGAGCGGTACTCTGCTGCCCTGAAACCGCGCGAAGGTTGCATCGCACACTGGTGTAATGCCCTGCTCTATGCTCCGGTTGCGTGACTCCGGAGCCTCTCCGACCGGATCGCCGCCCTTCGCCGTCCGCTGAAATGTCCTGTGCCGCTTTCCTTCTTAGAATCGGCTGCCCCATGCGACCGGAAACATGTCGATTTCAGAAGCCATCGTAGCAGGCGCGGCAGCGGGTCAACCCCGCGTGCGGGGTCGCTTGCGGCGTTTTCGGTGAGCGCAGCAGCACAAGCCCGGGGAAAACGCCGAGCGCCTTTCAGGTGACACTGCATCTTGAGCGCCTGCCCTTGGGGGGGCAGCCATCGACACAAGGTCGATGGGGGATTTCTAGGAGTTCAAAATGGGCAGCAGTTTACACATTCAGCTCACGGGATTTGTCGGCAGCGACCCGTAGGTGAAAACGGTCGGACAGCAAAAGGTCGCCTCGTTCAGCATCGCCGTCAGCCGGAAAAACCGCGCGGGCGAGAAGCAAACCGTATGGGTGCGAGTCAACGCATGGAATCGCCTCGCTGAGGTCGCGGAGCAGTACATTAAGCGCGGATCGCTTGTACAATTTTCCGCCGATTGGCTGCGTCCGAGTGCAAGGGTGGATCAGTCCTGCACGCCGCGCCTTGTGAGATTTGGTAGAATAGCGCCATCATTTGAATAGGTCACATAGTGACTGGTGCAGCATCCGCCGTTAACCTGATGCTTATTGCATGACTCCCCGCGAGAGTTTCTGGTTTCGTAAATTGGGCAACCGCCGCAATCAATCGTCGATCGATCTGCCAGGTCCACAGCACGGACGAATTGTCTGAAGTATTTCCCTCGCAAACCGTATTCCGATTGCAAAAAATCAGTCGCCCCGTGCTAACGGCGTGATTGCGGCGGATGGTTCGCTAAGTGTCGTCGCTTATGGGCTGGCTCATAAGCTGACGACGGATGGCGAATACTTTTGGTCGCGCAATCTTATTCCGCCAACATCATTCAAGGTGGTTCGCAGCACCGCACAATATGACGTTTCGGGATCAGTCGCTCCACACAAACTCATCAGCGTGTGAAGGTAGGTTTCAAGGTTCGACATGCAGCATTCCCGTTCCTTGGTTTTGATGCGTTTTCCCTGTGGTACGCTTGATGTCGTATCGCACAAAATTATGTTGGAATCAAAAACTGCTGCCAGATCACGAAACGAGCGGCTCACCGGCAGTCGAGGGCGCGGTCAACCACACGCTGACCGCCAGCACACCGGGCAAAACCCACAGCACAAGCCGCCCCGCAAGCATAAACGCCACAGTGCAGACGACTAATCCCGCGATAAAACCGTTGTTTTCCCAAAAGAACAACCTGTGTGCTGTAACCCGCCCCGAACTACGCGCGAAGAATACTCCCGGATACACACCCGCCAAACCGATCAGCAAACAGTAGATCGGTACGTAGTGAGTATCGAATGGATAAAGGCTCACCATGACAGTACAAATGGCATATGCTGCCAGCATCACGATCAAAAGCTGACGCATGGATACGGGGAGATGTTTTACCGCCGCCGCACCAAGTCCCCCGCCAAACAACCAGCACAACGTGATGAACAGATACGTCGTGAAACCGGATGACAGCATAAAGGTCAGTTGAAAGAACAACCCAGTTTGCAGCGTGCCGAGCAGCGCGCCAACAATAAACGGGACGAGGTGCGTTGTGAACGTGGATTGAGTCGGCGGTTGAATGGCTTGAAGTTGGCTCACGACAGTTATTCCTGATTTTGTTGGAAGGCTAGCCGGGCGACAAACGATCGGCGATCCATGACACGCTGATTTGCAGAACCAGATCCATCGTATCAAGCGTAATGGGCTGAATATCTCCGACGAGTGCCTCAACGGCGGCGCGCTGATAAATCGTGAATGAAGACTCGCCATTCGCCTCCAATGCAGCTTGGAGTGCGGGCAGATCAAACGGCAGTGAATGACCCGCAAAGGCATAGCTTAAGCGGCTGTCGTTGGATGTGACGACAATGACTTGATCGAAAACTTCAAGCAGTGTTCGCGTAATCCGGCGGGCGGTGGTGCTGGTTTCGTTCAAGCGCGTGGTTAAGTTGACGACCAGCACACCGTTCGGTGTCAACCGCGCCGCGATTAGTTCATAAAATGGCTGCGAATACAGGGTAGCAGTCTGGATCGAAAATGCCGCCGGGACATCGGTTGCGATCAAATCGTACCTGTCGCTCGTATTGGCGATGTAGTGCTTCGCGTCATCAATGATCACGCTGCGATTAGGCAATTCTCCCATCAAATTGACAGTATTGAGATAAGTCGTGCTGGCATCGACCACCGCTGGATCAAGCTCAACAGTTGTGACATGTCCGCCGCGCTCTGCGATAAATCGCTCCATTTCCATCGATCCCGCGCCGATGACAAGACTGTTTTGTGGGGCGATCAAATCGGCAGGTACTGCCCCCATGATTGCATTGAGTCGGCTCCAGCGGTTCGTTCCATAATGCAGCAATCCATCGAGATATAGATACCGATTTCCGTCAGGGTCTTCGAGGACATCCACTTTTTGATAAGCGCTGTACGAAGTTGTGAGTGTGTGTAACCCCTGCGGCAGATCATAAATCGCTTCGTACCAGCGCGCGTTGCTCCAGTCGTTAATCGCTGGAAACAGGGTGATCCACACGGCGCACCCGATCAGAATGCCGATCACTTTCGCCCAATGCATGCCGAGTGCCAGCAGCAGTACCAGCATATTGAGCGTATAGACGATGTACACGGCGGAGATACTCATACCACCGAACAAGACTAGCGCCAATACGCCGCACGCCGAACCCATCAACTCGATGGTGTACAACCTAGATAGGCTTGCCTGCTGATGATCGGCGTAGAGCGGCAGAAAAATACTGTAAAACGCTGAAACTACAAATGGTGTTGTGAGCGGAAGCAGCAAGAACACCACCCAATACGCATTGATCGCGGCGAATCCGGCGGCTGCAAGCCGAAACCAGATCGGCAAACCGAGGTGCAGAATCAATGCGCCTATTCCGAGTGTCCCTAACCAGCGCGCCGGAATTCGGTTCGATATCATGTATCCAATTGACAGCCCGATGAAATACATCACCGTGACGAGCAGCACTACCAATTCCGTCCCCATCAGGAGCGCGGTCAGTTCACGCACGAGTATCCACTGCACTAGAATCAGGTTAAACCCGCCCAGAAAGACAACAAGCAGCGGAATTGAAACAAGCTGGCGTGCGGAGGTGAGCGTCCGATTTTGCTGAACAGTAGAAGAAACAACAGCCATTGATTGAGCCTGTTTGAGCTTGAGACGGAACGACGGGTTTTTGGTTCAACGTGACTGTTCCCGCATTCAAGAACGCGGGAACAATCAGCCTTATCTCACAGAGCAGATGCGATCACGGTGCGGTGTGCCGCTAATTGCCGGAAGGCTTAGTCGCCCATACCACCGTCATCCGACCCCATGCCGCCATCATCACCACTGTTGTCGTTGCCATTGTCATCGCTGCCGCTGTTGTCGTTGCCGTTGTCGTCGCTGCCGTCATTATCATTCGAGTTATCATTCGAATTGCCGTTCGCGTTCGAATTACCATTGGCATTCGCGTTGCCGTTCTGATTGTCATCACTGCCGGGGTGGTCGATCACAAGGATGTCACCGGTTTGCGCATCGATGATCAATTCGATGCGTCCGGTGATTTCGATTTCCCACACGACGGTGTCGCCAAAACGGGTGGTCAGTTCGATGCTGCGAATACGCGCTGTGGGGTAAACGCGACGCATGATCTCAATCGCCTGACGCGCGGTAATCGCAGTATCCGGGCTAACATTGTCGTTGCTGTTTACGTTCGAATTGTCATTCGTGTTTCCGTTGTCGCTGCCGACATCGTCACCGAGCGCAAGCTCAATTTCACGGGCGACAAGCAAATCGCCGACACGATTCACGTGGGCTTTGACGCGTGTTCCAACCACCAACGGATCGTTAATCTCGGCATTCGAAATATCGATGATTTGACCCGAAACCGTCACGGTCGCGCCGTCGATGCTGTCCAGCGTCCCAACGATCTCAAACTCACCCGCGACCGGCGGAGGCGTAACAACGGCAGAATCCAGCACTTCGATCTCACGGGCAAGCCAAGTATTCGCGCTTACTATACGGGCATGAACACGAACTCTTTGACCGGCTGCGATCACTCCGGTGACCTGCGCCCCCGCTGTATCGATCAACAGACCATTTACGGTGAGCGTCGTCCCGCTGATGCTGTCCACCGTGCCAATTAATTCAGCTTCACCAGCTTGAGCACCAGCACGCGCAGCGTTGACTTCGCGGGCAGTTATGCTGCCATCTTCGTTCAGTGTGCCTTCCACCTGAACAAGCGCGCCAATCACAAGCGGCGTATTGAGTTCTGCCTGTGTGATGATCACTTCTTGCTGGTTGATTGTGACGGTATTCAGCGTGATGGTTTCGATAACGCCGACCAGTTCTACCGACTGTGCTTCTTGTGCGGAAACAGCGGGGATCAGCGTCATCAGCGCTATGGCGCAGACCATGATGATGATCGTGGAAACACGGGAAATTCGCATGGTGGACATCTCTCTACACTCCCTAGTTTTGTGCCAGATTGTCAGGCGTTTCTGCATTACGTCCATTCAGTCTGATCACGGGCAAAAAGGTTTCGAATAGCGACCACTTCTCATCTTCTGCTAATCTGATCCCATGCCGCTGCTGCCGTCATCCCCACTGTCATCATTGTCATTACTTTCCGTCTCACCACTGTCATTTTCGTTTGAATTTGTATTCTCATTGGCAGGATTGGTATTGTCATTCACGTTATCAGCGTCCGAAGTCGGTTCGCCCCCCGAATTAGCCTGTTCGATGGTGAGGATCGTCCCACACACGACATCGATGACGACGATGATCTGATGGGACGTTCTGACTTCCCAGACCAACCTGCCGCCGAACATATTCATTTGAGTCACGCTCTGGATCGTCGTATTGGGGTAAATCTCCAATACGCGGGCAGACGCTAATTCCGCGCTTAATGGCGCGCCACACCCCGGCGCAAATGTCGCGGTGGGCGAAACGGTAAGCGAAGGTGTTGGGCTGGCTGTTGGCGTAATCGTCACGGTAGGAGTGTGGGTTAACGTCTGAGATGCCGTAGATGTTGCGCTCACCGTCGGGGATACGGTCAGCGTCGGTGTCGGCGTTTGGGTCGGTGTTTCGGTTTCCGCCAATGGGATAATCTCATTGGGGTCGGGCGGAAGATCAGGGCGCGTCAAGACAAACCAAGTTGTCATAAGCAGCAGGAGCAGCACAAACACCGCCGCCGCCACTTGAATGATCGAACGCGCACTGCGTATCGAACCGGACTGTGAAGCGTTCAGCTGCCATTGAATTCTATCCCACACAATCGCTTTGTCTTGAATCACTTCAGCCGCTGGAATTTGCATTTTGCGCAAACTGATAACGGTTTCGAGCATGGGACGAAGCTGTTCGGCAAACGACGGGTAGCGCGACAAACAGCGATCGAGCGATTCGCCTGATGCTAGGCGCTGAACACAGTCTTCGAATACTTCGGTAAGGGATAACTGCGCCATTGTATTAATCCATCTCACCCGTGTCTAGGAAGGTACGCAGCGACTCTACAGCGCGAAATTGTAAGGATTTGATCGCGCTCACACTCTTGTTCATCAGATCAGCGGTTTCCTGCAAGTTCAATCCTTGTCCAAAGCGCAGAATTAGGACTTCCTGCTGCTCAGGAGAAAGCAGACGCATCGCGTTCCGCACCCGTTCAACCTGAAATGCTGCGAAGAACTCCAGTTCGGGATTCTGGTCGGCTGAACCCGGAATCCACTCGTCCAGTGTGGTCTTTGGAAACCGCTTGGACTTGCCATAGTGGTCATAGATTTTGTTGCGAGCGACACGGAACAACCATGCGCGTAAACTTGTATGCGGGGTGCGCTTATTACGCAGTGCCAGAAAGAAATCAAGAAAGACATCCGCCGCGATATCGCGCGCCAATTCCCGATCATTAATCCGTAAACGAATGAATTGATACACAGGCGGGAAATACTGTTCGTATATCATGCGCTGTGCGTCGGGATCGCTGCGCATAGCATCGATCAGCAGGTTTTGCTCGGCTGTAATATCGGGAAGAACAATGACGATCAATGCTCAATTCTCCGGTTGCAGTTCCGTAACCTGCCATATCAGGCTGTAGGAATCGCGGTATACAAGGTGCATATTCGGATCGTTTTCTGCACTACTGGCAAATGCTTCGTGATTCACGTCGCTGATAACGTAAGCTGCGCTGAATGACTCACGAATGAGCACCGATGGGCGTTCGACCATACCCTGTGTAATCGGAACCCACAAATTCCACAACGTTGGGTCGGCAACCTGTAAGTATGTGGGGTCAAGCCCGACGAGATACGTGTTATGGGTATTATGGTAGAACAGATACGTAAAATCGTCCCAATCTGTTTGAAAAATCAGCGCGTTGGGCGGTGTATTCGCTTGCAGCCATCGCGCCGCTCCCTCCATATAGTCTGAATCCGGCGCATCCTGAATATCCTGCTGCACAGTATGCACAGTGTTCCAAACCAGCGCCAACACGGGGAGAATCAAAAGCAGTGGAAGCACCCATTTGAAGCGGAGTCGGGCAGCAAACGATGGAAGAACCTGATCCCAGCGGATCGTGTTTCTGCCCAGTGCCGCCGCGCAGAATAAAAGCGCGAAGATCGGCGCATATTCGATGAAGCGCCGCGATTCGAATGTCATGTATAAAGTGAGGATAGCTGTCAGCAGCAGCATCGTTTCTGTGCGATCCCGCCCTGTCTTTCGCAGACTTGGCGCAATCATCCCCCCGACCATCGCCAGAAGTGCGCCGAGCGAATTTCCGAGTAGGGCTTGTGTGGTGTAAGGATACCATTCACTGCCCACGCGGATATTTGAGGCAATATCGATTTTTTCACCCAGATGGTCGAGGATAAAAACAATATTCTGGGGAAAGTAAGGATTAAAGATCAGCCCCGCTGCCGTGCCAATCAGCGTATATATAAGCGGCTGCCACACGAAGCGGCGATCCGCTAACCATGCGGACACGAGATATAAGCCAGCAAAGATCGGCAGCAGGATAAAGCCGTTATACAGCCATGTGAACGCGAACGCGATCAGGATCAGCCAGCGGGGTCGATTGCTAAAAAAGGTGTACAGAGCCAGCAGCAGCAGCAGTACGGCTGCCCCCTGAGCGCGTACCATTATCATCCGATAAAGAAATGGCGCGGATACCCCAAGTAGAGCGATCAACCACAGCCATGACGGGCGGATTTCCAAACGACGCAGCAGCGCCCAAAAGGCGGCGAATATTCCTCCGACGATCAATGCTTGTGCCATTTTCGCGCCAGTCACCCCGCCCCAATATGAAAATGGCGCGAGAAAGACATGATACAACAGATGATGATCGACGAATTTTTCAGGACTCAGAATGGTTAGTGGCAGCCACGGAAAAGCGACGCGCAATGTGCCCTGCTCGATGATTTCGCTCGCAATTCGGCTGTGATAATAATCGTCGTTGCTGATAAATCCCGCAGTTGATGACAGCAGCGCGAGCGAAGACAAACACCCGATGAGGAACGCGGCGGTGAATCCCGCCCACGCCATCCACTTGGATGATATTTTCAGCCGGCGGTCTGCTTGCCGCTGCGTTCGCATGTTCAACAATGCCTCTACCATTCCATCACCCCCGTGATATTTTACCTAACGTGCTCTACAGCGCTTCAGTCTCATAGAGGTCGAAAAAGTTTCGACTCAGTTCAAAGCTCATCAACAAAGCACCATGATTGCATTGACCGAGTTAGTGCCGCAGCTCCTATTTGCGAAAACTGCTCCATAACTTGCTATAGCGGTGCTTGGCTTTCGGGGAATCCGTTGATGGTTGCCAGATCAAGGTTGGAAAGGGTTGTGGTGTCCGAGAAGATAAACTACAGAGATGTTTAATCAGGTTGTCCACAGCTTTCAGTGAAAGTGAGGAAATGTTGAGGAATAAATGTGGATGATATTCGGAGACGAATTTGGGATAATCCTCTCAGAAAACAGATACACTGCCTGAAGGGTAGTGCGAGCGTACTGCCCGCTGGTGCTAGATGGTAGTTATCTTTCGCGTCGTATCCTAGATGGCAGTGCGAAAGAGTGAAGAGCTACCTTAGTTCACGACATCGATGCTTAAATCGTTCGTACAGCCGCAACTTCGTCCTCAAGCGCAATTGCATATTGCGGCGCGGGCGCATTCCATGATCGCCCTCACGAACCGTTTCCCCTCCTCATGCATCACCCTATCTTGATCTTGCCAATGTACGGAATGTCGACCCTTTCACCAATGTCGATCTCCGCTGCTAGGGACTCCAGTTACCGCTCAACTGCCTCGCGGGCAACCGCTTTCGCCAAACTGCACCGCTACCGAGCGATCTGTGCGACTCGCTGCTCGGAGCAGCCCCCACCGCTGCCCCAAACGCCATCATGTGACACGAGTTTTCGCCTGATTGAACACGCCTATGGTGAATTGTGCGTACCAGAAACCCCGGAGAACGTAGTCGCCTTGACCTGATCGTGTTCGAGTTGATGTTGGTGACGGGCGTACCGCCTGCTGCCAATCAAGCATTGCGATCCAGTCGTTTTACCAGCGCGCCTACCCGGAACTTATGGACGAGATCGAGGCATTGGTCGCTGATCTGCCGGATTTTGGCTTTCCACCGAATTTCGAAGTCATTGCAGGGGCACAACCTGATCTGATCATTGGCGTAGATGACCTCATCACCGAGGATGTTTACGCGGCACTGTCGCAAATCGCGCCAACGGCAGTGTTGAGCGTCGAGCCGGGGGATTGGCGGGAACGCATGTCTCAAACAGTCGATGCGGTGAATCACGCTCGAATGCCTCCACTGTAGCAAGCCAGCGAAATAGACTCACTCCTCAATCGCCGGAGAGGCTCGGTACAGCGCGTCCGCCGGGTCGAATTGGTGCATTGATACCGGGGTGACATCTGTCCTGTCGTCGTGATCTGTCAGACTCACGCGCTGCACACATGCCCAAAATGGGCTGTTTCGACTCACCAGTGATGGCATGAACCTACTCCGCATCAAATTCGCATCACACATGGTCGAAAATCACCTGCGATACTCTGTTGATCAAAGCTCCAATTGAATGCCGCTGTCACAGCCGTCACAGATTGAAACCCTCTATTTCTGATTGACAACAAAAAGAACATGGGGTACTTCAAATCTGATCAAAAGTGGCTGTAAAGCACCTGTGAAGCTTGTGACGGTACGCTATCCGATGTGCGTCATTTTCATTGCGCTGCTGCCAAAATCTGCCTGTGAAGTTCAAGCTGTATCCACCTTGAATATAGCTTGACCCTTCCTAAGCCCTAGAAGTCTCATATAATGATAGTAAGACTTTGAAGAGAAGCGACTCAATTATGCTGCTCACCATCACAACGACGCATCAACCCGCGACCGACCTTGGATACTTGCTCTACAAGCATCCGGCGAAGGTGCAAACGTTTAGCCTCAACTACGGTCAGGCGCACGTCTTTTACCCCGAAGCCACCGACCAGCGATGTACGGCGGTGCTGCTGCTAGACATCAACCCCGTTGAGTTAGTCTGACGCGAAGGACGTACGGGTTTCGCGTTTGAGCAGTATGTGAACGACCGCCCATATACCGCATCATCCCTTCTGAGCGTTGCCATCGCACAGGTTTACGGAAGCGCACTTGCAGGGACTTGCAAAGAGCGCCCTGAATTGGCGCGCACAGCGATTCCGCTGGAGGCAAAGATCAGCGCCCTGCCTTGTCGCGGCGGAGAAACCCTTTTGCGCAATCTGTTTGAACCGCTCGGTTACGCGGTCAGCGTCGAACATCACCCGCTTGATTCGCAGTTTCCCGCGTGGGGTGAAAGCGCGTATTACACCGTCACACTGACGCACACGATCCGACTCGCGGACATGCTCTCTCATTTATATGTACTGATCCCGGTGTTGGACGACGAGAAGCACTATTACGTGGGAGACGATGAGGTTGAAAAGCTGCTCCGTCACGGCGAAGGCTGGTTGAGCGCGCACCCGCAAAAGGCGCTGATCACGCGGAGGTATTTGCGCCATGTGCACGCGCTCACCCGCGAAGCATTAGCACGGCTCGTCACCGAAACGCCGGATGTGGAGGCGGTTGAAGTGCAGCACGCCGCTGAAGAAGCCATCGCGGAGAGCCGGATCAACCTGCATCAGCAGCGCTTGGGCGCGGTCGTGTCGGTGCTCAAGAACAGCGGGGCGCGGCGCGTGCTCGATCTTGGCTGTGGAGAGGGAAAATTGCTTTCACTGCTGCTGAAAGAACCACAGTTCACACAGATTCTCGGCATGGATGTGTCGTATCGGTCGCTCGAAGTCGCCGCCGATAAACTGAACTTCGAACGGATGCCGCCGCTCCAGCGCCAGCGAATCACACTGACACACGGATCGCTGATGTACCGCGATCCCCGTCTGAACGGATACGAAGCCGCCGCCTGTGTCGAAGTGATCGAACATCTTGATCCGCCGCGTTTAGCCGCATTTGAACGTGTCGTGTTCGAGTTCGCGCGCCCGCAGGTCGTCGTGATCACTACGCCGAACCGCGAATACAATGTGAAGTGGGAATCGCTTCCGGCGGGGCAGTTCCGCCACAAGGATCACCGCTTCGAGTGGATACGCGCAGAGTTTCAGGCGTGGGCGGGGCAGATCGCGGAGCGATACGGGTACCGGACGCGGTTCTTAGGCATAGGGGACGAAGACGCGGTTGTTGGCACGCCCAGTCAGATGGCAGTATTTGAGAGGTTTGTGGAGACAGCTTGATGAGATGGGACGCGCCAATCGTAGCTGCAAACGCCGAAGCGTTCTACATCAGCCCGGAGAATCGCGGCTTTAAGCCCGGTCAATCCGTGCTTGGCTTTGAAAGCATGGGCAAAACGCGAAACATGGCGGTTCTATGTGCGATGCTGATCGTGTTTCACGGCGGATCCCTCATCATGATGCTTGTTTCACTCATACGAGGAAGTCAACCCAATGACGCGGCTTTGTTCTGCGTTTTGATAGGAGTAATGCTCTTTAATGGGTTTGCAGTACTCATGTGTGGACAGTACATCGCTCAATATCGCTCGGCTGTTAAGCATTATCCGGCTCTGAAGGAGTCGAAAACCATATTAACCGGGGAACTCATGTCCGTTCGGCGTGGGAAAACCCCCGATTATTTGATAGTTCGATACCAGTTCGTCTCCCCAACCGGTGCATTACTCAAAGGGGAAATCGCGCGGCGTCATCCCGATTTCCAACTTGCTGCACTCCCCTATATCGGATCACCCGTCCACATCCTTTACCTGAATGATGAAGTGTATGTCATGCTGTAACAGTGTTCTTAAGGGAATTGCCTCATGTCCGACGACTTGACCATTGTTGAAATGATCCGTCACAACGCCAATCTGATCGCCGAAGTGCTTGAAGCCAATCATGTCGAAAATGACTGGGGCAAGGTTGCGCTGTCGTGGCTGGAAAAAGACATTCGCCGCATTCAAGACCGCTTGACGGATGACGAGCGGTGGCATCTCATCAATAATGTTGGCTCGTACTTTGGCGAATGTTTGTGCCGCGCTTATCAGGGGCAGTGGGTTTCCAGCGAGTACGGATGGGGTGTCCAAATGGAAGCGGATATCACCGCCTATCCGTTTTCCAAAGTTCGCAAATTCGTTGAAGGAGACGACACAGAATCGTTTGCCAGTATGTTCGCCTCAACACGCGGACTCATTGACCACCGCAAGAGCACGTCAGGGGACAGGTGATGCCTTCGATTTCTCTCCCAGAATTCGCGCTCGTCGTTCTGATCGGCGTATCCGGCAGCGGTAAATCAACCTTTGCGCGTGCCCACTTCAAACCAACCGAAGTGATTTCATCGGATTTCTGCCGAGGCTTGGTCAGCGACGACGAGAACGATCAAGCCGCTAGCAAAGAAGCGTTTGAAGTGCTGCATTTCATCGCGGCGAAACGCCTGCAAAAGATGAAACTCACCCTCATCGATGCGACAAACGTCCAGCCCGAATCGCGTAAGCAGTTGATCGCGCTCGCCCGTGAGTATCACGCGATTCCGGTGGCAATCGTGCTCGATGTGCCGGAGCGGGTCGCCATCGAGCGCAACAAGCAGCGCCCCGACCGCGATTTCGGCGTGCATGTCATCGCCCGCCAGCGCGGTGATCTCAAGCGGTCGCTCGGCGCATTGGAGCGCGAAGGCTTTCGCCATGTACATGTGCTCAAAAGTGAGGCGGATATCGCGGCGGTGACGATCACCCGCGAGCCGCTGTACAACAACAAGACGAGCGAACACGGACCCTTCGACATCATCGGTGATGTTCACGGGTGCTATGACGAACTCGTGCTGCTGCTGACCCAACTCGGTTACACGGTCGATGCGGAACACTTCACCGCTGTGCCGCCGGAAGGGCGCAAAGCCGTTTTTCTCGGTGATCTGGTTGATCGCGGACCGAAAATCCCGCACGTGCTCAAGCTGGTGATGGGCATGGTCGAGGCAGGGACGGCGCTGTGCGTCCCCGGCAATCACGACATCAAACTGATGCGTAAACTGCGCGGCAAACAGGTGCAGATCACGCACGGACTCGCGGACACGCTGGCGCAGTTGGAGCATGAGCCGCCGGAGTTCTCGAAACGGGTTGAAAAGTTCATCGACTCGCTGGTCAGCCACTACGTATTGGATGATCGTAAGCTGGTGGTCGCTCATGCCGGGATGAAAGAGAGCATGGCGGGGCGCAGCAGCGGCGCGGTGCGTGAGTTCGCGCTGTTTGGCGAAACGACAGGCGAAACCGACGAATTTGGGCTGCCCGTGCGTTACAACTGGGCGGCAGAATATCGCGGTCAGGCGATAGTCGTGTACGGGCATACGCCCATCCCTGAGCCGGAATGGTTGAACCGGACGATCAACCTTGATACCGGGTGCGTATTCGGCGGCGCGCTGAGTGCGCTGCGTTACCCTGAATTAGAGATCGTCTCGGTTGATGCGCTGCACACCTACGCTGAACCCGCACGTCCCTTCATGACCGAAGAATCACAAGCGCCCGCACTGACGACTCAACAGAAGATGGATGATGTGCTCGACATTTCCGATGTGCTGGTTTTGGATGACAGCATGGGCAAACGGTTGATCAACACCCGTTTGCAGAAGAACATCCAGATTCGCGGGGAAAATGCCTCTGCCGCGCTGGAAGTGATCAGCCGGTTTGCGGTCAATCCCAAATGGCTGATCTATCTGCCGCCGACCATGTCCCCTGTGGAAACCAGCACACGACCGGATGTGCTCGAATACCCGACCGAGGCGTTCACCTACTACCGGAATAACGGCGTTCCACAGGTGATCTGCGAAGAAAAACATATGGGATCGCGCGCCGTCGTCATCGTGTGCCAAGATGAAAACGCGGCGCGTGAGCGGTTCGGCGTGGTGGGGGAGGGGATCGGAGTCGTCTACACCCGCACCGGGCGGCGCTTCTTCAATGATGCGGCGCTGGAAGCCGAATTTCTCACGCGCATCCGGGACGCGATCACCCGTGCGGGGTTGTGGGAGGATTTCAGCACATCATGGTTCGCGCTTGACTGCGAACTCATGCCTTGGTCGGCAAAAGCGCAGGAACTCTTACAGACTCAATATGCCGCTGTCGGCAGCGCGGCGCGATCTGCCTTACGCGAGACGATCACGGCGATGCAGTCTGCCGCCGAACGCGGGAGCGATATCACGGTGCTGCTGACGAAATATCAAGCGCGTGCCGGAATGGTCGAGCAGTACATTGATGCTTACCGCCGTTACTGTTGGGATGTGAACTCGCTGGCAGACCTGCGGCTTGCACCGTTTCATCTGCTCGCCAGCGAAGGGGTAGTGCATACCGATCAGCCGCACCTGTGGCACATGGAGCAGATTGGCAAACTCCATGCGACAGGCGAAACGCTGCTCTATCCCACGCAGTTCAAAGTCGTGGATGTGACCGACGAAACAAGCATCTCCGACGGCGCGGTGTGGTGGGAAGCGCTCACCGAGCGCGGAGGCGAAGGCATGGTCGTCAAGCCGCTGGAATTCATCGCTGCCGGTCGGCGCGGACTGCTTCAGCCTGCCGTCAAGGTGCGCGGACGGGAATACCTCCGCATTATCTACGGTCCAGAGTACACCGCACCTGATCAGATCGAACTGCTGCGCAAACGCGGCTTGGGCACGAAACGCGCGCTGGCGCTGCGCGAATTCGCACTTGGGATCGAAGCATTGGAACGTTTTGTTCGCCGTGAACCGCTCCGCCGCGTGCATGAATGCATCTTCGGGGTGCTGGCGCTCGAAAGCGAACCCGTCGATCCGAGACTGTAAGCGCACTGATTGCGGCGTGGTTTTTTCACACCGAACACAGCAACCTGTGGCATAATCCAGCGTGATAGATGAGGAGTGTCTGATGCGCAGGATCATTATTCATCGCAGCGATCCCAACGAAGTTGTGCCTTATTGGGTAGAGTGCCCGAGCTTGGGTATCGCCAGCATGGGGGAAAGCATCGATGATGCAATCCGCATGATTCACGAAGCGATCGAACTTCACCTCGAAGACTTAGCCGCCAACGGCGACCCAATTCCGCCGGAAGATGTCGATGTCGAGCCTGTCGAACAGCTCCTCGTACTAGTGGGTGAGGTTCCGCCAAACGTGAACAGCATTGCGCTGCAAGGCGTGGTGAGCGGGTCGAACTTCCCGGCGGTGCTGACCAACGATCCAGCAACAGCGGCGGCACTTGATCCGACGATTTCGCTGCTCGATCCGCTGCGGTCAGTGACGCAGCTCCCCGCAACAGGTGAGTCACCCGATTGGCGTAACTGGGCAATCGCCGGAGCTTTGGTGAGTGCGGTCGTGATTGGTGCGGCGTTCAAAAAGTATCTGCGCCGCAGTGCATAATCTTCGATAGGAATTGTTCCGGTCTACCACATGTTGGTAGACCGGAACGCATCCCCGTAAACCTGATGGTACTGCTGAACTAAACCGTTGAGAATTCGCGCTTGATCCACGCTGCGATTGTCGTAGTGTCAAGATCGGTTTCAAAATGTTTCTTTAGGAAATTGCTTTCGCTGGCACGTTTGAGAGTGTGACGCGGAGTGAAATTCACCACACCATTTCCATCCGCTTTGTGGTGCGGCATCGCCGCATGGGGATCTTTGATTACATTGAGGTGTTCTACAACCGGCAGCGGCTGCACTCTGGCATCGCCTATGCTGTACCGGTCACGATGGCAGCTTGAGCCACTGTTACTCCATTAAATTGGCTCATCCGCATTTTGTGTGATGGGCGCGAAGTTCCGAGTAGACTGACGAGGTATACGAGTCTTGGCTGGAACGGTGGACGCTCATATCGGTACTTCCTTACACAATTCAAGGTTTTCACATTCAGGGCGTGACAGCGAC
>JBGSVJ010000026.1:0-7721 GCA_041753015.1 Anaerolineae bacterium
CCGGGGCAGGTGAGGACGACGACGGTGCGCCCGCCCGTGAGCAGCCCCGCGTCGAAGTCGCTGGCGGCGGTGTTGGCGCGCACGTCGGCGGATGCCCAACCGGTGAGCGCGGTCGCTAAGGTGGCGATCACGTTCGCGGCGACTTTGCCGTCCGTGTTCACCGAGGCGATGAAACTGTTCGCGAGCAGCGCCGCGTCGTCCTTCTTCGATTTGAGAGTAGTCGCCAGCGTTTTCGGGTCGTTCATCGCCTGATAAATCGCGCCGAGCGTGTCGAAACGGATCAGGCAGGCGGACAGGAGCGCGGCGGCGCTGTCCGACCAGAAGCGGTGATCGCCGTGCGCGGGCGGGACGAGCACCTCCGCGATTGCCCGCGCATCGGACACGGTGTGAATATCCGCCGCGAGGTTGTAACGCGGTCCGGCGGCGCTGGTCGGATCATGGACGACGACCAAGTGCCGGGTGATGGCGGCGATCCGCGTAATATGTGCGGTCAGTTCCCCCTGCGGATCGGCGATGATGAGCGAGTGTCCGGCGCGCATCCGATCCGCAATCGCCGGGAGGATAATCGCCTGCGTCTTGCCCGATCCGGCGCTGCCGAGGGTCAACACTCCGCGCGCGATATCCTCCCCACTAAGGCAGAACTGCCCGCGACCGAAATCGAGGCGGCGCTTGCCTGATCCCCAGAACGCGCCGAGCAGCGTCAGTCCGTCCGCGTCCGGTCGGCGAAAGCGGCGGTACTCACGCGGCGTGCAGAAATGCGACGATCCGAGCGCACCGCGTTTGACCGGAGGCACGCGCAGCCGATCCAGCCGTTCGCGCAGCCAGCCGCCCTCGCGGATCAGGCTGTGCAGCAGGATGACACTCATCACCACGAGAAACGCGCCTATCATCCCAAACAAGAACAGGCGGCTTGCGTCGATGGTCGGGGGCGCTCCTGTGATGGTGCGGATTATGGGGTTCGTGGGGGAATATCCCCGCCGCACTGTCATTTCACCCACGAGAGTCACATACGCGGCGGACACGGTCAGCATCATCAGCCCATAGCTGAGAAGCGTTAGTCCGCGCTGAAGTTGGGGCGGCGTGAGGGCATCCTCTCCGGTGCGGCGGATGCTCACGCCCATCACCGCAGCCGAAATCAGGATGACGATAGGCGTAAGGCAGAAGAGCGCGGGGAGCAATCCGCTGAGGAGTTCGCGCCCGTCGGTGAACATCCAGTACATCAGGGTATTGAGCGATCCGACGCATGTTCGGGATTATCGCGCAAGCGCCGCCACTCCATCCCGATCGTCTGATCAAGCATCGTCGAAAAATGGTGCGCGGCGATCTCATGGAACAGCTTGTCATGCCCCTTCGAGGCGTTGTTATAGACGGGCAGCCGCTCCGCCATGCTCGATACCGTGCCGGGGAGCACCACATGCGTATGCAGATGTTCGCGTGACGGCTCCTCGTCGGTCGCTTTGGTTTTCGCCGTGTGAATCGTGTAACTGAACTCCGGCTGATCCATGCCGCGCGCCGTGTAATAGTCCTCGACCACCCGCTCGGTGAGGTCGCTGATAAACGCGCGGCGCTGCCGTTCGGGGACGAGCGTCATCAAGTCAGGTGCGGGCGAGACGACGAACGTCCACGCCATGACGTGATCGCTTTGCAGCGCTTCACACTGCTTGAAGATTTCGCGGTGGTGCTTGCCCATCCCTCGGTCGATCCAGCGGATGTAGCCGCGATTCTTTGCGAACCAATTGTTACGCCGATCCCGATACTGGAAGTAGCGCAGCATCGTGCGGAGCGCGCTAGGACCCTTACCGTAACCCTGCCCGGTCGGGCTTTTGTACGCGAAGTTGACGATGATCACGGGCTTGGTCATCGTGGCGGCTCGAGTTCGCGCACCGCACGAATCTGCGCCAGCAGCGCTTCCCCGTCGCGCTTCGCCGTGATGATCGCCTCCGCGAGTGCCTCGTCTGCATCGGATTCAAACAGTGCACTCAGCAGATAAATCTGCACATTCGCTTGAAACGTGAGAATGCTCTCCAGCCGGTCGAGCCGTGCTTGCAGCGATTTCTGAAAATGGCGTTTGCTGCCGACCAAATCGGACTGCTCATCCAGATATTCCCGAATCGCCTCACGGATGATGTCCGATTCGGTTACGTCGCGTCCGCGCTTGGCGGTGAGTTGCAGCAGCAGCCTGTGCATTTCTTCGGACATATTCAGGCTGCGTTTGATGTTTTTGACCGCCATGCGACCGCTCCATCAGGTGTGTTTTGGGTGATGGAATCGTCGCATAGGAGTCAGATTCAAGCGGCGCAATTTTGCGGTTCGTGGTTTGTGTTTTTGCGGACGCGCCGAACAGGTGCGTCCGGTGGATGCGGCGTGACCGCATCCACGTGCCCGGCAGAACCCGACGAGGCTGCCGGGGTGCGCCACGTGAGTGGCGTACGAAAGCCCCCACCGGCATTTGAGGTGGCGAGATTTTATTCTCGCTCACCGCCCCCGACCGCAGACACCCTCCTGAATACAGCGTGTTTGAACGCTAATGGGCTGTCGATTCGCGGAGTCGGCGGGGGGCGGTTCGGCGCTGCGAAGTCAGCGCGGCGCTCCCCAAAGGAGCGCTAGAAACTTGGCGTGCCGTCTATCATGCGATTTTCGTGAATTGCATAGGCTCACCACTGCTGTTTTGTGGTTATACTGTAAACAGAACAACAGCAGATCACGCGGAGGGGTTCAAGGTGTCGGATACTAACATCACCGGCGATGTCCATGCAGCAAATGCGAATTTCGGCACTCAGACCTTCAACGGCGCGGTCTACATCACTTATGTGATGAGCGCAGCAGCCACACCAACTCCCACCGCCCCACCCCAGACGCGCGTATTTCTCTCCTATGTACAAAAAGATGATGGCACGGAATACGATGATCCGGCGAAATCACTGCTGCGGCGGCTGACGAATGACCTGAGCGCCGCCAAGTTCGCCGTGTGGTGGGATCGGGTATCACTCCCCTCACGCGGGGTTGAGTTCAGCCGCGAAATCGAGGAGGCGATCCGCGCCTGTGACCGCTTCGTGCTGGTGGTCAGCCCCGGCGTGCCGGCGTCGGCGTATGTTCAGGCGGAGCTGGCGTGCGCGCTGCGGGAATGCAAACCCGTCACGCCGATTTTGCGCGACGGCGATTTCGATCTGCTGCCCGCCTCGATCGCCCACCTTCAAGCGCCTGATTTCCGCCCCGCTCGCGCGTATACCGCCGCGCTTCACGACCTGATCGCCCGATTGAATGAGGACGCACCGCTTGGAGCACCCATCGGGGTGAAGAAGCAGATTCCGACGTTCTATATCGAGCGGCACGCACCGTTTGAGCAGGCGCGCACCGCCGTTTGCGCTGACTCGATCAAGCCGACGGTGATCAGCGCCCCGCCGCGCGCGGTGGCAATCTTCGGGTACGGCGGCATCGGTAAAAGTACATTGGCGGCGGCGCTGGCACACGACTGCACCGTGCGGCGTGCCTTCCGCGACGGCGTGATCTGGCTGGAAGTCGGGCAGACCCCCGTACCGAGCAGTTTGCAGATGAATGTTGGCGCAACCGTGTTTAAGGACAGTGCCGACAACTACAAAGATGAGCAGAATGGCAGGCTGGCGCTTTCGATGGTCTTGCGCGACAAAGCCGCGCTGATCGTGCTGGATGATGTATGGGATCACCGGATTGTGCAGCACTTCCCGATTGAGGGGACAGCGTGCCGCCTGCTAATCACGACGCGGAGCGGGGCGCTGGCGCGGGAGATCGACGGGGAGGATATTCGCTTGGGACTGCTGACCGAAGCGGAAGGCGCGCAGTTGATCGCCAAGCGTGCCGGAGGGAGCGGTGATGATCTGGTGTACCGGCAGATCGCACGGGCGCTCGGCGGGCATACACTGGCGATCACGCTGGCGGCGGCGCGGCTGTACAAGCGGGGTGCGGGGTATGCGAACACGATCCTGAACGGACTGCAGAACGAACATGATCCGTTCGCGCAGTTGAACGTGGATAAAGAGGATAAGGACCTGAACCTGTCCAAATCGCTCGATCAAAGTCTAGGAATGCTGGATGCGGATGAGCGGCGGCGGTTCCGCGCGTTAGGGGTGTTTGCGGTCGAAAGCACGTTCGACTTGGCGGCAGCAGCGGCGGTTTGGGAGGATACCGACGAGAATGCCGCCGACCGTGCACTGGAATCCCTATGTGATGCCAGCCTTGTTGAAGCCGGGGAAGACGGACGTTACAGCCAGCACCGGCTGCTGCGTGCGTATGCACGGGCGCTGCTAGAAGCAAACGGGGAGTTGGACAGCGCAGCCGAGCGACACTTCGCCCATTACGCGGGATTGCACGGAGATGCCGGTGAGAATAACAACGAGGATTGCCACCCAACGATTACGCGCGACCTCGAGAATGTGCTCATCGCGCTCGCATGGGGGTTCATCCATTCACCCGGTGATGCGGTTGGCTTTACAAATGCACTCAATTACTACATGTCTCTCTACGGCTCATTCACGCAGCGGCGAGAACTCCTGTTAAGAGCCCTGACGGCTGCGGAGCAGATCGGTGCCCGGCTGGGGCTTGCCAATACGCTGATCGCGCTGGGCGACTTGAGCGTGCGCGAGGCTGACTTGGCGGCGGCGCGCGGCTACTACGACCGCGCCCTGCCCGTCTACGAGCAGATCGGTGCCCGGCTGGGGCTTGCCAATACGCTCATGAGCGTGGGCGATATGATGGTCGGTCAAAAGCAGTGGCGGGATGCTTCACTCTATTACGAACGCGCGTTACCGATTGCACGTCAAATCCGTGCTCGCTTGAGTATCGCCAATATTTTGTACGACTACGGGCTGGGACTCTTTGAAGCCGGTGAACCGGATAAGGGCATTGAAGCACTGCACGAATGTGTCGCCATCTTCGAAGCGATCGATCCGCGCCGATGGGCGATTACCTCCAAGCGGCGTTTAGCCGATTTACTGCGTCGGGCAGGACGTAACGAAGAAGCGGAAAAGGTACAAATTTCCGCTCCAGCAGAGTCCGCTTCTGATCAAGAGCCGTGATGCGCCAGCTTGCACAGCTTTATCGGCAGGGCGGGGCGGACGCGCTGCGGCAGATGCTCAAGGGGCAGGTGCCGGATGAAGTAATCGAGCAGCTTATTCAGATGTTGAGTTCAAGTGGAGAGGATGAACAGGATGACGAACAAGACTCGCCCAACGCTGACGATTAAGGGGAATGTGAACGCCGCCAACGCCAATTTCGGCAGTCAGGAATTCTACGGCGAGGTAACGTTCACCTACAGCGGCGCTCCGGCTGCCAGCGATGACGTGTACGAAACGTTGAAGACGCAGCTTCAGCAGTTGGCGGACGCGCTGGCACAGGTGCCCGCCGCTCAGGCGCTCGATGCGAAAGAGGTTCAAATGGCGGCGGAGGATGCGCTCGCCGAAGCGGAAAAAGAGCAGCCGGAAAAGGAACGTCTGCAAATCCGGGGCAATAAACTGATCGCCGCCGCGAAGAATCTCGCCGCCGTCGCGCCGATCGCCGTGCAAATCGCCAAGACGCTGCTGTTGATTGGTTAAATTGAGAATGAAGGAGAGGCGGCACTCGCGTACCGCCTCTCAAAACCGCGATCAGAACGGGATTTGCTCCGGCTGATCTTTCGCGTCACCATCCGGTGCGCGGTCGAGCAGCACGAGGCGGGAGGCATCCACGTCCAAGCTCGACTGCGGAATGCCGGACTGATCCACCCATGCGCTCGGACGGAGCCAATCGGCGGAGATTTGCACGAGCGATCCGCGCTTAATGTACTGCTCCGCGACCTCTGCGAGGCGGTTCCATGCGTTAACGCGCACCCATACGGTTTGCTTCTCACCCGCGCGGTTTTTCCGGCTGATGGCGATGCTGAACGAGGCGACTTTCTGCTCCCCGACCGTCTTCACCTGCGGGTCACTGCCGACAAATCCCGTAAGCTGAATATGTAAACTGGTGCCCATTTTGCGCTCCTTGAGATACCCCATCGACCTTGTGTCGATGGCTGACCCCTTCATGGCAGGCGCTCAAGGTGCGGTGTCACCTGAAAGGCGCTCGGCGTTTTCGGTGAGTGGAACGGCGCAAGCCCGGAGAAAACGCCGAAAGCGATCCCGCGTGCGGGATTGACACCGTGCCGCGCCTGCCAGACTGGTCAGCCTGCATCGACACGTGTTCGGTCGCATGGGGGATCAAGGAGGAAAGCGGCACAGGACATCAGCGGATGCGGCTTGTCAGTGGACATGCAGTGCGGATCGGGGCGGATCGGCGTTTCTGCATATGTCGGTGGAATGCGTGGATGAAAACGAGGTGCGGAGAAAGCACGGAAGCAAGAGAGGTTGCGGAGGCTTCAAGCGCGTGTCTTGTGCGGATTGCGGCGGTTTCGCGTGGATGGAATCAAGTCACGCGACTGACGAAGATGAATACTCCGATGGGGTATTGACGACGGAGGTGAATTCTAAGATACTTGCGTCATGAAGTGAGAAGTGAAAGCGTTATCTGATGGACGACTATCTTCCCCTGCCCGAACAGCTCGATATCCTCTTCGAGGTGCGGCTGCATCCGGATGGGCGACCGTATACCCTGCATGAGGTCAGCCGGGCGACGGGCATCAGTCACGGCACAATCAGCCACATGCGCACCGGGCGGGTCGATAATCCCCAGTTCAGCACCCTGCGCGCGATCTGCCGCTTCTTCGATATTCCGCTGCGCTACTTCGAAACCACAACCCGCGACCAGTGCTACACGCTGCTAGCAAGCAAACCCGCCTCGGTTACGCCCGCGATGGGTGAGATTTCCTTCCGCGCCATGCAGCTTTCGCCGGATGCCCAACAGGAAATCCTCCAGTTGATCCGCTGGGCGCACGCCGCCGAGGAACTGCGCAAGCAGGGACGCGATATTCCGCCGCTCCCGCCGCTGGAAGATGTCGATGGGGATGAAGCATGACCCCACCCCGCTTTGGCGACAAACTGCGCCTGCTCATGCAGACCAAATTCGACGCGGACGGCAAACCGCTCAACGCCGGCGCGCTCGGTAACGCGATTGGCATGTCCGATCAGGTGATTCAGAACTTCCTGAACGGCGATGCCGATAATCCGCGCATCAAGACGATGCGCCTCGTGTGCCGGGTCTACGGCGTGTCGCTCGACTACTTCATGTGCGAGACGCTCGACGAGTGCCGCGCGATGCTCGCCGCCCTCCATCCGGAGCTTGCCACCCCGCTCCTGACCACCATCACCGAAGAAACGGAGCAGCTTTCACCCAAGGGGCAACGCAATGTCGCTCGGCTGCTTGAGTGGGTCACCCAAATGCGCAAAGGGGACGCTTAGAGCTTTCCTTTGTACCGCATGCCGAGCGCCAAGTACTCCAACATCTCCAGCACGCGCTCCCGTTGTTTCGCTGAAAGAATGCTGAGGATCGCCGCCGCGCGTTCTTCGGGTAGGAGGGATTCATCGAGAAAAAAGAACATAATCGGCTTGTTCAGCGCCGCTGCCCACGTCGGCAAATCAGGGACATCAATCGTCGAAACACCGTTTTCGACATTCGAAATCACGCCCTGAGACATGCCTAACGTCTCTGCCAGCATCTTCTGCGTGATCCCGGAATCCATCCGGGCGCGCCGGATGCGTTCGCCCAGTTTCTTCTTGCCGTCGTCGGTCATCGTTTTTCCCTCGTTATCAGCTTCCTAAATATCGCATGTCTCAGCT
>JBGSVJ010000027.1:0-42370 GCA_041753015.1 Anaerolineae bacterium
AGCAATGGGCAAACTGAAGGGCAGGTCAACCGACTCAAGTTGATTAAGCGTCAGATGTATGGACGCGCGAAGTTCGATTTACTTCGTCTTCGCGTTATCCATCCGCCTTAAGCTCACACAAAATGCGGATGAGCCATTAAATTGGGGTAGACCCCCCTTCACCTAGGAGAGTTCATATCGGTCACCTTCGTTTTTTGGTGAAAGATGCCGCACGAACTCTCTTCTGTTCATCCCCTGCTGTCTCCCCGTGAATACGCACTTGGGGAGACTCGACGGCGCAGAGCTAACTCTCAACTTTCCATGTGCTGTTCTGCGTGTAATAGTTGCTCGAACTCCAGCCGACAATGTACAGCTTGTTCGCTTGATACCAACTGGATGAGCGACAGCCCGCCGCGGTCGTGTCGTAAGTCCCCCACATATATTTGGCGTTTCTATAGATGTAGGCGCTGCCCGTGCCGATGTTGACGATGCAGAAGCTGTTCACACGCGCCGCTTGCACCTGCGCAAGCGTGAATGACTTCGCTCTCGTCCACCCATAACCAAGCGGCGGGTCTTCCACGAGCGTAACGGTGAAAAACTCCCCTCGCGTTTCGCCGGGGTTTGTCACGGCGATCTCGATATCCAGCAGCGTCGGCGCGGGATTGCGCCCACCCGCCAGCATGACCAGATCAGGCACATCAAGGAATTGGTTGTACATCGCGTCAACTTCGGCGCGGGCTTGGCGCGCGCGTTCATCGGTCAGGCGATCGCTGGCGACGGCTTCATCAATCGCGGTGTTGGCGCGCTCAAAGGCGGAGCGCAGCACATCTTCACCATCGATGCCCATATCAGACAGCACATCGCGCAGCGTGACTTCTCGATACGCTCCTTCGTCACGCGCCGCCACCAGTTCTTCGATGCTTGCGCCTGCTTCTTCCAGCACGTCGAAGAAAATATCGCCAAACGCGATATCGACCACCTCATTGTCAGGCGGGACGCCTGTGTCGCCTCCAGCGTCCGGTGTGGCGATCAAGCAGAGTGACGTTTCATTCAAATATGCTTCAACCGCGTCCGCATCCGCGCCCGTCACCGTCAGTTGAAACTCCTGTCCGGTGGTTGGATTGGCGTAGAACACGAGCGCGGTCTGATCGTCCACGCGTTCAATCGGCAGTTCAGCGACGGCGGTCAAGTCGGTGCACTGCGCCGTTCCGCCCTCACCCCTCTGATTCGTCGGATCAAACCGCTCAAGCTGTGAGATGAATAACTGGGCGTCAAAAAAGATGTCTTCGCGGAACGTCCCGATCCAGACTACATATTCTCCTGCGGGGGCGTTGAACACATCCACGGCTGGGTTCAGCCCAAACGTATCATCATTGCAGTAGTAATTTCCGTCGGGCTGGTATACAACGAGCGTCGCATCGTCACCTTCAGACGCAAGTACGGCAAAGCGCAAAAATCCGCCGCCGTTCCATGTTAGGCGAAAATCCGGCTGACGAGTGACGAACCCGGCGCAGTCGCCAACGACGCTTGCGGGAACATCCCCACCCGCCACAACTTCGACTAAATAGGGGGCGGGCGCGAAGCCATCTCCCAAATCAGCAGAGCCATAATTCGGGTCTGCGCCGGGGTCTAACGTGTCTTGCGCATTGACGGAGGACACACTCAAAATGACCAAGAATAGGACAGCGAATATCCAGCGACCTTTCATCGTGTTTCCTTTAGACTAAACTTGGGTTGCAGTGCTAGAAGCTTGCACAGCGGAAACCGACATCCTCGACTTGAGCGAAGGCAGCGTTTGCCGGGATTCCCTCGATGATTGGAGGAATTGGGTTACTTGGCGTGTAGGCGGTGTTCCAACCTAAACCTCGCATCAGCAGCGCATCAATCGCGCTCCGTCCGTCCCAAGGGGTGCATGTATAGGGGTCTTCGCAGTCAGCGGGAGTTGATGTCCATTCTAACATGTTCCCGATCATATGCATCACGCCTTCCGGCGTCGCACCATCGAGAAATTCGGGATCATCCACCGCGATCGCGCCTTCCGGCAGGTTGAGGAATGCTTCAATCGGCATATTGACGCGATCCGGGGACGGCTCTTCATCCCCCCATGGCCACAGCCGTCCGGTAGTGCCGCGCGCGGCGCGCTCCCATTCAGCGGCGGTCGGCAGACGGAGTCCGATCCAGCCGCAGAACTGCGCCGCTTGGTATGCGTCCACCTTTGCGACCGGGAAATTGTCGTCCCCCGGCATCGGTGCGGGCTGCCTTGCGCCCGCGCCGGATGGCGGGCTGCACACCCCCGCCTCCATGCACAGGCGATACTGCCGCCACGTAACCTCATATCGATCAATGAAGAAGCGCGGGAGCATATATGAAGTGCGATCCATTCCCAACTGTGCTTCGCCCGCCGCGATCTCGATCATTGGGCTGCGGGCGCTGAGGTTCAAGAAGACCTGCTGACCGACGAACACGGTAATCGCAATTAGGGTGAGGGAGGCGATCACGATGCTCCCATGTGCGATCATGCGCTGGCGGTTGGCGCGGCGGACGCTGCGGTTGAAAAAAGTCACGACTTCGGGATCGGGCAGCGCGGCGGCACGGTCACGGAGCGGGCGCGGGATCACGCCGACTTGCGCCGGGGGGAGAAGAAAGCCCGGTTTGCGAAGGTTGGCGTTCCAATGCGCCGCCGCCGCCGTGAGCTGCTGCTTAAGCTGCTGAAAGGCACGATCCGCGTCAAGAATCTTGGTGAGTCGATCCCAATGGCTGAACAAAGCCTCATGCGCGACTTCAACCGTCGCTTCGCGATTTTCCTCGCCAGTTGTGAGCAGACGCGCCTTGACAAGCGCCGCGATCAGCGCGTCCGCGCCGGGGATCGCCTTATATTCGGATGCGCGGGCGCGGCGGCGGGTGTAAACGCCGTTCGTTCCGAGCACGGCGATCAGGGACGCGAGTTCAGGGATCGCGGCTTTGGCGGTGTCGTCCAGCTTATCGAACTCATCGGCAGCGCGCGCGCCGATTGCGCCGACTACGCCGCCGAGCGCCTGATAATCGTCCAGTGTGATCCGGCGGTCGCCGCGCCGCTGTGAGCGCTTGTACAGTTCATCGAGCAGGTAGCCCATCAGCGCAAGTCCGCCGGGGGCGCTGCCCATCTCGCGGACGATGCGGCGCGCGAGGTCGCCATCCAGCGTGATCGCGGCAACTTCGGCGGGGCGTTCGATCATTTCGAGCAGATCGAGATTGTCGGGAATCGCCAGCGGGAAAGAACCGTCCTCTAACAATGACGCAAGCAGCGGAATAGTCAAGCTGCGGTTGTAATAATCCGCGCGCAGTGTGATGACAGCGCGCACACGCTTTGATGTAGAGATTGCGGCAAGGAGCGCGGTGAACGGCGCGTGATAGCGCGAATCGCAGAGCGTAAACAATTCTTCAAACTGGTCGATGTATAGGAAAAGCTCCGACCATGAAGGTTTTGCGCGCAGCACCTCGTCGGCGTAGGCGATGATCTTGCTTGGATCGGCTTCGAGCGCTTCAGCAATGGTGCGGGCTGCGGCATCAGGCAGGCATTCTTCCAGCCGAACAGCGAGCGCCATCATCGGGTTACTACCAACGCCTCCCGGTGTAAATCGGCACCATTCCCAATCTTTGCTGCCCTCGATTGCGTTCTCCATCAAACGCGGGATCAGCCCTGCGCCGACCAGCGAGGATTTTCCGCTGCCGCTTGCGCCAACCACTGCAACGATTCGCCGCTCACGCACCCGATCCACCAGTGCGCCTGTTTCACGACCGCGCCCGAAGAAGACGGGCGCTTCCGCCGGAGTGAAGGCGTCCAAGCCGGGAAACGGCGACTTTTCAGGGTCCCAAAGCGGACGCGGCGAAAGTGCTGACAGGTTATCGTCTGCGGTTTCTGCACGCAGAACATCTGGTTCTTCATATAAAATGCGCTTGACGAGCAGGCGCAGATCCGCCTCCAAGTACTGCCGGAAATACTCTGGCGTCGGGTATTCGGTGTAGCTCTGCTTCGCAGATCCGTCAGGATTGCGGAAGCCGTCAAAGAAGCTCTTGACGCCGCGATACTGCTGCGTCTTGTGTTCGAAGTCGGGATCGTCTGGATCGAGCGCAACTTTCTGGGTGCGGCGGTAGACCAGCACATACGGCTTGCCCGCTGCCCGCGCCACCTCCATCGCGTTTTCAAATTCCCATTCCGTGCCGGAGCGATAGTTTGAACCATCCGGACGGCGGTATTTGTTCGGATCAAGCGGCGTGCCGAGGCGTGACCACAAGATAAACACGGCGATATCACACTCGGAAGGGCTTGGCATCCCCTTCAGGATCGCTTCTTGAGGTGCGAGTGTCGCCAGCATCGGCGCACGGTAGTTCAGATCATCCCACGCGATCAAGTCGGGATAAATTACATCGCGGAGGATCGGATCGGCGCGCAGTTCCTCAATCACACGGCGGGCGAGCGCCCGTTCGTCCGCCACATCCGAAGGGGATGATAAGAAGATGCGAATGCGGCGCAGCGCGACATCGCGCCGCTGATCGGCGGGCGGGGCGGCGACAAACACCCGATCAAGCTTCAAGAGCACCTGCTCGATGCGCGCCTGATGATCAAGCCCGACCTGTTCTTGAAGCTTGAGAAGAATCGAGCGAAGGGCACGTTTGCCGTCGCCGTCGTAGCGCTTGAGCGTGGCGAGAAGGGTTTCGGTGAAGTCCTGTGGGCTGCCGCTCAAATCGACCCGGCGGTAAATCGCGTTATCGCCCAATGCGATGAATAGAAGCGCCTGCCGTTCCCGCTCGGTACTGAATGCCGGAATCAGCACATCAACAAGTTCGTCCATCACCGCTTTGTCTGTCATTGCGACTCCGCAAGTTTCGCCGCCTAGGAGGAGACGAATCGATACCAAGACGGCGTATACCTCTCCCGCCGGTTGGAAGGTCGAGCATGTGACAAGACTGAGTATGTTCGAGATTCAGTGTATCACGAATCGCATGCTGCGGTGCAGACATCGACGTTTCTTATGCCAGCGTCGTTTTCGCGGGATCGCAGCCGGGCTTGCACAGCAGAGTCGGAATTTCCGCGCCTTTCAGCCCGATTAAGTTGATCTGGTTCAATCCGAAGTCGAACGCGGCTTGCACGGTCGCACCGTAGCCGAGCGCGCGATAAAACGCCGCCGCAAACTGGATCGCCGCCTTATCGCCAACCGGCTGGGTCATCCCGATCACGCAGTCCACGTGCGGCGCGATCTGCTCCGCTTGTGCCGCTGACCAGCACGCATTCAGCACGACGATCCTTACCTTCGGGTTGAGGATGCGGAACAATTCCGCGACTGCTGCCGGATCGACCAAGCGCATCTTGCCCGCGTCATCCTCGAAAACTAAGCCATCCGGCGCACCGTGCCCGGAAAAATGCACGATCCCCGGCTGATAATGCAGCATCGATTCTTGGAGATCGCTAGCACGCAGCGCCGGACGCATCTCCAAGGTGAAGCGCTCCCGGTAGCGTGCCTTAAGCAGCGCGTCATCGACTTCGCGGTACTCGACATCAAGCCGCAAGCGAGCCGTATCGGTCGGGTTGGCGGTTAGGAACAGGATCGGGATCGGCTTGCCCGCGTTCGCGCTTTCGAGCGGGTATTGCTCGAATAGGCGGATCAGGAAATCCCCATCCGCGCCGAAACCCATATCCTCGATCAGCGCCCGCACCAACAGCGTGAGCGCCTCACGTCCACGTATATCCTGCCCGAATTGCAGGAGATGATGCACCACCCCCACTGCATCGGTGTGAACATTCGCCATCGTGAGCGGCACCCCACCTTGCAAAGTGGCGGCACGCGGAGAACCTTGCAGTATCGCGGTCACGAAGGCATAGCGTGAGGTTGGGTTGGCGAAGTTGGGACGCGCCGCGAGAATGGACGTGAGGCGGTTGAAATCGTCTTGAGACAAGGGCGGATTCATTGGGCGTTTACCTTCAAGTCTGGCTGTGTTCCATCAATCTTTCATGCACTGACTGCATTTTAACCGCGTTTTGCTTTTTGATTGGGTGTTTCGGCTCGGTTAATTCAAAATGAGCTTTATCCATTTACCGGGGTAAAGCTCATTCAGGGTATAAGGGGAACATCAGATATTCTCGTTTCTTCCGCAATACGAGCTGTTTCCCATATCACCAAAATCGCGGGTGAGCCCATGGGTTGGGCTGCAAAATTACCAGATGCTGCTCACGATGGATCGCAAGTTTCCGATTGCGATTGGAAACACAATCGTCTATACGCTGATGGCAGCACCGGTCGGCATGATCCTCGCATTGGGGTTGGCGTTGCTCTACAACCAGAACATCTTTGGGCGTTCTATAATGCGCGCCCTGATCTACGTGCCGCTGATCGTGCCGCCCGTCGCAAGCACAATCTTGTGGATGTGGATTTTTAACCCGCAGATCGGGCTGTTGAACAGCTTAGTGGACAGGTTTGGTGGTTTATTCTCGCCTGCTTCGTTACGCTGGTGTCGCTGCCGCTCTATTGGTTGGTCGTGACGGCGCTCAAATCCGACGCGGAAGTGTTCCGCAACCCGCCGACGCTGTTTCCGAGCGTCGTCATGTGGGAGAACTTCCCGCGCGCCGTTGCCGAAATCCCGTTCGTGAACTACGTTGTCAATTCGATGATTTATGCGACTCTGTCCTGCATCGGCGCGGCGTTCTCTACCACATTCGTTGCGTATGGGTTCTCCAAAATTCAGTGGAGAGGGCGAAACATCGTTTTTGTTCTGGTGTTGGTGACGATCATCCTGCCGCCATAGGTAACGATGATCCCCACCTTCCGTTTGACCGGAACGATGATTCCGCTGATTCTGCCGAGGAAGCTCGGCAGTGCATACTATATTTTCTTGATGCGTCAATTCATGCGGACGATCCCCGATGACTTGATCGGCGCGGCGCGCATTGAAGGGTGCGGCGAATTCGGCGTGCTGCGGCGGATCATGCTGCCCGAACTCCCCGTCGAAGCGCCCGTTTGGGTATCGTGTTCGCACGAAAACGGCTTCGTCTGGCGTGGCGTAACTGGTGCATCCAGCTATAGAATCGAGCGCTCCGGCTCACCTGACGGGGCGTGGGAGATGATCGCCAGTGCGGTCGAAGACGCCGTGATCACGGATGTGAAGTCCTACGAAGATTCGCGCGCGTCCGAGCCGCCGCTGTTTAGAGACACGACTCAGGATCGGAGTGCCGGTTGTTATTACCGCGTGCGCGCGGAAAATTCAGCGAGGGTCGGAGCTTGGGTCGGCGGTGATGCAGTCCACAAGTGAGGATGAATAAGCCTTTCCAATGGCATCCCAACAGCCCTTGTGATACCCTAGGACTAAACTTGTTTATGTAACTTTGTTTAGAAAGGTTGATCTCATGCGTTTGGGTGCTCCCATTTTTGCAGCATACAGCGATCCAGATGGTTGGGTTCAAGCTGTGCAAGAGCAGGGCTATCGCGCCGCCTACTGCCCGGTCACGGTGAATGCAGACGACAAGGAAGTAAAAGCTTATGCCGAAGCCGCTGCGCGCGCCGACATCGTGATCGCTGAAGTGGGCGCATGGAGTAACCCGATCGCATCGGATGCTGCTGAAAGGCAGGCGGCGGTCATGTTTTGCCAGCACAGCCTTGACCTCGCGGATCGGATCGGGGCGCGCTGCTGCGTCAACATTGCCGGATCACGCGGTACGCCGCGCAACGCGCCGCACCCGGATAATCTAACCGAGGATACGTTCGCGCTGATTGTGGATACCGTGCGCACGATCATCGACGCGGTGCAGCCGCGTCGCACGTGCTTCACGCTTGAAGCGATGCCTTGGATGTACCCAGACTCGGTGGAAAGTTATCTCAGGTTGATCGATGCGGTTGACCGGGACGGCTTCGGCGTGCATCTCGATCCGGTGAACTGGGTGAGCAGCCCACAGGCGTATTACGGTAACGGCGCGATGATCCGCGATGCGTTCGCGCGTTTGGGGGCGCATATCAAATCCGTTCATGCGAAGGATATTGTGCTGCACGGCTCAGCGCTGGTGCATTTGGACGAGGTACGACCGGGGTTAGGTTATCTAGATTACCCGACGCTGCTGCACGAGATCGCGGCATTAGGCGGAAATACTCCCCTGATGGTTGAACACCTCGACACCGAGGACGAGTACCGGCAGGCGGTGGATTACATCCTGAGCGTTGCAAAACGCGAAGCGCTGTAGGCGGATCGGCGATGAAAGCGCTGTTCATTCTCAACCATGAGATACGCGCGCGCGTGTATCCGCCGCCGATTTTTGATGAGATCGCCGCGCTGGTGGATGTGTACGTGCCGCCGCAAACCCCGGAGATGGTGCGGGAAGATCCCGGCATCTTACACGATATGGAACTGCTGTTTTCGTCATGGACATGCCCGCCCATTGACGCGGCATTTCTCGCGCACGCCCCGAACCTCAAAGTTGTGTTCTACGGGGCGGGGTCGATCAAGCATCTCGTTTCAACGCCATTTTGGGAACGCGGCGTGCGGATCACTCATGCCAACAAAGCGATGTCGATCACGGTTGCGCAGTACACGGTCGGGCAGATCATTCTTTCGCTTGCGGGCATGTGGCAGCATATGCAGGATGCCAAGCGGGAGCGGGCTTTTACGGCAAAGCAGCACTATCCCGGTTTGTTTCGGAGCACCGTCGGAATCATCGGACTCGGCTTGATCGCTCGTCATATGTGCGAACTGCTGAAGGCGTTTGACGTTGACGTGATCGCCTTTGATCCATATGCCAGCGCCGAAACTGCCGCCGCGCTCGATGTGAAGCTGGTCGATTTGGAGACGCTGTTTAAGACGGCGCATGTGGTATCGCTTCATGCGCCTTGGCTGCCCGAAACCGAAGGGATGATCACGGGTAAGCATCTCGCGTCGATGCAGCCCTACAGCACATTCATCAACACCGCGCGCGGCGCATTGGTCAACGAAGCCGACCTGATCGCGGTGCTGCGCGACCGCCCGGACTTGTTCGCCGTGCTGGATGTCACCCATCCCGAACCGCCGCCCGCCGACTCCGCGCTGTACGATCTTCCAAACGTGATCCTGACGCCGCATATCGCCGGTCCGCTCGCCCAGCGCGATTCTGAGCGCTTAGGCATGATGATGGTGGATGAACTGCGCGCGTATCTGCATGATGACACGCTGCATTGGGAGATCACGGCGGAGCGACTCAAGACGATGGCATAGATCAGCTAGGAGTACGTCGCGCATGTTTCCTCATGGGGCTGTCCTCAAAATCGGACGCGATCAAACGCCGGATGATATTCGGCGGGAGATGGATGCGGTCAAAAGGTTGGGGCTGAACATCGTCGTTGTGTGGCCCGCCGTGTATTGGTGGGAAGACCCGACTCTGCCGGAGTATCCATATCACACCGGGCAGCAGATTCTTGAATATGCGGAGCAGATCGGGTTGAAGGTGATCATGGAGTTAGCGGGGCAGATCACTGCGCTGGAATACGCGCCTGATTCCGTGATGAAGCCGGATTATTACTGCACGCGCCCCGACGGCACGCCGGACAACCGCAAACCCTACTACGATACGCTGAATTACAACCATCCCGAAGTGAAGCAGTTGATCGAAAAGCAGTTCCGCGCGGCGGCGCAGCACTACAAAGACTATCCCGCGCTGTACGGGTATGACATTTGGAACGAAACCATGTTCAGCTCGTATGACCCGTACACGATCGCGGTGTTTCGCGGTTGGCTGCGCGCGAAATACGGCACACTCGAACGCCTGAATCACGCATGGGATCGGCATTTCACCGAGTGGAATCAGGTCACGGTTTCGACATGGTTATGGTCGAGCGTGATGCCGTATGTCGATTGGCAGCAGTTCCGCAAGGATCACATCGGCATGATTCTACGTGAGTGGCGCGGCATCGTCCGCAGTGTTGACCCAAATCATCCCTGCATTGCCGACAATATTCACGCGATGATTATCAGCAACGATCTGTTTGACCGTCCGCATGATGATTGGGTGACAGCCGCCAGCGTGGACGAATACGGCATTTCGTTTTATCCCAAAAACGATGAAAAAGGGATGCCACCGTTCACGCGATGCCTGACGTTCACATTTGTGCAGTCCGCCACACCCGGCGGGCGCTTCTGGATTTCGGAGATGCAAACGAATCACCGTTTTATGTTCACGCCAGAAAGCCGCGTCGAACCTCATCACCTGAAATGGTGGAATTGGGAGGCGATTGCGCACGGCGCGAGAGGCTTGATCTACTGGAAGTGGTCGCCGTTCACACAGGGCTGGCAAATGGGTGGGCGCGGGTTGGTCAACCGCCGGGGGGAGTACACCCCGCGCGCTGAGGAAGTCGAGCGGTTGGGGCGTGCGATTGGCAAACAGGAACGCTTCTTCGAGACGTTTCAAGTGGAACAGCCGCGCGTCGCCATCCTGTATGACCGGCTGAATCACGACTTCACACGCGCGTTGACGCTGGGAATCTGGAAGATTCAGCCTATCTATAACGAATCGCTGGCGCAGTGTTACAAAAGCTTGTGGGATCAGAATATCCCTGCGCGATTCGTCACGCCTCAAGACATCATCGATGGGAATCTGGACGGAATCCGCCTTTTGTTCGTCACCAACCAGTTGAACATGAACGATGCACTGGCAGATGGGTTGAAACGCTTCGTCGAGCGGGGCGGGACGTTGTTTGTCGATGGCAAGTGGGGCGAGATGAGCGACGATGGCGTGCTAATTCCCGACACACCGGGGGGCGCGCTGAATCCGCACCTCGGTTACTATGTCGAGGATATCGATCCGGGAATATTTCCCATCCACTTTCCTGACGGTACTGAATCGATCAAGCTTCTCAGCCGATTGGAGCGTCACCTGCTGACGTTTGTGGATGATCGCGCACAGGTGATCGCTCGTTTTAGTGATGGCGTACCTGCCATGTTGGAAACTGCATTAGGAGCCGGGCGAATCCTCTACACTGCGGCTCATGTGTGGTTTACGGCGAGCCGTCATCTGGGCAGCGCGGATATGGAGATAGAAAAATTTATGGCGGTGCTCAACCGCCGCTTTGATCTGGCGCTGCATACGGTCAGCGATAACCGCTTAAAGATTTGCGCCGTTCGCACGGAAGATGCGCTGGCGTTGTTCATTTTTAACTACGAATCAGAAGCGCTCGACGCGGAAATCACGCTCGATCAGCCGCCTGAAGGCGCGGTTACGACCCTCGATCTGTACAGTGATGAGACTATCCCGCTTCAGCGAGACACGGCTGGACGCGCGATGTTTGCAGCCCGCCTTGAACCCCGCGATGTGCGAGTGTTCTACATCGCGCCGCCTCTTTCAAACTAAACATGTTTAGCAAAATCTTGACTCGTTTATCTAAACAGATTAATCTGTGGATAGACTTGGATGTGTTCCACCATCCAATGAGAAATTACAGGGTCGAGTGCTGATCATTTTGGAAGAGAAAGGTAGCTGTTCGATGAAACGTGTCTTTTTCGCATTTGTGCTAATGGTCTTGCTGATTTCTGCCTTTTCAGTCACAACGGCGCAGGATGTGGTCACGCTGCGCGTGATGAACTGGTCGCAAGAACAAGCCGATTTTTATGTTGAAGTCGCGGCGCAGTTTAATCAGGAATACCCGAACATCGTGGTTGAATGGACGACGATGGCGAAGGATCAATATGATCTGGCGCTGCCGTTGATGTTCCAAAGCGAAGAAACGCCGGACATCTTCTGGTATCAGGGACCTGTGCCGGTGCTGACCCTGAGCGAACTGCTTCAGCTAGGGTGGGTGCAGCCGATGGTCAACGTGCCGGAAGACTGGGCATCGCGCTGGCCCGAAGGCTCATTCGTGGATGGTGTCAACACGTTTGAAGGGGAATACTACAGTCACCAGCATTACGACAGCTTGATCTGGGGTCACGGCTACATGTTCTATAACAAGGACTTGTTCCGTGCCGCCGGACTCGATCCCGAAGCGCCCCCGCAAACATGGGGTGAACTGCGCGCCGCATGCGAAGCGATCCGCGCTTCTGGTCCATACTGCATCGCTATGCCGATGGAACCTGCCAATGAACTGCACCGTATCTGGATTCCGTTGAGCGGTTCGGTTGGCTCCAGCGAAGGACTTGACCCGGTTACCGGTCGTTTCGCGTATGATTCGGAATCCAATCTCCGTGCATTCGAATTCCTGCAAGGGCTGTATCAAGATGACCTGATCATGCCCGGTCTAAACGACAAAGCCTTCTCCCGTTCGGCACTCGGCGGCGGCTTGGCGGCGATCTATTTCGACGGCACATGGGTTCCTAGTGTGATTCGTGGAATGGGCTTTGAAGTTGATCTAGGTGTGGCGATTGCCCCCGCACCAGATGAAGGGCGTTCCGGTTCGGTGGCGCGTCGTCCGCTCGACAACAATCAGGTGTGGATCAGTTCGCAGAGCGATTATGCTGAAGAAGCAACGATCTTCCTTGAATGGTTGACCCGTCCCGACAGCTATTATGCCCAGCAGTACATGGAGCGTGGTTACGGCGTACTCGGTTGGGTTTCCGCCGATAACATCGAAAACCCCGGTCTTCGCATGGTTGCCGATACTGTGGTGGGCAGTCCGCTGCGCCACGTCTACCCTGAACCTGTGCTTCAGTGCCCGGAAATTGCCACCTCGACGGCGCTGCAAGCTGCGAATCAAGCCAGTACCACCAATGAATTCATCGAAATCCAGCGCGCGTTGGTCGAAGGCACGGATTACGCGACAGCGGCGGCAGAACTGAGCGCGGCGCGCAATGACGCCTTCTTCGCCACGTTAGAAGCAGAAGGCATTTCGCCGGAATGCTTCGCCTTCCCCGATTGGACGTACACAGAAGACTACGTTGTCAGCCTGAACTAGTCACCTCTATGCCTTGTGTGTTGATTGGGCAAGGGCATGTCCCTTGCCCAATCTTGTCTTTAGGAGAGAAGGACGAATGGCGGATATTGCGAGTGTCTCCCCATCTGCGGCTGCGCGGCAGCGGCGAAGTCGTTGGGATCAAGCGGGAATACCGATCAGCATGCGGGTGTCTCGCAAGGACGCTCGATGGGTGCTGGTGTTTTTAGTTCCGTTTTTGATTCTGTACTCGGCGTTTACGCTGTGGCCGATGGCGGCGACCATCCTGTACTCGCTGTTTGACTGGAACGGCGTCGTACCACTGACGGAAAGCACGTTTGTCGGCTTGGGGAATTATGCGCGCGTCGTCTCCGACCCGGTCTTTCAAGAATCGCTGCGGAATACCGCAGTCTTCGCCTTACTGAATACAATCCTAAAACTGCCGCTCTCTTTTTTCTTAGCCTATTTGCTCACGCGCCAGTGGTTGTGGTTCAAACGTTTCTTTCGCACGATATTTTTCGCCTCATTGGTCGTGCCAGAGGCGATGGCGGGCTTGATCTTCAAATTTCTGCTTAATCCGACGAATGGCGCGGTCAACGACTTTTTGAAAGATGTTGGGCTAATCGATCGCTCCATCGACTTTTTGGGCAACCCCAACCTCGTCATGTATTCGGTGGTGGTCGTCTCGGTGTGGCAAATCTTCGGTCAGTATTTGATCTACTGGATGGCTGCGCTCGCCAACGTGCCGGAAGAATTGTATGAAGCGGCGGAAATCGACGGCGCGAACAATTGGCAGAAGATTCGTTTTGTTACTCTGCCGCTGATCAAACCCGTCGCCATCGTGATCGTGTTTTTGGCGTTCGTGAACGCGCTCAAAGTCTTCGGCGTGGTGGTCACGCTTACCGGTGGGGGACCCGGTCACGCGACAAATATGGTTGCCAACTACATCTATACCCAAGCATTTGAATCACGCCCGTTCCAGTACGGGGTAGCGTCTGCGGCGGCGTTGTTCTTCGGCGGGTTGGTGCTGATCGCCGTGACGATTCAGGGGCGCATGATCCGTCAGTCACAAGGGGGGGCAGCGTAGACGATGAACAAAACAGCAGAATCTCCCATGTTGATCCGATTTTTGAGCAGCCGCCACACACGTTTGAACCTGATCACTGTGACGGCGCTGCTGATCGTCGGTTTCATCTGGTTATACCCGTTTCTGTGGTCATTCTTCGCCGCTTTCAAACCCACGCGTGAGATGTTCACGGCGGGCGCGACGCTGTGGCCCCAAGAGTGGGTGACAGAGAATTTTGTACGTGCGTGGGGTGATGCGGGATTCAGCCGCTACTTTGTCAACACTGTGATCTATTCGATCAGTTCAACGTCGATTGTGCTGATCGTGACGTCGATGTGCGGCTATGTGCTTTCGCGCTATCGCTTCCCCGGACGACGGATTATTTACGGGATCATTTTGGGGACACTGTTCATCCCGATCGCCTCGACCATCATCCCGACATTCAAGCTGGTGCAAACGTTAGGACTGCTCAACACGCAAGCGGGGATTATTCTGGCGATGTCCGGCGGCGGCGGCTTGTACGTGCTGCTGTTTTCCGGCTTCTTCGCAACGATACCGGAAGAACTGTTCGACGCCGCCAAGATCGACGGGGCGAACTTCTTACAAGTATTCCGGCTTGTACTGCCGATTGCCCGCCCGATCATCGCTACGGTGGTGATCTTCCAATTTCTTGCGACATGGAATGATTTCGTCACTCCGTTGATCTTCACGTTCAGCCGCCCTGACTTGCGCAATCTCGCGGTAGGGATGTTCGCGTTCCAAGGGGAGCACTCGTTTGATTATTCTGGTTTCGCAGCCGGAACGGTGATCTCAATCCTTCCAGCACTGATCGTGTTCTTCTTGTTTCAGGGTTATTTTGTGCGTGGTTTGCAAGGCGCGGTCAAGCAGTAGTCGAGAACAGGACTTAAGAGATGCAAATCGATCTTTCCGGCAAAACAGCGTTTGTCACCGGTGGTAGTGTCGGCATCGGCGCGGCGATCACCAACATGCTGGCGGAATGCGGCGCACACGTCATCTTCACTTACTTTTCGCATCAGGAAGAAGCGGAACAAGTTGCCGCCGAAATTGCCGCGAAGGGCTTCCGTGCCGATCCGCTCCCGCTCGATGCGACCGACGGCGCTGCCGTTACCGAGACGATCAACGCGGCGGCGCAGCGGTTTGGAGGACGACTCGATATTCTGGTCAATAATGCGGGGCAGTTGATCCAGCGCGTCACCGTGAGCGAGATGCCGGACGAGCATTGGCATAAAGTGATGGATGTGAACGTCACCAGCACGTTTTTCTGCACACGCGCCGCGCTGCCCCACATGCCGCAAGGCGCACGCATCGTCAATATGTCGTCGCTTGCGGGAAGGAACGGCGGCGGGGTAGGGGCGGTCGCGTATGCCACCGCAAAAGCCGCGATCATCGGGTTCACACGCGCAATGGCGAAGGAACTCGCGCCGCGTGGGATCACCGTTAACGCGCTTGCGCCGGGGTTCATCGTGGATACGCCATTTCACGATACGTTTACGGGGCGCGAAAACTTCACCGGGGTGATCAACACGATCCCGCTTAAGCGGGCTGGCGTACCTAATGATGTCGCCGGAGCAGTGCTGTACTTTGTATCCGACCTCGGCGCATGGGTGACGGGTCAAACTGCGGAGATCAACGGCGGCGTATGGTTTGTTTAGGACTGCGATGGTCGAGCCAAATGCGTTAGTATGGTGAAATATCGACTATTTCAGACTGGAATTTAGGTCATCACATGGGACACAAAGTCACGCTGCGCGAAGTTGCGGATCAAGCGGGCGTATCGGTCGCGGCAGCGTCGTTAGCCCTCAACAATAAGACAGGTGTATCCGAAGAAACGCGAGCGCGTGTTCTCAGCGTGGCGGCGCAGCTTGGATACCAACAGACCATCCGTGTTGATGTGACGGCGGCATCCGGTGACCTGAGCATTGCCTGTTTGGTGCAGCAGAGCTACGGTGACGATACGCTCAGTTATGACTACTTCTATAATCAGGTGTTGGCAGGTGCGGAGCAGATCACCAGCCAATCCGATATTGATACGGCGATTTTCCCGTTTGAAGTCAACGAGAACAGCCGGTTTGTTCGCCTGTACCAGCCGGTAAACCTAAAGCCCTTTGACGGATACCTGATCGTCGGCACACAGTTTCAGCCCATACAGCTTACCGACATCATCGACGACTCCAAGCCCGTCGTCTTGGTGGATGCGTATGCTCACAGCGAGAAGTACGACCAGATTCTGCCGGATAACTACGACGGAGGGTATCAGGCGGGGCAGCACTTGGTGGCGCAGGGGCATCAGAATATCGGTGTGATCGGGTATCAACCGGGGTGCTTTCCCGGCATTTTGGAACGCTACCGGGGTTTTCAACAGGCGCTCGCTGACCACGACATTTTGGGGCATTTTGTCGAACACGATGCGCTGTATCTGAAAACATCGCACGCGGCAGCCCTTCGTTTGCTCCGTCGTAATCCCGAAGTCAGCGCCATTTTCGCCTTGAATGACCCGGCGGCGTTCGGCGTATATCAGGCGGCGCACGAACTCAAATTACGAATCCCGGATGATTTATCCGTCATCGGCTTCGATGACCTTCAGATGTCGAGCATTATTTCGCCACAGCTCACCACCATTCAGATCGATAAGCTCTTGATGGGGAGTATGGCGATGGAGCAGCTTCAGCGGCAGATCAATCAACCGAATCAGACGACGGTCACGATTCGGATTCACGTCCGGTTGATTGAACGCGGGTCTGTTGCTCCGCCTTCCTCAGATAAACTGACCGCGCAGAAGGATTTTCAACGTGAAAGCCGCAGCTCTTGACCTAAACTGGACATTCAAACAGCCGGATACCTCGGATTTTCTCCCTGCCACTGTTCCGGGTGTTGTTCATCTTGATTTGATGGCGCATGGAAAACTAGAGGACCCGTTCTTCCGTGATAACGAGAAGAAGCAGTACTGGGTCGGTGAATCCGATTGGCAGTACCGCACAACTTTTTCGGTAACGGCGCAAGACCTCGAACACGCGTGTATCCGTCTCGTTTTCTACGGACTGGATACGCTGGCAACGATCGCCTTGAACGGACAAACCATCGGCAAAGCCGACAATATGTACCGCACATGGACATTTGATGTCAAAGCGGCGCTCAAGGTCGGTGACAACGTGCTCGATGTGACCTTCGCCGCGCCGATGCCATTTGTCCGCCGCATGGATGCCGAAAGAGGCATTCTACCGTCGTGGGCGGTCGGTGGGCATCGCTTGAACGCGGGTTCGTACATCCGTAAGCAGCCGTCCAACTTCGGTTGGGACTGGGGTCCACAGTTCGTCACCTGTGGCATCTGGCGCAAGGTTGAGCTGCTCATGTTCAATACGGCGCGGATCACCGATGTGCTGATTGTGCAGGATCATGCAGCACCGGGTCAGGTTCGCGTCACCATCACGCCTGAGATCGAACGGATTGACGAAGACGCGGCGTTACGGGTTGATGTGTCGATTTTGCGCAATGATCGTTTGATCGCGTCACAGCAGTTTCATCCGGACAGGATCGTGCCGCTCGACATCCCGCAGCCTGAGTTGTGGTATCCGAATGGCATGGGCGATCAACCGTTGTATCACGTGCGTGTCCGTCTGCTCGACTCAAACGGATGCGTGATCGACCAATGGGAGCGGCAGATCGGACTGCGGACACTTAAGCTTGTGCGTCAGCCGGATGCGTGGGGGGAGTCGTTTCATTTTGAGGTGAATGGGCATCCGTTCTTCGCCAAGGGCGCGAACTGGATACCCGCTGATCCGTTTGTGGCGCGGCTCAAGCGTGAAGATTACGAACCGTTGATCGCTGATGCTGCGGCGGCTCACATGAACATGCTGCGCGTGTGGGGCGGCGGCATCTACGAAAGCGACAGCTTCTACGATTTATGCGATGAATACGGCATCTGCATCTGGCAGGACTTCATGTTCGCATGTGGAACCTATCCGACATACGACATGGAATTCATGGAGAATGTGCGCGCCGAAGCCGTCGATAATGTCCGCCGTCTGCGCCATCATCCATCGCTGGCGCTGTGGTGCGGTAACAATGAGATAGAACAGGGGCTGCTCGGTCACGAGTGGACAGCGACGACAATGGGTATGGAAGATTATGTCAGGCTGTTTGATGTGCTGCTCAAACAGGTGGTGCATCAAGAACACCCAGAAGGCGCATATTGGCCCGGTAGTCCTCATTCGCCGCACGGAGATCGACTGGATTGGCAAAATCCGGCTTGCGGGGATGTTCACTTGTGGGGCGTATGGCATGGACTGAAACCGTTTGAATGGTACTACGAATCGACTCACCGTTTCGTCAGCGAGTTCGGGCTTCAGTCATTCCCGCAGCCGAATACGCTGTTCCCCTTACTCAACGAAAGCGATTTTGATATTCACAGTCCGGTCATGACGTATCGCCAGCGGAGCGAAGTCGGTAACAACGCGATTGCCAGCTATATGGCAGATTGGTTTCAACCGGTCAACGGCTTTGAGGCGAAGCTGTGGATTAGCCAGATTTTGCAGGGAATCGCCATGAAAATTGGCATTGAACACTGGCGCAGACAGATGCCGCGCACGATGGGTACGTTGTACTGGCAGTTGAACGACATGTGGCAAGCACCAAGCTGGTCTTCGGTCGAGTACGGCGGCGGGTGGAAAGCGCTTCACTATATGGCGAAGCATTTTTACGCTCCGGTCATGGTATCAGGCGTGTGGCAGACAGAAAGCCGCCGGATTCAACTCCATGTGACGAATGATCTTCTGCGCGTGATCAGCGGGAGCATTCTCTGGAAGTGGATCGACAGCGCCGGAGCGGTTCAGTACACGGGTGAGATGTCTGTTGTGGTGCAAGCGAACACCAGCCAATGCTTCACGGAGCTTGAGATGGCTCAATTTCCCGTCGATGTGGCGGACGGTATGCTGCACGTCGAATTGTGGGAAGGAAAGACGCTTCTTTCTCAAAACACGGTGTTGGTGGCGCGCCCGAAAGCGATGCGACTGCAAAATCCCACGCTCGAATTCGAGATCGAGTGGCAGCAGTCCGATACTGCGCAGATTACCGTACACGCGCAAGCGCTCGCCTTGTGGGTATGGTTGTCACATGACAATTTCACCGCGACGTATTCGGACAATTTCTTTCATTTGTCACCGGATAAGCCTAAGGTCGTGACCGTGACCGTGCCGAAGCCCTTCCGCGCCGACTTTGAAGACGGACTTCGGGTTCGGTCACTGGCTAACATGACCTGATCGTTATGCGAGAACCGCATTCGACCATCGTTTGAGGGGAAGCGCCGGGGAAATCATCTCCGGCATTCCCGCCACGTCCTTAGCTTGTGTGAAGAAACCGCACAGCAGACTTCAAGAAATGTGAGGGGAGCTGCTCAAAGGTGCTGCATCGCACTACGCCTTACGTATTCGAGGGCGGTAAGCCGCGGCTGTAGGCGGATTCGATTGGTTGGTTGGATGCTCATGACCGCCTGTGTACGCTTGACAAAAAACCACGCCACATGCATTTCATTTTGGTCGAGCCAGTATTCAAGTTCCGCTTGGACAGTACACAGACTTCGCAGCGCCGAACCACTCCCACCAACTCCGCGAAATGACACCCGGTTAGCCTGTATTCAGGAGGGTGTTTGCGGTCGCTGGCGGTGAGCAAACTGAAAACAACGCACGATTGTCCGTTGTGTATTCGGCTTCTATTTCGTTTCGGAATGGTCTGTTGTACGCCGAGTGTGCTCACTCTGAATCTTCTCCACGAGTAGTGCACGTTTCTGCTTAATCTTCAGGAGTTCGTCATCCGTAAGACCACGCCACTTTTTGTTTGCCTGCCCCTTGATTTGATTCAACTTACCATTGGTCTGATTAGGAATTTGTCCCATTGTATCTCCTTCTAGCTCAAGTGAAATTTGCTGAACAATGATAGATGTGCTTGGATGCGGTGTTGAGTTTCCTTACGCAAATTCAAGGCTCGATTAGGTTCACGTCAAATCTTTGATGCGTTTTTCAACATTGCTTTGCACTTCCCCGAAGTCCTTTTCCAGCTTCTTCACAATAGATCCAACGGTGTCGAGTCCATTCTGATAGCCGTCTTCGATGTTCTTCTTCAGCTCACTACGGGTCTTTTTGCCCGCAACAGGGGCAAATAACAGCGCCAGCGCACCACCGATTCCTAGTCCTATCGTCAAGAACAGCAGGGTTAACCGGATACGGGCGCGCAGCGCGTGCATTTGGGCATTATTGCTGTAGTAGATGCGATCACTGTTCATAATGGAAATTCCTTGTGTAGTTAGATCGAGCGAGATATTGATGCGACAAAAACGATCTGTCGCAATGGAAACCGATGCCAACACCACCTGCTAATTGGCGAGACGTCTCTGTTGGTTGAAGTACCTAATCACCCCTAAGAGTGCAACAGCGCCCATAGCTGCGGAGAGGAAGCTCAAAAAACTGATTCCTGGTGTTCCGACCAATCCGAGTATGCTACTTAAGAAGCCGCCGATAATCGCTCCCGCGATTCCAACCAAAACATCGATCGCTATGCCTCCGCCGCTTTTCAAGGCGATTCCTGCCAGCCATCCCGCAACCGCGCCAATAATCACCCACGAGAATAATCCTATCGGTTCCATCATTGGGTTTCCTTTTGAATATCAAACTTAAGCTTCGCGAATGGTTTATGCCTGCAAACTGCTTCGCTTAGCAACAAGGTGGGTCGCATACAACAACATGATGGCACCAAGAAAAGCCGCAAACAGGCTCTCAAGTCCAAAACTTACAGCGCCTGCTTCACTAATCTCGTGAAACAGAAACCCACCCAGAAACCCACCTACGAAACCTACCAAGAGATCGCGTAGAAGTCCCGGTCTGTTGGGTATGACTGTCCCCACTGACCAACCAACCAGTCCGCCAATTGATAACCACGCCACCAACCCTGTCAGTTCCATGAGGTATCTTTCCTTTCGGCATTGACTGTGCTCAACGTTGAACACAGTCAGGCAGATGTAACTGAGTTAGGCGAGGCTGCGCCGACCACTTAACAGGCGGATGGCGACGAGAAGCACAACCGCTCCAGTGAAGGCGACAAACAGGCTCCACACATTAAAGCCCGTTACTCCGGCTGTTCCGAACTGATTAAACAAGAACCCACCGATGAATGCGCCGACAATACCGACCACGATATCCATCAGCAGTCCTTGTCTGCCATTTGTTTTCATCACCATACTTGCCAACCACCCGGCAAGTGCTCCGATAACCAACCATGCGAGCCATCCCATTTGTCCCATGTCCATGATTTTCTCCAATACCCTTCGCGGATTTCATCTAAATCTGTCCTGCATCGTGACTTCTAGTACTGTGCTGGTGATTGTTTGCGGTGTGATCTCAAGCGCAGTTTCGCAGGAGATGAGGGCGGCAGCCGACTCAGCCTTACGTGAAAAGACTGATCGTTGAGGATCAAGGAAGCGGAATCACTTTCTATGTGGCGATGTATAGGGATTTGCAAGATCGCCTGTGATAAGCTCAAACCCCACGGTCGATTCTTGCCGATTCAGGAGATGCGCTACCCAACGCGCAAAAGCATCATCGACGTTTTGACCCAACGAATATATAACCGACTGCATTCCCTGCATCCGAACAATGAGTCGAAAGAGCGTGAGCCGAGGGCGAGGAACTGTGTTAAAGGTGTTCATCGGGTATCTTCCTTAGTGGTTTGACTGGCATCTGTGCAGTTGGGCGACATCTCACTGACTCTTCCGCCTTCGTTATCCCAGCGCTGCTTTTGGGTAAGGAGTGTGGGCATGGAGTACAATTTATCTTTACGGTCATCGCGCATGGTTCTCAAGTCAGCGAGCACTTGGCTATAAAACCGTTTGAGTCTGTTTTTATCGCTAGTTTTCATTCGACACCTCTTTAGCGCTGCCAAGTCCCTAAAACTGGCGGCGTTGGTTATTGGTAGTTATTTTGCTTTCTCAAAGCACGAACACGACGACGCGCATCCGCTTCCATTACACGCTGGTGTGACCAAATGGGTGTTTCATTTGCCTTCATATTCACTCCCGAAATCGGGGCTTGTGAAAATGACACATGCGGCTTTTCGGCTTCCAAATCAGCGATATAGGTTTCAAGCTCAATCCGCATCTGCTGGCTGTTATTGTCATCCATCGCCTTAAGAATGCGGTCAATCTGCGGAGGTCTGCTGGCATAGGTCATGATTGATTCCTTTGGAAGTCAACGTGAAGGTCAAAAGGTTGGCTCGTTAGAGCGCGACAGCAGCCGGATTATCGTGTCGCCTAAGTGGTCAGTTCAGGGAACTATAAGGGAGTGAAAGCGTACCGAAAGCCTAAGAAAACTCGATATGCCTGTTCATCGCTAACCTACCGCTTGAAACACGCACATCGACTTGGCGGGATGTTATTTCTTATGACCTATCGGCGTCTGGGCGGGTGCGATGAATGGCAGTTTTTCGAGTGATGCAATCGGCGCGGTTGCGATCGGTTTCTTGGGCTGCTTCTTTTTCTTACCAGTGCGCTTGTCCATACAATCAACTCCTCTAGATATTCAGATTGTGTAGATTACAGAATTTTCTGGAGCGTTGTTTGGTGAGTGAGGGTGATTTGAATCTCAGGAATACTACTGGGGAAGATTCAACGGGCATCAACAAACTTGGGTGAAGGGATATTCTACGTTCCCTTATTTGACAATCCTACTTCACCTTTCGTTAGAATAGCGTCTGAATGCCGGTGAGTGAGTCAACGCATGGAACCCGGGCTGTCTCCAAGGATTATCCACGATTTCGTCTACAATGATCGTCCACACCTTGACGGGCAGGTGGATATACGTCCCAACAGCGTAAACCGCTTCACAACCCCAATTTATCAAGCTTCGTAGTTGACAACGCCCCCGATCAGGGCTATCCTCAAATCAATCTATTTCATTGAGTGAAAAAAGGTTTATGAGCACCTTTGTTCGCGGCAGTAAAGACCTCATCAAAGCGATAAACCGTAACCTGATTCTCAACACCATCAGGCGGCATGGGGCGCTGTCACGTACACAAATTACCGAGATATCCCGCTTGAGCGTGGGCGCGGTTTCACAGCTTACGAACGAACTGCTCGACGAAGCGTGGTTGCTTGAAGGTGGTGAAGGTGACTACACCGGAGGGCGGCGGCAAACTCTGCTGCGCTTAAACCCGGATGCGGGCTGCGCAATCGGGATCAAGGTGATGGATCGCCGAATTGTTTGTGCGCTCACCGATTTGCAATCTAAAGTGCTGCATTATCACGATCTGCCAATGCCTATTGATACCGATGTCTCTCATGTCGCCGCGCTGCTTGCAGATGCCGTTGAAGAAACGGTTCGCAGCTCCGGTATTGAGCGAAAGAAACTGCTCGGCGTGGGCATTGGAATCGCTGGTGTCATCTATCCGCAGCAGGGGATTGTTCATTACTCACCTTATCTGGGTTGGCGTGATGTCCCGCTTGCCGATTTGATGCGTGTTCGTTTGCAACTTCCCGTTTATCTCGAAAACGATGTGAATACGCTAACACTCGCCGAACAGCTTTTCGGCGCGGGGCGGCATATTGAAAACTTCGCTGTTATCACCATTGGACGCGGCATCGGAATGGGACTGGTGGTCAAACATCAGCTTTATCAAGGTGCGCGGGGTGGTATGGGCGAAATTGGTCATATCACGTTTGATCCGGCAGGTCCGGTTTGCAGTTGTGGAAAGCGGGGCTGTCTGGAGGCGTTCGCCGCCGATCCGGCGGTTGTTGCCTATGTGCGGCAGTCACGCTCTTCAGAGACACCGCCTGACAGCCTTGAAGATGTTATCGCATTAGCAGATGCCGGAGATCCGCTGGCAGTCGCGGCATTGGCGCGGAGCGGCGAGATTGTTGGGATCGGGTTGTCTACCGTGATCAACTTACTGTGCCCTTCGATGTTGATTATCAGTGGAGAAGGGGTAATTGCAGGCGATTACCGGGTAAAGCCGATGCTGGGTGCCTTAAAAGCACATACCTTTAACGGGCTGCTGGATGATGTGCAGGTCATTATTGAGCCGACTGACGATCATTCATGGGCGCGCGGTGCGGCAAGTCTGGTGATCGGCAAGCTGTTCGAGTCACCACTTGTCGAAGCTGGGGCGGTCAGTTAGTTTTTTTCGCTGAAATTTTTCACTGGATGAAAGAAGATGGCAGCTTGGCAAACCGGGTGGACAAAGTGGAAGTGGGTGCTGTTCTTTTTAGCACCCAGCCTGCTTGGATTGTCCATTTTTATCCTGCTGCCGATCCTATCGTCGTTTACGCTGGCATTTCAGGATTGGAATCTGCTTTCGCCGCCGGAATTTGTAGGGCTGCAAAACTTTGAAGAATTAGTGGCTGATCCGTCATTCTGGAATGCGCTGCGCACGACCCTGATGTTTATCGTCCTCTACATTCCGGCTGTATTCGTCTTGGCGCTTGGGCTGGCAGTGCTGCTCAATCAAAAGCTGCGCGGTGTGCTGATCGTCCGCACCACGACCTTTTTGCCAGTGGTCGCCTCGTGGGTGGTGGTTTCGTTGATGTGGAAGTGGATTTTCAACCCGCAGTACGGCTTGATCAATCCTCCCCTCAATGCGTTGGGAATAGAAACGCCGAGCTGGTTGTTTACCCCCGATTCTGCATTGGTCGCCATTGTGATCACAAGCGTATGGAAAGACTTGGGCTATATCGCTGTGATGTACCTTGGCGGTTTGCAGGCAATCAATGACACCCTATACGAAGCTGCACGGATTGACGGGGCAACGCCGCGTCAGCAGTTTTTTCGTATTACGGTGCCACTGCTGACGCCGACCATGTTCTTCGTTCTTATCATCCTGCTGATCAACTCGTTTCAAGTGTTCGATCAGGTGTGGTTGATGCCAATGCGCGACAGCGCCGCGGATCGGCAGGTTGAAGTGCTAGTAACGGAAGTGGTCAAGAACGCATTCAGTTACAACCGGATGGGCTACGCATCAGCGATGTCGTGGGTGCTGTTCGTGCTGATCTTTGCGATTACCTTTGTCCAACTTCGCTTACAGAAGCGGTGGGTGCACTATGAATCTGAGTAGAACCTCGCTGCTGACACGACCGCAGTCACGGCAATTCCATCTCAAGCGGCTCGCCGTGTACCTGCTCATGCTGCTGCTGGTTGTGCTGATGCTGCTTCCTTTCGCGTGGATGCTGAGCACATCGCTGAAGGCGCAGCAGTATATTTTGGAGACGCCGCCGCGCTTGATCCCTGATCCGCTGACTTTTGAGAGCTACACAAGCTTAGCCGAGCGGATGGATCTGACGCGTATTGTGTTCAACAGCGTATTTGTCGCGGTGATGACTGCTGCCGGACAGATTCTGGTTTCCGCGATGGCGGCGTACGCCTTCTCACGGATTCAGTGGCGTGGGCGGAATATTGTCTTCACGCTGTATCTAGCGACGATGATGGTTCCATCGGTTGTGCTGGTGATCCCCCAGTTCATCTTGATCCGTCAGTTGGGATGGATGAATACCTATGCAGCGTTGATCGTGCCGGGGTTGTTCAACGCGTTCGGGACATTCCTCCTGCGCCAATCGTTCATGGGGCTGCCGAATGACTTTGAGGAAGCCGCCTTTGTCGATGGTGCGAATCCGTTCACGATCTTCTGGCGAATCGTTCTGCCGCTCAATATGCCTGCGATTGCTACGTTGGTCGTCCTCAGCTTCATGGGATCGTGGAACAGCTATCTCCTTCCGCTGTTCGTCGCCCGCCGAGATGAGGTGATCACCTTGCCGGTGGCACTGGCGACCCTGCAAGCCGGACCACGCGCGCTGACCGAATGGAATCTGGTCATGGCGGGTGCGGTGATCACCGTACTGCCGATTCTGATCGTGTACCTGTTGGCGCAAAAATGGTTTGTTCAGGGCATCGTCTCAAGCGGCATCAAGGGCTAAACCCGATTTTGGTTGCTATCGCAACATGGTTGCGTTTGTTTCTACAGGGAGTTCAACAATGTTCCGTAAATTGCTCTTAATTGGTCTGCTGGTTCTGGCGCTTGGGATTGCGCCTACGCTGGCACAGGATACGACGATCCGCTATTTCACCTTCTCCGCCGCACCAGATCATCTTGAAGACCTCGACACGATTGTCGCCGCGTTTGAAGAAGCGAACCCCGGCATTACGGTTGAAGTCGAAACCGCGCCGTTTGCTGATTACTTCACCCTGCTGCAAGCCGATGTTGTCGGCGGCGATGTGCCGGATGTCTTTGAGCTGAACTATGAAAACTTCGTCACCTATGCGGCGAATGGCACGCTCCTTGACCTGAGCAGCTACCTAAGCCCGGATGCTCCGTTCTATCCGCGCGCGCTTGAAGCCTTCCAGTATGACGGATCACAGTTGGCGCTTCCGGTGACCTTCTCCACCGTGCTGCTGTTCTACAATCAGGAACTGTTTGATCGTGCCGGTGTCGCCTACCCGACCGCCGATTGGACGTGGGAAGATGCCCGCGCCGCCGCAACGGCAATCCGCGCGCTGGGTGAAAATGTGTGGGGCATTTACTCGCCTGTTCAGTTCTGGGAGTTCTACAAGAAAGCCGCGCAGAACGGCGAATGCCAGTTCTTCAATGAGGAAATGACCGAGTCGACGATCAATTCGGCAGCATGCGCCGAAACCCTCGATCTGATGGTCAGCTTCATGAACGAAGACCTGATGCCGACCGCCGAAGAACTCTCCGGTGTTTCGGACGGTGACTTGTTCAACAGCGGTAATGTTGGAATGCTGGTTACGGGCATTTGGATGTTCAGCGCATTTGCTGAAGCGCCGTTTGCATGGGATGTGCAGGTCGAACCGATGATCAACCAGCACGGCAACCACTTCTTTGCCAATGGTGTTGGCGTCAGCTCGACGACCGATAATGCAGAAGCTGCCGCCGCATGGGCACAATTCCTCGCCAGCAGTGAAACCGCCGCTACCGTTCGCGTTGACTCGGCTTGGGAACTTCCCGCGCTCGATCAGCCCGCCTATTTCGAGGGGTATCTCTCACAGACACCGCCTGCCAACCGTGCCGCCGTTTTTGCCGCGCTGGAAAACCCGGTGACGCCGCCAGTGATCGAACGTCAGAACGAATTCCAAGACATCGTGAACGCTTATATTCAGCAGGTGGTTGATGGTACGCTGACAGCACAGGATGCGCTTGATCAGGCAAAAGCAGAGATCGACGCGCTTCTCCAGTAATTGGCTCAGACATTGAAATTGAGGAGCAGGGAGAACCCTGCTCCTTTTTGATTGGCTCTACCCTTTTTAAGGACACCTCATGATGTACGTCATCCATACACCGTTCGGGCAGGAACATCCGTATGAACAGATGCCCGAAGAGCGATTTCCACGTCAACCGCTGGCAAATGAGCCGTTCACTGTTGGCATCGTCACCCGACCGCCGGGGCAGTTCAAGCGCCTTCGTGTGCTAAGGCAGCTTGATGGGGTCGATCAAACCCCGGTTGAAGCAGTGCTGATCGGCGATTGGCAGCAGCGAGCGGAACATGGTGTCGGCGCGGAATTCCTTGAACGTATCGTTCGTATTGAACAGGATGTATGGCAGGTAGAACTCACTGCGCCGCCACATGGCAGTACTTTAACGTACACGTTTGAGGCGGATGGTGTGACGTATGGCAGTTACACGCTTAAGGGGGAGGCATGGCAAACGGGTGACTCCTTTGGCACAGCAGCACTGACGTATGATTTTAGCGCAGTCGAATCGCGCGGCGTGCTGCCACCGATCAAGAAAATTGAATGGCTGACAGATGGCAGCCAAGCGCGGCGGGTGCGTTTGACCTTCGCAGCTGCTTCGGCTGAAGCCTTCTTTGGATTAGGTGAACGTTACAACGCGCTCAACCAGCGCGGTGAAGTTCTCGACGTTCGCGTGTACGAGCAGTATAAATCGCAGGGGAAGCGCGCGTATCTGCCGGTTCCTTTCCTGTTGTCGTCGGCGAGTTACGGCTTGTGGGTGCAAAGCTCACGTTGGATGCAGTTCGATCTGTGCGCCACATCGCCCGATCAATGGACTCTCGAAGCCGACCTGAGCGACGACCAGCATTTGAGTTTGTGCTGGATTCAACAGCCCGATACGCTGTCGATCGTTCGCAAATTCACGGATTTGACCGGAAAACCTGTGCTGCCGCCGTTATGGGCGTTCGGATTGTGGATGAGTTCCAACGAGTGGAATTCGCAAGCACGGGTTGAGCAAGAAGTCGCCGCCAGCTTTGAACATGAAATAACGCCTTCAGTCGTGGTTATCGAAGCGTGGAGCGATGAAACCACCTTCTATATCTGGAACGATGCGCAGTACACGCCAAAACCCGGCGATCACAACTTTCGCTACGACGATTTCACTTTCCCGCCGGACGGCAAATGGAAGAACCCAAAAGCGATGATCGACTGGCTGCACGAGCAGCAGATCAAGCTTATTTTATGGCAAATCCCTGCAATGAAACGGGCAGATCAACCTCACGCTCAACACGATGCCGATCGCGCTCACTTCGCCGAAAAAGGCTACGGCGTGCATGACCCGGATGGTTCGCTGCACCAGATCCGTCCGTTCTGGTTTCGGAACGGTTGGCTCTGGGATGTCACGAATCCGGGTGCACGCGCGTGGTGGCTGAACAAACGCGCTTACCTGCTCGATGATATGGGGGTGGATGGCTTCAAAACCGACGGCGGTGAACACTTATGGAGTACACAAGCCGTTTTTGCCGACGGTCGCACGGGTGTTGACGTATGGAACGAATACCCCAAGCATTACACACAGGCGTATTATGATTTTTCCAATGCGCACCGGAACAATGATGCGCTTACGTTCAGCCGCGCCGGATTTACCGGATCACAAACCAGTCCAGCGCACTGGGCAGGTGATGAAAATTCGACATGGGATGCTTATCGCCATTCGGTCTTGGCAGGGCTGTCGGCGGCGGCATCCGGAATTTCGTTTTGGGGCTGGGATATTGGCGGCTTTAGCGGGGAACTCCCCTCGGCAGAATTGTATCTCCGCAGCACAGCGATGGCGGCGTTCTGTCCGATCTTTCAATATCACTCCGAATACAACGCTCATCGTCTGCCGCGAAATGACCGCACGCCGTGGAATATCCAAGCGCGTACGGGAGACGCGCGCGTTATTTCCATCTTCCGCTATTTCAACAATGTGCGCCTTAATTTGATGCCGTACATCTGGGAGGAAGCGCAGCACAGCGCGCAGAGCGGCGAGCCGATGATGCGCGCACTCAAATGGCTCGACCTTGATCCGCGTGTCGCGGACACGCAGTATTTCTTCGGGCGGAGTTTGCTGGTCTGCCCGGTGGTCGAACCCGGCATTACGCAGGCTGACATTTATCTGCCTGATGGCACATGGTATGACCTTTGGACAGGGGACGCTTACCGCGGGAATATCGTTCACCGCGTCGAAACACCGCTCGATCGCATCCCGGTGTTTGTGCGCGAAAGTGGGTCGATCCCGGTGCGAATGGCGGAAAGCGGTAAGTTGGGTGATGCTGTGCCGCTGTCTGCACAGGCGAATACAGCGCTTAAGTTCGGTTGAGCTTAGGTAGAATGATCACTTCTGCCGCGTGTGATTGAGTTTGCGGGCAATTTTTCCCTGTGCGCGTAGTTGGACAGCGCGCTTGCGAAGGAAGCAGGCATCGTAGACACTGAAATGCCAACAGACGCGTCAGAAGTGAGCAAACAAAAAACCGTATCACTCGCGGAAAACATGGAGAGCAGAGGATCAGCATGATTGAGCGGCAGATATACGCGGCGTTCGATGAAGACGGCATTTACGTGTATCAAGCCTTTCAGCGTAAGATTGTGGATGCTGCTCTGTTGAAAGGCACGTTCGGGGAGGGCTTCCAAATGAACCGCATGACATGGATCAAGCCGTCCTTCGGCTGGATGCTGTACCGCTCCGGTTATGCGACAAAGCCCAATCAAGAAGCGATCCTGAAAATCAGGCTTTCCCATTAAGGCTTTCTCTCCATTCTCCGCGAGTCAGTTGAAGCGACTTACAACCCACATGTGTATTCCTCTGAAGCAGAATGGAAAAGCGCGCTCAGCCGCTCGCCCGTGCGCCACCAGTGGGATCCAGATCGGCTGCTTAACGGGAACAAACATCCTTATCGGCGTGCTATTCAGATCGGCATCAGCGGCAGAGTCGTTGAGCGATACGTCAACGAATGGATCATCGGGCTGGAGGATGTGACACACTTGGCGCATGTGGTGTCCCAGAACCCGCTGCTTGATAATGATCAGCTTCCCCGTGAGCGGCTTTACCCAGTTGATTGGGACGGCATTTATGTTGTGCGCTAGAGTCGTCAAGATGATTGGTTAATTGCTGCTGGGTATGACGTTTATCAAATCTGGGATATGTCTGATGCCTTCGTGATTGTAGCTGGTCTCACTGACATACACCGTATCGATGTTTCTCCCCTGAATGTAACCAGCGAATCAAACCACGATTGGCTTCCTGTTAGGGCGTTAAGTTGGAACCCGAACGGTCAGCAGTTTGCTGCGGTAGGGCGCACGCAACCATTTGTAAGTTTCTGGAGTGTCTCACCGCTTGCACAATTGCACAGCTTCGATCTCGCTGCCATAGCGCTACAGTGGCGAGATTCGCACGATAGCATGGAATCCTGTTTACGGCATCATTGCGGTAGGCAGGCAAACTAGCACCGACCCTGATCAAGCTGTATCGCTGCTCGAGCTTATAGTTCCCATACCAGATGTATTGACTCGAACACATAATGGCTAACATAGAGCGGTGTCCCCTTAGGTGTTGATGACGGAACGGCTGCCCCAGCGTTTAGAGGGCAGCCGTTCTTTGCCGATTAGAAAGCACAGTGCACTGTGGACAAGTTTGGCGGGGTATAGGAGTCTGACATACTTGAGGACGGCTTCAGCTTTGTGGCGCAGATGAAGCAGATTACGGTCTGAAAGCCTGAAGGGGTCACTCCTCCATTCCGATGTTTTAAAAAACGGCGACGTGTCCCAAGTCGCCGTTTTTTGCTTCGATCGGCAGCCCCAACCCAAACATTGCTCGTGCTGCAAAACCACTGTCCCTAATGGATGAAGACTAAAACGGTAGCCACCAATCCATTATCTGCCTTTATCACTATCCATAAGCAAGAGTAGTTAAAACCAGTCAATTTCGGTGCTAACCTCGTTGGTAAAGGAGGCAGTCAGGATGAGTGCCAAACTTCTGACCACCAAAGAGGTTGAACGCCTGATGCAGCTCAATCGCGTGACGATTTATCGCCTGATTCGAGATGCTGGGTTTCCTGCGTTGAAGTTGGGTGGACAGTGGCGCTTTCCTCGTGATGAGGTGGAACGTTGGCTGGAGAAGCGCGGACACTTGGTCAGTACGAGCGGCTCTGAGCCAACACAAACACTCGCTGCCTCAAAAGTGGACATTCTCGTCCCAGACGATTTACTCCGATCAATAGAAATCACATCCCTGCTTCGTTCCTTTGCGTCAGCGATTGATCTTTCTGTTTTGATCATCGGAAACAACGGCGACATTCTGCTTGACTGTGCAGAGTGTAGACACCCCCTTTGTCAGCGCGTTCATGCGAAACAAGTGTGTTATCTCGCGCAAAGTGTGCGTGCTGCGGCAGCCGGACAGACCCACGAATCGCAAGTGCTTTTCGATTGTGTCCCGGGGCTTCATTACCTTCGTGCCCCCGTCGGATTGGCTGAGTACCCAATCGGATATGTCGTGATGGGTCCCTTCATGATTGAACCGATTGATCCGGGTGACGTTCACGCGCAGTTGGCGGATTTTGCGCGGCGTAACGGAGCAGACACCGATGTGCTTACAGAAGAGCTTCAACACGTCAAGTGCTTCACTCAGGATCAAGTTCATATTTTGGCAGAAATCTTCAGTCGTGCGATCAGCGCCATGCTGGAAGTCGTGTATCGACGCGCAGATGCGAATCGGCGTCTCAACAAGATCGCGCAGCTTGCATCGGAAGTGTGAGATACATGGGCTGCGGGCAGTGCATTTTCATCATCGTTCAATGTGTAGTTTGCGAAAGGCTAGAAAATGGCATACGAGCCGAATGAAACACTCGATTGCAGCGGAATGAGCTGTCCCATGCCCATTCTGAAAACCAAAAAAGCAATCGACAAACTTCAACCGGGACAAATCCTCAAGATGATCGCGACGGATCCCGGCTCGAAGCCCGATATGGAAGCATGGGCAAAAAAGACGGGTCACAAGCTGGTGGATTATCAGCAGGATGGCGAAAAGCACATCTTTTTCATTGAAAGAGTCTAGCGAGCCAGCACGTATTAGGAGGAAATCTGATGGCAGAGAAGCTGGTCATTCTCGTGACACACGGTCCGGAAGACCCGGAGATGGCAACCATTCCTTTTGTGATGGCAACTGCCGCTCAGGCGTCAAACGTCGAAGTTTTGATGGGTTTTCAAAGCAATGGCGCGTGGCTGATGCTGAAAGGCATCGCGGAGCGCGTGCATGCGGGCGATTTCCCGCCGCTCAAGGACTTGATGGATGCGTTTCTTGAAGAAGGCGGCAAGATGTACGTCTGCGGTCCATGCGTGAAGTCACGCGGGATTAAAGCAGAGGACTTTATCGAAGGCGCATCGATTGTGAACGCCGCGACATTCGTCGCGGAGATCACCGCCGCTACCAGTACATTGGTGTATTAACATGACTGACGAACGTCCAAAACGCATGGCACTGATCGCCGCGCACGGCGGGCTGGACGAAGCGTACCCACCGCTGATTCTAGCATCGACCGGCGTCGCAATGGAGTTTGAGGTCGGGGTTTTCTTCACCTTTTACGGCTTATACATCCTCCACAAAGAGCGGAAAGATCACCTGAAGGTCGCGGCGGTGGGCAATCCTGCGATGCCGATTGCGATCCCCTCGATGATTGGCATGCTGCCGGGGATGAGCGGTATGGCAACCGGCATGATGAAGAAATCGATGGCGAAAGCCGGAACCGCGACCATTAACGAACTGCTGGATGCGTGCGTCGAATTCGGTGTGCGCATGATTGCCTGCCAGATGACGATGGATGTGATGGGAATCAAGCGTGAAGATTTGATTGATGGTGTTGAAATCGGCGGCGCGGCGACGTTCCTTGAGTACGCCTCGGAAGCCGACATCACCCTATATATGTGATCGACCGAATGCCAATCGAAGTTGAAGGAAAAGCATAAATGGCAAACGATAACAAGATTTTGATTGTGATGACGAGCGGCAAAGACACGCCGCGCCGCTGCGCTACGCCGTTCTTTTTCGCCAGCCTCGCAGCAGCGATGGATTATGAAGTCGAAATGTTCTTCACGATTGATGGGACGACGCTGCTCGAAAAAGGTGCTGCCGAAACGGTTTTCCCGCGTGAGGGCGGCGAAAGTGTGGCGAAATACATGCAGGACTGCATCGACGCTGAAATTCCATTCTACTGCTGCTCCGCTTCAATGGAACTGCACGGGCTTAAAGAGTCCGACCTGATCGACTATGTGCAGTTCGGCGGCGGCGCGAAGATGTGGGAACTCGCGGAAGACAGCGGCAAAGTCCTGACGTTCTAGCTCAAAGAGGAGACGCGCTATGTCAACCATCAACGGCTGCGAAATCCCTGAAAACCTGTATTACTTGCTGGAAAAACACTGCTGGGCGCTGCCGGTCGAAGGCGGCAGGATTCGCGTCGGCGTGACCGTCGTCGCCACCAAAATGGCAGGCAGCTTGACCGCCGTCACCCCACGTTCAAAGAAGATCGGCGGGGAAATCGAGCGTGGGAAAAGCATTGGCACGATGGAAAGCAGCAAGTATGTGGGTCCAATTCCCACACCCGTGACGGGCGTGCTGGCGAGTGTCAACGAGGCGATCAACGAGAACCCGAATATTGTCGTGGTTGATCCGTATGGCAAAGGCTGGATCGCGGAATTTGACGTGCTGGACTGGGATAAGCAGAAAGACGAACTACTCACCGGGCAAGCAGCGGTAGATGCCTATAGGAAATTCATGGAAGAACAGGGCTTTTCCTGCGCTTGATCCATTCGCGCAACCTGCCAGAAACTTGGCAGGCGCTCAACTCAACAGAATACCTGTCAGGGAGCAACCATGTTTCAGAACAGACATGACACGGTATATGAAGTCTTACAAAAGCGCGGTGTCTCGCGCCGCGAATTCCTCAAGATCGCCACAGTGACGACGGCAGTCTTAGGACTGAAATATACACAGGTTGGGCGGGTCATCGCCCAATTAGAAACTCAGCCGCGTGTGCCGGTGATCTGGCTGCATTTCCAAGACTGCACGGGATGTTCGGAAGCGATTACACGTTCGTTTAACCCCAGCTTGGCGAACCTGATATTGAACGATGTGTCGCTCGATTATCACGAGACACTGATGGCAGTCGCGGGGCATCAGGCGGAAGCCGCCAAGCAGCAGATCATGCAGGAATATGCCGGACAATATGTGCTCGTCGTCGAAGGCAGCATCCCGACCGGATTCGGCATGACGTGTATCGGCGGACGTTCAGCGGAAGACATCCTCAGCGAAGCGGCGGCGGGCGCGATGGCGATCATCGCCGTCGGCAACTGCGCCGCGTTTGGCGGTATTCCTGCTGCAAAACCGAACCCAACCGATGCGCACGGCGTGATGGATTTCGTCACGGATAAGCCGATCATCAATGTTCCCGGCTGCCCGCCGATCCCCGATGTGATGACGAATACGATTGCGCATATTCTGGTACTCGGCGCACTGCCGGAGTTGGATAGACTCAAGCGCCCGAAGATGTTCTACGCGCAGACGATCCATGATCGCTGTGTGCGGCGCGGCTTCTATGATGCTGGCTTGTTCGCCAATACATTTGGCGACGAAGGCTACAAAGAAGGCTACTGCTTATACAAGCTCGGCTGCAAAGGTCCAACGACCTATAACGCCTGTGCTTCGCTCAAGTGGAACGAAGGCACAAGCTATCCGATTCAGGCAGGGCATCCGTGCATCGGCTGTTCCGAACCGAATTTCTGGGACGCGGGCGGGTTCTACCAAGGACAAAGCGCTCTGATCGATGTCCCCGGTCTCACCGGAGTCGCAGCAGCGGCGGCGGTAGGTGTCGCGGCGGGGGTTGGTATCGCAGCGGCGAATGCAGCCGGAAAACGCAGCGCCGAACATGCGACTCCTTCGGAAGTTCCCTCTGCTGACAAGAAAGAGGACAAATCATGAACCCGTCGGATGCGATGTTGTTTGTGCGCGGTCCGCTTTTCAGTGCGGCATTGTTGATCTTTATCTTTGGGATGGCGTACCGCCTCGTCAGCGTGATTTTGCTCGGTTGGAAGCGCAATCATGTTCCCGCCAAGCGCAGCATGGTCGTCGGCGGTGCTGTCAATTTGCTTCGCCCGCTGATCATCTTTCCGTTTTTGCCGCGCATTCGTGAAGCGTCGAATCGCAACCCGGTGACATACCTTGCCGGAGGTATTTTCCACGTCGGGCTGTTCGTGGTTGTTTTCTTTGGCGCGGCGCATGTGCTGGCATGGGAGTCAGTCGTCGGTTTCCGCTGGCTCACCCTGCCACTGCCGATCATCGACTTCTTCGCGGCGATCACGATCGCCGCCTTGATCGTGCTGCTTTATAACCGGCTTTCGCATCCGGTACTGAAGCTGATCAGCCGCACGCCGGATTACGTCAACCTGTTGATCGTGTTTTTGCCGTTCGTCACAGGCTTCTTCATGACGCACCGGCTGCTGCTCCCCTATGAGCAGATCTACACGATCCATGTTCTGACGGTTGATATCCTGCTGATCTGGATTCCGCTCAGCCGAATTTCTCACTTCATGTTCTATTTCATCACTAAACCGAGACACGGCGCGCGATTTGCACAGCGCGGCGCGAACCCGTAACGGAGGAGCCGAATGACTACCGATGGCAAAATCCGCGAGACCGCGTTGAACACCTATATAAAAGAAGTCGGTGCAGCCGTCGCCGCACAACTTGATGCGTGTACGCGCTGCGGAATCTGCGCGGAAGCCTGTCATTTCTATATCGCAACGGGCAAGCCGGAATATACGCCGGTGTGGAAGGTCGAATTGGTGCGGCGGTTGTACGAACAGCGTTTTACACCGCTCGGGCGCTTCAAGATCGCGTTAGGGTTGGATAAAGCCGTCACCGAAGCTGATCTCCGCGAATGGGTGGAGTATGACTATCACGCTTGCACGATGTGCCAGCGCTGCTCGCTCGTCTGCCCGATGGGCGTTCAGATTGCCGATCTGATCCATATGGCGCGGTCAGGTTTGCAAGCCGCCGGACTCACGCCGGAAGACTTGCAGCAGGCGCTCGACAATCAGCTTGAAATCGGCAGCCCGCTCGGCGTGGATGATGACAAGTTCGACGAACGCATGGAATGGATCGAGGAAGATTGGGAAGTCGATCTGCCGATGGATAAACCGGGTGCGGATGCGCTCCTCGTCTTCTCGTCCATCGAGATCATGAAGTTCCCGGATAACATCGCCGCGATTGCGAAAATCCTTGACGCGGGCGGGGTCAACTGGACGTTGAGCCGTGAAGCGCGCGAAGTGACCAATTTCGGGTTGTATGCCGGTTCAGATGAAATCGAAAAGCTCATCGCCCAGCGCGTGATCGCCCCTGCCAAGCGCATGAAAGTGAAGCGGGTGATCGTCTCCGAGTGTGGTCATGCGTATGACAGCTTGCGCTTTCGCGTCGCTAATCTGATGGGTGAAACACTGCCATTCGAGATCGTCCACATCACCGAGGTGATCGGGGAACTGATCGCCAGCGGCAAAATTAGAGTGAAGCCCGGTGTTCTCAACGAAAAAGTGACGTTCCATGATGCGTGCAAGATTCAGCGGCGCGGCGGCAACTTTGATCAACCGCGCGAAGTGCTGAAGCAGCTTGCGGGCAAAGATAACTTTGTCGAGATGACACCCAACCGCGAAGAAGCCTTCTGCTGCGGCGGGGGCGGCGGCGTGATTGCCACCAAAGCCGCTGACACGGTGCGCCGTGCCGCGTTCACGGTCAAGATCGATCAGGTGAATAAGACTGGCGCGAAGAAAGTTGCGATGACGTGTTCGAACTGCCGCCTTCAGTTCCTCGACTGCGTGGATCACTTCGCGCTGGACTGGGAAGTGCTAGGAATCGCGCAGCTTGTCGCGGATAACCTAGTGAAATAGGGGAGGAGACAGTCATGAGCCAGCGTATTGTTGTTGATCCCATTACCCGTATTGAAGGACATCTGCGCATCGAAGCCGAACTGGACGACAACAACGTGATCACGGCGGCTTACAGCTCCGGGACACAGGTGCGTGGTATCGAGATAATTCTGCGCGGGCGTGATCCGCGTGATGCTTGGGCGTTCACGCAGCGGGTGTGCGGGGTCTGCACGACGGTGCATTCGTTCGCATCGCTGCGTGCTGTTGAAGACGCGCTCGACATCACGATTCCGCCGAATGCCAATTTGATCCGCAATTTGATGGTCGCGCAGCAGTTCGTCCATGATCATGTGATGCACTTCTATCATCTACACGCGCTCGATTGGGTGGATATCGTCTCCGGTCTGGATGCAGACCCGGCGGAAACTGCCCGTATTCAAGCGACGATTTCCCCGAATTACCCGAATGCTTCCGCCGCCTACTTCCAGCGGGTGCAAAATCAGGTTCGCGCGATTGTCCAGAGCGGTCAGCTTGGCTTGTTTGCGAATGCGTACTGGGGACATTCGGCATACAAACTGCCGCCGGAAGTCAATCTGCTGGCGACGGCGCATTATCTCGAAGCGCTCGATTGGCAGCGCGAAGTCGTCAAGCTGCATACGCTGTTTGGCGGCAAGAACCCGCACCCCAATTTTGTCGTTGGCGGCGTACCGATGGCGATCAACCCGGCGGGCGATCTCGCGCTCAACGCGGAAGGCTTGAGCTTGGTTCGCAACGTCATTGCCAGCATCCGCACGTTTGTTGATCAGGTGTACCTACCTGACCTGCTGGCAATCGCTCCGTACTATCTCGAATGGGCGGGTTACGGCGAAAATACGGGAAACTTCCTCACATGGGGTGAATTCCCGCTCGGCGATCCGCGTGATACCAGCAATCAGCTCGTCCCGCGCGGCGTGATCATGGATCGTGATCTGTCCACCGTGATCGAGCCTGATCCGAAGGACTTCGAGCAGGTCAAAGAATACATCGCGCGGTCATGGTACGACTACGAAGGCGGAAAAGAGAGCGGATTGCACCCACTTAGGGGCGAAACTACGCTCAATTATTCCGGACCGACTCCGCCGTATGAGGTACTCGATACGGATCAATCGTACAGTTGGATGAAAGCGCCGCGCTTCCGTGAAAAACCGGTCGAAGTCGGACCGCTGGCGCGTGTGCTGGTGATGTACGCCAACGGTAACGCCCAGATTCGTGAATTGGTCGATTCGACGCTTGCCGCGCTCGGGGCACCCATCGAAGCCGTATTCTCGACGCTCGGACGCACAGCGGCACGCGCCATCGAAACCAAAGTGATCGCCGATCAAATGGCGGATTGGTCGCACACGCTTGAGGCGAACATCGCAGCGGGCGATCACGAAAACTGGAACGGCACGCGCTGGGAGCCGCGCACATGGCCCGCGCACGCGGAGGGCTTCGGATGGCATGAAGCGCCGCGTGGTGCGCTTGGTCACTGGATCGTGATTGATAACGGCAAGATCAGCAACTATCAACTTGTTGTCCCGACGACATGGAACGGCTCACCGCGTGATCATCTGGGGCAGCCCAGTCCGTATGAGTCGTCGCTAGTTGGCACGCCGATGGTTGATCCGCAGCAGCCGCTGGAAATTCTGCGGACGATCCACAGTTTCGACCCGTGTATGTCGTGCGCGATTCATTTGATCGATGTGAACGGCAACGATTTGGGCGAAGTTGACGCGACACCCGGCTTATCCTGCCGAGTCCTATAAGCATATTCCCCTGATCCCTTCATCCATTCCTGCGTGGAACAGGGATCAGACACTTCTGGCTCTCCTGCTCTCTACCCAAGCGGTAGGGGGGATGCGGTTCAGCAGCACAAATCACGAACGTGAGGGATACATGACCCCGAAACCAACCCGCCCAAACATTTTGGTGCTGGGTATTGGCAACATCCTGAACACCGATGAAGGCGTCGGCGTTCATGCGGTGCGAAAACTGCAAGATAAGCTCGGTGAGCCGCAAGCATTCTCACTGCTCGACGGCGGCACACTGGGGTTAAACCTGCTGCCGCTGGTGGACGACGCCACCCATTTACTCATTTTGGATGCGGTGGATGCGGGCAAAGCGCCGGGAACGTTGATCGAACTGCATGGGAAGCAGATTCCGCTGTTTAACGGCGCGAAACTCTCCGAACATCAACTGACTTTCACTGAAGTATTGGGTTTGGCGATGCTGCGCGGCACGCTGCCGCAGCATTTGGCACTGCTCGGCGTGCAGCCTGCCGATCTGTCAATTGGGGTCGGTATGAGTCCGGTGGTTGCGCAGACACTTCCCGCGCTGTGTGATCGCGCTGAAGCGATGGTAAATGCGTGGGCAGCACTCAAGGACTAGCGATAATCGTTAGCGCGAAGCCCATAACGTTTATCCGTCCACAGTTTTAGCTTGTGGACTATGATGCAGAAAAAAAGAAGTATTTTGACGGTTTGATCTGAGGAATTCGATGGATCTCTACAATCTCGGCACTGTCCCTTGGTTGGACAGCCAACTGCTTTATCATGCTCTCGCTTATCTTGGACGCGAAGGGCTTTTCTTACTTCAGCCTGCTGATCCGTATGTGTGTCTCGGGTATCACCAGACCGCCGCGCAAGAAGTTGAGGCGGATTACCTCGCGCAGCACAATATTCCGCTGTTCCGGCGCGAAGTCGGCGGCGGTGCAGTGTATCTGGATCGCGGGCAGTTGTTTTATCAGCTCGTTGTCCGTGCGGATCGCCCCGATGTTCCCGCTTCAAAAGATGCGTTCTATCGCCGTTTTCTCGATCCTGTTGTGCAAACATTCCGCGATTTCGGGGTTGATGCGTCGTTTAAACCGGTAAATGACATCATCGTAGAAAATCGCAAAATCTCCGGCAACGGTGCCGCCGAGATCAACGGCATGATGATCCTCGTCGGTAATTTCCTAATGGACTTCAATTTCGAAATGATGGCGAAGAGTCTGCGCGTGCCGGATGAGAAATTCCGCGACAAAGTGAAAAAATCGCTGTCAGACGCGCTGACCACGCTCAAACGTGAACTGGGCGATCGGATGCCGACGCTGGAGCAGCTTTCGGCACGCTTGATTGAACGTTACGAGCCGTTGTTGGGGACGTTAACCCCACGCGAAGTTGACGCAGAACTGCGCGCCGAAGCTGAACGTCTGTGGCGTGAGCAGTTCAGCGATCCCGGTTGGCTGACGGCGAATGACCGCCGCAAAGCCGATCTCCGGTCTGTGCGGATTGCGGAAGGGGTGCGCGTGATCGAGCGGGCGTTCAAGTCACCGGGCGGGTTGATCCGCGCGACGGTAATCGAGCGGGATGGCAAGCTGACAAGTGTTCACCTTTCCGGTGACTTCTTCCTGTACCCGCAAACCAGCCTGCCGGAATTGGAAGCAGCACTTGAGGGCGTTGCCGCCGACTCCAGCGTGGTCGAAGTGGAAATTTCGCGCTTCTTTGAAAAGCAAAAGGTAGAAGCGCCGGGAGTCACCCCGTCTGATATAGCAGTAGCACTACTCGAATGAGCCAGTGCTGCTAGCGGAGCAGCTATGCTAGATGTTCATGCCTTGCAGGTATTCTATGAAGCGGCGAAGACGAACAGCTTTACGGCTGCGGCTCATGCGCTGAATATGACTCAACCTGCCGTAAGTATGCAGATCAAGACGCTAGAGGATTATCTCCAAGTCCAGCTTTTTGATCGGCAGGGGCGCTCGGTTCGGCTGACGAAAGCCGGGCAAGCGCTCGTCCCGCACGCACGCCGAATCATCGAAATGACGGTCGATGCCGAAAAACTGTTACGCGGCTCCAACGGCGAAGTGATGGGGCATCTGACGATTGGCACGAGCGTCCCCTCAGCGAATCGCGTGCTGGTCTATCTGCTCGCGCGGTTCCAAAAGCTTTACCCACATGTGCAAATTGCGCTTCCGCTGGTCAGCCAAGACGAGTTGATCGCCAAGCTGACCAGCGGCGAATTTGATTTCGGGGTGATGAACGTCGTCAACCGCTGTGAGCAAGTGACGTGTACGCCATTCTTTGAAGATTGGGTTGTGCTGGTTGCGCCGAATACATCCTCGGTCACGATTCCCCGCGTTATAGAGCCTCAAGAACTGCTCGATTACGAGTTCGTCTGCCAAGACCAGCGATCAGCGTGCCGCTATGCGGTGGGCGATGCACTGCGCCCGTTTGGGATTGACATCAAGGATTTGCGCATTCGCATGGAGATCGGCAGTCACAGCGCGCTGATCGGAGCAGTTGAGCACGGAATCGGGCTGTCGTTTATCTCGCTGCTAGAGGCTGCACCGGCAATGGCGAATGGTCTACTGCGCGTCGTGGATATTCGGGATGTTCAACTGACCACGCATGTACACCTTGCCGCATCCACCAGCAGCGTTTCAACACCTGTCGGGGTGAAATTTCTCGCTTTTGTGGAACATCCCCAAACGACTGCACAAATACGCCTGCTGACTCAGGGTATCATGTTGGGGTCAAGGCATGCATGAATTACCCATCACACAAAGCATCTTGAACATTGCACTTCACTATGCTGAAGAACAGAATGCGCGGCATATTTCCCACTTATATCTTGTGATCGGCAGCCAATCGACAATTATGGAAGACTCGGTACAGCTTTATTGGGGCTTGATCAGCCGGGGAACTATTGCTGAGGGCGCAGCGCTGCATTTTGAGCGTGTTCCCAGCCGAATGATGTGTTTTGAGTGTGGTTACAGCTTTCAAGCCGAAACAGAAACGTTCGTTTGTCCTGCCTGCCAAAGCGCTCGTGTACAGGTAGCAGCCGATGACGAATTTCGGCTGGATGCAATCGATATTGAAACGGAAGCATGATTTGTGAAAGGGCGCAAGATGTGTCTGGCAATACCCGGAAAAATCACAGCGATTTATGAAGTTGCGGGTCTGTTGATGGGAAAAGTGGACTTTGGAGGTGTTGTCAAAGAAGCCTGTCTCGCTTATTTGGATAGCCCGCATGTGGGCGATTACACCATGATCCATGTGGGTTTTGCGATCAGTAAAGTAGATGAAGAAGAGGCGTTCCGAACACTGGAATTACTGCGGGAAATGGGCGAACTCGACGCTGAATTGGGGTTGGATGTGTAGTGCGGCGGAAAAACTGGAAGACCCAATAAGAGAGTATCATGGGGTCAAGGAGTCCAGAAACGATGGCACAGAAACGCCGCAAGTTTACGGCGCAATTCAAATTTGAAACGGTGATGGAGGTGCTGCGCGGAGAGA